>JAPDLS010000009.1:8857-9162 GCA_025920425.1 Candidatus Haiyanarchaeum thermophilum | reverse complement strand
TACAAATATTTAGAAACTTTTTAAAACTTTTGATATTTCGGAGAGATTTTCATAAGATTTTTCACATGCGATTTTAAGCGGGCAACGAACCTTTAATGCTCGATCCAATTTCACTATCCAAGTTCTCATTCCTTTGCAACAGAAGATACGCCTAATAAAGCCATTCACGTTAGAAACACCTCTCAATTCTCTCTATGAGATTCAATATACCATTACAGAGCCGACATAATGAAAGCCTTTAAGCTTTCAATTCTCTCTATGAGATTCTGAAAAAGCTATATGTCTTCAGCAAATTATTTTAGATA
>JAPDLS010000009.1:0-8847 GCA_025920425.1 Candidatus Haiyanarchaeum thermophilum | reverse complement strand
AATTCTCTCTATGAGATTCCTGAGTGATGCGAGTTGTGTGGGTGTTACTGCGTAGTCTTTCACTTTCAATTCTCTCTATGAGATTCAGCAGTATCTCTCTCAGTTTCAATCAATAGGCTTCTCTTCTTTCAATTCTCTCTATGAGATTCAGGTAGATGATAATATATTCGATGGGAGAATTGACGATAGACTTTCAATTCTCTCTATGAGATTCACACGGGGAACTGGAGGAGGCCATCGACGATGAAGGGAACCTTTCAATTCTCTCTATGAGATTCGAAGGAAACTTCTGCGAGGTTCACCGTTCCCGTTGATCCACTCTTTCAATTCTCTCTATGAGATTCATAAATGACGGGCGTTCTTTTGACGTTAAACTATTCTTTTCCTTTCAATTCTCTCTATGAGATTCGATTGCCGAAGCGACGGCGCAACTATAAGCGTAAGCGTTTTCTTTCAATTCTCTCTATGAGATTCCGACAGCCTCTCCCTTCGGTATTGGCATTAGGTGTTCAAATTTTCTCCTTTCAATTCTCTCTATGAGATTCTCCTACGTTTCCATAGAACAGTCTTCCGTCATCCGCTCTTTCAATTCTCTCTATGAGATTCTACGCATGAAAATTACCGCCAGTATCAACGCTAAAACATATCTTTCAATTCTCTCTATGAGATTCCGGAGACGCCAGCCTTGAGATAGCCCACGACATCTATCACTTCGCTTTCAATTCTCTCTATGAGATTCAAGAAGGCGCTACTGTCTAGGGTTAAAGAGGCGGTTAGAGCTTTCAATTCTCTCTATGAGATTCACGGGTATCCTGAGTATGGCACATAATCCTCAAGCTCTTCGAGCGACTTTCAATTCTCTCTATGAGATTCCGACGACGGAAACCAAACATGGCACTGGTCTCCGCCAGACTTTCAATTCTCTCTATGAGATTCCTTGTATGCGTCAGCCAAACCTCCATGTCAAACCCAAGACTTTCAATTCTCTCTATGAGATTCCCGGCGGAATATCAAACTGCGATTCGGTGACGGACTGGTCCTTTCAATTCTCTCTATGAGATTCTCAAACACGCAATGGCTTCGTACGCATCTGCACGATCTTTCAATTCTCTCTATGAGATTCCGAGGGTTTTTCTTGCTCTATTTCGTTGTTAGAGCGTTTTCTACATTTAAATTTTGTGGTGCTACTTCGGTGGTGCTTAATCTGCATTTAAAGTATGGATTTCCACCGAAGCCCAAGTGGAAAATTGCGTTGTTTCCGTTGGAGGCTATACTCCGCCGCATATTCTCGCGAAGCCGCAGTTTCTGCACTTTTTGCGGTTTCCCTTTGGGAGCTTTTCCCCCTCAATTATTGATTTTATTCTTGAAGTTGCCCATTGAACATGCCTCTTTAAATCTTCTGTTAACTGTATTTCAAATGCCACATTGTCCCGAAGATATTTTATTACGACTTTTCTCGCGATTCTGCCAAGCTTCTCCTCCGCCAACATGGCATAAGCCACAGCTTGATAGATGTGGCTTGGGTATGGTTTCCTTGGGGCTTTCATGAACTTGTTTTCCACAACCACCAGCCCATAATCCGTCTCGTAGACTTCGTCGATTACGCCGTATAATCCAATCCTCTTGGAGAATGCTGGAATTTTGCTCCACGCTGATTTAACACGTTCTTTTCTTTCGCCGGCAACGCTTCTTCTACGCCTCGCCTTCCACTCCTCGGATGAGTGGAATTCCTTTCCCTCGATCATACTTTCGGTTAGTCTTTCATCGTACCCTGAAACACCCAAGTAGTAGATTATTCTTGGGCAGAAGTAGTACTGCTTAATCCATGTAACCGGTATTAGGTTTAACAAATCGTCCTCAGACAATCCAAGTCACACTCATAGAAGTAGCTCCTCTTTAGCGTATTCATCGAATGGCTTCCCTATAACTTCCCTTAGAGCCAAGTCAGCTCTGCATATCACGAAAACCTGTATGTTTCCATCAGCATCCCCAAGTATTCTCCTTAAGGCTGCTGTGAGCTCCTTCCTACGCATGCTTGTTAAATACCCTAGAAATGTACTCCTCTGGATTCTGGCCAACCCAAACCTTTTACACGCCTCGCTTATCTTAAGCCTTATTTCATCGTCGCTTATATCGTACACCACTAAGGTCTGCATTTCACTCTCACCTTAAAGTGAATGGAGTATAGCTGGGACTCCTCTCAAGAATGAAATCGGCAATCCTCTTAGGCTGTAGGAAGATGTGGCTTGACAATGGCAGAGTTCTCCCATGAAAAGTTAGGATCTCAGCCAATCTTTCGGAGAAAGCCTTAACGATCTGAAATCGAAATTCTCTCTTAAGCCTCCTCCCCTCGATGATTAATTTTGGACTCTTTAAGCTTGACGCCAATCTTAAAACAACTCTATCTACAACTGGTTGCCTAAACTCTTCCATAATATCCATTACCAACGCTGGTCTTCTGGGTGAATCTGCGTGGAGAAAGCCTGAGAATGAGTCAAGACCGCTTGCATCAACGGCCAACCAAACCTCGGACGCTAAAAGCCCATAGCAGAAATTAAGCATAATGTTAACTGGATCCTCTGGAGACTCAAACCTTTTCCTCCTACCAGGGAAATCTAAATTCTCTGGAAGAAGAAGCCTAAAGCCCTGCCAGTAAATTTCCGCAGCTTCAGCCTCAAGCCTCATAACTTCACTCCTAACGGAGTTTGCACTACTTCCTTCAACACTACTTATCATAACAGCTATGTTAGAGATCGCCTTAGACATTTCAATCAGCCTCTTTGAAAGCTCCATGTCGCTTCTATTTCTGCCAGCCTCCCGCAGGATAGACTTCTGGTTGACAACTTTAGCCCAGGCAAACCTTTTAGCGAGGTAGGCGCCAGTAGACGTGTCTTGAGCCCTGTACTGCGCCCTCCTTAATTTAATCGACCCACTACTCCTCGAGCTGGAGAGCTTGGCAATAGGATATCCTAACCCAGAATACACCACTAAATCCACTTTATGCCTGGCTAGCAGTCTTATGAGGGCTGATGAGAATATAGCCCCACGAGTCAATACTACGACTTGACTTATGTTTGACGGTGAAACCTCAAGAATCTTCTCACCCCTCCTCTTAACCGTCACCATCCCCCTCTTTACACCAATGAAAAGGCCTGGTTCATTTATAACTAGACGCTTCAAGACTCTCACGCACGCAAAAACCATAGTATGGGCAGTAATCTGGACACCTTAAAGGCCTACCTGGATCTTTTCCAACCGATACAACTTCATAGGCTTCATCTCTCAACTCGAGAAACTCACGCCTAAGCTCATCCCCTATGACAAAGTATCTTAATCTAAAGCTTGGCACGAGTCTAGATGGCTCTATCTGAACATATATCACGAAGCCGAAGTCGACTGGAATGTTCTCCTCAGCCTCCATTGCTAGAGCGTATCCTGTTGCAGCATATGGATGAAACTCTCTAACTTCACCAGTCTTTAAATCGGCTATGGCGTTGAAGGGTGTATAAATGTCCACGCTGAGTTCCCTGCTTAATCCAATAAGGCTGCCATCAACCTTACGCTCGATGACGGGTGGAACAGCAACGCTAATTATGGAATCGACATCAGAGTGCGGATACTTAGATATAGCTTGATCAACTCTAGCGGCAGCCTGAACGATTAGAAATCTATAGAATGCTGATGCTTCAACCCTGAGCTGGCGCTCCTCAGCTTCACCAACTTTAGCAGAAAGTGTTTTCTCAGCCTCCGAGATAGCCCTATCAACAACATCCCTAGTGAATGGCAGTAGATCTTCAATCAGCTCAGAGCCAGACTTAGCATCGCCAGAGAAAAGTAGCCTCTTAACGGCGGAGAGAGACTCGCGGTTAACCGCATGTAGAACAATGCCTCTAGCCATCTTAATTGTGGGTGGAGGCTTAACATTCAAAACCCGCTTCAAGTAGATATCTCTCATGGACTCACAATAGCGCATAGCGAGTTCACTAACACCAAAAAGAGCAGACCTAGAAGGTGGCTCAACAGGAGAGGAATCGAAGCTCCAGCCCCTAAGCTCCTCACTAACACCCCTAACATCAAGCTCCCTACGCAGAAGCCTAAAACGCCTATCCAAATCAAGCCTATCTAAAAAGAACAAAACCTCACACCACATTACAATTACCTCCCAAAATACACTATAAAAATTATGTTGAATCTGGCGAGAGTATTGGCTCGCTACAATTTTCCACTTGGGCTTCGGTGGAAATCCATACTTTAAATGCAGATTAAGCACCACCGAAGTAGCACCACAAAATTTAAATGTAGAAAACGCTCTAACAACGAAATAGAGCAAGAAAAACCCTCGGAATCTCATAGAGAGAATTGAAAGAGAGTATGGAAGAAAATTTTTCGCATATACACCGTCAAGAATCTCATAGAGAGAATTGAAAGACTACTATGCCCACAGTTAAAGTCGAGGAAATACCAGACAGAATCTCATAGAGAGAATTGAAAGCTTCACTACCGTCTTCGCTTCTCTTGATGAGTTTGCAGGAATCTCATAGAGAGAATTGAAAGATAGGCAAAGTCTCCTCAGGAAACCCGAAGGTGAAGCGTGAGAATCTCATAGAGAGAATTGAAAGCAATAGTATGTTTTGGGTTTTTGAAAATCAGTATTCGTTAGCTAGGGAATCTCATAGAGAGAATTGAAAGTAATTATCTACGACATCTTCAGCCCACAACCCCCATACAGGAATCTCATAGAGAGAATTGAAAGTTTAGAGCCAATACTCCCCGCTCTAAGGCAGAAGGAGAAGAGCATGAATCTCATAGAGAGAATTGAAAGCTTCAGGCTTAGCTTCTGTTGATTCAATGGACTTATCTTCTGAATCTCATAGAGAGAATTGAAAGTTGTCAGCATTTATAGATAATAGCGGACAGAACTTACGTGAATCTCATAGAGAGAATTGAAAGGAAAGCTATCTTCTTATTCTCTAGCCTGACCATTAGGGATTTGAGGAATCTCATAGAGAGAATTGAAAGGACAATCAGCTACCTAGTATGGGGTGAGCCATACACCTTGAATCTCATAGAGAGAATTGAAAGCCGCCTCATCCAGATTATGTTTTACTTCTTCTCCTCGTTCAGAATCTCATAGAGAGAATTGAAAGTCCACAAGGATACACTGGTCGTCGCCGCAGGGAATAGACGAATCTCATAGAGAGAATTGAAAGTAAAGAGGGCTTCGACGACCTCGAGGACATAACTGGCTTGGGAATCTCATAGAGAGAATTGAAAGCTCACGCGTGAACTCGAAATACCACACTGAGACGTCCATGGAATCTCATAGAGAGAATTGAAAGTCTTCATGTTATCATTTTTGGAGTTGAGAGGATAGAGGACCATTGAATCTCATAGAGAGAATTGAAAGTGTAACTAAAAACATTATGACTGTCTGACACTTTGGGTTGAATCTCATAGAGAGAATTGAAAGGTAGAGCCATAATGAGTCTCATAGACAATTACTATTTTGAATCTCATAGAGAGAATTGAAAGTTGTCTCTGACTATCGGTGTTAATATTCCCGTGTATGCGAATCTCATAGAGAGAATTGAAAGCACCCGTATGACTATAAAACCCTCCTCGAAATAAAGAATCTCATAGAGAGAATTGAAAGGAAACTTTAACGTTTTCGTTTATTGTTTCTTCAACGATGAATCTCATAGAGAGAATTGAAAGTATGAAATGCGTGACATTGCTAGGGTTGTTAGGAAAGAATGTGAATCTCATAGAGAGAATTGAAAGGTGTAAA
Organism: Candidatus Haiyanarchaeum thermophilum; assembly: GCA_025920425.1. Taxonomy (GTDB): domain Archaea; phylum Nanobdellota; class Nanobdellia; order JAPDLS01; family Haiyanarchaeaceae; genus Haiyanarchaeum; species Haiyanarchaeum thermophilum. Next base: position 3,059 of record JAPDLS010000009.1, on the reverse strand, counting down.
CTAACTTTCCACGTCCTTCACGAATCCGTGGAACAGAGAATCTCATAGAGAGAATTGAAAGCGCGCGTCTTCAGCTCCATAAGCTCGCTTTCATGCTTCTTCGAATCTCATAGAGAGAATTGAAAGCAAGCTGAGCGAGTTCCTCCATCTCAGACTTAATTTCGAATCTCATAGAGAGAATTGAAAGGTCTGAAAAGCGGCAAGCATTGTAGTCCCAGTTCCACCGAATGAATCTCATAGAGAGAATTGAAAGCTATTGTACGGCTTTCTGAAGGTGTATGGCTCACCCCAGAATCTCATAGAGAGAATTGAAAGCACCCACGCTCTTCCTGAAAGCCAGAGAATGATTGGTGGAATCTCATAGAGAGAATTGAAAGGTTTGAGAAGTTCTGGATCGCATTCCGATGCCGGTATCCATTCAGAATCTCATAGAGAGAATTGAAAGTGTTTTAACGGTTGCAACAAGCCAAAGAATTGAAGGCGAATCTCATAGAGAGAATTGAAAGTTCTTCCCATTTAGATTCTTCACTCATGGTTTCTCATGAATCTCATAGAGAGAATTGAAAGCAAGTTTTTCCATTTTCTTTACAAGACCGATGCCCAGTATTCTCCGTAGAATTCTCACCATATGGTTGTAGTGTTTTAGGCTATATGCGTGGGGTTTTAGATGATCTTACGTTTTCTACGGTCTTCTTCAATATGTCTATCGACTTGAATGGATCTTGCACTGAATACATCTCTATGGGTTTAACGCCTATGGCTTGAACCACTATAGTGCCTGTGCCGTAAACTCTATCCCATATGCCCCTCTCCAAGTTGACCTGTTGCACATACTCTAAGTCGAGTATATCGTAGTCTATACCTATAACACCCTTACGAACTATGATCCTCCTATCGGTTAAAACGTAGTATAGATTCCTCCATAAGAGTATTGGATATACTGAGAAGTTGAATAGTGAGAAGCCTACGGCACAATACCATAGTAGGAGGAATAGGAGTATGAACAGATTCACATATGGAGGACCGTATAACACACCTATAAGGGGTATGGGTATGAGTAGGAAGACTACGGGTATAATTAGACCTGCGAGGTTCTTGAGGATGAAGGGCTTAAACGCAGACCTACCCACCCAAACTATACGCTCACCCTCCAAGATAAGCTCTACCAAGTCCTCTGGAATGGGGAACTCTAAACCCATCAGAACGAAGTAGTGGTGAACTCAAGATATAAGCCTTCCAGAAACTTCCATAAGCCATGGATATCTCCCTATGGAGAGATACGCTGTGGGGAAAAGACTATGTGCCGTTGAATGTGGTAAGATTTAATAATACTGATATTACGAAATAATATTAGATGAAAAGAATATCCATAACTATTCCAGATGAGCTTGCAGAGGCTTTAGATAAAGCTACTAAGTTAGACCCCTTAAAGCCTCCGAAGTCTAGGATTGTGTCAGAAGCTCTGATGAGATATTTAGCTTTAAAGTATCCTAGCCTCCTCGGGAGGAGACCATTTAAAGGTCCGACGGTCGTAGCCGCTTTGAAGATCGCTGGGCCTCGGGCACCTTCTCCAACGCTTAGGAGGGCTAGAGTACAAACTCCGAGGTGGATTAGAGTTGAGGGTTAGCTATCCTTATGTCGAGGATGGTTACGACTCCAAAGGTAAGAAGCTACCAGCCATACCCGTGCTTTGGCTTGAGCTTTTGACTGATAACGGTAGACTTCGTGGCCCATGCTTGATCGACACTGGCTTCGACGGAGCACTTTACGCTAATGACGAGCTTGCATTACTTCTCGAAGGCATTAAACCGACTGAATATGAGTTGCTTTACGCTATTGGAGGGCGTGAAATCGAGTGTGAAGTATTCAAAGTCAAGGGCTTTGTGGTCTCAGAGTCCGGAACCCCTGTATTAGAGTTGGATGAGCTAAACGTGCTTGTTCCCATGCTTCCTGAGGACCTACCCTACGAAGTCATAGCTGGTAGGGAGCTCCTCAACAAGCTTGCTTTAAAGCTTAACGGATACACGGTTGAAGTCCTTTAGCTTGAAAGTATTGACGTGTCCAATATTGTCTGTAAGTCTGAAGGAGAAGTGAGAAATCGATCTACTGGCTTTGGAGGTTGCTGAGGGGTGCGACGAGGTGAATGAAGCCGTAGGTCTTTCCGTGGTTTCTGTAGAGGAGTACTTGAGTGGTGTGTACTATCTCTATTGGGAGAATAGAGATGTCTTAAAGAAGAAGCTCGCTAGCGCTGAAAGAGATCTAAGCGCATTTGAATTAATACCAATAACCCGTGAAATAGCTGTTAAAGCCGCAGAGGTAGATGCAGACTTAATTAAGAAGGGGGAGGCATTGAGTTTAGCTGACGTATTAATCGTGGCTACAGCCATAAACCACAACCTAGTATTGTTAACGCGGAATATTGAACACTTTAAAAGGGTTTCTGAAGTGAAAGTCAAAAGCTATTGACTTTCTTTCAATTCCATCTATTTTAGCTTTAAGAGGTCCCTTTCCATGAGTGTATGTAGTTGGCATCTTATTTGCTCAATGTGGCTACCTTAAATGGAAGAAGAGGGGGACGTGATACGACTATTCTTGTCGTTTCTTAAAGGTCTTACATCTCTCCGTAAGATTGAGACAAGTATGCTGGATTTTGAGGGGGCTAGAAGTATGCAGTCCCATTTGAAGCTCGCATGGTCTATGTGGGATGACATTGATCGCAGCGCAAATGAAGAGACTAGATGTTAAAGAAATATACTCTAACGATGGAGACATCGATCTTGTAAAGAGGAGGATGTATATGTGGCTACGAAAACCCATATAAGGATGAAGACCCATCTAGGGGGGAGGCTTTAACAGCGATTTAAGTTCATACAACTTTTTCAAAACTACTACATCACCCTGAAACTCTCTCTCAATTTCCAGCAGTATGTTCTCTATCATCTTCTTCGGATCCCCGTTGAGAAGGAGTTGAAGCCGACTCCAGTCTATTTTATCATGGTGATTGATCATTAGCCATAAGGCGTCTTCGACATCTTTTAACGAAGACAAGACTAGTATTT
>JAPDLS010000008.1 GCA_025920425.1 Candidatus Haiyanarchaeum thermophilum | reverse complement strand
TAGAGTCTATCTTCATAGACTTTATGATTATGGTTTAGTGGAGAAGACTGGAGACCTGTGGAGGCTCACGAAGAATGGCAGGGCATTTGTTATGAGGATGAGGATGAAGAAGTTATGGAGGATTCAAAATGAAGAGCAATAATATTACTACTCCTCCTTCTAGGGTTAGGGGTTTAAGTGTTGAGTTGATGAAAATTTTATATAGGTTTGGAGCTTTATCCTGCTCTGAAATTGCCCATTTAATAGATAAGAAATGTGATTACATTAAGAAATACCTTTATAATCTTCATAAATATGGTTTTCTAATTAGGAAAGAATGTTTATGGGATTTATCGGAAAAAGGATTACTATTTATTGAGAGAAAAGGAATTATAGATGATATATATAGGAAAATATATATTGAAGGGGAAAGAAGGATAACAGAAAGGGGAAAGTTAGGGGAAAGAAGGATAACAGAAAGGGGAAAGTTATATTACAAGTGTAATATATCATCGGGATATCATCGGGATATCATTAATTTCATGGTGAAAACAGCTTCTAAACGATATAAACTCTCAGAAATTGAGGGAGGAGTAGTATTACTACTATTGGAGAACTACTTCAACAGCGGTCGCAGGAGGAAGTTCATGTACTTCAAGAGTCAGGATGATGTTTCATCGTTCTTCAAACTTGACTTCTACACGTTGAGGGATACATTGATAAGCCTGCATAATAAGGGCATAGTATACTTCAAATTGGTCATGGGCTTGATGAAGATAGGGTTGATGAAGGACTTCATAAGGGAGCTTGAGGATGAGGTGAAGGAGGTTGAAGGTAAGATACGTTAGAAGCAGCTACATACCAAACCCCGAAGCCCTTGAAGTTGCAGGCGAATACATAATTCCAACAAAGGTTAAGAATATTAACCTATTCAAATGCAGGCTATGCAACATAAAGTTTATGAGCTTAAACGATGCCCTAAAACACGTAGAAGCATATCACATGAGGAGGAGATATGGATATGAGTGGTGAAAGGAACTATAAGCTGGATGCATGGCTCATGCCAAGGTCAATACTGAAGGACTTAATACTCAACTACGTCAAGAGGAGATATGAGGAGACTTGGACTGCCAATAGGTTCACCCTTGAAGAGCCGAAGATAACGCTTAGAGAACTTGAAAGAGAACTTAAAATACCGAGACCATTAATACTAGACTTACTAAGTGAACTGGACATGAAGAGCATACTTAAAATAGTCTACAGCCATAAACTCAAGGAGAAAATAGTTAAACTCAAAGTTTCACTTGAAGATTTAGATGAGATAATGAGTACTGAAGGAATTGATGAAGCAATCGGTGTGAAATAATGGTTGAAATAATGGTTAAATGTGAAAACTGTGGATTCATAAAGTGGGTTAAAGCGCCTAGATATCAGAGCTACACATCATGTCCAGTATGCGGTAGAAACATGAAGTTGAAGGCTGTTAGAGGTGGAAAGATAAAGGTTGTTCAATGCCCAAGCTGCAATACCTTCCAAGCAACAAAAAGCAAGAATAGGTTTAAATGTAGGATTTGTGGACGCTCAACTGAAATGTCCAAGCTAAAGGTGTATGCAAGCGTAGACAATGCTAGAGATGCAAGTATAATTGTGAGGAAGTTGAATAGTGGAAAGACTTAACTTAGACCGTCAATTATTTAAACATTAGGAAAAAAATATTAATAAAGATTTCATCATGTTTTATAGTGGTGGTCAAAATATGGTAGGTGAATTGGATAATGCAAGAAAATTTGCTAGAGAAGTATATGAGTTAATTAAAGAGCATCCCCATTACTACAAAATTTTAGATAGCCTTACAACGTCAGCTTTAAGCATAGAGGATTATGCGAATAGATGCATCTTTGACCTATTTATAAGTGAACTCATGAAGTTTGGAAAGAATTACTATGATGCCTTAGACGTTTTACCTAAGCCAGATGCCGCCAAACTTCTTAGTGCAAAAGAGGAATTCATATATAAAATATATGATAAACTCGAAGAGAGATGCAAGCTTAAAAGGACATAAATGAGCAGGAAAATCTGAAAACCAAATAAATTATTTTTAACTGTAAATAAATATTTGAAAATGGTGATTGAAATATCTGAGAAACCGAAATCCACATTGGAAAGATTGAGGGAAACTGTAAAGGAACTTGGGGAGAAGTATCCAAACATAAAGGTTTTATTTGACGACATTGTTCTCCATGCTGAATGGGCTAAAGAAGATGCGAGGCTATGTCACTATAAAAGTCTATTCCAAGAACTTAGAGGTATTGGCTATACAATGTCATCGGCAGTCAGGCTGGGATGGATGGATGAAGATGACATTATGAAGCTGGAAACAGCTATAAGCGAACTTGAATATGAAATTAAGAGAGAAATTACAGAGAAGTGTGGATGTAAAAAGGCGGAGTTATGGTTGTGAAAACGTAATGTTTGAAAAGCCAGTTACAGGTAAGGTAAAGCTGGAATGTAGTAGATGTGGCTGGGAGGCTGTGATAAATAGGCTTTGGGGAATGATAACTGTAGCCGTTGCATCATATATACTGGATGTGTTTGGAAGCCGTTTAAAATGTCCAAACTGTAATCATCCAATAACGGCGAAGCCAAACATACTGTCTCCATTCGGTATTCTCACCATGATAAAAGTGGTAATAAGTAGTAAGAAATATTAATAAAGGTTTCCTTAATAATCCTGGTGGTTAAATGGTTGAGGAAACAACTATTGGAAGCATAAGGATGAAGGGTCTATGTGAAAAGCTTAATGGTAAATGGGATGATACACTCTATGAATGTAGAGTTCCATATTGGGCGTATACTGAAGATTTCTGGGAGAAGAATGAGGATTTAATTAAAAGTGAAATTACAAAGATGACTAAAATTGAAGATGTAAGGTTGCATAGACCATCTCTGGTGGTTGAAACAGGGCATTTAATTGGACGCAATAAGGAAGAGGTTGAAATCATCCCAAATTATTATGGTATAGTTGAAATATGTGGTAAAGTATATGGTGATGGAATTAGCTATAAGTATGTAGATTTTAAGAATACTAGATGGCGTGAGATAAGTAGTACATGCACAATAAATGGTAAAGAGGTAAGTGGAACTGGAGGTCTAGAAGACATATGGGAAGCTGAGACTATTGCTGGCTATGGAAATGTATGTATAAAGCTGTATTCAGAGGTATTTGAGGAGCGAAATCTAAATGAACTTGTCATGGACGTTCAAGATTGTGCAAAGGAGATTGCACTTTTTGCAGAGGATAGGTTGATTAGGTATAAGAGGATTGAATGAGTCGTGAGCTAGAAAGAAGTGACATTATATGTCTATCACAACGAGACTGTGTCGTGAGCTAGAAAAACTTGTAGGGCAAGAACTAGTACGTTGCTACGAGAACAAGATAGACTTTAAACGTCTAGACACTTATATGCTCATGAAACAGTTGAAACATGAACGTTGGGAACCATACTATACAAGTTCAATTTATATCGATGAAGATAAAGGCATTGTTAGTGAGGGCGATATAGCTGTACCGACTGAGAAGAAGGATGAGATGATTGACAAGTTGAAGAAGTTTAAATGTAGAGTTAAGTACACGCATAAACATAGGTTACTCGGAACCATGCATGTACACTTTACCTGTCGGATAAGAGGTAGGGAGAAAAGCTTTGCAGAGCTAATTACATGGTGAAGATTTCTCCAATTATGAATCCAGTTATGAATTCAACTATGTCCTCATAGCTTTCAATTTCTTCTTCTGCTTCCAATGCTTGGTATATGATGAATATCAAAGTTATTGTTATGCTTATAATCCAACCATAGCTGTATCTTCTAAGTGTTGAGGCTATGAATCCTATTACTGCATGCCAAACATCATCTAAACTTCTAAATGCATTTCTACCTTTACTCAACTTTTACACCCTACTAGAAGAGGGAAAAAATATTAATAAAGATTCCATCATGATTTATGGTGTTCATAATGGTAATATATGTTAGGGGTGGAGGAGAGGAGAGGAGACGACGTATAGGTGGGCTTGAGAAACGCTACTTCCTCACCCCTAAGCCCTCAATATTCTTTGGGGATTGGTGTAAGCTTGCTGGAGGATTTTATTCGATTAAAAGTGGAGATATATATGATGAGTGGACATGTATACTTCCAGTAAACCGTGATGTAAAGCTTAAAGTTGAAGATATGGGGATTAGAATGGTGAGTAAGAGATGGAGACCGAGGGAGACAGTCTTAAACTTGAAGTTTGATGAATATGAGCCGAAAATAACTGTTGATGAGATTAATGTTGAAAGTGATGTGAAGACAAGCTTCATTGGATGCGATATTGTCAAGCCTAATAGGACATGTGAAGTTAAGTTTACACCTTCAAGAGATGAGAGGATTCTTATTAGTGTAGTGCATGAGAAGCCTACATCTAAAATAACAATGTATGTGGGTGAGAAACGTGAGTGAACCCTCTAAAATTGAGGTTGAAATAGACAAGAAGATAAGTGATTGGTGCAGTATTAAAGGTGGAACATTGGAGAAGACTGTTGAAAGAGAAATTGGAAGGTATGTGAATAGATATAGATGCATCCTTCCATTAGCAAGCTATGTGGAGGTATATGTTCATGAGTATTCGCCAAGACTTTCACCTGCATCTAAAACTCTTGTTAGAATAGACAATGTTGATTTCCTTGTTGATGGCGTAAAGATTAGTGGAAACGCAGATTCCGCATCCTTTAGATTTCATGAGAGGGCGGGCGACCTCAGAATTAAAAAGGTAAATGTAAGAGAAGTAGACATTAAATATAATTTTAACACCGATAAAATGGAGGTTGATATATATGGGTGAAAACCAAGGTGAAAGAGGCAATCCATTAATCATGGATTTGGCTCAGAGGGTTTCAAAGCTTGAGACTAGGGTTGAGGGATTGGAGAAATTAACCACCATGCTCTACGATAGGATTAGAAGCTTGGAGGATAAGGTCGATAGGATTGACAGCAGAATATGGTATGTACTAAGCGGAGTCATAGCTTCAATAGCCATACAGATACTTATGAGGCTGATATCATGATTTCAAGGGAAGCAGAGGAATATATTAGGAGGGAAATACTCAGAAAGGCAAACGTCATTGGATACAGCAGAAGGCTTAGGAAGAAGATTACAGGGGGAGTTAAAACTGACATTGACTGCATAGTCATATACGTATCGAAGAAGCTTCCACTAAACCTCTTAAGAGCTGAAGATGTAATCCCAGCTGAAATAATGGGAATAAAGACTGATGTGATAGAGATTGGAGAAATAAAATTTCTACAGGCAGACAAGACAAGGAAATTTCGCCCCTTGAAAATGGGCATCAGCGTCGGATGCTATACTATAACCGCCGGGACGATTGGATGGATGTTCGAGAGGAATGGGGAAGTATTCCTTGGAAGCAATGCACATGTACTTGTTGATGACCCAACAAAGGAGCCAAGTGAAGTCAAGGAGAGGAGGATTGTCCAGCCAGGCAGGTATGATGGTGGAACATTGAATGATGTGATAGGTGAACTTGCATGGTACAGGAGGATTATAACCTCAAATGCCTTAAGCACATGCTCATTGACGAGGGCAATATGCTCAACCTATAACTTCCTAGCCAGATTGTTTAGGCGTAGAACTAGGCTCATGCCGATAGTTGTTGAGACGAATAGAATTGACTTCGCAGTTGCTAGGGTAAATGTCGATTATGAACTTAGGTTTCCAGACTTCGATAATAGTGGGTACAGCTTCATTGGACTTGGATTTGCAGGTTCAGACTCTGTTTCATGTGTATGCAGGGCCAAGTACATTCTTGCCGAGGGATATAGGCCTCTGGATGTCGCATCAACAGATGTCATTGAGGGTGAAATCGTGGAGAAGAGCGGTAGGACTTCATGTCACACCAAGGCCAAGGTCATTGACGATAGTGCAACTGTTAAGGTTGGATATGGAAGCTATGAATATGCAGTCTTCGAGGACATAATTTTGACTGAGAAGCTGCTTGAACCTGGGGATTCTGGAAGCTCTGTGTGGGTTAAGAGATGAGGCCTAGGAATGCGTTTACGAGCTTGGATGACTTCATCCATGCAATAGTAGGCTTTGCAGCCTCCATACTTAAGTCCATACATCTCTATGGCGTAATCATTAGCTTGATAATAACGCTGATATTCATGGTTTATCAGGCATTGGAGGCTGAGAGCAGGGTTCAAAGTGTTGAGGATATCGTTGAGTTCACAGCTGGATTCATCTTTGGAGAGATAGTTCAATCCTTCTTCAGGTATTCCTCAAGCGTCCTCCTCTTCAGTGGCTTCTGAGCTTCCTCCTCAACCTTCCCCTTGAACTCATTTACGAAGTCCAACAATGTCTTCCTCCTCTTCTCGGGGACTGCCTCCTTTGGAGGCATCTTCTTCAGGTAGTCGATTACGCTTGAGATTTCCCTGCTCATCTCAAGGGTCTCCTTGCTATAGGCAGGTTCAACTCCATATTTCTTCAGGGTATCATATAGGTGGTATACGAGCCTTGGAGAGGGAGAATATCCCCTTGTCCCCTGAAATCCAAGTCCAGCTATTAGGCCCGTGTATATTATGAGGCCCAGCCTATGGAGCCTCTCAAAGATTTTCTGAACTGTTGGATAGCTTACAGCAGGCCCAAGGTAGTTCAGTATTTCATATGCAAATCTAACTGATAGCCTAGGTATTGTGGAGAGCAGTAGGATTACTGCTGCAAATGGCTTTGGGTCTGCAACTACGTCCCGTATCCATGCCTTGCTAATCTTCAGCTTCTCCAGTATTTCATCCCATTTCTCCACGAGCTCCCTTGGAAGGGCTCTGGAGTATCTCACCACGAGCACATCCCTGACAATATCATTCCTCTCAATTGTGTTTATCTTCTCCTTTATCCTCATCAACTCCTCCCTCAATTTCACTTGGCGGATGAGGAGCCTATCATATTCCTTGCTCCTCTCCCTAATTCCCATGTCTATCTCAGACTTCAGCTTTGATATTATCTCGCTCAACTCATTTATTTCACGTTCAACCTCCCTTGCATTCGACTTGAGCTTCCTATATCCCTCATATACTGCCTCATCCCTGAACCCCTCAACCTCATATTCTATTGTCCACCTGAGTATGACGTACTTTGGCGTTACTTCAACTGGGTGGGGTATCATCTTCATGAGTGAAACTGACTTAACAGGCCCCCTCACCCTTGAGGCTGGGGATATTACCTTCTCCACACCCCTTAGATACCATGGAATCTCCTCTGGAGGAGTCATTATTGGAGGCATCCTAATGTTCTTGACTATCATCTCATCAGCCACAGTATATATTGCTCCACATACTGTGCAGACTGCCTCTCCAACCTTCTCACGATATCTGAACTCAGCATGATTTCCACATAGGGTGCAGTACTTCGTCCCAATGGTTATTACGCTCATATCAGATACTATTGGGGAAAACTTTAATTTTAATCTTATCATTTCAATTATTGGTATGCCCGTTCCAGAGGATTACAGGAGCTTTGAGAAGTGGGTTGATGAGCTCTACAATAGGCTTAGGAGGATATATGAGGAAGCTGGATATGGAGATTTCTGGGAGGATAGATACAGCATATATGAGTTCAGGAGGATTTTCCGTGAAGTCTATAATTATGGGAGGAGCATTGGAAGATGGGATGAATTCTATGAAACACTGGTTGACAGGATTGATTGGGAGAAGGAGTTCGACGTTAAAAGTGGGGATTTGATTGGGTTCCTGACAATGCGTGGGCTCTACCCGCCTAGAGCTCCAGAGGAAGAGGAATTAATGTATATGGAGCTCGAGCAGGATAGGAGGCTTGGAGAGGAAAAGTTGGCTGAAGTATTTGAGATGCTTCACAAAGTTACTGAAGAATTGCTTGAGAATGCCAAGAAATATGAGCAGTATGGAGTGAAGGGCGAGGTTGAAAGGGTTAAGAGGCTCCTTGGAGAATACGGTGAGAAGTGGCGTGAGAAGTATGGTGCAATAACCTATATGGATGAGCTTCTAGAGGATAAACTCAACCTAGAGATTGAGAATGCTAAGCTGAGGGAGAAGATTGCTGAATATGAGAAGGAGCTCAAGGTGAAGTTCCCGAGGATGCTCTCCGACCACGAGATTAGGCTTCTCTGGAACGAGTTCAAACGTCCAGAGCTGAAATATGAGAACTTCACAGCCTTTGAGAGGGAGTTGAAGGGGAGGAGCTTTGGAAGCTGGGAGGAGGCACGTGAAAATGCTAAGAAGATAATTGATGAGATGCTCATAAAGTTGGAGGTTAAGAGGAAGCTTGAGGAACTATTCAATAGGTTCAGCTCAGCCTTCACGAGCACGCTCAAGGCTAAAAGGGTTACTCCAATGGTATCCGATTATGGTGAGATAAGGAAGATATATCTAAGGCTCCTCGAGGAAAACCTGCCAATTGAGGAATTGGCCTCAAGGTTTAAGTATGAATTGGAGAATTATGCTTGGAAGAGGTATCGTGTGAGGATAAGCATTGAGATTCCAGGGATAACTCCGCCGAAGCCAGCTCCACCAAGGCCTCCTGAAGTTCCTCCAAGACCCCCTGAAGTTCCTCCAAGGCCTCCCAGACCTGCGAAGTTCAAGGTTGGAGATAAGGTAGTCTACTCTGGAGATTCAAAGGTCTATGTGGTCAAGGAGGTTAGGGCTGAGGATGGTAGATGGGTCTACATAATAGATGACTTGAAGGCAAATGAGGAGGAGCTCTCTGAACCTCCAAAGCCCGAGAAAACGCTTGATAGAAACAGCTTCATAGCATTCTCATATGCACAGGGGCTCTGTATGAAGGAGGGGCTCAGCAGGGAGGAGGCTGATGAAATCATAAAGTCGATTAGCGATGACATCATGTACATTGCTAAAACTGAGCCCGATGTTGATAAGTTGAAGGAGAGGATTGAGAAGATACTTAAGCCTGAAATATCCAAACGTACGCCAGTTGTAAGGATAAGGGTTAGGGATTGGGGATACTATTACTATAGGAAGGAGCTCCCACCACATCCACTCAATGTAGCACCATTTCCACGCAGGCTTACAAGCGAGGAAATTAAAGTTCTCTATGCGGTTTGGGAGGATAGGCTGATAAATAAGGGACTCCTTCCACTCGATTATATTGAGTACTGGGAGGCATTTAGGGATGCATGGTTTGAGGATTGGTGGCAGGTCTTGGATGAGTTTGAGGAGATGTTCAAGTATATAGAGAAGGGGGAGCCTCCGAAGGTCTATCCAAAACCTCCCGTATTCATAGGGGTTGAGGATGAGGAAAAGCTGCGTCGGTTGGGCATCCTACGCCAGTTCTGGTCTGCAAAGTTCGGAAACCTTGAGGGATTCATAAATGGTGTGCGTAGGGAGACGGGATTAGTGGTTACAAGGGAGGAAATATTAAATGTATTGAAGGAGGAGTACAAGAAGTATAAGGAGTATCAGAAGCTTATGGATGAGAGAAAGTATGAGGAGGCTCAAAAAGTATGGAAAGAAATAAGCACATTTTTTGAAGTTCCAGTAAAACTATATGGCCTGAGGTCTCTGATAGATAGACTTGGAATAGGCTTGAAGGAGCTTGAAGACCCATAAAAAATAAAATTAAGGTTTAGTTTTATGGTTATACTTTTCTACTTACCTCGCTTTCTTCTCTGCCTTCCATTTCTCAAGTCTCTCTAAGTTTTCCTTTGTTACGAAGCTGGTTGGCGGCTTAACGACCTTTACCTCTTTTGGAAATGTAATTATATATTCAAATCCATAGAGGTCTGAACCGGGTCTGGCTCTGCTCTTCCTCTTGTATACATTTGTGCGTAGTCCTCTCTTCTCCATCTCAATTTTAATAGTCGTATTTCTCTTGCTCCTTTCAGGTTCTCCTAGAGTTAGATGTGCAATTTCTCTGAAGGCATCTTTAACTTCTTTTCTACCTGCATTTGGAGCAGTCCTCTTCCTTATGAATAGTGTCAAGTGCTTCTTTGCGGCTGTGGCCATGAGCATCCATCCACTTTTACGTGGCCAGGTTGTCTTTGTTGCTACTGTGAGCACTGATGGGTTTATTCTAAACCAGCTTGCAGGCATATACTCACCTCAAGAACTTATATGCTTCTAAGGGATATAAAGGCGTCGTCAAGAAATGTAAAATAACAGTAAAATTTAAGTAGAAATGTAAAAATAATAAATAATGTAAATTATGTTCAGAGTCATCCCCCTCGATAGGTCTAGGTTCAAGGTCATAAGGAGATATAAGATTATACCTGATGAGGAGATAATTGCAGTTTTGCTTAGAGGGGATTCAGCATTCATAGAGGATAGTGCTGAGTATCCAATTAGGAGGCAGACCATACATTCAGCTACGAAGAGGATTGGAAGGATTATTGGCAAGAACGTGAAGGCGAAGAGGGTCTTCATAAAGATTGAAACTGAGGAGGGAGCTCAGCTCATACCTGGATATGAGATATACATTGAGGAGGAATCCACTAATTATCCTAAAAGTCCATAGCCCTTCAACTGTCCCCTTAGGTATTCCTCCCAGAACCTCCTCATCTCCCTAGCTCCCTCACTCCTCAATCCCTCAAATGCCCTGTAGACTGCATCTGCAACTTGATATGTCTTCAGGTTGAGCTCAGTCCTAACCTTGTCAAACCACTCCCCAAGCTCACGTTTCCCCTCGAAGACCTCCATCAATTCATCCCTAACCTTCTTCTTATACCATTCTGGAATGCCCTTTTCAGGTGGACATAGGTTTTCAGCAACTCTATCCACGAATATTTTTATCTCCTCCTCCTCGCTTACAGCCTCCCCAACCGTTGGAGTTGGAGCTTGAACCTTACCTCCAGACTCCCCAACCAAGTTCAGCATTTTGAGGTAGGAATCCCAGTAGTTCTCCCCTGGAATTGGGGTGTAAGTTCCAATGGCTACTGACTTCCTCCTCCTAGGCATCAACATCCATATGGACTTACAGCCTTAAAAAACTACCGTAAAACTTAAATATATCCTGATATACAATGGTATATTGATGTATATGGGTGGGATAACCACGATAAGGGTTAGGGTTGAGACGAAGAGGATGCTAGATGAGGTCAAGGTTCATCCAAGGGAGACCTATGAAGACGTCATCAAGAGGCTCATTGAGATATATAAACAGCAGTTGAGGAAGTAGATTGGGGATTTAAAATGCCAATCATAGTGGTTTCAAGGGAGGAGTATGAGGCTGAGCGAAGGCTAATTGGTGAGCTGAACAAGAGGATTTCTGAGATTGAGGGCGAAATAAGGTCGATTGAGGGGGAGATTGAGAGGCTTAGGGGCATTGCCGAGAGGTATGAGTCCGAGTGGGCTGGCTTCATTGAGAAGCATCCTGGAATGCTCATTGTGAGCATAAGTGAGTGGAGGTCTGAGAGGGCTAGGCTTGGAGGAATTGCTAGGAGCATTGAATCTTGGAGGAGCGAGTACTTCAGGCGCCTAGCACTTAGGAGGTGGGCCCTGTATAGGGGGATGATGGAGGAGGCTGAAGCACATCTTAGGGAGGCTAGGAGGCTTAGGGAGCTAATAAGGAAGTATGAGGAGATGTACAGGGCTG
>JAPDLS010000007.1 GCA_025920425.1 Candidatus Haiyanarchaeum thermophilum | reverse complement strand
CAATCCTCGCTATAAGTGGAGAATCTAATATCTCCACAATCACTCCTCATCTTTCCCTGAGAAATCAAGGTGTAAGTATCTACCACGATCCTTACAGGATAATTTGATAGGGAATTTGAATTTTGGGCATTGTTAATCGAAATGCTATAGCTATAATAGAAGAGTGGACGTTTAATAAGTGTATAATCGACCGAAGTACTTGGTTCAGGATATGAATAAGGCCTTACTCTTACCCAATCCAAATAAATATATCCGGAATTTGAGATCTGGAAATAAGCATAGTAGGTACTTCCGCTTCCCACCCCACTTATATTTTTATAAAGATACCGTCCTCTATACAATTGCCAGTAACTACCATTATATGCGATTCCCCATATATTCCAATCGGTCTCATAAGTTAAATTAACTACTCCACTAGATGTTCCTGCTCCAACTTTGAATGCAAGCTCGGATGTTCCATTGGTATAGAGGTAACTGTAGTAAGTAGAAGAGTAATAGTATCCTCTATAAGTGTAGGTGGTAGAGGAAGGGCTAAGATTGCCACGAAATTCTAGAATGTTTGAAGGAGAAAATGTAGGAATTGATCTCAAAGTGGAAGGGGCGGAGAGGCGGATAAGCCCTCCACTGATGCTGTAACTTCCTGGGATGCTCCACTTACTAGTATTTAATGTAGAAGAGGTAAAATCATCGAAAAAAGAGAATGTCTCATCTCCATTACTTATACTTGTAACCGATGGGTCTCCAAAGTACATATAAATCGTGGTTGTAGAAGATGCTGGAATAGATGGAACCTTCACCCAGATTACAGTATTTAGAGTATTACATCCACTCTCTATCCAATAAGGCAATCCAGTAGCTACATTCCAATCATTACTGGAAGTGGAGAATCTAATATCTCCACAATCACTCCTCATCTTTCCCTGAGAAATCAAGGTGTAAGTATCTACCACGATCCTTACTGGGTAATTTGTGAGAGTATTAGGATTTTTAGTGTTGTCTATGCTGATACGATAGCTGTAATTAAAGGCCAACGAGACCCTCTGGACAAGTATGATGGTGAAAATTGAGAGGAAGATGAATAGGAAAGATCTAACTCTCATAAGCTAAAAGAAAAAATTTTAACTTTAAAAAATTTCTTCAGCTCAATAAAAAAGCTGCTTTCTACTATTTAAAACCTTTGCCTATATAAGGGTGGGATGCTCGGCCTCACCCATATTGGATTTGCCCTCCTCTGCTCCAGCATTTTAAAGATTAGGCTAACTATTTTTGATGTGATTGGACTAGCTCTATTCAGCATTCTACCAGACATAGATCTGCCGAGCTCTGAATTAGGCATTATCCTAAGGCCACTCAGCCATAAGCTTCTAGAACATACTACACATCGAGGAGCTACTCACTCCCTACTTTTCGTTTTAGGAATTCTCTGCCCATTGAGGTTTCTCCTTCCAGATTTCCACTTGCTGGCAGCACTTGGTCTTCTCTCTCATCTCTTCTTAGATATGCTGACTCCAGTTGGAATTGAATTCCTCTGGCCAATAAAGCTCAGACTCATCATCCTCGATGCTCCTGTGAATACTGGAAGTAAGGCTGATTACTTTATCTTCCTCATCTCCTCAGCCATTTTCATATATTCGAGGATTTCAATCGGCTGAGAATGGTACTCATAGGAAGAGATGAGGAGTTAGGGAAGATAATAGACTCAATTACTTATAGGAAGAGCTTGCTCATAACTGGAGTAAATGGCATTGGTAAGACATCCATTTTGAGAGAGGTATTCGAACTTCAGAAAGAAAATAGTATCTGGCTCCAAGCTCCATTCACTCCACGAGAGCTTCTCGAAGCTATAGCGAGAAAGCTCATGCTTTCTAGAGGTGGGAGGATGGGAGAGCTCTGGAGAAGAGTTATGTGGGTATTGAATCAAAGAGAAGATCCACTTATCCTTTTCCTAGACGATTTTGATGGACTAAGCACAAATGCCCGAAAACTCTTGAAGAAGATGGGGGAAAATGTAACCCTTATAGCCTCAGCTGAGAGAAGAGTAACATTTCCATTTGAGGAGGAACTCGAGCTTAAGCCATTGAGTAGGAAGCATAGCTTGGAATTGGTGGAATGGAAGCTGGGTGATGTGGACGATTGGGTGAAAAATGTAATAGCCACCCATTCTTTAGGAATTCCTGGAAAAATAATGGAATTGTGCAAAAGATATGAAATTGCTAGAAAATTTGGGAGGAAAAAACACGAGATCATCGAATTATTAACTCGAGGAAGGCCCATAATTTGGAAGAAGGTAAATCTCCTCTCCACATCTTCGATCATTTCCTTAGCCTATCTTTTATTGGTGCTGAAAGTCCTTCTCCATGGAGCCAGTTCAAAGGGGGCTCTCACAGTAGCTATCTTTGGCTATGCTACAATGGCACTTGCTAGACTTCTCCGGAGTTTCAAAAGAAATGAAAACGAAGAAGGATGAGCACTTACTTGCAAGGAGGTTGCTCAGAAGGAGCTTGCTCTGGAGGCTTCTCTTCCTTCTTTTTCTTCTTTGCCAAAGGGATCACCCCTACTCATACAACCATAGAAAGGTTATTAAACATTTCCCTCTTAAAAGCAAACCTTAAAAACCTTTACTTCGACTTTTTAAAGTTTTAAGAGAATTTATCAAAGGTAACTTAGTTACTTATTAAATGAAACCTACTTAGAACTCCTCTAGCTCGATCCTCCTATTTTTCACTCTCAGATAGGTATTAGGATGCTCCTTCACCCAACAGCCAGGATTTGCCAACTTTTCCTCCTCGTTTACGAAGGCTTGATGAGTATGGGAAAATATGAGAAACTCTCCTTCCCTCCTATCCTTTTTAGCATTTTCCTCAACAATTCCCTTTATCCCCCTCTCTTCAGGGATTTTCAGCATCTCCCACTTTCCTTCTTTGAATTGCCTGTTAAGCCTTGGATACACTTTCCTAACAGTTGAGAGTAGCCTTCCTCCCAATCTGGAAAGGAATTCTCCACTAATTTCGTCGCTGCGCTCACAGAGTAGGGGATAGAAAAATTCTATCTGAGTAGGATCGTACTGATCCCCATGGACAAATCTGTAGCTTGAGTCCCCATCTCTTAAGATGAGTTGTCTCCTCACGCAAATAGGCAAGAGGTGGGAGGTAAAATCCTTAAATCTATAGTCATGATTTCCTATTATCCAATAAACCTTATTTTTCTTGGCTAAGTTATAGAGCTGCTCGATAACAGGAATGTTCTCCACGAGCACGGTAAAGTCGTCCCTAGTCCAGAGCTCTACAAAATCTCCATTTACTACAATAGTAGTAGGCCTCCTCTCTACTTCATCTCTGAGGTAACTGAGGAACCTTCTAAAATCCTCTGCATTGCTACCTCTTTTCATTCCGAGGTGGGTATCAGAGAAAACTATGATTTCCTCTCCCTGAAGACTATTCTCTAGGCTAGGAGTAAAGCTTTTCCTCTCCAAAATCTTCTGTAAACTTCCACTTACCATATATTAGATAGGGGTAGCCTTTCTTTTAAATTTTACCACTTTTTAAAGGTTAAAATATCTACTGCTATTTAAAAATTACTTATCAAAATAGAACTAAGATACTTTTAAATGTGCTAACGGTTAGCTTTAACATTGCATATTAGTTACCCACATAGATTATATATAGATACTCTTACAATGGTAAAAATTCCTTTTTTCCAATGAAAATACCCAAATCATCTTGATTATTTGCCGTGGTTACCTTTTAAAAGATACTCTGAAAAAATTATGTAAAAGAACCCAGTTTTCTCCAAAAAGGTAAAAGAATACTCTCTCTAATTCAAACATAGGTGGTGTAAGAGTTAGGCTCACGACATTGCCTCAAAGTCAGAGTAATAGGAAAAAAGTAAAAAGACAGAACCTACTTTCAGCTGCATTCCATCGTAGCCGAAATCCCAGGATACATTTCCTAGCATGCTTATAAGGTTCATATCTCCCACTCCTAACTGCAATTAACTCTAGGCTGGAAAATAGGGAAGAAAGGATTCGGCAAGCTATTTTAGAATTTCCCACTCCACCTCCAGATGCTATTGATTGCTTTTTCCATAGCCAATAGTAGCTTTTTGAGAAATACTGGAAGCGTTGCTTAAAGGCAGGTTTTTTTAAAAAAAGCCAGCTTAATTCTTAAAGCATAAATTCCTAGCTTATGAAATATGTTTTTACTGGTGTTCCCGGTTACTCTTCAATGGCTTTTCGGATAATAAGGAGTATTGTAGGGGGTCCTACTGAGGTTAGTCACTTAGAAATTTTTGCCTAAGCAAATTGACAGTTCCATCGTATTGGCTTTCCAGCTTTTCAAAGGAAATAGTAACTTATAAAAAGATAACTGATTTGTTGAGATTGGTGGGGAAAAATCGTCTGATTTTAGTTAAAGGCTATCTCATTAAGTGATTTACAAGTACTCTTTAAACATCTCAGCGCTTTAATTCTATCTAGATTTTCCCTCCTCTGCTATTTTCTGTTGAGACTGGTTAGAAAAAGATATGTGGTTGGTCAGAAAGGGATAAATGAAAGAATAAGTGACTCTTGTAAAGTAACTGATAAGAATGGGAACTTAATGGGAACTGTTCCCATTAGTTCCGTTCCCCTTAAGAGGAACAGTTCCCCTAAAAGTTCCCCTTAAGAGGAACTAGTTCGGAAGTTCCGAACTAGTTCCCATAAACCTAGGTGTGGTTTTTTCTTTAGAAGTACAAAAAGTGAGAGTTTAAAAAGGTCTCCCTAAACTGATTATTGAAAACACCATTAAGTAGTAAACTTTTTAAGAAAGAGAAAATTTCTAATAAAAAATGGATTCGAAGTTTTACAACTTAAGCATACTGGAAAGATTTAAAGTAATCGCTGAGCATTATAGGCCCTCTCTGGAGACCATCGTAGCTTTGAAGAGGGAAAACTTTCCTAGCTGGGTAGAATTGGAAAGGTTGGGAGAAAACCCAATTGGTACTTACGACCTTCCCCTACGTTTCGCCAATTATTTTTCCATTAATGGAAGATATTTCTACCTTCCATATGTGATAGAGGAAAGCTCAGTGGTTGCTGGAGCCTGTTATGGAGCGAAGGTAACAGGAAATATTGAGGCTAAGGTACTTAAGTCTTGGGCCAAGTCCCAAATCCAGTTCTTTGGGATAAAGGAACCTGAGAAAGCTAAGGAAAAGATCCTAAAGATGAAGGAGGAAATCTTAGATCTTGCGAATAGGGGGCACAGGCATTCTAAAGCATATGATCTTGGGATAAAGGAATATATGCTGGGAGAGAAATGCCTCATCCTTGATTTATATGTAGATCCTGGAGATGCCATGGGAGCTGCAGTGGCAAGTGAAATGGCGGAAAGCATAGCTCCGAAGATAAGTGAAGCTATAGAAGCGAAGTTTAATGGAAGAATAATCTCCAACTATTCCGGAAGGTTGACTAAGGCTAAGGCCAGGATACCTGTGGAAAGGCTAGAGAGAAAGTTGGATGATGGAACCAAATGGAATGGGGAGGAAGTAAAGGATAGAATAATCCTCCTCTCCCGCTGGGCTGAAGAAGATGTAGATAGAGCAGTAACTCATAATAAGGGTATTATGAATGGCGTGGATGCTGTTGCTCTAGCCTTTTGTCAGGATTGGAGAGCTATAGAAGCTGCGAATCATGCACATGCGTGCAGGGAGGGAAAATATAAACCATTGAGCCGCTGGTATGAGGAGAATGGCTATTTAGTGGGAGAGGCTGAATTGCTTTTACCCTGTGGAATAGTGGGAGGAGAAATTAAAAACTTTGGAAAGGCTAAGGCACTCATAGAGCTCCTAGGAATAAGGAGGAGTGATGAGCTAGCTGAAATTATGGCTGCAGCTGGTCTCGCCAATAACTTTGCTGCTCTCTCCATGCTGGCTACTATTGGAATTGGTAGGGGACATAAGGTATTCAGAAAGTAATCATTACTTTTTCTGCATCGCTAGTAGCCAATCTATGATCTTCTTGCTTACACCTGCCTCCCCATATGGATTTTTGAAATTTTTGAAGGTAAGGCCTCTTTCAAGCTTTTTTATAATTGCTCTAGCATATTCCACATCTAAACCTGTGAGGAAGTTTATTCCAGTATTAAGACCTTCTTGTCTTTCAGTCTTCTTCCTAAGGAGAATGCACGGCTTTCTAAGGAAAAGGCTTTCCTCCTGAATTGAGCCCCCATCTGTGATAAGAAAAGTGGAATGCTTGAGTAACCAGATGAATTCTACATATGGTGTAAGAGGAGAAAAGTGAATACTCTCGATACTTTCAAGTTCCTGCCAGAGTCCAAACTTCTGGAGTTGCTGCCTAGTATTGTCGTGAATCGGCCAGTAAATAGGTAGAGAGACGCTCTTTACTATCTCTACTATCTTCTTCATCCTTTCCCTACACTTTATATTTTCATGTCGATGAATGTTGACTACCACATATCTTCTTTCCTTTGGCCTCTTCAGCCTCTTTCTAGCTATATTTAGGGAAATGAGTATAGAATCTGCGATGGTATTACCTACTCTTATCACCTTCCCCCTTATCCTCTCCCTCCTGAGGTTCTGAACACTGAGTTTGGAAGGAGCAAAGAGGATGTCTGAAAACCTATCTGCAATTCTTCTAGAAATTTCCTCAGGAAATGGTTCGAAGAGGTCGTAACTCCTCAATCCAGCTTCTAAGTGCACATTCTTCCACCTCTTATGGGGGTTTATCAAGAAAGAGCTGGCTATGGCTGCTGCGCTCGTGCTTAAAGTATCTCCATGATAGAGCACATAGCTAGGGTTTGACGCCCTTATCGCAGCTCTAATTTTAGGGATTAGTGGAATTGACCAGAAGATGGCCTTATGGGTCCTGACCATAAATCTTGAGGAGAGAGAAGGAGGTGTGTAAAGCACTATGTCTGGATTTTTCAGTCCAAAATCCTCAATTAGATCGCTGATGGAGTGCTGGCCAGTATGAATGAAATAATAATCCATATTCCTCCTCTGGAGTTCCAGCATTACTGGCATCATCTTAATGAGCTCTGCCTTAGTTCCCAGTACTATCGCAAACATCTTCTCTTATCAAGAAGGACTATTTTATTATTTTTCTGATGTTAAGGGTGGCGCTTAACCTTAGGGATGGTGTTTTGGGAAAGGTAGAAAGTCAATGTGGGAGAAATTGAGGCTCCCTCATTCTTATATAGCCTCCTCTTATATAACTGGATTTCCCTCCACACCCTTCCCAGATCATAGTTAAATCGCCTAAAGAACTCTCTCCCAATCTCTTCCAAGAAGCTAGGATCTTTATCAAATGGAGTCGCACCTATGAAAAAGGGAATAGGATTATCATGCAAGTCTCGATTGAAAGCCCCTTCTTCATAGTTCTTCACTTCTCTCATAAGCCAATCCTTGCTCTTAATGATGAGGCTCTGAAAGAATAGCCCCCTTTTCTCATATTCCTTGAGAGAATTGAGGACCTTTTCCCTTACCTCTCTATCATATTTCTTGCTATCCACCACTATCAGCAAATTATCCAATCTTGGCCCATAAAGTACACAGGAGGAAATTGCTGGAATCGTTGAAAGGGAGGAAAGAAATCCCTTTAAGGTATTTAAATCTTCCTCTATCATTGCTTCCAACTGTCTGTTTGCGGCCGACCTAAATTCGGCTAGGATCTCATTTAAGGTTGGCATACTAATTTACTCCTTTCCAGTTTTAAAACTTTTTCTATGTTAGCCAATAAAATTAAAATCTTAGGCGAACTCTCTTCTCATCATGAAGGTAAGTGGAATTCTCTATCACCTAGAGCTGGAAGATTCCAAGGTAATTCTTTACCTCAGGAGTGGGGAAAGAAGGATTATAGCCGAAGCTGAGATGAGACCGTATTTCTACGTGATTGATGGAAAAATCGAGGAGTTGAAAGGATTCAAAGCTAGAGAAAAGGGTAGGGAATTAAGGGTGATGGAGTGGGAGAGGGTGAAGAGATTAGTGGATGGGGTGGAGAAAGAAGTGTGGAAGGTCTATTGCAATCATTTAGATTGTGCAAAGCTCATCGAGAGGAAGTTTCCTACGATGAATATAAGAGGGGCTAGGAGTGATCCTCTCCAAGTTTTCCTCATCGAGAAGGGATTGGAACCTCTTTGCAGGGTCGAGATCTTTGGAGAGCCTGTAGGAGAGAGGATAAGGGTGAAGGAGATTAGGAAGGTTGGGGAGGGGAGCTTGGATGAGCTAAAAATCCTCTATTTTACTTTGCTAGTTAAGAGTGAAGATGGTTTTCCGATACCTGAGAAGCAGAGTATCTCAATAATTTGTTGTCTCAGCGATGAGATGAAGTGTTTCTCCTCTGATGATGATCGGGAAGCAATTCGTAAATTCATAGAGTATTTTCAGGAGGAGGATCCAGATGTAATAATAGGGTATGCTCAGGATAGTGAGGATTTTCCCTATCTTCTCCGGAGGGCTAAGCTTCAAGGCATAGATCTCAAGCTTGGGGTGCTCGGGAGGGAAATAATTGAAACAGGAAAGTACTTTAGGGGAATGATCATCAAGGAAGTGATAATTCCTGGAAGAGCAAATATTGATCTGTTTCCCATCATCTATAGAGATTTTCCTCAGTTGCCAACGAAGAGGATTGGAGAAGTATGTGAGGAACTTGGAGTTGGAGAGTTCGTTGATATTCCTAACTATAAATTGAAGGAGCTCAGCTCAAAGGATTTGGAGGAATATGCTAAGCAGAAGATAATGGCTATCAAGAAAGTAGCTGAGAAGGAATTGGGTTTTCAGATTGAGCTCTCAAAGCTCTGCTCCCTCCCAATTTCAAGGGTTCCTAGATTAACCATTGGAGAGCTAGTAGATGCTCTGATCTTCAAGGAAGCTATGCTCAGGGGATGGATCCTTCCAGATAGAGGAGCTATTGAGGTGGAAGAAGGATATTATGCTGGAGGTGAAGTATGGCTAAAAGCTCCTGGAATTTATGAGAATGTTGGATACTATGATATTAGGTCTATGTATCCATCGATCATCAAGCTCTACAATCTCTCCCCTGAAGTATTCGATTGTAAATGTTGCTCGGAGAAAAATTTGAGAGAGCTTGGAATAAAGCACTGGACATGCTCCAAGAGAAAAGGGCTACTTGCCCAGATTGTTGAGGAACTCATCGAGATGAGGAGAAAAGTGAAGGAAGAGATGAAAAGGGCAAAGGGCGAGGAATATGAAGTTCTGTATGCTAAGCAGTATGTACTTAGGGTTATTGCAAATGCCATCTATGGCTACACTGGATGGAGCAGCTCTAGATTGTATAAAAAGGATTTGGCCGAGACCATCACTGCGATTGGTAGGATCTATATCAAGAAGATTAGAGAATTGGTTGAGAAACTTGGATTTGAGGCAATTTACCTAGATACAGATGGAATTCAGGTGATCCCTAGAAGGAGCCCAGATTTTCAAGGTCTATTGCTCAAATTAAATAAGGAGATTTCGTTAGAAGTTGAGTTAAAGCATGTAGCAAGGAGGGCTATTTTCTTTGCTAAGAAGAAGTACTGCCATCTCGTAGATGGGAAGCTTGAAGCTAAAGGGCTCGAACTCGTGAGGAGAGATTATCCCAAATTCATTAAGGAGGTGCAGAAAAAGGCTATGGAAATGTTGTTAAGTGGAAAAAGTTATGCTGAGGTGAAGAATTATGTAGATCGTGCTAGAAAACTAATTGAGGAGCATAAATTGAAGAAGGAGGAACTGGTTCTAGTGGAACAGTTGGCGAAGAAGATAGAGATGTATGAGAGGAGCAGTAAAATTAAGGTGTGTGCAGAATGGCTAAAGAAGGAGAAGGGGATTGAGTTGCACAGGGGGATGAGTGTTGAGATAATAATTATAAAGGGAACAGGGCCAGTAAATTATAGGGCTAGACCTGTCCAGTTCTTCAGTGAGGAAGACTTAGATTGGGAGTACTATCTAGGGTTATTTGATCAGGTGATGGAGAGGAGCTTGGCCATTGCTAGAGAAGAAGGTCTCAAGCGCTTCTTCAAATGAGCTTTTTCCTAGCATTTTCAATTATCTTCTTTATATCTGCTGGATCCTCTACCCACTCTATCGAAAGTAGGGAAGTAGCATTAAGGGGAAGAAATTTGAAAACTCTTTCCTGTGACTGAATTGGCCATTCTCTCGGCTGAAGATAAATGTTGCTCTTCCCAAAAAATCTCAGAAGACCTGAATCATCTATCACTATCCCTCCTATCTCCTCCAAGCTTACTGACTTTACATAAGTAAAGAGGAATCCTCCTCTCTCGATAACTCTCCGATTGGTGATCCAATAGTATCTTCTCTTGAAGTGGAGGACTGCTACAATGGCACTTATGAAGAGAGGCAGAAGAACTATAAGGAGGAGAAATAGAAGAAATAGATGGGAGGAGCCACCTATTATCGAGGCTATCAGTACAGGAGTAGAAATCGAGCCAAGTAAGATGAAGTTGGCTAACAGGAAGTTTAGGAGGAGGTAGAGGAGGAAACTGGGATCTGGCCTTATCTCACGAATTACCTTCTCTCCTTTTTGAAGCTCTGGCTGCATTTAGGAATAAGGACTAGGCTTCATAATAAATTTATTTCCGAAGGTGACTTCTTTCCAGAGCTTAACCAAATCTATGAACATCTGAATACTTACCCGAAGGAAGTTCTTGGTAATAGTGCTGCTCTTGCCTCTATACATCCAAGGCACCTCCATCTCCGAAATCTTTGCTCCCTTTCTCATGGCCTTTATTACTATTTCTGTATCTATAATGAATCCATCACATTTCAGTTCCATCCCCCCTAAGATATCTCTCCTCATAAGCTTAAAGCCTGCCTGTAGATCTTTGAATGGGTGATGGAAGAGTAATTTAGTTAAAAGTAAATAAACTCTGCTAGCTATCTTACGAATGAGGGGGTAATTTAGAAATTTTCTCCTAGCAAGTACTATATCTGAATGATTAGCTTGAGCGAGCTCAACCATCTTCCTAATATACTTTGCATGCACTGGGCAGTCCACATCGTAGAGAATTAAATATTCTCCTGAGGCGACCTTAATACAATTCTTAATCCCAAATCCCTTCCCCCTCCTATGAGGATAACTTATTACAATCACTTTTTTATCTTTCCTAGCGATTCTGAAAAGGATTTTCTCGGTGTTATCCCTGCTTCCATCCTGTGAAAAGATTATCTCATAATCTGAGTAGGAGCGCAGCATCTTACGGAGAACCTTATAGCATTTCTGAACGTATTCTTCAGCATTATAGCAAGGTATACAAATCGAAATCATCACCAAAAAGGAGAAGAAATTTTTTAAAGTTAAAATTTTTTCCTTTAGCTTATGAAGCTAAGAATTCCTTTATTTATCCTTTTTCTGATTATCCTAATAGTATCTCTTCCAAGATTCTCATTTGGCTTCTATTATAGCTATAGCATTTCGATTAACAATACCCAAAATTCAAATTCCCTATCAAATTATCCTGTAAGGATCGTGGTAGATACTTACACCTTGATTTCTCAGGGAAAGATGAGGAGTGATTGTGGAGATATTAGATTCTCCACTTATAGCGAGGATTGGAATGTAGCTACTGGATTGCCTTATTGGATAGAGAGTGGATGTAATACTGCAAGTACTGTAATCTGGGTAAATGTTTCATCAATACCTGCGAGCTCTACCACTACTATTTACATGTTCTTCGGAAATTCATCCATCACTTCTATAAGCAATCCTGATGGAGTCTTCAAATTCTTTGATGGCTTTAGTACATTAGATACAACTAAATGGGATCGCTCTGGAAATTGTACTGTGAGTAATGGGATTGTTAGCATATCTTCCAATTCCTATTTGAGTTCAAAATCTACTTTTTCTCCATATGATATCTTAGAATTTCGTGGAG
>JAPDLS010000006.1:1442-14746 GCA_025920425.1 Candidatus Haiyanarchaeum thermophilum | reverse complement strand
AAGACTGTTCGCAGTGTGCCATAAGGCGAGCCGTTTCTGTAGATTCTTCCATAAGCTGTGTCTTGACCCCATCCTGGGTCATAGTTCGCGAACAACTCAAAATAAATATTCAATGTGCATGTTGTTGGTACAATAAATGAAAGGTATATTTCTTTCTTTTTCGTCATGGTTGTTTCATAACCATATACAGCAGTATCGTCTCTCCGCAAAATGGTTGTCGAAGGTCCAGAATAATAATTGATTGGAATGTAAGAATACAAGAATCTCCACATTGAAGAGGGAGAGCCCAAGTCGTAAGTGGAAGTACTCAAGGGCTGTATGTTTTTACCAATGAGAGTTCCATCCTGAGACAAGCGCATTAGGCTTAGCCAATTGGCTCCATCCCAATAATACCACTGGAAATAATATTTTCCATCAGTTTCATAAATACCCTTCATTTGCAGGTTCCTTCCACCACTGAAATAGCTATCATAAAACTCTATATATCCTAAATCAGAGAGAGTTCCAGAACTATTTCCTAGAAATCTAAATACTTTGCCACCAGCTACTGTTATATTTTGATTCATATGTATCCTGCTCGGGCTTCCTTGAGCATCACTTGCCACGAATGCCATCCACAATTTGCTGTCATCCGAACTAGATCTTATCCAATGGAAGTACGACCCGTCAAACCCAGTTATCCTAGTCCTGTTAAAGTTTAAAATTGCTTCTCCTTCAAATCTCCAGTTTTTGTCTTGATCTATTGACCCTAAAAAGTACCAATTGCTTCCATCATAGTAATAGTACTCGATGTAGTATTTTCCACTCCTAATAGTGGATAAGATTTCCATAATTTTGTTAGTGTAATCATTCTTAAAGTGAATGTATCCAATGTCTCCATCGCTAGAGAGGTTGCTTCTCATGTAAAGATATCGTGGTCCATTATACATGTCTAGACTGCCTGCAAGGGATATACCAGTACAGCTAATCCCTGCAATGTTAAGCAAGTTCCTGCTAGCATCCATGACCTGAGTGCCACCCATGTAAAGTCCAGAATATAAGTAGGCATAGTTGACATACAGGTAATTCCATCTATAAGTGGAAGAACCTAAATTGTAAGCTGAAGAGCTTGTCGGTGTCAGACTTTGGTAAACACTTGCAAGACCTACTAACCTCCTGCTGGAGTCTATGACTGTAGTTCCACTGATCCTAAGAGCATAAACATCTAAAGTATCATCTGTCTTCAATACATCGGCAGCATATCGGTATAAGTTAACATCTGGAGAAGCAGAGCCAGAACCCCATCCCATTTTGCCACTTATGTCAATTTGGAACCTTGGGTAGTATTCTTCAGAATAGTAAGACAGTAACCAGAGATAAGTGGAATTGTCTGCTGAATATGGATAAATGCTGTAGTTACTTTGCAAGGCGATATGTCTACAGTTTATGTCTGCATTGAACCAGATAGGAGAAGAGAAAGTATGGGGTACTCTAGCCTCATCCAATACTCCACTGGTTATTTCACTTGCATCATGAACATGGCTAGATGGAGGGAATGTGCTTGGTTTATCTGGGATGTTGTCCCAAAATGGTGTACTAAAAAAGTCTGAGATCCAACTACGAGAAAAGGCTGATGAAATAACGTCACTAATTGACCGTGGAAAGACTCCAGAAATGTGAGCCCAATCCATGTTGGGTATTCTAGCAAGATCAAAAGTGCCACTTGTTACATCAGATGCAACATGAGTGTGACTAGCAGGAGGAAACGTGTCAATCCAGCCGGTGTTTGCAGCATTTCGTATTTTTAATTTATTGACAGACGTGTCAAACCATAGTTGACCAGGGTAGGTAACTGATGGTGCAGTGTCTTTTATGTACACAGTCTTCTGATTCATCCTTGCAGCAGAAATGAGATCCAGAGTGTCCCACAAATCTCCTCCAGTTCCCATGTTAACTCCTCAAAAGAATTGAGGACAGAACGAGTTTACGACAACGTGTACTGCCATGTAACTACTAGTGTGTCATTTGCTCCCTTATTGATCACTGGAAATGTTTGCCTGCAGAGCATAGTGCCTCCAGTAGAGGCGTTGAACAAGCCAGACTCTGTAATTGCTCCAGTTCCCACTCCCGCACCAAAGGTAGCATCATTTTTCCAAACATTGTCTGCTGTTCTGGTGTAACCTCCCAAGACTCTCGCTATCTCATTGGCCAAAGCAGTGTCACTTGGAGAAGGAGCTGTTGTTCCAGTGCCTATTGCACAGTAATTGAAGGGAGAAACACCACCGAGACCCATCATGTCACAAACAGCTCTGAAACCACTGTTCACTGTGATATTCTTTACACGTCTATACTCCTTCAGTCTTTTCTCTGAATCATAAAGATAAATCTCAAATTCTCCTTTTAGTCCAGCAACTTCTAAGTTCATTTCTTCTGCACCTATTCACTAATTAGATGCCAACTTATTTAAGGTTTTAGAAGATAACTCTTCAAGAAGTGGTAACCATTTTGTATTAACCAATTGAGTCCAGTCATACTGCTTAGCAAATTCTATACTCTTCCTGGAGAATCTCTTGCGGAGAGAAGCATCAAAGTAAGCTTCTTCTATTTTTCTCAACAAGTCCTCTCTGTCAACTCGTTTGCAAATCCAGCCTCTCGGAGTAAAGACAGTTTCTTTTGCATCAACTAACCATCCATGTCCTTGTACGAGCTCTGGCAGTGAAGAGATATTAGAAGCTATAACTGGAACTCCACAAGCTTGAGCCTCTAAGACGGGTAGACAAAACCCTTCTCGACGTGAAGCATTCAAGAGTACATCAAAACAAGAATACAGTTTTGCCATTTCTGGATCTGGAAGTCCAACAATTTGTGCTAAATGTTCTGGAAAAAGAACATTGTCTTCCAGATCGAGTCTCCTTGCCATTTCTACAAGATCCACTCCACGTTTGTCAGATGGTTTAGTAAAAGCAAATACTAACCAATTCTTGGTTTCTGAAGGAAATTTCTCTTTAAACTGTGAAAGAGCAACAAATATGTCATCCCATCCCTTTCTAGGTTCGGGATCACTGTTGGCTGCAACTATTCCAAAGATAAACTTCTTCTTGGGCAAATTAAAAAGTGCACGGCATTGTTCTTTTGGGTACGGATGGAAAATAGAAGTATCGACACCATGAGGGATGATAGCAGTTGGTTCCATCTTAGTCAACTTCCTATAGACTTCTGCACCAAAAGAAGAGCATGGGATAAAGAATGTGAACTTCTTCATTGTCTCAACATCTGTTAGTGAATAATCTTCAGAATCCACTGGACCATAAAACATTGCATTTGGAAGTTCTGCAAACCAAGGAAATGGCCAAAAGTCTGAAGCAAGGATTGGTAGTGTGATCCTAAACTTCTGGATATAGTGTTTGACTGAATATTCACCCAAGTTTTCTTCAGAGACTGGAAGGATTCTAACGTTCCCTATTCTAATAGAAGCTCCTGGATCAATACCATAATAGGCAGAGATCAAGAGTGGATAATGTTCAGCCAATCTCATAGCAACATTGCGAGTGACAGTACCATATCCAGAATAAACGAATGGTGCAACACTATGCCAAAGAATTCTAAGTTCTACCATAACCCAAGCACCTTCTTAGCCAGTTCCAGCAATTTCTCTAGCTTTGACTTATTGTTCTTGGTTCTAATTAATTTTACTCTTCCCCTTTCATCATACAAAATGAGTGTCAACTCATCTTCTGTTTTCAGTGTCTCCTTGCTCATATTCTCACTCCTAGTTTGTTTGTATGCTAATTACCATCCAATACTTCTTTAAGATAATCATCTAAAGTTCTTGCTCCTATGACATGAACTTTGTAATCAGATGGTTCTATTGAATACTCATAGTTCTTTGCTGGGATGATTACTTTCTTGAAATTCCATGCCTCTGCTGCTTTAATCTTTTCATGAACTCCTCCAACAGCAGTAATTTCTATCTCATTTTCAGCTGAAATGTTTATTTCTCCAGTAACTGCAACATCCTGTCTGATTGGTTTCTTTTCAAGCAGAGAACAGAGGAGGATAGCCATTGTCACTCCTGCAGAAGGTCCATCTACTCCATGTGCCTGGGAAAAATCAATATGAGTAAAATATTCCTGTGCGATGTCTACTCCATATTTTCTGAGGATAACAGATCTCACTTTCTCGACAGAGTCTGAAATCCACTGGGCATCTTTTGCAATTCCAGTTACCTTGTAATATCCTTGTAGATTTCGTTTCTTAGGTTTCTTGATCATTTGAGCTTTAACTCTCAGTACACAACCAGTCATTTCTCCACTTATGGGATCCTGGACAACAGCTAAACCATAAATAGTTCCTAATTTTGAACCAATAGGTTTGATCTCCAGTAGCTTGCCTTGTTCCTGTATCTGGTGTTCAAGCAATTGTTTCTGGATAGTCTTGCAGTGAACTTCCAAAGCTTCTTTGACTTCTTCAATATCAACAATGCGTTTTCCTTTGTTCATTGCAAGTGTGCCAGCAGTACGTATTACTGAGATGAGAGGACGGAATCTTGTTATTAGGGCATCTCGCTTGTTAGCTCGCCGTCTGCCTTCTTCAATTATTTCAATACAAGCCTCTCTAGAAAAAGGTGGAAGATTGAAACGCTTAACTTCTTGGGCAATGAATTGAACATATTTTCTTCTGTTCTCAACAGTATTAGGCATGTCAGTATTCATCCGAACTACTCTGCCGTAGCCAAGGATTCTATCCATTAGTGCTGGATGGATTTGGCTAATTGAATCATAGTTTCCAGCTGCTAACAAGAAGAAGAGGGCTGGGATGGGTTCTGTAGCAACAGCCATTGCAGCAGTGTCTGCTCCATGCCATAAACTTCTCATAGTTACAGGTAAACAACCTTCTTCCATTACAGTAAGAAGTGTGATAGCCTCGTGAGGGTTCAAGTTCTTTATCTCATCTATGTAAAGTATGCCTAAGTTAGCTCGATGAACATCTCCTGCTGTTACTCGTTGGTGTTCTGGTGTACCAAGCCCTCCAGTCTGTAAAGGATCCCAAGCTATTGAACCAAAGAGTTGAGCAGAGGTATGACCCGTAGCATCTACGAATGGCACATCCTGGCTGCTTGCATCCACTAATAACTTTGGAGCAAATGATCTAGCAGCACCACCAATATTCACCCCTGTGAGACCAAAACCTAGCAGTTTGGAAACTTGCCAGATAAAACAGGTGAAGAACATTAGACTAGCTCCAATTGACAAGAGAATAGCATTCTTGAGAAATGCATTAGTGAGACCGATGAGAGGAATCCACATTATTAGATCCATGACAGCAATAGAAAGAACTATAAGTCCGAGTCCACCAAGGATGACCATTAGTCCTTTTAAAAAGGCATGTTTCCATAGTGATTTCTTTTGTTCACTTCTAGCCAAACGCTTCAAAAGTGCTTTCCCTTCACCAGCTGGGTGAATTGAGATTTTTGGATTAGATGGTAGGAGTTTATTCTGCCAACATAAAACATCAAACCGTTTAATATTGTGTTTCCTGTAAAGAGTAGACAAGTGTTCAGCCATAGCTTTCCCAATCAATGACTTGCCTGTCCCTGGTTCTCCCAAGAGAAGGAGGTATGGACCAGGAGTAAGTATTTTGCTTAGTGTTGGTTTTTCAGCATTTGGATCTAAGTACGGCTTATACCACTTAATTTTCTGTAAATGTTTGATCTTGTAAAGCCACTCATCCAGTGCCAGTTTGACTTCTTGTATCACATTGTCCTGTCCAATTACCCAATCAAGTAATTTGTCGGAAACAGGAAATCCTTCTGTGCTTTTGAAGTTTTCCCAGTCCCACTCGACTCCTCGTATTAGTTCTTTTCCTTTCCCGAAAAAGTCTTTATTCTTTGGTATGTCAGACATCTTTTGATATTTCTCCAGTTGTCTTCAATCTCTTCACACATATGTTACAGAATGCCACGAGTTTGTCTAGTGGAAGAGATTCTTCTTCTCTCACTGGACAAGGTCCTAATCCAAAGATGCACTCTTCTGTCTTAACTTTCTTCTTAACTTTGGGTGGTAAACCTTCCAGTTCACGCAGTGCATTTTCTAAGTCATCTGTTCTAGTTATAAGCCCATGTTTTGCATAGGCAGAAAGTCTTCTGAGCCTTACATTTTGTAACTCTGGTGCATATTCTGCAAACATTAATTTGGGTCTAGATTTGAAGTTATTTAGTTGATAATACCTGTTAAGGACTTGTTCTTCAAGTTGTCTCCTTAGTTCTTCCTGAAAGGCTATGATTGACTTCTCAAAGTCCAGTTCTTCCACAGCTCTACTGCCAACACCTTGAGCGGTTCCAAAACTCTTTGGCATTTCAAAAGCTGCAAGGATTTCCATCCCAAGCAAGTCTATGAACAGATTAATATTGCCTAAGTCACTGCGCTTTGCCAGTATCTCTGCATCCATCCACCATGGTAAGATAAGTTCACTTGCACTTTGCAGATCTGTTATGATCTTCTTTGCAGCTTTTATCTTTTCTGGAGTGATTTCATGCCAAGGTCCTTGTTCTGGAGTGCCTATTTTGAACTTAACAAGTGGAAAACCATGTCTATAAATTGCCTCTCCAAGAGCTTCCTCCAAGTTCAACTTAATCCAAGCTGATTTGAAAGCAGCCTCTATTGGTGAAATCCCTAAGCAGTACTGTCCAAGTGTGAAGAAGCGTATTAATAGCACTTCTGATGGTTTCAATTCAACTTCTTCTCCACGACGTCTCCATACATAGCCTTTGATATTGCCATTCTCATCTACAGCAATTTCTGTTCCATCTCTTTGATAATCGAATTCAAGTGGATAGATCTGGTGGAAAGTAAAAGATGTTCCTTCCTGCTTTATTTCAGCTACTCCAAAACCATAGATAAGTGCATCCTTAACTAAATGAGGCAACAGACTTAATAGTCCAGATTCTTCCATAAACTTCATTGCCTTCTCATTTTCTTCTGGTATCTCTCCAATAAAGTAGATTTTTGTGCCTGTTATCCTCCTTGTCAACTTGTTGACTCCAGAGAAGATAAGTGGTTCCAGTCTGTAAAGTAATTCACAGCGTCGCATTAACACTTCAGAAGGCTCTATTCTCTCAGCAATCCCTGTCTTATTGCGTTGTTTCAACACAGCCATTAGTTGTTCTAACCTGTAGTCTGTTCTATCCCGCCTTGGTCTCCTCAAAAGAGCATCTCTAATTACAGCCCATCTATTTGTACTTGACATTTACATCCTCCCCATTTCTTTTAAAATTTTACCTATTTGGCTTTTTCTATCTTCTTCAGAGTGAGTGCTTCTCTTTTTCACAACAAGTTCTGAGAGGAATGCTTCGAGGTCGAAAGGAGCATGAGAAGCAATTGGGTTAGCTCTTACTGCTAGCATCAATGCATCTACGAAGTCATCATTTCGTTTAGAGTCATAGGTGTAGTTCATCAATTGATCAATAAGACGTTGTTGAGTCATAGGATCTATCTTTAGCTTGTGTCTTTCAATAAGCATTCTGAGGTTAGAAATCATTATTGGCTTTTCTGCCTTAAAAGAAACCGGAGTCACTGGGAGACCTTCTGCAGCCAGTCGCAAGTTTTCTCCTTTGTCAGTGGAGTCAGTAAAGATGTTCACAACATTGTAACT
The DNA here is from genome assembly GCA_025920425.1 of Candidatus Haiyanarchaeum thermophilum. Lineage (GTDB taxonomy): Archaea > Nanobdellota > Nanobdellia > JAPDLS01 > Haiyanarchaeaceae > Haiyanarchaeum > Haiyanarchaeum thermophilum. The sequence goes on along the minus strand of JAPDLS010000006.1, from coordinate 7,117 downwards.
CTCACAAATCAATTTGATCTTTCTATGCATCTCTTCAAAGTTCTCTGCTAGGAATGCTTCTGAATAAAGTACTCTCCACTTATCCTCTACACGTTTAACAATGACAAGAACAGTGGGAGCAGGGTAATAGCCCCAGTCTATGCCTGCGTAAACTTCTCCTATCTCTTCTTTCTCAATTTCTTTTGGGTCAATCTTAGTGCACTCTTTGAGGTCTTCTAGGCGGAAGACTTTTCCTTCCCTTCTGTATGGCAATCCTTGTATTTCAGTAGCATAAGCATCTGCTGGTAACATATGTTTCAACAATTCAACTTGGTCTGGAGGTAAGATAGATTCAGCATTCCAATTGAAGAATTTCCATTGTGGAGGAGCATATTGAGGTTCATGTTGGTGATCCCACTTGTCTTCTATCCAAGAAGAACCAGTCAATGAAGGAGTTGTAGAAAAGATATGCCTAGCATATGGAGAAGGTGCAGTCATTGGAAGAGCAGCATAAATGATCGAGTCTTCAACTTCAGCAGCTTCATCTATTATTAACAGGTCTGGGTGATGGCCACGTATTGATTTCTCTGAAGCTGGCAATGGTCTTATCCAAGAGCCATCTTTGAACAGAATCTCTTCCTGTGTTGGTTCTTTAGCTAAGTGTCTCTGGAGGAAAGGAGTGTGGTTAATCACATCCATAATGTAATTGAAACAGATCTTTGCTTGTTTGAGTGAACCTGCTAGGATTACTACTTTGAAAGGTCTGTTCTCTGCTATTGCAAGCACTAATACATACCAAAGAGCTACAGTTGCAAGAGCCAGTGTCTTGCCAATCCCACGTCCAGCCACGATGACTATGTTTTTAGTCTTTAGTTCTTGCACTTCTCTAAAGAACTCTTCTTGGAATGGCCTTGGTTTTAGTCCGGTGATATCTTCAAAGAACTTTGGAAGATTGTGTCTCCACGTAATGATCTGGAGTAAGAAATCAGTGAGTGCAAAGTCTTTAAATGACGGGGAACTAACCATGTTGCCTCTTCCTCGCTAAATATTCATCTAATGTTATCTTGAACTTCTCTCTACATTCTGGACATAAGTCTTTGGCAAATATATACATTAGCTTCAACAGTTCTCCTTCCGTTAATGTAGTCCCTTCAGTTAATTTAGATGTGAGACGTTCACAAGCTTCTATTGATTGCCTGTGTTCTCTGTAGAGATCTGTGAGGCTCCTAATGAGTGTTGGAGAAACTCTGCCTTGTGCTTGTGTTGCTGCTAGAGTTTGAGACAACAGAGCTTTGAGACCATTAAGATTACTTCTAATTTCAGAAACAATATCTATGACTTCCTTCTTTGCTTCTTCTACTACTTGAGTTATACTTTCTTCTTTTGCAGCTAGTTCTGCTATCCCTGGATTAAAGTGGTTCTTGAAATGTCTCTCGAAAGACTTGTAAGAGATGTCTTCATTCAACATTCTTGCCAATTCTTGCATTTGTTCTAAGGTTGGTCTAGGAGTCTCTAGCCACCGTTCTTCATATACTTTCCTGTTACGGGATGTACAAACTTTACACCTTGGTTCATAGATTTCCAAAGCAATACCTCAACTCTCTTATAATGCATTCTTCTATTTAAAGTGTCCGTTCTCGTCAAGCTATGTCAATATCAGAAGATTTAAGTAATTGTCTAGACAACTCTCAGATGTAGGTGACAAATTTGGTAACTCCAAGACAGACTTTCAGAGTCCATGAGACTATTTGGAAGGAATTTCAGAAGAAATGTGCTGCCAAAGGCTACTCAGCTTCGGAAGTCTTGAGAGCATTCATTATGGCAGTGGTGAAAGGACAGTTCAACATAGAAACTCTCAAACCAACCAAGACTGCCAAAGGACAGTCACTTTCAAGTGATGATTTGATTCTACAGTGGCTACAACAGAGACAGAATAACTAGACACTTGCCTTTTCTCCTTTCTGTTATGTAGAGTGATCACATCCGCTCCATCGCATTTTTTTCATTTTTTCTTGAACCTTTTTGTTCGCCCTTTTGTTGTGTTTGTTTGTGGTTTGGATGTTTGTCTAGGTTTTGTCTGTTTGGTTTGGAAAATGTTCAGGTCAACATTAGGAAATTCTAGCACAAGTTTTATAAATCACTTTAACGTAGGGGTGGGTAGGGGGTGAGTATGGTGAAAGACGTGAACCAAAAGGAAAACGTGAGCGAAAAGGTAAACGTGAACCGAAAGATAACACTTAAAGACGGCAGAGAAGTTTCAGAATACATAGCTAACCTTTACTATCCAGAACCTAGCCAAACCTTTACGCTGAAACAGAACAAACCACGAATAACAAAAGCTCCACTTTCTTTCTCAGCTGAGGGTAAAGCTATTGTCTATGATGAATACGAAATAGCTAAAGAAATGGGTTGGAAATTACCACAAACAAGAGAATCTAGTGGAGGTATAGATATTGCATACTATTCTGAAATGGTAAAACGTATCTATCGAGAACACAACAAACTCATACACCCTAGAACTCACGAGTTTGTCATAGGTGCGACTAATGATAGACGCCCACCACGCCCTAACAGACACCATTTAGCAGGATTTCCCAGAGTTGCTTACCATAGAGTTGTGAACCGAATCCAAGTTTCTGGCAAATTCATAGCAGTCGAGAAACCAAAAGAGCGAAAAAGCCCAGCTGACGTGTCAGGTTTGAAGCTAAAGCTGGTGGGAGAACTGAGATACAAAAACACTTCTCAGTGGAAAACAGTATATTCAACTCGTTGGACTCGTAGACGTTGAACAGAGTGATAACCACTGAGTGCAACTGACACAGACACTAGAACTATCAACTAACAAACACACCAACAAAATGACTGCCCATATCCCCCACGAGTTGCACCTGCCCATGATATTGGGCGTGCACTCAGGTGTTCAGGTTCACGTCTTCACACTTACACGCTTCACATCTTCACTCGTATCACGTGTATCACGTAACGGAGGTGATGTATGTGCAGGAAAAAGTGTTTCGCCCACACAAGGATTGGTTAGGTCACGTGTGGTTCAACCGTTTCACGTGTGTCAGGTGCGGGGCAACTGTCGGTTCGTTCAGTGACTTCCACGTGAGTGCTGAGCGTGTGCTGGTGATAACATATTGGTATTGCGCCTGTTGTGGCTGGCAGAAGTTCGTTGGTGGAGCCATAACACCAGACGAATACTACAACCGAGTGCTCCCACAATACCTCAGGCGTTGATGTCATGTCAGAGTCATGACCTTGATGCTTACAAGTCTTACAGTCTTCACTCGGGAGGTCGGCGAGAGAGGACGTGAAGAACGTCCACTCGCCTGCTCCCTTTACAGTCACACCTAATAAGTGTGGCGATGACGGAGTCCGTCCGTCCACGGGCTCCCGATGAGATGACCATCCGCAAGGGGTGTCTCCCATGCGGATGTGAGCCGAAAGCACTGTGTGGTAAGGTCAACACGTGGACGGGCGTGTTGATGTCTGCCACACACGTGCATACTCCCCGTGAGATGGGCGCCACGTGGGAGGTATGAGGTACACACGCCCCGACGACAGTGACCACAGTAAGCTCTGGGGCGAAAAGCACGTGCTCCCGAACAGGGAGAGGCGGCCTAAGCCTCAGAGCTGGATATCTCCCAGACTGCCTAAAGACAACCAACGTCAAACAACAACGTCAGGGCAGTCGGACTGAAACGCCTAAGTCCTCAGTTTGCTCCGTGTAGGAGAGTGTGGATAGGAGGGCGTGAGATGTCTATCCACACTGTTTTTTCTGTTCAAGCCATCCAACGCAAGGGAGCTGAAAATCCTAGCTCCGCTCCCTCCTCTGGGAGTTTGGATGGAGGTGTAAAAAGGAGGTGAAGAAGAATGACTATACGTGTCTTAGTCCTAAAAGCATCTGATTGGAGTTATGAGAGAGTCAAGGTGTTCAATGATGCTACTGACTTACTAAGGTACCTCAACAAGTATGGTCGATGGATAATCTACACCAAAAAGGACTTAGTCGGTGCAGTACTGTCAACCAAGAAAAACATAGACTTAGTGCTGAAAGTATATGACGATTACGTGGAGTGAGGTGTAGGAAATGGACTTAGAACTCAGAGAACTGGATAAATACACTGGTACAGAGCACTACTACAACTTCATGGGAGTGCTGATCACAGATGGTGTCAAGTACATAATGGAAAATGGATACACGTGGTTTGTAGCTGATGTTGTAGCACTGATAAAAGCACATCCAAGAATACGTGAATATCTTAAGAGAGACACATTCTTGACAGCAAGGCTTGAAGTTGAAGACAATGAAGCAGACTTGATTCTTGAAGATGGTGACTACAACAAGTTGTACTCTCAACACTATTCGTTTACAGATGCTAAGAGGAATCTAAAGCTGTTCTATGTCAGTGGTGTCTTGATGCTCTCAAATGAGTATTAAGGAGTGATTGGAAATGGAATACAGATACCTGAGAGTTTCTGATCTCGCAAGAGCAATAGTGTATCAGGATGCTGATGCACTAGAGTGGAAACCATTCCTACAAACAAGATTCACTGATGCTCATAAAATCCATGAAGAGAGGAAACACACATACTGCAATGGAGAGTTACTACAACTGACAGAGAAATACTACTCAAGGAGAACTGGAAACATAATAGTGACAGGAAAGGTGGATGCACTGATACAAGTGAACAAAAAGAAATCCATCTTAGAAGTAAAAACATTCCAAGGAACAATAACCAAGGAACAAGTGGAACTGGCAGTAGTGCAAGTGAAACTATATGCATGGATATTACGGAGGTGGATAAAGGACTTGAGTACTATTCATGTCATTGAGTTCATCAACAGGCAGACAGGAGAAATCTATCAGGCCAGTGTGCAAGAAGAAGACATGGAACCAAAGATCTGGTGGACAGTGTATTCACTGCTGGACAAGAGAGAGTCACACTCATAACCACTCTTTTTCTAAGCCTATCCTTAAACCAGTCGCAAAATCCTGGACTGGGCTCTGAACCAAGATGAGGAGTGGATAGGAGGTAAACAAAAAGGAGGTTGAGACAAATGAAGGTGAAAGTGTTGAGATGCAAGAAGTGTGGAGGACGAATGTACAGACTCGAACGTGAGTGGAAGTGCACCAAGTGTGGACACAGCAAGCCAAGGTTCATACAGCCTCCACAAGGAAACTATCTCTTTCTGAACGTAGTCTGCAAGGACGAGAAGACAAAGAGAGAACTGATGGAGATACTAAAGCCTAAGCCAAAGATACAAAAGTATGAGAAAGAAGGACTGTTGTTCTTCAGAGATCCAGAGACAAAGAAGATAGTTGATGTGCAACCAATCTACAAGTACTATGAAGAGAAGTGCAAGAGATTGGTTGAAGAAATACGACAGAGGGAGCAGAGGTGACTGAATACTACTTCATAATCAAGTGTCCACTGTGTGGGAGAGAACACAAAGTCTGGTTGAAGCAAGCAATAACAAAAGAACTCAATGGATTCATAGTGTGTCCAATAACTCAGAAAGCAATGACATTGAGGATAGAGATAACAATAGACAGGTTAAAGTTCAGCAAAGAAGACATCCAAAGAGCCTATGAGGAAGCAGATGAAAGAGAGAACCTCTGGTGGATGGAAGAACTAAGGATGTGGAGGATGAAAGATGCAAGTACAGATACTGGAGTGGTTGGAAGAAC
>JAPDLS010000006.1:0-1344 GCA_025920425.1 Candidatus Haiyanarchaeum thermophilum | reverse complement strand
GTTCAGCAAAGAAGACATCCAAAGAGCCTATGAGGAAGCAGATGAAAGAGAGAACCTCTGGTGGATGGAAGAACTAAGGATGTGGAGGATGAAAGATGCAAGTACAGATACTGGAGTGGTTGGAAGAACTGCTTGAGAAAGTTGCAAGTGACACTCTAGCACTGACAGTAACAATAGTAATCCTCCTGTTGTCAATCCTCTTCTTTGATGTTGTCTATGAGTATCTCAAGTGGAAAGCACAAGTCTACAGAGGTGACTAGGATGGACATAAGCAAGGAAATCACAGAGTTTGTAGCATATCTCTGTGAAGTGAACAATGTCCTAAGTAGACGAATAGGATATGAAAAGACAGTGGCAGAACTACGGAAGACAGTAGTGCAACTACAGAAGTTGCTGGACACTTATGAGAAGGAACACAGAGCACTGACTGAGTATGTTAAGACACTTGAGATATTCTTCAGAGGATAAGGAGGTGAAATAGGTGAAGAGACCTCAGAAGTGTAGAAGTGATGATGGCTGTGCTGGTCTGTGTGAACTCTGTGAAGAATACCTCAAAGGAGTTGAGTTGAGTGCACTTCAGAGAACTGCTTAGAAGACTGTCACTGCTTATCAACGGAATGCTGTTTGGTATTGTCATTGAGAAGCTAGCATGTGAACATCCAATACCTCTAGGGCTAACTATCCTAAGTGGAATGGCTATAGTGTTTGTCATAATAGATCTAGTTGAAGAGTAAAGGAAGTGGAGACATTGACAGACATTGAAGAGTGGCTAGATGACCTCATTGCACAACTGGATCCAAAGGAGATAATTGTACCAACTGAAGGAACAGTAGTAGGCTATGTATGGAATGCAAGGAAACAGAGACTACGGTTCATAAATGAAAGAGAAGCAGAGAGACTTAGCCAGAAAGGAATTGTGTGGAAACGTTTGGGAGAGATCTAGATGCCAACAGAGTATGATTGGCCAGATGAGACACCAACAACAGAAGAGGATGCAGTAAGAGCAGCCATGAAACGTCTGGAGAGACTCAGCAAAGGAATCTGTGGAGACCTCTGGAAGATGCACCAGAATTGCCACAGAGAAGTCTTTGAGAATGGAAACATGGAACACATGCCAATGAACTTTGTGGCATACCAAGAGGGAGATGACAAGTCTACAAGAGAACTCTTCTACATATGCAGGAAATGTCTGTCAGAGTATCTAGTGAAACATCCAGAAGCATCTGAATATGTACTGGTACTGAGAGGGAATCTAACACCAGAAGCAGAAAGAGCAATCAGAGAATATGAGTACAAGAAGTGGCAAGAAGAACAGGAACGACTGAAGCAAGAAGAAGAAAAGAT
>JAPDLS010000005.1 GCA_025920425.1 Candidatus Haiyanarchaeum thermophilum | reverse complement strand
TGGAAGCTACATATTTCCAAGTACTTCCAATCTAATTATTGGAGGAAACTTCACTCCAGCTAGCAGTGGAGCAGTGGATCTAGGAAACTCTACCCATAGATTTAGGAACATTTACCTGAATGGAAGTTATGGAAGTATGAGTGGAGTGATCTACAATGTATTTAGGATATTAAGTCCAAGCAATCAGGATCTATGGATAGGATTAAATGGGAGTGGAAGATCAGTTGGCCTCTACGATTATGTAGCTGGAAGCTATGTACTCCATTACAATAGCTCCACTAATAGGATTGAGGTATTTAAGAACATCAGCTCGAGCTCTCCTATAATTGCAAATATGTTCTGCATAGGAAGCAATTGTATAAGCAGCTGGCCAACTGGAAACTTAAGTGGGGGAGGAACTGCCAATTATATACCAGTATGGACAGGATCTAACTCTCTGGGAAATTCAATTATCTATCAATCCGGAAGCAATATTGGGATTGGGACTACAACTCCAACGAAGAAACTTGAGGTGAGTGGAGGATCAGTAAAGGTAAGTGGAAATATAGGTACCTATGGCTATGATCCTGATTCCGGCTATCCAAGTGGATGGGGAGGAGGAGTACATACATGGGATATATATGCAGAAGGAACAGTAGGTCTAGGTCAAGGTGGAGCATTAAATGCCTGGATAAACAATGCTGGCAATGCTTATTTTGCTGGGAATGTGGGGATTGGGACTAATAGTCCAGCAGCAAAACTTCATGTAACTGGTGGAAGCTATGGAGTTTATGGAGAAGGAAGCACCTATGGAGGATACTTTAGGGATAGCGATGGTACCAGTTATGCCTATGTAGCTCGTGGAAGACAGGGCATCTATGCTTATGCAAATGGAAGTGATAGCTTGACAGCTTATGGAATCTATGGAGTAGCAAGTGAGGCATCTGGAGCAAATGTAGGAGTTATGGGCATAGCTAGTGGAGATAATGGAACGAAATATGCTCTCTATGGCTCTGCATCTGGAGCAGGAACTAACTGGGGACTATATATAAGTAGTGGGAATGCTTATTTTGCTGGGAATGTGGGGATTGGGACTACAAGTTTAAGCGAAAGATTACAGGTGAGCGGAACTGTAAGGGCGAGTGCATTCAAGACTAGAGACCAATCATGTCCTAGTGGATGGACATGTGAAGTGAATACATGGGATATAGCGGCTCAATCCATAATGGCATATGGAAGTGTACTAGTAAGTGGGAATGTTGGAATTGGAACTACAAGTCCAGGGGCTAAGCTACATGTAAGTGGAGGAGACATCTATGTAGATAGTGGCTATGGATTGAGAAGCTCTACAGGAGACTTGATCATTGATGCCCATGCTACTGGATATGGTGTAGTGAGGATGTATGATGCTCTACAAGTGAGTGAGGGAGGAAGCTTCGGTGGTGCTCCTCTATGGGGAAGTAATTTTATTACAGTAAGAACAGGGTATGGAGACACAATTGGCATTGGGGGAGACTCAGCAGGAAACGATGCAGAGATAAGAATGAACAGCTCCAGTAGGAACGTAGTGACCTTCTGGAATGATGGCACTAATAGCTTGGCAAGCATACGGACTAGTGGTATCCTCGGTGATACTGGCAGCTTTTTCGCAGTTTTCGTGGATGTAGGGGACATTGATTACTATCCAAGACATGTGTTCTGCATGCTCTATCCCTCATCTATAGACTGGACAGATTATGCTCCATGTGGAGAACAGTATCACTGGGTGGCCAACATCTATGCCTATTTCTATGCTCCTACCAATGGCACCTATGACTTTGAGATCACAAGTGATGATGGTGCAGTCCTCTTCATCAACGGTGAATTTTGTGCTGGAGACTGGGAACATCACGGGGCAACAACTTTCACCTGCTCAAAAAATCTAACAGGAGGAAGATGGTATCCTCTCTACCTCGAGCATTTCCAAGGAAGATACGAGCAAAGATTGAGGCTAAGATGGCGCAGGCCTGGAGGAACTTGGTCACTTTTAGGAGGAAACTACGTAGCTCGTCCAGCATTCTGGGGATTTGGGATCAGCGGCACTGTGGTTCCGGAGTATTTCAAATCATGGACAGACTCCTACTGTCCAGCCTGCTAATTCCAGAGCTGTTCCAGAAATAGCAGAACTAGATCAAGGTAATGTTACTTACGATTACATCTCCAACTCCTTCTATACTCTTTATTTTTTCCTCCACATCACTAATTCCAAGTTCCTCATCTCTAGTTATGGTAAAAACTAAAGAATTTATCCCAAACCCTATTGGCTCCGCCTCCACCTTGAGAAGCTGACAATCCTCGGGAATAGCTTGGAGTATCTCCTCGGTAAGCTCCTCCAAATTAACCTCAACGCTATTGGGCAATACTTTAAGCACAACTGCTACTTTTCCCATTAAGGTCCCTCAAACCCACAACTTGAGCATTTATACTTTACCACGAGCTTCCTACATTTTCCACATCTTACGATAGTAGCTTTTCCACAGTTTGGGCAACTAAAGCTCACAGAGTTAGATACAGTTGAAATATCTGTTCCACATGAGCTACATGTTATTTTTGTCATCTCCAGCTAAAGTTATTTAAGGTATAAAAAACTTATCCTGTTGTGGATCAGGCTCTTTATTTGATGGATAGTTACATGAAGGAGTTCGATGCAAAGATAATTAAAGTTAATCAAAATGAGGTAGTTCTTGACAAAACCCTTTTCTATCCAGAGGGTGGAGGCCAACCCCATGATACTGGAAAGTTCATTAGGAGTGGGGAGGAGTTCAAAGTAATAAATGTGAGGAAGAGTGGAGGAGACATTATCCATGTAGTAGATAGGGTAGGCCTAAATGTGGGAGATGTAGTCCATGGAATAATAGATTGGGAAAGGAGATATAAGTTGATGAGGATGCATACTGCTTCCCACATAATAAGTGCTGTAATCCATCAGCAGTGTGGAGCCCTCATTACAGGAAATCAGCTTGGATTAGAGGAATCTAGGATAGATTTTAACTTGGAGTATTTCGATAGAAATGTAATCGAGGCATGTGTAGAGAAGGCGAATGAGATCATTGCTCAGGGTCTTCAGGTGAAAAGTTACTTTCTCCCAAGAGAGGAGGCCCTCAAAATTCCATCTATTTCTAAATTAGCTTCTCAAAGGTTGCCTAGTACAGAACTCCTTAGGATAGTTGAAATTCCAGGAGTAGATATTCAAGCAGATGGAGGTACTCATGTAAAGAACACTTCAGAGATAGGTAGGATAGTAGTGAAAAAACTTGAGAACAAGGGGAAGAACAATAGGAGGATCTATTTCAGTTTACAAAAATGAAGCAGGTGATAGTGGTGCGAAAGGATCTGAAATTGGGTTTAGGAAAATTAGTTGCTCAGTGCTGTCATGCTTGTCTAGAAGCTAGTGAGAGTTGTAGGGTGAAGAAGAGGAAGTTGTTCACAGCATGGTTAAATTCAGGAGCAAAGAAGGTAGTAGTGAAAGCCAACTCATTAGATGAGTTGCTCCAACTCAAGCGCCAGGCTGATGAGGCTGGAATAGTAAATTCTTTGGTGGTAGATATGGGCTTAACCCAAGTGGAGCCAGGCACTATCACTGCATTAGCCATTGGTCCTGATGAGGACGAAAAGATAGATAAAATTACTGGGAAACTCAAGCTTTTATAAGCTTCAGTTTCCTGTAAAGCTTTAACAGCGAAAAGAGAGAGCCTGCCCTCACCTTTTGAACTTCTCTTAAGAACTTAGAATATTTCCTCTCCACCTCTCTCCACTTTCCTCGGCACTTATACCTTTTCCTCAACAAAATTCTGATTTCCTCCTCTGGAACTCCAATGAATGGTCTTATCACCATTCCTTCTCTCACCTCTAGGAACTGGAACTTTCCGTTGAGTAGTCTCTCCATGAAGAACTCTCCAAAATCTTCCAAGCATTTTGGGTCAACTATTTTCTCCACCTTCTGAGGAATCTTTCCCAGTGTATGTTTGGGAATTACTGAGAATTCTATTTCAGGATAAATCTCTCTGAGAAAGTGGATGGAGATAAAACTCGTAGGAGATCTATCGAAGATTATTCCTATTCTCTTCTCCCCATCGATCAACTTGAAATCAGAAATTAATCTTCTCACTCTCTTTCTGAAGATCTTATAAAGGCAATGGATACATGCGTGTTTGCCGAGATAATCTAGATACCTCACTGAACTTCTCTTAAGACAGATTCCGCACTTAGCCGAACTTTCCATAGATGAGAGGAGCTATTCTAAAGAGAAGTGTTGAGAATTTCTCACATCCGCAATTTATATTTTGGGTAATACTGCAGATCTCCACATTTCCTAAGCTATTGAGATTCCTACTCACGAAATCTACTAGTTCCTTCATCCCTCCCCTCATCACCCTCCCCATGAATTCTTCCCTCTGTGCTGAGGTGAGGGAGATTGCTAGAAGATACTCCTTCTCAGCCCATACATCCATGATCACTATTGCCTCATCATTCACTGAGGAATTGATCACCTCTAGTAATTCATCCCTTCTTTCAAGGGTAATCGTATAATTCTCTTGACCGATCCTGCCTCCCTCTATCAAATCAAGCAGACAGCTTGGAGAGAAGCATGTTTGATTGCACGCCCTTTGAACTCCAAAGAGTCTCAACTGTTCTTGTAGAACTTTCCAAATTTCTCCACTAAATACCATTGCCCCAGCAGCAAGTATCACTAAGATCAACACTCCGGCTAAAGCTATCCTATTTCTAGAAAAATAATCTATCACTTTGGCAACTCTCCCTCGCTCCTCCACCAGCTTTATTAATTTCCCAGAGAAAGCATCGATTAGGGCTATAAACCTCTTCTTTCCCGACTGAACCAAAAACTTCCAGTTCTTCAGCTCTTCAACCTTTTCCAGCACTTTGAAACTCTTTATTCCCTTCTCTTTCAATTCCTCTCCTAGAGCCTTCAGAGCCTCTTCCTCCTCTAGCTTTTCCGGAATTATCTTCTTCTGAGCTAGAAATTGCTTAAGCTGGATGAACTCTTGCTTGAATTGCTCAAATTCTTCCATAAGTTTCCTCAGCTCATGCATCTGAACAGGCCTGACCTCCATCCCCTCAGAGATGAGAAAGAGAGCCAGAGCTATGAAGCATGCTACCATCACTGCTGCGATCAACTCAGATAGGAGGGGGACTTTAATTGGAAGTACTCCCAAGAGCATAGGAGAAATCAAGAATGCTAGAAAGCCTAAGGGAAACGTGAATAAAAATTTGAGGATTGGGTTTAGTTTTCCTCTCCAGCCAACCAAGCATATTTTTCCTAGCGCATAATATGCAACGAGATAAAATATGAGCTGGAGCGTATCCCAAAGGGCCATGGGATTTGAATCATTTACGGAATTTTAAATTTATCGTACTTCTTAGCCAAGAATAGGCCTGCATAAATTTGGTTTGATTGTGGAGGAACAAATCAAATAAGAGTAGAGCCAATAGGATCAAGATAATCAATGGGCCATAGGCCTTGAAGAAATCAATTCCTAAATAGAGCAATGTGAGCATTATTATTATATTTAAAGTGGTGGCCATTGTATCAGTAAATACTATACTCTTCCTCACCCTAGCTTTCAATGCGCTGGAGATTTCATCCAACACCTTGAAAATTATACCAAGAATTGAGAATTGCATTTTAACTGTACCTTATCACTGAACCCTCTATCTTGAACTTTCCTTGAAAAAACTGCTCACACACCCAGATATTTGTCCTAGTATGTAAGGTGACTTCGCTCGTCTTGATGGCTCCTTTCCCAGCAATTGCCATAAACGGAATGAGATTGTCAGCCGCATGTTTATCTACACATGCTCCGAGTTCCACTTCCCTTACCAACTCCTCAGCAGCTTCCCTTCCTACTCTCTCAGCTAGTTTTCCTAGCTCCCCGAGAGCATCTGCCCCTAGCACGGTATTTGAGAACTCAGCCCAGAGAACTATGCCTGATCCTGGAGACCTGGAAAGCTTATATTCCTCGAAGATCTCAACATCCTTCCTAAATTTCTCCACGAGCAATTGCTTAGCACTCAATGCCTGCCTCTCTGCTACCTTTCCCCTGCTCAATTCTGAACTGGCAAAGGATATACCATAGAGTTTGAGTAGATTTCCCCTCTCCAGAAGTTCCACAGGCTTTATATCTTTTATTTCAACTGGAGTATAGCTCACCTTGATCATTCCCCCACCTCTTGGGTAGAATCCCCTCCTCACCACTTCAAGCTTCATATTTAAATTAAACTTCTGGAACAATCTTACCAATACATTCTTATAATAATCAACTGGTGCTGAGAATGGGACATCTGTACCCCCTATCAATTCCAAATTCACTGGAGCATTAGCAAAGGCTGCTACTGGAGTTACTGCCTGAAGGATTAAGGTAGTGGCTCCTGCAGTACCAACATCTATCCTCAAATTCTTTCCAACTATTTCATCTCCAGGATAAAATTCAATCTCTCTAGAATTCAATTTCAATCCTTCCACCCTAGCATTGCATAGTTCAGCCACTGCAGCTATTGCATTTAAATGTTGACTCTTCAACCCAGGATTTGGCCTCTTACCTCTAATATTATATATCTTAACGGGCTTTCTAGAAATAGCGCTCATTGCAACAGCTATCCTAACTAGGCTGCCCCCACCTTCCAATAGGGATCCATCCAGTTCTATCATCAGGGTAAACTAATCATCCCAACTTATTAAACTTTATTTGAAGGTTTTTTAAAGTGGGAACAATTTGATTAGTAAATGCAAAATCTCAAGCAAATCGTCATGCAAGAGCTCTCCAAGGTAGATAGGGTTAAGCTCATCTCCCATACGGATTGTGATGGAATTTGCTCCGCCCTCCTCATGGCTAAGCTCCTCCAAATGCTCCACAAAGATTTCTTCATCCTCTTCAGTTCCCCCGAGGAAGCTAGTAGAGGCAAGCTTGCAAACCTGGCTACAGCAGGCCTCAATCTAATTCTAGATATTCCAATCCTAGAGTATGTGGAAAAGTTCAAGAGCAAGGTGATATTAATAGATCACCATGAATATGAATCTCTAAAGGGTTCTGAGAAGCTTATTTTAGTTCATCCTAAGCTAATGCATATTCATGCCTATTGTCCCACTTCTATGCTCCTCTTCCTACTCTTCGATGAGCTCACTCCCTTCGATTATATTGCATGTATCGGCTGTATTGGGGATGGGGGAGGAAAATGGTGGTCTGAAATAATCCATAGCTCCCTTCTGAAATATGGATTGAAGGAAGGAAGAGATGAATTTGATAACGAGTTTGGAAAAATGGCCCAAATCATAGGTTCAGCAAAGATCTATAGAGGAGTGGAAGGAGTGAATGAAGTCTTCTTCGAGTTAGTGAAGGCAAGAGATTTTCCAGAATTTAGGGAGAGAGTAAAGAAATTCCATAAATGGTATGAAGCTGTTGAGAGAAAATTGAAAAGATTGGAAGAGGAATTTCTGAAGAAGAGTGAAGAATATAAGGATGTTGAGCTCAAGCTCTTCTACATGAGGAATCAGGGACATGGAATTACTTCTGCTCTTGCTACTAGGCTCAGTTACAAGTATCCGAACTCCACCATCTTGATCTGTAATGAGAAGAGGGGGAAAATTGGGATTAGCTTGAGGAGAAATGATGGAAAGATAAATTTAACTAATCTTCTAAAGCACAGTCTTTTCAACCTTAGAGCTTCAGGAGGAGGCCATACCAGAGCATGTGGAGGAATAATAAATAAAACAGATTTTGAACTCTTCAAACTTAACTTTCTAAGGAATTTAAGGGAAATATATGGAAAGGGTAAAGAGGAAGATAAATAATGCTGATGCTAGGATAACTAGATCTCTGCTCAACTTCCTCACATATTCCTTACTTTCAGAGATCCTACACCAGAAGAGTTTGTTGATTATCCCTCCCAAGATTGCTAGTAGAAGAAGCTGGGTAGCCATCTTAGCACCTAATTTCTCAGCCACGAAGAGCGAAGCTATACTGCACACCACTGGAGAGGCAGCAAGAAGCGAGCATAGAAAGGTAACTCCATACATCAGATAGGCATAACCTGA
The DNA here is from genome assembly GCA_025920425.1 of Candidatus Haiyanarchaeum thermophilum. GTDB lineage: Archaea > Nanobdellota > Nanobdellia > JAPDLS01 > Haiyanarchaeaceae > Haiyanarchaeum > Haiyanarchaeum thermophilum. The sequence continues at coordinate 22,338 of JAPDLS010000005.1, read as the reverse complement.
AAAGTGATATGGAGCTGCTCCCTCAACTATAAGCCTGAAATGATTTGCTATTCCAATCATAAACGTGCTGAGCAGGAAAATTCCTGCGAAGAGAAGAGCTTGTCTGAAGGAAAATGGGGACTTAATTGAGATCTCATGTTCCCTCAACGAGAGCAATCCTGGATAGGCTAGGATCTCAACTAGTATCCCTAAGAAGATGGTGGGAACTACTATGTACACCAATGGTACTGGAGCTCCTGTGACGAGGAGCAAGAGGATCCATTGATTTAAGCACATGGAAAAACATGAGAATAAAACTCCAGCTATTGCCTCATCTACTATTTGCCATTTGGCCAGCCTTGAGATCTCGTAAGTTGCTACCTCACTATTTACAAATCCTCCAATTATCCCTAGGAGGAAGAACTGTCCCCTTTTCACTTTCCTCAGAATGAGGAAAAATATGAATCCTATGAAGGAAACTGCTACTACTATGCTCCAAAAGCGGAAGGGATTGAAGATATGGAATGGATCAACATAGTCATTTGGAAGGAATGGTAAGATCACAAAGGCTATTATTCCAAACTTAATGGCTTGAATCAGCTCCTCCTTGTTCAATCCGCTTATCATGTTGTGAAACTCCGATTTCAGTGCTAAGATGGCTACCACTATTATAGCTAGAGCTATCGTTAATTTATAAATTCCTCTTCCCGCCATAAAACCTAGAAGATATATTATAAAAGCTAAGATATAGGTGGTAAGTCCCATATACCTATACTCTAAGAATCTCAGGATGAAGGCTGTAGTGGAGACTATGGCAACAATTGTCAATCCTATGATCAGGCTGCTGCCTTCCCCTACACTTTCAGCCAGCTGAGAGCAGATCAACCCAAGCACTGAGATGAGGATCGAGGTCCTTACCCCAAAGATAAGCACTTCCTTTTCAACCTTCCTCTTATATTCCCTTTCAATTCCAATTACAGCTCCTATTGCAATCGCAAGTGCAGTCCTTGCTATTAGCTCGAGAGCCCCTATATCCACATCTTTAATAAACTTCGCCAAATATTTATAATTATGGAATTTGACCTAGAGCTTCCAAAAATAATAGAGTACATAAAGAAACATAAATGTAAACTTGTATTGATCCAGATGCCAGATGGGATTAAGCCTCTAGCCACTCAAGTGGCTGAAGAGCTGGAGAGAGAATGTAAATGTCAAGTCCTAATCTACGGAGGGAGCTGCTATGGAGCCTGTGATCTCCCTAGGCTAAATGGAATAAAAGTAGATCTCATAGTACACTTTGGACATGCTAAAATGGGAAGAAAATCCATCTTGGGGATCGATGAGGCAGGAAATGAGCGTTGAGCTCACCTGAAAGGGATCTATCATCGGTCCCCTCGTGATTTGTGGAGCTCTCTTTGAGCAAAATTCTACTTGGAAATTGTTTGAGCTAGGAGTTACTGACTCAAAGCTCCTCTCTCCTAAGCGAAGGGCTGAACTCTATCGTGAATTGAAGAATCTCTGCTCTAAGATCTATGTGGTAAAGATTTCCCCAAAAGAAATCGATGAAAGGTTGGAAGTAAATACGAACTTAAATGAACTTGAGGCAATTAAGTTCGCTAAGATAATAGATGAGGCTAAGCCAGATATAGCGATTATAGATTGTCCTTCCCCAAATCCCAGAGGATTCAAACAACTCCTAAACAGATTTTTGGAGCATAAATGCAAGTTGATCGTTGAAAATTATGCCGATAGAAATTATAAGGTAGTTGGAGCTGCAAGCATAATTGCCAAGGTAATCAGGGATAGGGAGATAAGGAGGATTGAAAGGATAACTGGGAAGGAGGTGGGAAACGGTTATCCTCATGATCCTAAAGCCATAGAATTCGTAAAAAATGCTACTCAAAGTGAGAAGCAATTCATAAGGAGATCTTGGCAGACCTATATCAGGATCAAGAAGGAGAAGGAGCAGAGGAAGTTGAGAGATTTTGAACGTAACACTTGAAGCTCAGACATTTGCACTTTACTCCCTCACCCGAACTAGCCTCTTTACAGCTCAGGAAATTCTTGCATCCACAGATCGCTTGACAATCTGCATCCACTATGCAAAACTCTTCATTCCTGAGGTATAAAGATTTGAAGAGGCTCCACCTAACCCAGTCTACGCTGATGATGATCGTAATAGCTCCTATCACAACTCCCAAGATCGCAAGGATAGTTCCCATCAATCCCATTATAAATTTAGGACAATTTATCTTTAAAAATCTCTGCAAAGCTTTAAATTCAGAAAAGCTTACTAATCTAGGGGTATGAAATTCGCTCATCTCAGTGATACCCATCTAGGAGCCACAAATTTCAAGCTGAAGGAGAGGGAAGAAGATTTCCTTAGAGCTTTCGATGAAGCGATCGAGATCTCTATCAAAGAAAATGTGGATTTCATCATCCATTCAGGGGACCTCTTCGATAAGCCAAACCCCTCCTATCATGTGCTAAGATTCTGTATGCGCAAGTTGAGGGAAGTTCATAGGAGGAAAATTCCATTCATTATAATTCCAGGTTCCCATGATCTGGGGGTGGAAGGCTCTCCGATTAATCTCCTCGAGGAGATAGGCTATGTGATCAATTTACAGAACTTCCTTAAGGAGGAAGGTGGTAAGTTCAAACTTGGAGGAATAGAACTGCCTGAAAAGAAGGTATTTATCTGTGGAATTCCTGGAATAAGGTCTGAGATAAGGAAGATCTACAAGAATCTTGAAGTCCAGCCTCGCCAAGGTTATTACAATATCTTCGCCTTCCACCATACTTTAGCTGAAATTCCTGAAGTAGGGGTTTATGCAGATATTGAAGCTAAGCTTCTCCCCAAGGGATTCGATTATTATGCTGCTGGCCATTATCATTCTAGGATTCAGCTTCAGATAGGTAATTCCATGCTCAACTATCCAGGATCTACTGAGTATTGTGACCTCTCCGAAATAGAGCAGGATAGGGAAAAGGGTTTCTTCATCATAGAAGATAATAAACCAAGATGGATCAAATTGAGCACAAGAAATTTCGTGGTGCAGCCAGTAAACTGCAATAATCTAAATCCCCAGCAGGTGGTTGAAGTATGTAGGAAAATGATTAAACCAAGTAGTGGAGGAATCCTCATCTTAAAGTTGATGGGAAGGCTTTCTAAAGGAAATAGGAATGAAATAGATAGAGAAGCGATAGAAAACTTCGCAAAGGAGAATGGCTACCTCTTCGTGAAGATATATTTAAGCGAGCTTCTAAATCCAGATAGTATAGCTGTGCTGGAAATAAAAAAGAAAAGTCTAGAGGAGATAGAGGAGGAGTACTTGAGAAGGCAGAAATATGATGATGGAGCCATTAAGCTAGCCAAACTTCTAATTTCCCATCTTGGAAAGGAACTGAAGCCAAGTGAGGTAAGCGAGATCTGCTCCAAGCTATATAAAATTCTGATGGAGGGGATCAAAGTTGAAGATAAGGAGTCTTCAGCTTGAGAACATAAGGTCCCACAAATCAGTTAAGATAGAATTTGGGGAGGGGATCACAGTATTCACAGGTAGGACTGGATCTGGAAAATCAACCATCCTCATGGCGATAGAATATGCTCTCTTTGGCTCAGAGGCAGGGATTCCAAATCAGATGCTCTTGAGGAGGGGAGAAAGGGAAGGAAAAATAATTTTGGAATTCGAGCAGGACAATTCGATCTACAGAATTGAGAGGGGATTAAAGAGGGTGGGAAAGAATATAATCGTGGATGAGCATGCTCTCAAGCTCTTCAAAGATAATGTGAGGATTCCAATAATGGCCAGAGCTACAGATCTCAATCAGAAGATCTTGGAAATCCTAAGTTATCCTGAGGATTGTAATCCTAAAGATATATTTGAGGTCACAAGCTATACTAAGCAGGATGAGGTAAGGAAGCTCATAGAGCTCAAGCCAAGTGATAGACAGCAGTTCATCGATGGAATTCTTCAGCTCTCGAAGTATCTTCTCACATGGGAAAACATGCGTGAGCTCATAACGAAGTTCAGAGAGACCATAGAGAGATTGGAGGGGGAAGTCAAATTCGTCAGCGAATTGAGAAAGGAGATGGAGGAACTCATATTGGAACAAACAAAATTGGAGGGAGAAGTGGAGAGGAAAAAGAGGGAGTTGGGAGAGATAGAAGTGAGGAAGAAAGAAGTTGAGGAGAAGTTGAGAAAATTAAATGAACACTTCGAGAAGGTGACTCAAGCTAAGATCGAATATGCCTCCACTTTGCATAGCCTAAATCAGATGGAGAAGGATGAGAGAATATTGGCTGAAGAACTTAAGGAGCTTGATGAAAGCCTGAAGAAATATGGAGAGGAGAAGGAAGGAATTCATGTGGAAAGGAAACTCATCGAGCTGCAGATGGAGAGAGGAGCCACTTCTCAGAAAATAGAGCTCCTCACTTCAGAGTTAGGGAAGTTGAGGAAGGAGCTCGAGGCCTTTAAGAAGTTAGGAACCGCTCCTTGCCCCACTTGCAAACAAATGATATCTTCAGAGCATAGGGAAAATGTCATTAGAGATTATGAGAAATCTATTGAAGAGTTAGAACATGAAATATCTGAACTTCAGAAGAAATTCGAAATTATTCAAGCTGAGGAGAAAAACGCTAGAAAACTGGAGGAGCTGGAGAATAAGCTGAGGGAAGTTCAGAGGATAAAGGAAGATAGGGAAAGGAGGTTGAGAAATATCTCTGAAAGTAAGCATGCCTTAAGATTGAGGATAAAGGAGCTTGAAAAAGAAGTTGAGATATATGATGAATTGGCCAAGCAGAGGGAGAACCTTCAAGAGGAGGAAAAGAGGTGGCATAGCAGCTATGAATCTACCCTCAAGGAGATAAGGATCCTAGAAACCCAGCTTTCCCAGCTTTCTCAGAGGATCAAGGAAAAGAGGGAGAAACTCGCTGAAATGAATAAGAAGATAACAATGCTCGAAAAGTTGAGGGAGTTGACCAATCTCCTCTCTAGGCTGAGGGAGGATATAAAAAGTGTGAGGGAAGTGGTAAGGAATAAATTCTTGGATGACTTTAGGGCAGAATTTCAGAGATTCTTCGAAGAGATAAGAAGGGAGGGAGAATATCATGTAGATATTTCTTCTGATTATGAACCAATTGCATATACAAAAGGGGGAGAGGAAGTACCTATCTCCAATTTGAGTGGAGGAGAAAAGACAAGTATAGCTCTGAGCTACCGTTTAGCTCTAGCCAATATAGCAGCTCAGATAAGTGGGATCAAGCGGAGCGAACTCCTCATTTTAGATGAGCCTACAACCGGCTTCGATAAGGAGGACATCAAAGCCCTTCCTGAAGTTCTCAGAAATTTGAGGACAATTCCCCAGATCGTGATAGTAACTCATGAAGATGAACTCAAGGCAGCAGGAGATCATAAATATGAGGTCGAAAAAATAGGGGGTGTTTCTAGGGTAAGTAAGCTATGAAGGTCACAGTACTTAGGCTTGGACATAGAAGGGTTAGAGATCAAAGGATCACCACCCATGTATTTCTAGTAGCTAGGGCCTTTGGATGTAGGGATGGAATCTTATGTGGGGAATTCGATGAGCAGGTGATCAATTCCATTCAAAAGGTGGTAAGGGATTGGGGAGGAGATTTCAGGATAAGATATGAAAAAAACTGGAAGCAATTCCTACGCCAATGGGAAGGAGAAATAGTACATCTAACGATGTATGGAATTCCTCTTCCTCATAAGCTGAATGAAATTAAAAATTCCAAGGATCTCCTAGTAGTGGTTGGGGCTGAGAAGGTTCCGAGGGAAGTGTATGCTCTAGCTGATTGGAACATCTCAATTACAACTCAACCTCATTCCGAAGTGGCTGCTCTCGCAGTTTTTTTGGATAAGATTCTCGATGGTAGGGAATTCTCACTCCACTTTGAGAATGCAAGATATGAAATTGTCCCCCAGGAGAGGGGAAAGAGGGTGATCAAGAGGTGAATCCTGAGATAGGAATCCAATACTTCTATACGTCCTCAAAACCAATTGGAGGAGTGATCAAGGAGAGGCCTGAAGATTTCATAGTGGAGGAAATAGATAGGCACCTTAGGCTCCATAGGATTGGGTATAGCCCAATTGAAAAATTCCTCGACCTGCTTCCCAAGAGGAGGAAAACCTATCTTCACGTTACCTTAGTTAAGAGGAATTATGATACCCTCAGAGCCATAAGGATGATCAGCAAGCAGTTGGGAATAAGTAGGAAGAGGATAGGATATGCTGGAAATAAGGATAAATTCGCCCTTACATCTCAAAGGATAAGCATTTACCAAGCTACTATTTCTCAAGTAAGGCAAGTGAGATTAAAGGAGATCTTGTTGAAGAATTTTTCCTATGCAGATGATCCTATCAGGATCGGTGAGCTCTATGGCAATCGCTTCACAATAAGGATAAGTCAGATCTTCCTAGAGCCTGAAGTAGTAAAAGCAAGGATAGAGGAATTCCTTCGAGAGGCTAGAATGGGTCTTCCAAACTTCTTCGGAATTCAAAGATTTGGGGAGCAGAGGGCGATCAATCACTTGGTGGGAAAGAAAATTCTGCTCGGAGATTTTGAGGGAGCTGTGAAAATCCTCCTTACTAGCACATCAGAGCTTGAGGGGGAGGAAAATAGGGAAGCTCGCCTTTTCTTAGCTCAGAATTGGGGAGACTGGAAAGAAGCCATCAAGCGCTTTCCAAAAGAGCTTCATATCGAGAGATTAGTGGTGGAGCACCTAATTCGGAGTAGAAATGATTTCATAGGAGCTCTCCGGAGAATTCCAAAACAGATTAGGTTGATGTTCATAAATGCCTATCAGAGCTATATCTTCAATCTCACTCTCAGTGAGATGATCAGAAGAGGGTTTAGAGAAAATGTATCGGTCCCCCTCGTTGGCTTCAACACCAAGCTTGAGGGAGAAATTGGCGAAATCGTAGAAGAGATCTTGAGGAGAGAGAAAATAACTCTAGAGAATTTCAAAGTGGAAAGCATGCCAGAGATGAGTTTCTCAGGCAGCTCTAGGGATTATTTATTCTTTCCTGAGAAGTTCAAGATCATCAAGGTGAAAAAGGGAGAAGCAGTAATCCAATTCGTCCTGAGAAAAGCATGTTATGCTACCACTCTCCTGAATGAGCTAATGAAGAATATCTAACATATCTCCTCAAGATACCCAAAACTACATAACAACTCCCTCAATCCTTCCTTATCATAGAAACCATCAAATTTCTGAGAATTTATTACGAGGGTAGGGGCTTTTTCCACTCCAAAGCTCTCCATTAAAGCTTTGGTAGAGGTAAGATTCAAATCCATATCTATTGCAAATACTAAAAGTTTTTCTCTCAACTTCATCTTATAATAAGTGAGGATTATTCCCTCATCATTGCAAATACTGCATTCCTTATTATAGAAGTAGAGGAGAGTAAGATAGGTGGAATTGCACTTGGTTCTCATATTCTCGCTGAAGATCCAGTATTTGATGAGCAATAGATTATACTCCTCTTTCATCTTCAGAAATTCAGGGAAATCTATCCTCCTACTATTCTCATATTCCTTAAGTTCCTCTTCCAGTATTCCAAGCTCCCCACTTAGTCTTCGGAGCTGCACTTCATAGAGTTGACAAGTAGAGTTCGATGGAAAAAGATCGAGAAGGAGGAGTTGTGTCTCAAAATCCTTGAGCATTCCTGAAACATCCTTGGATCCCTCTTCTATACTTCTTGCCTTTATCTCATTTACCAAAACACCGACAAATACTCCTGAGATGAAGATGATGAAAGAAATTATGCCTGCACTTACGTACAAGCTCAAATGGAACCTCTTCCTAGCCATTTTGCCTCACTGAATTAAAACTCATCGCACCTTTTCCCCCTTCCATCCCCCTCCCCCCCTCACCTTTCTATATATTAAAAAAACTGTGGAAGCTAACCAAAAAAAGCTTATGAGTATGAAGTATAGGGCAATATATGCTATATAATTCGAGTATCTTTCCTTTAATCCCACTTTCTCCCTCCCCACTTTTAGGCTTATCAATATCACTATCGATGAAAATCCTAAGAAGATCAGGAAGAATGAGGAGAAGAAGTTCAAACCAATCCCAAACCTTATGCTCCTAAGTAGAATTCCTAGATCGAAACCAATTAAGAAGAGATTCCTAAAGCCTCCATATAAATAGCCAAACAATTCATATACCGAGAAGATGAGGAGGTAATTCAAGGAGAATAACCAGAGGAAGTTTGATGGAAGTAGGAACATTCCTAGATTCGGAGAACCTTTGAAGAAGATCAGATCCCTATGCTTCCCAAGCACATTTTCCAAGTATCCAGTATACCATCGAATTCTCTGCTTGAGCAGGCCTCTGAAGCTTCTAGGAATATGAGTATATACTACAGCATTCACAGAATTCTCGATCTTGTATCCAAGCCTTTGGATCCTGAATGCTATATCTGTATCCTCGACCAAATTGTTCGGATCGAATCCCCCTACCTTCTGGAGGACTTCCTTCCGATAAATGCTTCCAGGGCCAGGAATTACATAAATACAATCGAGAAAACTGAACATCTTCCTCAGATAAACACTAAATAAATACTCTAAGTGCTGGATCTTCTCCAGAATTGTATTGGAGCTCGAAACTTTCAGGGCAGCAGTAACTGCAGCCACCTCCTTATCATTGAAATAGCCAACCATCCTAAGCAATGCTTCCTCATCAAAGTAGGAATCTGCATCCAAGCAGCAGATGAGTTCTCCTCTAGCTAGGCTTATTCCAAGATTCAGGGAATTGGCCTTTCCTGAGTTTGGCTTATTGATAAGCTTTATCAACTTCTTGGCTTCATATTTTCTGCAGATCTCCTCGGTGCGATCCGTACTACCGTCATTCACCACTATTATCTCAAGTTTATCCTTAGGGTACTTCAAATTTAGACAAGAATCTATCGCCCTTGCTATATGCTCCTCCTCATTATAAGCGGGAATTATGATCGAGATGCTCGGAAGCCTCCTAGGCCTCGGGTCGAAGAAGATCCTCTTCCTATTTTCCAACAACACCAGCATCCAGAAAATTGTGCAGTATAGGAAAAAGTAGTAGAAGAAAAGTAGGAGCAGGGTACCTATCTCAGCTCTGCTGAAGAGTTCAAGTAAACTTCCAAATATCCACCACATCTCAATTGGAAAAATCTTCTCCCTTTATAATCTTTCTTCTCCTATCTTGGATAGACAATCTATATCTTCGCAGAGGATGCAGACACTCACATTTGTTCCATTCACATTGCAGTTGCAAATACATGAATTTTTCACAGGAAGCCCCTCCAAATTGCAATTTTCGAACTTGCATTTACAGATAATTTTCCCTCTCAGATTTATTTCCTCCTCCACATTCCTACATCCTCTCTCCCTCAGATCCTCGGCCCCTCCTCCCAGCATAACAAAGAGAATCATGAGAAAGGCGAGGATACCAATGAAAGCTATGATATGTGGGAATTTCCTCATAATATAATAAAAAAGAAGAAGGTTTTTTTAAGGTACTTAACAGGTACCTTCCTGTACTACTCCAGTAAGAGCCGGCTGTCCTGTCAATACGTATGAAGCCACCAGTCGAGCTGCACAGTAAGTGTATCTTGCCTCCCAGCCAGCCACTACTATTGCTGGCTTTCCTCTCACTGTGGCATATGCTATCTTATAGTGGTCTGGCTTAATTGTGGATGCCTCTCCATAGCTTGGATATGGTACACCAAATGCTTCAGCAGCCAGTCTGTTGATTGCTGGTCCTCCTACGATGATCAATGGCTTGTCTGCAACTGCACCCATTTCAATATCTTGCTTAGCAAAGCCCAAGGCAACTGGATTTACTCTCACTCCGCCTACTCCAGTTACATCAGCTAGCTTGATAGTGGTATTTCCTACCGGCTTCTCCTCACCCAAGCTCAGATTCAATGGTGTGAAGATCCACTGACCTATTGCACAGACTGCATCCTTTCTAGGTATTGTAATCGTTAGATTACCCTCAGATTGAGCATTTGGTGACTTTAGATCTTGGAAATACTCGTTCCATTCGAAGAGGGAACCATATGGGCTCTTCGTTCCGTTTGCAGGCAGGTTGTATGCCTTCACATAGAAGGCTGACCCATTCTTATCAAAGGTTACTGTCCATGAAGCTCCATCTGGCTCAGTAAACTTTAGTACTGAGCCATCGAAAGTGAGGAAGCCTCCATACTTGAGGGGACCAGTCAACTGGACTCCTCCACTGTACACTCCGCTCACACCATATCTGATAGAGTACTCCCCTAGCTGTTGTTGTTGTTTCTCAGTTACCTTAATTATTGAGCCTACAGCATCGAAAGTGAGTTTAGTATCTGAGGCATAGGTGAACGTGGTGCCACCACTTGTAGTATAGTTATTATCTTGTAGACTCAATATTTTTACTGTACCATTTTTGTCTATAACACCTACGCTAGTTATCGTATTTGTGGTGTTGTTCACCTTAAACTGAGCGTAGCTTCCGTCAGCATCCACCATTCTGAACATGTCTTCATTAGTTACATTTATCCCTGCACTGCACTCCACATCATACCATACTTGTAAATCAGGATTGTATCGCTGGAGCTTCATTCCTGGCATTGCTGTGCAATTCCACTGACCATTGCTATACTCGAAGCTTCCACTCAATGGCGCAGAGTTTTCGCCCACCTCTACGGTTAGATTTGCAGTTTCCATCTTATCCTTCCTCTCCTTGTAGTAGAAGGTCCATGACTCTGCTGGGCCCTTGAAGCTTCCTAGATCACTTAAAACAATATCATTTTTGTTCTTTAGCGTAACATTCCCACTCTCACTCAAATCCACAATATATCTTGGATCACGTGGCCACTCCTTGTTGTGCTCCCACCTCTCTGTGGAAGCTATTAGACTTATATCTGCTGTGATGTAGCTTCCCCAGTTGATCACATTGGTAATTACGAAGGTCACATCCTCTACTGTCACAGCAGTTGTAATATTCACCAACTTCACTGTAGTGCCCACTCTTACTTTAGCCCACTTACCATCGGCACTTACTGCCTCTACAGCTACTTCCTTTCCAGCAATGGTGGAAGTCCATGGAATAGTCACATCATCATATTCAACAGACTCTCCCAGAGTTATGTTCCCATTTTGGGTGAAGTTAACTACGTAAAAGTTAGTTCCTGCCACCCTTATCGTTAACCCTATTATGTCTGATACTGTTTCACCGTCCTGGTTGACGATCCAAGCTTTGTGTTCTACTGTCTGAGCTGGTATAGTCACCTTGAGATACTCGTCAACCGTTATGTTTGTTACTTTTGCTTCCTCCACTGCTGTGTAGTTAACATCATTCAGTGTGTAAGTATAGTTGGGCAGAATTTCATAGCCTGCGGTTGGCCCGGTACCGCTACTGAGTATTGGTACTTCTGAATCTTGAGTTCCTGAGAATGTCTTCACCTCGATAACTGCACCTCCTGCTCCAGCTACGGCAGGAGAAGTAGCCTTCTGAGCGAAGGCTGCTGCCAGTTCAATGGCTCCAATTACATCCTCCACTCTTCCAGCTGCTCCGACCACTACATAGGCATCGAAGACTCCATTGGTGATGAAGGGTGCTGGTAAATTCTCTAGCTGACCGAAGGTGGCTGGCATCAATGAGCTCAGGAAAACTGCAGTCACTAATGCTACTAAGAATCTTTTATGCATTTCCATCTTAGATCCTCTCATTTAATTCATACCTCCTCCGGAGGGGTTTTCACCCCATTCCTTCCTTTTTAGAGCAAAGCTAATTTAATAAATTTTTCCTTTTAAGTGTTTTTAAACCTTTCCCGTACTAACTTGTTCCAATTTTCTCCTGAGAGCTACAGTAGCCTCTGTCAGAGATTTTATTATCTTAGCATCGGTACAGTTCTTCTCTATCAATCTGTTCAGGCAGTTCTCCACCTCCTTTCTGCTGGAAAGAATTTCCTCAGGTTCTAAGATCTCAACGAGCACAGGTTCACGGCTAACTACTATCTCGAAGACATCCTCAAGCCTCTCGAACTCAGTTATTACTTCGAGAAAGCTAAAGTAATTCACACTAGTCACCTTTTCAGGTACCCCTATCTTGTACTTCTGAACCTTGAACTCCTTCTCCAGCTCAGCCAATATGGCGCTTAACCCCTTTCTCACAGAATCTCCAGAAGTTCCAACTCCATTGAAGATGAGCTTCACCCTTATCATGAATTGGAAAAGGAGCTCTGGCTTAAAATTTTTTGCTAAGATTTTTAACATTCAAAGCCCTACTTAATTAAATGCCTACCCCCGAGCAGATCGTGGAGAAAGCATTGAGAAAGGTATTTCCTACTAAGGTTGAGGAGGAACGCATCCTCAGAATTGCTGAGAATTACAGAGCTGCACTTGAGGAGGAGGTGAGGAGGAGAAGGCTTAAGGATGTGGATGTAATTCTCGCAGGTTCTGTGGCTAAGAGGACTTTCTCCAAGAATACGAGGGACATAGACATTTTCATCAGATTCCCAGATGTCGAGATGATGAAGGCATTTGAATCCATATGCAGAAGTGCTCTTAGGAATCCAAAACTCATTCATGGCTCTCGAGACTTCTTCAGAAAGGTGGAGAGAGGTTATTTGATTGAGGTGGTTCCAGCCCTCAAGATCTCAAGACCTGAGGAGGCCGAGAACACGATAGATCTCTCCTATTTCCACATAAATTATGTTAGAAGCAAGCTCAATGAAAAGTTGAGGAAGGATATTATTCTCTTCAAGACATTTCTGCAGGCTAACAATTGTTATGGAGCTGAGACCTATAGGCATGGCTTTTCAGGCTACGCATGTGAGCTCTTAATCCTCCACTATGGAAGCTTCCTCAATACATTGAGAGAGCTCTGTAGACCTCCAAAGATCTTCATAGATATGGAAGGATATTACAAAAATGAGGAGGAGGTGAGAAGAAATCTGAGTGAGGCCAAGCTTAGGAGTCCAATTATCCTAATAGATCCTACTTTCAAGCAAAGAAATGTACTTGCCTCCCTTACCTATAAGACCTTCTCCACATTCCAGCTCCAAGCTAGGAAATTCCTCCTCCACCCAAGCCTAAATTTTTTCATTAAGCGTGAAGTGAAGCTGGAGGAGCTGAGGAGGAGAAGTGCTAAAAGAGGTACTAAGCTCTTCCTCCTCCAACTAAAGAAGCCATTGAACGATGACGTCTTCGTTGCAAAACTGGAAAGGGAACTTAAGCAATTTAAGAGTAGGGCTTTGAGAGAAGGTTACAGATTTTATGCTAGTGGGATTGAGGTAGATGGAAAAGTAATAGTCTTCGTGGAGGTGGAAACCCTAGACCTCTCTAAGAGGAGAATTCATTTAGGTCCTCCTGTTTGGGTAAGGGAAATAGATTTTCAGAAATTCATCAGAAAGTGGGGAGAAGTATATGTAGTGAATGGAAGGCTGGCTACAGATGTTCCAAGAAGGAAGTTCCAAGTGCTATGGAAGGAATTCGTGAAGAAAATTAGGGAAATGCATCACCTCTACCTCAAGTAAAATACCTCCCGCTTCCTCTCTCCACCCTTGAGGCCCTCTATCACTTTTCCATACAATTTTTTGGAAAATGGTTTAACCTCCTTCCTATGAAATTCTATCAATTCCTTTAATATCTTGACCCTATCCTCACCACTAAGTAGGGCTAGATCTCCTAGGAAGAGCTTTGCTTCCAACTTCTTATAGAACTCAAGTAACTCCTCCTTCTCCTCCTCTGTGAAGAACCTGCCCAAATTAACTAGGAGAAACTTCCTCGGATATAATATCTCTTCTATGAGCGTCTCCACATGACCCATCTTCCTCAGAATGCTTACTAGCACATTTGGAAGCACTGGCCCCTCCTGCAAGTAGAAATGAAACTCTTCCTCTAGCTCTTCCAATTTTGGAAGTCCATATTTCCTAGCTAAAGAAGCATATTCTTTCCTAGCTTTTCTCCTCTCCGTAACCCCCACACTAGAATTGTTTTTAAAGCAATATTTATAGTTTTAGTTATGTTTAAGCTGTTGAAGAATTTTGAGGCCATAAGGCTAGATGAGTTTCTAATCGTTGCTGATCTCCATCTCGGATTTGAAGTGGAGTTGAGGAAACAAGGGTATTACATGTTAAATCAGACTTCAAGACTTCTTGAAAAGATCTTTAAATGTGCTGGAAGGGCTAGAAAACTCATCATAAATGGAGATCTGAAGCATAGTATCTTCCTAAGCTCAAAGGAGAAGGTCGAAATTCCTAAATTTATCTCAGAGCTCTGCATGAGGTTTGAGGAAGTAGTTTTGATCCTTGGAAATCACGATGGTTTGCTGAGGAATCTCATCAAACCTAGACCAAGGAATTTTAGGATCACTAAGAGCTTACTGCATGGAAATTTCCTCATCTTCCATGGACATGCTTGGCCTCCAAGGAGATATTTGAAATTGGCTGAAATCGCGATCATGGCTCATGTTCATCCAGTGGTTGAACTTGGTAAATTCAACTTTAGGAAATGTTGGGTAATTGGGGGAATTGATAAGGAAGCAATTTCTAGGAAACTTGGATTTAAATGCAATTTGAGCAAAGTAGTTATAATGCCTTGCTTCAATGATTACTTTGCAGGAAGTAAGACCTTGATTTCCCCACTCTCACCATTCATCTCTGAGGAGAAATGCTTCCTCCTCGACCTTACCCAAGTGAGGTAAAATTTTAAAGGAGGCCTACCTATTCTCTGCGTGGAATGCACATTTTGTGGCCTAGCGAGTGGGGAATTAAAGAGCTTCAAAGTATATGAAAGTACTGAAGTTTTTGCCTGCCTAGATATAAACCCTGCTGTTCCAGGACATGTGATCCTCTTTCCAAAGAAACACTATACATTTCTCTCTCAGCTCAGCAGTAATGAGTTATTGGAATTGTTTGAAGCTGCCACTAAGATCTCATTCTCCCTACTTTCTCTAGGATATGAAGGAGTAAATCTTATCCATAGCATAGGAGAGGCCGCAGGCCAGAGATCAACTCATCTCCTCCTCCACATCATTCCGAGACGTAAGGGAGATAAAGTAACACTGGCTTGGGAGCCTAGTAAGGTAGATGAAGAGAGCTTGATGAAGATTCAACAACAGCTAGTGACCAAACTTCAATCCAAGAAGGAGCCAAGGGAAATCAAGGAGAGACCACCAAGCTACTGGTGACAAGTTTCAACACCAGAAAATCCCTAAAGATAAGAGTGAGGATAAAAGCTACGAGGAAGGCTGGAACGAATGGAACTCCCTCCTTGATCAATACTTTCTTTACTCTTCCCATTCGATAGAGCTTCTTGAGCTTTCTTAGATCCTCCCTTGTGAGTCCAGTAGCTCTAGGCTCCACCACTATCCTCCCATATCTTACTGGTCTCACTAGCCAGTCACCTTCGGTAAGCTTTGGGATCTCCACATATTTCTTCATTGAATTTTCAACCCAATCCGCATTGAGGGAAAGCCAAATGAGGAATCCAGTCATCACTATCATATACCAGAAATCAGAGAAAAGTAGGGAAGAAAGGAAAATAAGTATGATTAATGTAAAATTAGCAATCTTCCTCTCCTTCGAGATCTTCGAAAAATTTCTGAGAAAGACTAGGAGGAAAAAAACGCTTCCATACAATGCTCCCACTAGGAGAAAATTGGAGAAGAACTTGAGAAAGAAGAGTTCATCTTCCCCAACATATCCAAAGAGTAGGGCACATGCAGCCAGTACTTTCACATCTCCTCCTCCCCAAATCCCTGAGAAGTAGAGCAGCATTCCCACAGCTATGGAAAATGTGGAGGAAATAGTGACCCAGATCAACCTACTCCAATTCCAAGTGGAGAGGAAAATGGTGAGCTGGGAGAGAATTCCAAAAAGTATGAAAGTATTCGTGAGAAAGTCTGGCACTTCCTTTCTTCGGAAATCTGTAATTGATGAGATCGTGAGGAGGGCCGAGGAAAGTAGGAGCATTACTAAATCTGTTTCCACAATTTCTGGAAGTCATTTTCCTTAAAAAAGTTAGTGATGGTTGAAAGATTAAAAAGCCTGAGCCCTCTTCTAACTTTATGCTCTCAATAATAGGTTTGGGAATAAACTGCGATCCTACTTTGAGAGGAATTGAGCTCATGAAGGAGGCAGATGAGATCTACTATGAGACATATACTTCCCCCATCGACATCTCCAAACTCAATGCTCTCTCCAAGAAGCTTGGAAAGAAATTCGTTAAGCTGGAAAGGAGAGATCTTGAGGAAGATGTGGAAAAGTTCGTAGCTAGAGCTAGGGAGAAGAAGATCTGCCTACTAGTGGGAGGAGATCCTCTTGTAGCTACCACCCATATCTCCATTCTCCTAGAAGCTGAGAAGCAGAAGGTAAAATATGAGATCGTCCATAACTCCAGCATTTTGTCTGCTATCTGCGAGACAGGAGTTCATTCCTATAAAATTGGAAGGGTAACAACTATCCCTATAAAGGAAGAATCCTTTGATCCCGAGAGCTTCTATGAGGTAATTGAGGAAAATCTAAAGAGGAAACTGCACTCCCTCATCCTCCTCGAGGCTAGGGATGAAACCAATTTCGTGAGTATCAATGAAGCCATTGAGAGAATCCTCAAATTAAGCTCTGAAAGAGGAGGAATTATAGGGGAAAATAGCCTAGCCCTTGCCATCTCAAGGCTCGGGTATTCGGATCAAATAATCAGATTTGGAAGGTTGGGAAAGCTTAAAAGGCTTAAATTCGGAAAACCTCCCCACTCCCTCTTGCTTCTCTCAGATCTCCATTTCACTGAAGAGGAGGCTCTCTCCAGATTTCTGAGATGAAGGCAAAGATTTTAATGCTGTAGCTCCTTTACTATTGAATGCCAAAGGAGATCAGGAGAGGAAAAGAAAGGGTAATTACTTGTGATATCTGTGGCCAGAGGCAGCCGAAGAGCCATACTAGGCCATTCTATAGATTTGGTAAGAAGTTTTATGCATGTATGAGATGCGCTAAGAAAATGGGATTAGTAGGAAGGTATGCTAGGATAAAGAAGTAGAACTAAGGATTCACTTCGAAATCCACCACCACTCTAAAAACTCCTGGAGCAAGCTCTCCACATTTTCTTGCCTCTAAAAACTCTATCCTTCTTCCAAATCTTCCAGCCTCCCTCTGGATTATCTTGAATGCTCCCTCGAAGAGCTCTTCCTCCCTTAGGAAGTAATAGAAGTGAACCATTCCCCCATTTTTCACTATCTTAAAGGCAACATCTAGGAAATGATCTGCCTGCTTTGGCAAATTCATGATCACCCTATCTACCCCCATGATCCTCTGCTCTTCCACCACTTCCCTACAATCTCCTAAAAAAGCCCTTACCCTTCCCTCCACTTTATTGAGCTTTATATTCTCAAGGAGATAGTGGTAGGCAAATTCATTTTTATCTATCGCATAAACCAGTTTGGGCTTAGCCAGCCTCGCTACTAAGATGGAGTACGGACCAACCCCAGCGAAGAGATCAACCACCACCTCGTCTTCTCTCACCTGTCTGGCTATCCTCATCCTCTCATTGGCCAATCTTGGAGTGTAGAAAACTTTAGAAATATCTAGTTTGAATCTACATCCATTCTCAGTATGAATCGTCTCGGTCCTATTCTCCCCACCTATTATTTCCAGAGGTCTTATCCTCTCCTCTCCAGTTACAGGTCCAGCCTTAGAACACACTACCCTCACGTTTTTATGCACTTTCATTATTGCCTCAGCTATTATCTTCCTCTTCTCCCTAAGACTCTCATCAATTTCAACTATTGCTATATCTCCAATTATATCAAAGGCTCTCTTTACCTTTCTAAGCTCTTCCTCACTTAACTTCCCTGCAAGTAGCTCACGAATGTCCATTTTTCTAAAGAGCTCCTGAGGATTAAAACATTTATCTAAAGCTTTTTTAATAAACTAAATTTAACTCCATACATGGGATTTGCTGAAAGGAAAGAAATTGCACTGAGGAAATTTGAGGAAGATCTGAAGGAGGGTAAGGTGGATTTGAAGATCGTTCCTACCCTAAGATTGATCAATTCCTTGGAGCATTTTTATTCCCTCTCCTCATGCTCTGGAAGGATCTCTCTCCTCAGATTTTCCAAGGACTTCAAGAAGCGGAAAGGAAGCGTGCTATACAAATGGCATGAGCCTGTGAAAGCTGAGGAGGTGATGAGGAAAATAGGAGAGCTGCTGGGAAAGGTCGAGAACCTCATGCTTTGCTTAGAGGGAGCTATCCTCCATCTCTCCTCAAACGACTTGAAGCTTGCCATTAAGCTCCTCAACCAAGCAAGGAATATAGGCTTCAAGAAGGGAGGAATTATTTCCATCCGGGAGGAGGAGGTAATTCTTCAGCTTGAAAGCACTGAAAGACTTATCATCCCAGTAATAGTAAACTCAGAGCTCATAGCGGATGAGGGGCTGATCTCTAAGGCAGTGGGGCTGGCAAATCTCCTGCTCGACAGAACCCATCAAAAGATCGAAAGGTTGAACAAGATCCTCGAGGAATTTAGGTGATCCCATATTCCAGGTTATCTAATTCGTTATTTACCACCACAATTGTATGGGAAGCAAAATAAGGAAGAGGCCCAACACTTACCACATTTTTAGCATATCTCAAGATGAAATTCTCATCCTTCTTCGGCAAACCTATGAAATCTCCTAGCACGAAGCACTTATCTCTCTCCTCTAGCTTTATCTTCCTCATACTTATCCCATCTTCTCTAAGCACAAAGATTCCAACTCCTTTGTTGAATAGTTCTACTACCACCTTTTGAAGGCTTTTCTTCTCCACAAAAACTCCATCTACAACTTCTATCCTTTCCGAGATCTTCTTGACATTTAACACTTTCCTCAAAAGCTTAGTAAGTTCCTTCTCATCGGAGCGGAAGTCCTTAAGTTTGGAACCTACGAATTCTAGATGGACTGGAGGTCTGGGAGGACCTCCGAGGATTGCATGAAACACTACATCCTTTCTAATCCTCCCAGAAAGAGAAAGGGCTGCCTGGAGACAATGGATCACTATATCCAATCTTCCTGCCTTTTTAGGATCTATGAAGTTTCCTCTAGTCCATCCTGTCCTCGAGAAGAGAATGAAATGTCTCATTCTTCCACCCAGCTGAAGATTCTAGAAATCTCCTCATGATCCAACTTCTCATATTTCCCAAGATTTCCTATATCGTTCCAATAGCAATTCGTCAAATAACCTACCAACTTCTCTCTCTTCTTGATAAGCAATGGGAATACATCTCTAGCAAAATCTATGCTCTCCCTTTCCCGCTTAATTTCAGTAATATATTCTATAATCCTCTGATTGAGTACGTAAATGGCTATATTCGCAAAAAGCCCTATAGTAGGCTTCTCTACAAAATCCACGATCCTGTTCCTCTTCAGTTTGACTACTCCTACCTCAAGAGGTATATTGCTAGATACTGCAATTGTAGCTATGGCCTTACTCTTCTTGTGAAAATCTATCATCTCCCTCAAATTTATGTCACTCAAGATATCCCCATAATAAACTACAAAATCCTTATCCACTAAGTGGGCAGCTCTTAAGATACTTCCTGCAGTCCCTTCCTGCTTATCTTCTACATATATTATCTTTGCTCCAAACCTAGAACCATCTCCAAAGTAATTCTGGATCTGATGCATCTTATATCCCCCAACTATTATTATTTCATTAATCCCATTTCTCAGACAGAGTTTTACGATATACTCGAGAAGGGGCTTCTCACTAATGCCTATTGGCATCATTGGCTTGGGAATATAGTTACTAATAGGCCTAAACCTCGTTCCCAACCCTCCTGCTAAGATGATGGCCTTCATTTACAAGATAAATCTTCCCCTATTCATAAATCTTTCACATCACTTTATGAATCCTAGCCTCTTCAACTCAGCTAAAATATGATTTACTCCAACTTCAGGAGGCGTGTTGATGCTTTCACACTTAAAATTGATAAATGGAACTCCTTTCTCCTTGAAGAACTGAATTATTGGTTTAGTCTGCTCCTCATAGATCTCTATCCTCCTCCTTATTACCCCAGGAGTATCATCTGGGCGTTGATAGAGAGACCCTCCACACTTATCACACTTACCTTCCTCCTTAGGCTTCAAGGAAAGCAGATTAAAGATCTCGTTGCACCTCTCACAAATTCTCCTAGCAGTCAATCTCTCCACAATAATATCTTCTGGAACATCAAGCTGAATTACCACATCCACCCCTCCCAGTTCCTCCAATGCTTTTGCCTGTTCTAGGGTTCTTGGAAATCCATCCAGAATGAACCCATTACTCTCTCTCAGCTTAGTCAATCTTTCCCTCAACACTTGGATCACAATCTCGTCCGGCACTAGCACTCCCTTCTCCACATATTCTCTCACCTGCCTTCCAAGAGGAGTATTCTCTTTCACCATTTCTCTGAATATATCTCCCATCGCGATTACTTGAAGTCCAAGCATCGATTGTAAGCGAGAAGCATAGGTACCTTTCCCTGATCCTGGAGCTCCGAAGATTATTACCCTCATTTTCAATAACTTAACAGAATTAATTAAAAAGATTTTCCCAAACTTATTGAAAGATTTAGAGTTGCTTTGAAAGTTCCTCAATTTGGCCCATTATCAGCTGTTTCAGTTCATCTAACTTAGTCTCCTCATAGCTTTCCACACTTATCCTAAGAAATGGTTCGGTCTCGCTCTTCCTTATTACCACTCTATTCTCATCCACTCTAAAGATGATATATCCAAGCTCGAGATTTAGTTCAAACTTCTCAGCAAGCCTCTGCTTGAGGAGCTCAAACATTTTGTCTCTCCTCTCAGTGTTCTCCAAGTTTAAATTTATCTTCTGATAGGCTGGAAGTTGGATGGAATCCACTATCCTAGAAAGCCTCTCTCTACTGGTGGTTAAGATTTCGAGCATGTAGAGAGTAGCCAGAATTCCATCTGAGAATGGATAAAAGTCGTTGAAGTAAAAATGTGAAGACTGCTCCCCTCCGAAGATGGCATTATGCTTTACCAAAGATTCCTCTATATTTGAATGTCCCACTTTGCTCCAGATTACTTCTCCTCCCAAATCTTGGATTATCTTCTCCAACCCAATTGAGGAATCTATGCTTATTACCACCTTTCCAGCTCTCCTAAGTAGATATTTGCAGAAAATAGCAATTGCCTTTGAACCATCTACCACTCTCCCGAGATCATCCACGAATACTGCTCTATCAGCATCCCCATCATATGCCACACCGAACAAAGCCTGATTTTTTACCACTTTTTCCCTCAACGAGGTTAAATTTTCCTCCAATGGCTCAGGCCTAATTCCACCAAAATCTCCAAGTGGTTTTGCCCTCAGAGCAATTAATCTACATCCCAAACTCTCGAAAATCCTAAGCATATTGCTACTTGAACCATACATACAATCGACCACTATCAATGGTTTTCCAAGGACTTTGAATTTTGGAATTAAATGATTTATATATTCTTGATCAGCCATTATATCCACCTCATGAGATCCTTGAGCGACTCTTTCTTCCATTCTCCTTCCTCCTTGCTGGAGAGCTTCCCTTATTTGTTGAAGCTCACTAGTAAAGCTTGTACCATCGCCTCTTATGAGTTTGAATCCATTGTATTCACTCGGTAAATGACTTGCCGTAATATATACTCCAAAATCTAACTTCTTGTGGAAGGTGTAGAAGTAGCATACAGGATTGGGTATCATGCCAATTGTAACTACTTTGCATCCTCCCTCTAGTAGAGCATTCACCAAGCTATTGTGCAAATGAATTGATGAAGTCCTACAATCATAACCTACAGCTACTCTCTTTCCATATGTAGAGAGTATAGATCCAAGCTCAAAAGCAAAGTTCTCACCTATTTCCTTTCTATAGATTCCCCGGATGTCATACCCAAAGGTTACCATATCCTTTTAAAGAAAATCTTCCTTTTTAATAGCTTAGCAATTTGGAAATATTTATTAAAGCTTACTTTTTCTCCCGATTTGATGAAGATCCTAATGGTTTATCCTTGGAGTAAAGGGGCTGGAGGAGTAGAAGTCTGGATCCAAGAAGTGGGCAAAAGACTGAGGGAAATGGGGCATGAAGTAATCATAGCAGATAAGGAGATTTCTCCTTATCTCTGGAAGAAAGTATATATGTGGTTCTTCTACCAGCCTCCAAAAGATGTAGATATAATTCATCTCCATGATTTCTCCCTTTTTCCTATTACTTCAGGTAAGCCAATTATTTCTACCTATCATGGAGCTGCTTGGTGTAGGTTTAGGGTGCTGGGACAGGTCAGGCCATTTTTCAGTGGCTTGTTGGAGAAGATTAGGTACAGCCTTTCCGATATCAACGTAGTAGTCTCTCGGGAAGTG
>JAPDLS010000004.1:24126-39950 GCA_025920425.1 Candidatus Haiyanarchaeum thermophilum | reverse complement strand
AGGGAATTGTTAACTTCACGAATGCTTCAGGATATCTAGTATATTATTTTGATCCGGATTGTAGCTTTGGAGTTGGACAACAATATTGGATAGGAGGAGTATGGAATGATAGTTGTTATAAGGATTCCAACTCCTCCATGCACACGATCACTATCGTTGGAGATCTCCTTCCAATAATTTCCCAGCCGACAGGTGAGGAATACCTAAGAGGGCAAACAATTCTCATCAGAGGAAGTGTAACTGATGATTGTGGGGTTTATTTAGAAAATGTAATAGTTAATTTCACTCTTCTTAACTCGGGCTACGAGTATTCCTGCACAGATGTAATAGAATATGGAGGTGGAGCCTATGGATGTGATTGGAATAGCTCTGAAAAGCCTGCAAGATGGTATAATATCACAATGAGTACATCAAAGCTTTTCTACAATACCAATTCTACTCTCAAACTCGATGCTTTCTTCCTAACAACTTATCCATCTCTCACGAGCCTAAGCGTCTACCCACCAGTAGGTGGATGGGGGGAAAAATTCAGCTTTGGTGTAGTTGCAAGTGATGAAGATCTAGACAACATTACTCTAAACCTCTGGATGAGGAAGAAGGGTACTCCTGTCCTCATCTTAGCCAACACTACATCCCTTACCTCCCCAGTTAATCAGATAGTTAATTTAAGCTATGAAGGATTTGATTGCTCTCATCTAGGCGAATGGGAATTTTACTTCGAGGCTATAGATACGCACTCCTACCAAACTTTCTCACAAAACGGGAACTTTACTATAGAGCCAGATGATGTTAGAATAGACTTGATAGCTGGAAATTCAACCACCATCTGGAGGGACTTATCTGAGAGTGCAGAGCTAATAGTGAAAGTTATAGATGTGGATCAAAATCTCCCAGTATATGCTGATCAGCAGGTAAAGTTCTGGGTCACCACTGATGGAATAAACTTCGACGAAGGTTTCATCAACACCACGAACTCTAGCGGCTATGCTATCTATCGTTTCACTCCCTCATGCAGCTATTATACAGGAGTACAGTATTGGAAAGCAGGGACCCTAGGCAATCTCTGTTTCAAAAACGTGAACTCTACCAATTATATGCTCTCTATATACTCCCATTTCTATCCATCTGTGATCTTCCCCATACATCATTCCTTCTTGCAGGGAGAAACAGTTCCAATTAGGGTGAACCTGAGCGATGAATGCAGAGGAGTAAATGGTGCTACAGTAACTATTCAAGTCATCAAAGGTTCTGTAACCTCCACTTGCCTACCAGTCTACGAAGAGGGGAATGGAATCTATAACTGCAGTTGGAATAGTGCAGGTAGAAGCCTTGGATGGTACAATATCAATGTAAGTGCCATTAAGCCATACTACCCACAGAACTCATCACTTTTAGAAAATGCGTTTTTCCTAGCTACTGTTCCTCAACTGAGTTCCCCCACAGTTACTCCTCAGCTAGGTGGATGGGGGGAGAACTTCACTTTCAGCGTTTATCTTACTGACCTAGATTTAACCGAGGTAAACGTTTCCCTCTGGTGGAGAAGGATAGGGGAAACTACATGGAAGTTTATTGATTCGAAGAATGCAACAGGAATAAATGCTCTAGTAACTTTCATGAAAAGCTTTGATTGCGAGGACATTGGGACCCATGAGTTTAAGTTTGTTGGAGTAGATGTATGGGGCTATACCAATGAGTCAGCCATTTGGAACTTTACCATAGAGCCAGATGATGCTGTGGTGGAAAGGGTTTATGGAGACGACATTTCAGTAATTCGTGGGAATCTACAGAGCTTTATCATAAGAGTAAAAGATAGTGACAGGAACGTATATGCTGGTTCAGTAAACACCTCTGTATGGTTTACCACACAGGGTTCTGAGTTTACTGTAGCACTTAACTGTATATCCAATGCTACTGGACACTGTCTAGTTGAATATTCTCCAAACTGTACTTCGAGTGCAGGAGTACAGTACTGGAAAGGTGGCACAAACGATATATGTTACAAAGGAGTGAACTCTACAAATGGCTCATTTAATGTGGTAGGAATCCTCGAAATAAACATCACTTCTCCGGAGAATCAAAGTGCTGTGAATAGAACACAATCAATCTGGTTAAATTCTACAACTAGGGATGAGTGTGGATTATTGATTACTGATGCCAATGTAACATGGTATGATGCTAATTATGTGCAGATAGCTACAGGATCTAATGTTACTTGGATCGTACCATCAATCCAACCCCTCGGCTCCAATGTTATTAGAGCTAGGGCGAGCAGAGAATATTACTTCCCGCATGAGACTTGGAGGAATATTTATGTATATGGGTATGCGAAGGTAGCTGAAATCTCTCCTCCAAATGGAAGTGAATTTCTAGCAGGAGAATTAGTAGTTGTAAACTGTAGAATAACTGATTACCATACAGGAGAGAACCTCTCTTCCTACGAAGTCAAATTTTATAAAAACAGTATGCTAGTATATACTTCCCTCACAGAAAATGGAATAGCTTCTTGGGCATGGGACACTACTAATGAAAATAGCGGATTCTACAACATCTCATGTTTAATTTCTGATGATCTCTCCAAGTATTATTATGCCTCCCAACTCCATCAGAATTCCACCATAATTAGGATAAATAGACCTCTAATAATTGATCAACTCACGGTCGAGCCGATCACCATCTATAGGAATGATAGTTTCCTGCCCTATAACTCCACTCTGCTCATTCACGTATCTGACGCTGTAGCTGGAAATGCTCAAGGTGCTACTGTGTACTTGTATAATGCCACCTCCCTGATCACTACAGCCACTACTAATGAAAGTGGGTGGGCAAATATTACTTATAATCCACCTGACACCATTACCCCAGGAGTCTACTCTCTCTACATAAATGCCACTAGGGAAGGCAATGAGCCTTCCCTAACTCACCAAATCAACATTACGATAAAGGGAGTATTGATAATAGATATCACTAAACCTGAGGAGGGAGCCTCCTTTTCCAAAGATACTTTGATACGATTAGAAGCCATAGCGAAGGATGAAAATGGAAACGATATAGTACCAACCGTATGGTGGTTCGATCAGTTCCTCAATAAGATTGGTGAAGGGCTCACTACTACATGGCTTCCTGTGACAGCTGTTCCAGGATATCAAAACATCTCGGCTATAGCAACTCGTAGCTTCTATGATAGTGGGATGGATGTCGTGTGGATCACCATCTCCGGTGTGGCTGACGTTTATATTCTCACTCCTATGGAAGGAGAAATGATAGCTTACCCTGCAAATATCACCATCAAGTGCTTAGTCCAAGATAAGCATTCCTACACAGGAATAGATAACTATACGGTAAGCCTATGGTACAATTACACTTCCTCTCCAGTATATATAGGAGACTTTCAAACTAATGAGGATGGAATTGTAGAGTACAACTTCTCCACCACTGACAAAGGAAATTTGAGTTTCCGCTGCAATATAAGTGATGCTCCTGAGAAATACTATGTAGCTGGGATAAGGGAAGATTGGGTAAATGTAGAAGTGAAGGATCTTACCCCTCCACTAATAATGAATGCTATGATTTATCCGACAATTGGGATAGAGGCCAATAAGGATGTGGTAAAGATCAATGCTACGATACTCGATAATTATGGAATTGCGGAGGGAGGGGTGAAGGCGATAATAGGGTTACCGAATGGGAGCATTGAAGAACTAACCATGGGATATGTGGAAACCCATCCGAGGAGGATTGGGAAATATCAAGTGTTCTACACCCCAACATTGGACGGAATTTACAATGTGTCGATAATGGCAATTGATATGCCCCCTGAGAACAATGTAAATACGACATTCGTCGGCTTCTTCACAGTCTGGGGAAAGAGCTATGGAAAACTGGAGCAGCTCACTTATTTGGAGGTATATAACATTACCCAGACCGAAAGTTTCATATTCGATCTTCCTATCAATTTCACAAATCTGGGACCAATTCCTGCTTATGGTGTTTATCTAAGGATCTCTGACATTTCAGGATTCGTGCAGTTCAATGAAACAGTTTATTACTGTGGAAATGTA
The DNA here is from genome assembly GCA_025920425.1 of Candidatus Haiyanarchaeum thermophilum. GTDB lineage: Archaea > Nanobdellota > Nanobdellia > JAPDLS01 > Haiyanarchaeaceae > Haiyanarchaeum > Haiyanarchaeum thermophilum. The sequence goes on along the minus strand of JAPDLS010000004.1, from coordinate 35,892 downwards.
GCCCCTGAACAGAGCTGTGTGTGGATAGTCAAGGTTACGGTGCTAGCTGGTACGCCTCCTACCCTAATTACCCTGACCACAAATGCTAGCTGGACAAATGCAGATGGCTCCGAAGGGGTAATAACCAATCAAACTAGGATAAGGGTTGCATCTAATCCTGTGATCGAGGTCTACAATCCCATTTCCACCACTATCTGGCATGGAGGTTTCTCAGTAGAGAATGTAACTATAAGGTCTGTGGGCAACTCCTATCTCTTGAACATATTTTTGTATGTGGAAGGAGGAAATCTGAGCTTTGGATGTCCAAGCTGTAAAGTTACATTCATACCAAGTGTATATGGTTCCCTAGATGCTGGGAAGAACTTTACCTCAATCGTTAACATTTCTGTACCAACTTGTCAAAGTCCTGGAATGTACTGGACCTATATGGTGGCTAACTCAAGTAATGATGGGAAGGATCGAAAGTTCCTCAACATCACAGTTCCACTTGATCAGAACTGGAGTATTTCTCCCATGGACTTTGGAGTGTTGTTAGCTCCTGTAAACACCACTGGTTTCCTCACAAATCTCACCATAGTAAATGAGGGTAATGTAAAGATGTGGTACCATGTCTACAAATCTGGGAATGCTTCCACTTATATTCCTTTGATCGACCCGGAATTCCTCTCAGTAGATGTATGCGCAAACAGAAATGTGAGCATTTATTATAATGCTCCTCTAGACTCTGTAAGGGGAATTTACTACTTGGAATTAATAGTGGAGGAAAACTCTACCTTCCAACGCAAGATAGCTATTCTATGGCTAAATGTTACTAATCCTCCTCCAACCATAGAGGCTACTTCCATAGATAAAAGCTATCTTGAGTATACAATTGACAACGTGACCATCTCAGCCGAGGTAACTGACAATCTAGGAGTAGATACGGTCTGGCTTAACTTGACAAGACCGGATGGAGCAATTGAGATTATTCCCCTCTCCTCAGAGAACTCCACTTTCTCCTATACTTATTTCCCAAATCTCACAGGAACGTTCGTAGCTAAAATCTGTGCCAGTGATATAGAAAATGTAAGCGGATGTGGAGAGGAGAAAGTTTTCCACGTAATAGGGAATACTTCGCTTACAGCTTCCCCACTTTTCAATGTCACCATTGTGGATCTCACTGCTCGTGAGGATAGGAATGTTACTATTTACTTCTTCATAAACAATACTGGTTTAGCTAGAGCTAGGGATATAAATGTAAGTTTTGAACTTCCACTGAACTGGGCAATAACTCCCCCCAACTTTACATATTCTCAGATTCTTAAAGGAGAAACCATCATTCAAAGCGCTATCGTCACAGTGAAAGGGGGTACTCCGTATGGGAATTATACAGTAAATGTGAGTATAAATTGGACAAACTTGGATAACAGCACTTCTTACAACCAAACCCAGATCTTGTTTGAAATTGGGGAATATCCTGTACTCGAGATCGTAGAAAGTTCTAGAGAGCTATGGATGTTTGGCTTGAATAATACTACTACCTTCACGATTCTCTCGAATGGAAGCAAGCCTCTTACTAATATCACTCTGGATTGTGTAGGAGGAACTCTCTGCTCTCACTTTGACTTATTATTCTATCCAAGCTCAATTTCCTATCTAGAAATTGGGGATAATATTAGTATAAGCCTAACGGTTAGAATTCCTCCCAATTATTCAATTGGAATCTACGAAGCATATATAAAGGCTATCTCTGGTGAAGGGGCATACGATGTGATGCCATTGAGAGTATATGTAGTACCCAAGTGGTTGCATAACGTCACATATTTCCATAAGAAAGTGGCTCAAGGCAATAGTGGATCATTTACTAGGATAAGGATAGATAACGTAGGTAGTCCTGAGGTAAACTTAAGCCTAGGCCTAGAGACTTCAGGGGCCAGCTATTTAAGCGTTAAACCTTGGCTTACCCTACCGTTCAACGGAAGTGATGAAGTAGAAATCTTCTATTCAGCTCCTTCTATCATGAGTAGAACAAACTTCACCCACTACTTCATCAGTAAAAATGTATCTTTCGTAGAATTGAAGGAGAATACTACTTTGGTAATGGAAGTGGTGCCTCTATTCGTGGATATTATTTCCCCTAACGAGAGCTTGCCCATAGTTGGAGTAACTCCGGGAGATACGATCTACTTATACATAAGAGTGATGATGGGACAAACTCCAATTACTGACGCTTCTCAACTCAAATGGGACATAAAGATAGGTCCGAGGTGGCTAGTGGAAGATATTGAGCTGAAGGGAATATCCTACGATACTGGACGCAATTGCTGGAAAGCCATAGTCTCTGCTCCAGAACTCTCTCTAGATAAAGCTTATGACTTACTTGTGAACGTTACTTATGTTCCTGACAATGTGACCAAGAGTGATCTGGAGGTGAAAGCTATCTCCTATTTAGATAGCATTCCCCCAATCGTAGAGGCTGTAGCGTCTCCAGATAAAATACAGCTGGGATGGCAGACTACTATCTTTGCTGATGTGACAGATTCAGGAAATGTGAGAAATGCTACTCTCTCTATCAGATTGCCGAATGGTTCAGTGGTGTATGGGGATATGGCTCTAACTTACAGGAGCGGAGACCTATACCACTTCCAATACAATGTAAGTGGTAGCTTGACCTCCAGATATGGAGAATATGTTGTGAATGTAACCGCTTGTGACTGGGAAGGAAACTGCAACTCGGGGTTGGCGTACTTTGACGTGATAGATCCAACCGAAGTAGTGTGGTTCGGAGGACAACTTTACGATATTGAGGCTCCACCCACACCCCTAAGCGCTCTTGCTGTACTTTACAGAAATAATACTAGTAGCAAGATGTATGAGTTCCCCACAAATGATGAGGGCTACTATGGAGGATTTGTAGCTAAGAGACGCTACGATATTGAACTTGTAACATTAAATGCCTCAGTCAAAGTAAATGGTGTAGAGATAAGTGAAGGAATATATGATCCATTCATAGCGGGTAAGGTTAAGAGGGAGGCTGTAGGTACTGGAGAAAGTGTGGTGAATGCTCTAGTCTTTAATACAACTCTAAATTATACTGAAGGAGTAGTTATCACTTTCAACTACTCGCAATTCGATCTTGAGGGGATTGCAGAGGTATTCCTAGGAATTTATGAATGTATGAACTGGCAGCTTGGAAATATGACATGTTTCAGAAATTCTTGGAGGAGATTGAACAGCAGGGTAGACCCGGTAAGAAAGGTTGTTACTTCCTCTAGACCCTACGTAGGAGGAGCCTATGCACTAGCCCAATTCGTATGTGGTAATGAGGAGTGTGAACTAGAATTTGGAGAGGGTCCGATCAATTGTCCCGTAGATTGTCCTCCAATTGGAGGAGGGCCTGGGGGACCGGGAGGACCGGGAGGGCCTGGTGGACCTGGAGGGCCAAATATAACTTTGCCTAACATTACCCTTCCAAACATCACTGTGCCAACATTCCCTCCTGCAGCTCCACCTGCAGCTCCACCAGCAATTCCAAATATTACAATTCCAACCGAGGAAATAACTCCAGTTCCCTTACTCACTTCTAAAAGCTCAATCGAAGTAGAGCTTATCCCGGGAGACTATGAGATAGTTTCCCTAGATATAATTAATAATAGACCAATTCCTGTCACAGCTACTGTCTCAGTCGAGGGAGATATTTGGCAATTTATCCAGATTGCAACACCTTCATTTAACATCCCGCCTAAGTCCACTTACTCCTTAAAGCTCAAATACTATACTTTACCCACATCCCCAACAGGTACATATACTGGAGATATAGTAATTATGGCAGGAGACAAACAGGTTAGAGTAGCTACTACCCTCTCCGTCGTACCGGCTAGGGAAGCTCTCTTGGATGTAAAGGTGAATGTGCTTACACCCGAGGTGAAACCTGGAGAGAAGGTAAAGTTCTCTATCTCCCTCTTCAATCTGGGGACAACTAAGAAGGTAGATGTATGGATCAATTACACCATCAGGGAAGTAGCTACTAACAAGACATTAGTGGCAAAAGAGGAAACGCTCGCGGTGGAAAGTACTTTGGATTTAAGTAGAGAGGAAAGGATACCTGAAGGTGCTAGACCAGGGATTTACATCATCGAGGCTATAGCTCATTATGATACAAAGTATGCCAGTAGCCTCTCAACCTTCAAAGTACTGGAAGTGCCGATGGTGATAAATCTTCTCTACGCTATCGCTACCTCAATCTTCACCTACTTAATCATCATTCTCGTAGTCTTGATGGTATTTGGAAGAAGGATCTATGCCACTTATATTCGAAGGAAGCTTGCTAGAGCTAAGTATGTCTTCCCTATTGATTTCGGGAAGATTCCAAAGGCTGGCCCAGAGACAATTTGGCTTGGGAAGATAGCGGAAAGCGATAAAAAGGCTTATCTCGATATCAACCAGTTAATGATGCATGGAATTGCGGCAGGAGCCACTGGTTCTGGGAAGAGCGTATCTGCGATGGTAATTTCTGAAGAACTATTGAAGAGAGGCATTCCTGTAGTAGTCTTTGATCCTACCCTCCAATGGACGGGATTTATTAAACCATGTAGAGATGAGCACATGCTTTCGAGGTACAAGCTCTTTGGGATGAAGCGGGAAGAAGCCCAAGGATTCAAGACCACCATAATAGAAGTTACTGATCCAAATATGGAAATAAAGATCACAGACTATATGAAACCTGGAGAAATCACAGTCTTCACCCTTAATAAGCTTTCCCCTGAGGATCTCGACAAATTTGTGAGGAATACTATCAACTCTGTATTCAAGTTAGCATTGCCAGAATCTAAGAAGCTTAAATTATTGATTGTATATGATGAGGTTCATAGGTTGCTTCCGAAGTATGGTGGAAAGGGAGGTTATGTAGCTCTCGAGAGAGGATGTAGAGAATTTAGGAAATGGGGAATTGGCCTCTTCATGATCTCCCAAGTATTGATGGATTTCCGGGGAGCAATTAGGGCTAATATAGGTACTGAGATCCAACTCAGGACCAAATATGAAGGCGATCTAAATAGGGTCAAGCAGAAATATGGAGCCCACTATGCAGCTATGATTCCCAAGCTAGAAGTAGGAGCAGGTCTATTCCACAATCCAGAATATAATAATGGTAAACCTTACTTCGTTCAGTTTAGGCCTCTCCTCCACGACACTTCTAGGCTGAGTGATGAGGAACTTCAAAACTACTTCAGAGTGAAGAGAGAAATTGAAAAAGTAGAAGAAGTTATTGAAGGTATGAAGAAAAAAGGAGTAGAGACTTATGAACTCGAACTTGAGCTCAATCTTTCGAAGGAAAGGCTTAAAGAGGGTTCCTTCCATATGGCTGAGGCTTATCTTGAATCCCTGAAGGAGAAGTTGAAGAGGTGAGGGAAATGTCGATCCTCTCTAAGCTTAAGGGAATTAAAATTTCTATCAAAAGAAAAGGAGAGGGAGAAGAGGAGAAGAAGGGGGAGGAAGTGATTGAAAAAAGTACAAGCGACTTGCTTAAGGATATAAAGGAATTGGAGGAGAAATTGGAAGAGAAAAAAGTAAAAATTGAGGAGTTAGGGGGAGTGCTTTCAGAACTGCAGGAGCAGTATGGAAAAGGAGAGATCTCCAAGGGAAGCTATGAAGAACTCGTAAAAGTTCTAGAGAAGGAAAGTAAAGAGGAGGGAGTTGAGGGAAAGGGAGAAGAAGGAAAGGAGGAAACTGCTGCAGTTCCCAAGGGAGAGGGAGAAGAGGAGAAGAAGGGGGAGGAAGTGATTGAAAAACCTGCTCCCCCGGAGTCACCTAAAGAGGAGGAAGTACCAGAAAAGCCTGCAAGTGAAAAAAGAGGGAGGCCTCCCCTTAGTCAGGAAGTTAAGGAGCTTCGAGAACTTGTTGAAAATCTGAAAAAGGAAGTGGAAGAATTAAGAGCGAAATCCGAACGTGTGGAAAAATGGAGGGGGAAAAAGGAAAGGAGAAAGGGGAGGAGGAAGTTAAAGAAGAAAAAGAAGGTAGTTCAAAAAAGAAAGAAGCGAGAGAGGAAGAAGGAAAGGAGGAGAAGGAAAAGATAAGTAAAGGTGGTGAAACAGCGGAGGAAGGCATCTCACCCCAACGACTTTTGAAAGAAATAGAAGAGCTAAAGCTCCAAATCAGCATGCTCAAGGATCTACAGAAAAGTTCAGAAGAGAAATTAGCTACAAGTCTAGAGAGGATTGGAGAACTGAGGAGCTCTCTTCTAGAGAAGGATCGGATGATAAGAGAGGCACTAGTATCTTTCAAGAGGATTGGAGAAATTGTCTATGAACTTGAACCTCAAAAGCTGGTAGAGGAGAGGAAAAGATTTGAGAGCGAGCTCCTACTTCTCAAATCAAAACTTTCGGAATATGAGGAAATAATTAGGAATCTCTTGAGGGAGTTTAGGGAGATTAGGGATATTTTTGCTAAGTTGAGGAATATGGAAATGTTAATCTCCATAGCTAAGGAGGTGGGAGGCAAGTTGGTAAAAATCAGTGAAATAGAAAGTACTGTTGAAAGATATCTCCATAAAATTGAGTCGCTCTACTCAGATATAGAACTGAAAGTAGGAGAGCTTCCGCTCTTCATGGATAAAGTCAAGAAATTAGACTCCCTAACTCTGGAAATCGTTAAATCACTGGATGAAATGAAGGTAAAGCTAAGACAGTTTGCAACCACTTCTGATCTTGAAGGGTTGAGAAATGAATTGAAAGAACTTTGGGACAAACTGGAAAAAATAAAGCTCGAAGTGGCTGAAAGGAGGATAACTTTAAAGGAGGAGGAAGAATTGAAAAAAGTCCTAGCCTCAGTAAATGAAGAGCTCGAATCTTTAAACACTACCCTCAAACTGGTGGAGGAACAGTATAGGGACGCTCTCATCTCTGAGAAAGTTTATGAAGAGATAGTGAAAAAGGGTAAGGAGAGACTGGACGTGCTAAATGAAGTTAAGAAGAGCATATGCGAAATTCTGGAGAGAGGGAGAACTAGGGAGGGAGAAATCAGATATCTTATAGAAAGATTAAAAACCCTCCATTCATAGATTTAATTTTCTCAAATTGCATTTAGGACACCTAAGAACTTCCACTTTTTTTCCTCTGAAAAAAATGTTTCCACAGATTTGCATCGGCTCTCCACATTTAGGACATTTGTCCATTTTGGGTACTAAAAATCTTAAAAATTTCATTTTTTGTATTTTTAAGGCACATATTTTTTAAAAAAATTTTCATCAAAAAATTCGAATTAGCCTTCTTCTCCACCCTCAAAAACCCGTTAGAAGGGTTTATTCAAAAGAGGCTTAAAAAATAAAAATTTATGTATCCTTAAGACACATATGAAAAAAATTGGAGAGCTCAAGTTTTTCCCCTCGAGAGGGATTTTGAAAATTGTTTTCCAAGACGGATCTGAGGAGTTGGTAAGAGATCCTCGAGTAGACTTTATTAAGATTTCAAAGATAGATGAGAAAGCAATACAAATCCTCAAAGAAAAAATTGTATCAAGGATTTTCTACATGCTTCTGTTGAGACCATACAACAAATATCTCTTAGCAGCAACCTATTATGGAAGATGGAAAAATGTTCCAAGATCAAAGATAGATAGGATCTTGGAAAGACTTGAATCCACCTCACTCATTAGAGATATGCCCTGGGCTCCTGAATTTGGGGAAAGATTTGGAATAAGTAAGAAGAGTAGAAAAGTCTTCGAGGCCAATGGCCATGAATTGCTGAAATTTGTTTTGAGTGAAGATAGTGAAATGAGGGCAGAGTTTTTCATCCTAGCTGAATTAGTGAGGCACCTAAATCCGAGGGAAATCTATTTCGAGTGGAGTGTAAGCAGCATAAGAGAAGCCAATGTGGACATAATTAAATTGATCAAGATGAAGTTTCTCCTCTTAGAATTCATAGCAATGCTCGTGAGAAACAGGTGTTTTAGGATCTTGGAGAGAACTCTCAACTCTATCGGAGAAAACTTTCAAAGCCTCTGTAGAAAATTAGCTTGGCTTATCCATGTCTACGAGCCTAAGCCAATCCTCGAGCATTTCATCTCCTCAATTGAAGAGGAAATCCCAGAGATAGTACTCACTGAGATCGATAGGATGATAATAAAATTCTTTGGAAAAAAGAGCGATGCAATCTATAAATTACTTCTCTTCATGCTCGTGCTCCCAGAAAAGACGGCTGAGGAACTTGTTACCAAGCTCAGTATTTGGTGAGTGGGATAATTTTAAAATTTGCAATTCTCACATCTAGAAAATGGAGTTCACCGCTCATGTGTATGTAAGTGGAAGGGTTCAGGGAATAGGATTCAGGTTCTTCGTATCAGCAGTAGCTAGGGGTAAGAAACTAAGAGGTTTCGTGAGGAATCTGGAAGATGGGAGAGTTGAGATAATGCTGCAAGGAGAAAGAGATAAGATCGAGGAAGCCCTCAACATAATCAAGAGCAAACATCCTCTAGCTAAAATTAAGGAGTTTCAGGTAAACTGGGAGGAGACCGGAGAGAAGTTCGAAGACTTCGAAATCATTTATTAAGTGAATTTTACCTTTAGATCCTTAAATTTCTGAGATTTTATCCATCTCCTACGTTCCCTAGGATTTTCTTCCATCAAAACATTCCTAGGCTTTATTCTTGCATGCTACAGCTTCTACTCAATCAATGGAGAATTTTTGACAATTTTTAAATCCCGAGCTTTTTCTCTTTATTGGGCCCGTGGTCTAGTTGGAAAGGACGCCTGGCTTCGGACCAGGAGGACGTGGGTTCGAATCCCACCGGGCCCATTCACTCAAAGCTAAATAATGAAAAAGCTTATATCCTCTAAGAACATTCCCTACTGCGATGGTAAGAGCTAAGAAAGTTAGGAAGAAAGTATGGTTTAAAGTGGTAGCACCAGAGTACTTCAATAAAGTGGAACTAGGAGAGGCTCTGGCTGCAGAAGCTGAAGAACTGGTTGGAAGGACTGTTGAAACTACCCTCGCCGAACTCACTGGAGATTTATCTAAGCAACATGTGAAGCTCCTCTTCGAAATTAAGGGAGTAGCGGATGGTGTAGCCAATACTGAACTGAAAGAATATAGCCTAAGTCTGCCATTTCTAGCTAGATTAGGAAGGAGAAACGTAACTATCATGGATGAAGTGATAGATGTAACTACAAAGGACTCAAAGAAATTAAGGATGAAATTCTTGATAATTACTCTTACCAAAGCTCATCGAAGACAATGTACTCAGATAAGGAAGAAACTTCGAGAAATTATCTCCCAAGAAGTAAGCAAAACTGAATCCAAGGACATCTATCTTGCTGTGTGCAATCATACATTTCAAGATAGACTGTTCCAGACCATAAAGAAGATTTTTCCCCTTCGTCACCTCGAGGTACGTAAAATCGAGGTAAGAAGTTGAGCTAATTTTTCTCCTACTTCTACAAAAAATTTTTATAGGATGAAGATGAGGTAGCTATAGAGATGATACAGAAGGTCATCAAAAGAGATGGAAGAATTGTCGAGTTTGATAGGAAGAAGATATTTGATGCTGTATTCAAAGCTGCTCTAAGTGTTGGGAAAAGAGATGAAGCACTCATAGAAAAAATTACAGATGAAGTAGTTAAGACTTTGGAAGAAAGATTTGGAGAAAGAATTCCGAGAGTTGAGGAAATTCAGGATGTCGTAGAGGAAACATTGGTTAAAAATAATCTCTACGAAATTGCTAAGGCATTCATCCTGTACAGACAGAAGAGGGCTGAAGCTAGAAAAATCTGCAGCACGCTGGGAATAATAGATGACCTCAAGTTGCCAACCAATACTTTGTTAATTCTAGCAGCAAGATATCTGCAAAGGGATGAAAATGGAAGGATAATAGAAACTACTTCCCAGCTTTTTAGAAGAGTAGCTAAAACCATTGCAGCCGTGGAAAAGAACTATGGGAAGAGTGAGGAGGAAATTAGTAAATTGGAGGAAGAATTTTACAGAATGATGGTAAATTTTGAATTCCTTCCAAATTCTCCCACTTTGATGAATGCAGGAACTAATAGAAAAATGACCCTCTCAGCATGTTTCGTTTTGCCGATCGAAGATTCATTGGAAAAGATCTTCGAAACTCTTAAGATCTCTGCCATAATTCAACAGGCAGGAGGGGGATGTGGGTATTCATTCTCTAGGATTAGGCCTGCTGGAGATGTAGTAAGATCTACGGGAAGAATAGCATCTGGACCAATTAGCTTCATGAAGATCTTCGATGCAGCCACCGAACAGATCAAGCAAGGAGGAATGAGAAGGGGAGCAAATATGGGAATATTGAGAGTGGATCACCCAGACATCTTAGATTTCATTGTATGTAAGGAGAGAGAAGGAGTTCTTCGCAATTTCAACATCTCAGTAGCAATTACTGATAAGTTCATAGAGGCTGTAAGACGAGATGCAGACTTTGAGCTAATCAATCCAAGGACAAAGGAATGCGTAAAGAGGATTAAGGCTAGGGCTATCTGGAATTTATTAGTAACGATGGCATGGAAGAATGGGGAGCCAGGAGTGATCTTCATCGATGCCATAAATAGGAAAAATCCCACTCCCCACATAGGCGAAATAGAAGCTACAAATCCTTGTGGAGAGCAACCCCTCCTACCTTATGAATCATGCAATCTGGGATCCATTAATCTCTCCAAGATGCTTAAGGAGAAAGAGGGAGGAGGTTATGAAATTGACTGGGAAAAGCTCAGGAGGACGGTGAGGCTAGCTGTAAGATTCTTGGACAACGTAATCGATGCTAATTATTACCCAATACCGGAAATTGAGAAAATGACCAAGGGAAATAGGAAGATAGGACTTGGAGTAATGGGGTTTGCAGATATGTTGATTTTGCTCGGAATTCCCTACAATTCTGAGGAAGCTTTAAAGGTGGCTGAAGAGGTAATGAAGTTCATAAGCGAGGAGGCTAGAAAGATGAGCGTGGAGTTAGGAGAAGAGAAGGGAAACTTTCCAAACTTTAAAGGGAGCAAATGGGATAAACTTGGGTACAAGTATATGAGAAATGCTACTCTCACTACTATCGCACCTACTGGCACTATCAGCGAGATAGCTGGCTGTTCTCAGGGGATAGAACCTCTTTTTGCAGTGGCCTATGTAAGGAAAGTTTCCGAGAGCCTAGGCTATGATTTAATAGTAATAAATCCACATTTCGAGAGGATCGCGATTCAAATGGGCTTCTACGACGCTGTTCTCAGGAAGATCTCGACCTCTACCTCGATTCAACATATCTCAGAAATTCCTGGAGAAGTAAGGAAAATCTTTGTCACAGCCCATGATTTGAAACCGGAAGATCACATTAAGATGCAAGCAGCATTCCAAAAATATGTAGATAATTCGATCAGTAAGACAATCAATCTTCCTCCCCATGCGACTCCCACGGATGTGGAAAAAGCTTTCCTCCTTGCTTATGAACTTGGCTGCCTTGGAGTTACTGTATATAGGTTTGGAAGTAGGAGGGAGGAGGTCTTGACTCCTGCTGCCAATGTGTGTGAGATTTGTGGCTAAATGGGATATGTTTATCTCTATACTGGGACAGGAGCCGGTAAAACTACCAATGCCCTTGGATTAGCTCTACGATGCGTTGGTCATAGAAAGAAGGTTGTGATCATACAATTTCTGAAGTGGTGGAAGAGTATCGGAGAAATGAAGGTAAGAAGAAGATTAGCTCCTTACTATGAGATTTATCAATTTGGGAGGAAAGGTTGGATAGGGCTAAAAAATCTTGGAGAGGAGGACAAAAAACTCTGTCGGAAGGCTC
>JAPDLS010000004.1:12962-24026 GCA_025920425.1 Candidatus Haiyanarchaeum thermophilum | reverse complement strand
AGTATCGGAGAAATGAAGGTAAGAAGAAGATTAGCTCCTTACTATGAGATTTATCAATTTGGGAGGAAAGGTTGGATAGGGCTAAAAAATCTTGGAGAGGAGGACAAAAAACTCTGTCGGAAGGCTCTAGAATTTGCAAGGAAAATTGTGAAGGAAAAGAAGCCTCATCTGCTTATACTTGACGAGATAAATCTGGCTCTGCACTGCAAGCTCCTAGAGCTCAAGGAGGTGCTCAAATTCCTAGATGAATTACCTAAACAAACAGATGTAGTACTCACTGGGAGATATGCTCCAAAGAAACTGATAGAAAGGGCTGATTTCGTAAATGAAATAAAATTAGTTAAGATGCCAAAGAAGCTCGTAAGTAGGGCAGGAATTCAATATTAAATTTTTAAATCCTGTAAACTATTTCTTATCAAGGCGCCGGTAGTCTAGCCTGGTTAGGACCTCAGCCTTCCAAGCTGATGACCCGGGTTCAAATCCCGGCCGGCGCAAGTTTTTTATTTCTTGGGTTTTTGTCAACGATCATGAATTCACTCAAAAATGGTAATAGAGAACTCCTAATAGTACCCTTCATTCATCCTCCAGCAATTCGTATGAGAGAGTTTTGGAGAAAGAAGCATGGAGAAAAATTAGCTCAGAAAATGGAGGAAAAGATTGAGGACGTGGCGAATGAACTCCTCTCTAGAGCTGCTGAAAGGATTAAACCCTTTAAAATCGATGCAATTTTCCTTGAAGGTCTCTGCCACAAAATGGACGCAACTCTCCTCGAACATCTCCTCGATGGAGGCGAGTCTTCTTCCTTGGAAATTCTGGTAGGTCCAAATAAGTTAGTAGAAATTCTTAGATATCTGAGAAAAAATGGGGCTAGATTGGAGAAGACTGAGAGCTATACGGCTTATAAGCTCGCACACCAGCTTTCCAGCTTTCCCAATCTTTTCCATCTCTTAGGAGGAATTTGTTACATTCGTGATCTGTGGATGAGTCATAACATAGGAAGGAAGTTAAAAAAGGGGGAGCGAGGAATAATTTTCTATGGGTGTGGGCATGATGTAGTTCCGTATCTGGGATTGCATTCCCCAGACATTCAAATTTGGAGGGTAATCTCTCAAGCCGAGTTGAATGAAAAGTTGCTAGAAATTTTGGAATACTTTGACTCTATTTGTCGATGATAAATTAAATAAAGCTTGCTCTCTTTGAATTTGCATGGAAGTAGCTCTAAGTGAAGGAAGAATAGAGACATTATACAGAAGGCTCAAGGAATACGAAAAACTTGGATTCTTTGCCACAGAAGAGGGAAAAATTCTCGCTTTAGTCCATGTGTTCACTCGAGAAAATATAGAGAAAGGAGAGGAACTTGAAAAGATAGCCGAGGAAGTAGCTAAGTTGGAAGAGGTGGAAGAAGTAGACATACTAACTGGAGAATGGGATCTATTGGTGAGAGTAAAGGTAGATAACCTAAGAGAACTCGCCCACTTTGTGGTAAATAAGTTGAGGAGGATCAGTGGTGTGGAAAAGACCATCACCTCCATCGTGTTGAGAAGGATATCGAAATGATAGTAATTAACGAAAAGATCAAATTTCAGAATCCTCTAATAGTTACTGGCTTCCATAGCTTTGGTTCTGTGGGCACGCTGGCTGCCCAATATCTGAGAGATAGATTGAATGCTATGGAAATTGGATTTCTGGAGGTTAAAAGTATTCCATCTGCTGCTCTCTTGGTAAAGGGAGAAATTCTCTATCCCATTAGGATCTTCTACGATAAGAGAGGAAAAATACTTATCTTCGAATCTGAAATTCCTCTTCCCTCAGAATGTGGTAAGGAAATAGCAGAAGATATCGCTCATTTTGCAGCAAAAGTAAGGGCTAAGCAAGTGGTATGTTTAGAAGGATTGGCTGGTAAGGATAAATCAGAAGATGAGGAAGTGTATGTTATCTTCAATGACCGCTCCCTAGCTAAAAATTTAAAGGATCTAAAAATCCTCGAAACCGGGATCATGTTTGGGCTTTCTACCGAGATTATGCTAAAGTGTAAATCCCTAAGTATACCGTCTATCTGCATCATGGCAAAGGCCCATAGAGAGTTTCCTGACGGAAAAGCTGCTGCCAATGTGCTCAAGGCATTTGGTAAGCTCTATCATCTGAAAATAGATCTTGCTCCCCTCATCAGAGAATCTGAACTTTTCGAACGAAAAATGCTAGAGCTCTTGAGGAAGGCTGAGGAGATAGGAGAGAGGCCTGAGAAGATCTACGGTTAATTATTTGGAAGCTAAAGTTATCAAATAACCTGCAAGCAGAGGTATCCAGAACCTCACAACTCTGGTAACAATCGCTGCTGCTGAACTTTTGGCTAACGGAATGAGGTGAAGGGAATACACAAAGGAAAGATAGAGTTCTGCCACCCCGATTCCACCAGGAATAGGGAGAGGGATGAGATAGAAATAAGTGATCAGTACATAGGTCATTAAAATCTGAGGTAAGTTAGCATATACCCCAATAGCTAATAGGGAGAAAAAGTAGGTAAGAATATCAAATAGCATATCCACATGACCCAAGCCCCAGTAGAATAGAATGTCATTAAACTTTAAGCCCTTACTTCCTAAGTAAATGTTCCTCAAGAGCTTTTGAGCCCTGTCATGCTGAAAATGTTTGAGCTTACTCAAATATAAGGAGAGGGAGGCAGACATCTTAGGAAGGAAGAGTAGGATGAGAAGGGTACATATCATGGCTGGCCAAATTAGGAAGGCTGTCATCCACGTAAAGGGTAAAAGGTGAAGGAAGAGGAGGTAAATCAGAGAAGTAATCGTTGGAACTGAGAAACAAATCCTGCAGAGAATAGAGCTCTTTATAGCTGCATTGAATCTTCTCTTACTTCTCTTGAACATCCATATCCTCACTATATCTCCAGGAACATCTGCGAAGGGTAGAAGTATGCTTGCAACCATGCCTGCAGAGTAGGAATGGATTGCCTCTCTCAATGAAATTCTAGCTCCGGAAATATACATTCCGTAAAGCCAAACCAATGAGTTTGAGAAAATTCCTATCAGAGAAGCTATTAGAGCCAAGAATATTGCCTTAGAGTTCGCTCCCATTATTGCTTCAGTAATTTCAGCAGGACCTCCTAAGTAGAGAAAAATGAGCAAGAGAATCAAGCTCAACCCTATCCAGAGCTTCCTTCCTTTCCAAAACTTCATTATGTGGTAGAAGCGAATTTATTTTAAAACTTTAGTGAAAATTTTTAAACCTACTTGGACTTAGAGATGTTTATGGAGTTTGAGGAAAGGATGCTGAAGTGCTTCTCCAAGAGTTTCAAGAAGTACTATCCTTACAAACAGCTGAGGAGCTTTGGATTCAAGCGATATAGATGTAGGAGTTGTGGGAATTTTTTCTGGAGCCTCAATCCTAGAGAAGTATGTGGAGAAAGCAAGTGTGTTAAGATGATTGGGGGAAGACGCCTTATCAGAAGAAAATTGAATTACTTTGACGTGTGGAGAATATACAAGCAATTTTTTGAACGATATGGATATGTTGCCCTTCCTAGATACCCTGTGGTAAGTAGGTGGTATCCCGAACTATACTTTGTAGTAGCTGGAATTAATCTGTTTCAACCCCACATAGTTAATGGAGAAGTTGAACCATTCGAATATCTAACCATCGAAAGACAATTTTGTCTGCGCTTCCAAGATGTGGATTTAGTTGGACTTAATCCCAAAACTTATTCAGGTTTTATCATGCTTGGGCAGCATGCCTTCAACACGAAGGAAAAATATACTTACTTCAAGGAAGAAGCCATTTCCCAGATTCATGAATTCCTTACAAAGGTACTCAAGCTGAATGAGGAGGAGATAATCTATAATGAGAGCATGTGGTATGGGGCTGGAAACTTTGGGCCGAGTGTAGAATTTTTAGCAAATGGGGTAGAACTAGGGAACCAAGTTTACATCCAGTATAAGATGGTGGACTCGAGAGTAAGAGAGCTCAACACGAAGACTGTGGACATGGGTGCAGGCATGGAAAGATTCGCATGGATAGCTAGTGACGAGCCAACAAGCTATGATGTAACTTTTCCCTATGTGATCCGCAAAATTCTTAAAGAACTTAAGCTGGATCTCGATAGGAAACTCTTCGATACTTTCCTAAAATACTCATATGCAGTCGAAAGTGGAAAAGATGTCCATCATTTGATAGAGCTTGTCTCGAAGAATGAGGGAATAAACTCTGTAAAGTTGATGGAGGAGATCGAGAGAATTTCCTCAATTTATGTATTGGCTGACCATTCCAGAAGCATTTTAGTAGCTGTAACCGATGGAGCCCTTCCCAGTAATGTGGGAGGAGGGTATAATATTAGATATCTGGTGAGGAGATGTCTCTCTATCCTCAAGAGCTTAAGAGCTGATTTTGGATTGAAGGAGCTGCTCAACTGGCATAGAGTTGAACTTGGAAAGTTCTTTCCAGAATTAAGGAAGGGGAGGAAATTGTTTGAGATAATAGAGGTAGAAAGACGAAGGTTTATTGAAAATGAACAGAAATGCATGAAGGTGTTGGAAAAGGTAGAGAAGGTCGATGAACCTCTCCTTCTCAAGCTCTATGATAGCTATGGGATCAACCCTGAACTCGTTCGCGAATTTCTCAAGAGGAAGGGAATCGAGATTCAAGTACCTCCAGATTTCTATAAAAAGGTCCAGGCCTTGCATCAGAAGCGGGAAATAGTCAGAGAAAGGGAGGAATTAGATGTCTCTAGATTTCCACCAACCAAATTACTATACTATGAAGATCCAGAACTCGGAGAATTTGAAGCTGAAGTGTTAGGGAATATTGGCAATTACATCGTGCTGGACCGTACAGCATTTTATCCAATTGGAGGAGGACAGGTAAGTGACATAGGATATATTGGAAAAGCTAAGGTGAACAATGTGATCAAAGTGGGAGAGGTCGTATTGCATGCCGTGGATGGGGCAAAGTTCAGGAAACATGAGAAGGTAAAATGCCAAGTAGATATAGAAAGAAGAAAAGAAATAATGAAACATCATACTGCCACCCATATAATTAATAGAGCTTGTGTGCTCACTTTAGGGGACCATATATGGCAACATGGTAGCTATAAAGATGAAGAAAAAGCTCATTTGGACATTACCCATTATCAGACTCTAAGCTTTGAGGAAATTCAGAAAATCGAGAGAATTGCTAATGAAGTAGTAAGGAAGAAACTTGATGTAAGGATTTATTGGATGCATAGGAACGATGCTGAGAAGCGCTTTGGTTTTAGGATCTATCAGGGAGGAGCAGTACCTGGAAGAGAAATCCGAATCGTGGAAATTGAAAATTTTGAAGTGGAAGCCTGTGGAGGCCTTCATTGCAAGAACACTGGTGAGATAGAGTTAATAAAGATTATAAATGTAGAGAGGATCCATGATGGTGTGGTGAGAATTACTTTCAAAGCCGGAAAAAAGGCTATAGAAGAAATGCAGAGACAGGAGAAGATCATAAAGGAATTGAGGGATCTCTGGCATGTGGGAATAGATCAAATTCCAAGTACTGCCAAAAGATTTTTTGAGGAGTGGAAACATTTGAGAAAGGAAAATGAGAAATTGAAAGAGGATCTTTTGAGAATGCTCATCCTCTCAGAAATTCAGAAAGGAGATATTTGTTATATGGATGCCAAATTCCTAGATACCCTTGGAACTGTGATTAAAGTAGTAAATAGCATAAGCGACCAGTTGATCGGGAAGGTACTCGTGATTCATCTAAGGGAATTTGGATATGCTCTTTCAAGAAAGGGAAACGTGAGCGCTCTAGAAGAGCTAAGCAAGTTTTATGAGAAAGTAAGTGGAAATAATTTGGAGGCGAAGGGATTTAAACGCAAAACATAAACTTTTTAATTACTCGTGATTCTTGTAGAATATGCACAACCTCAAATTGTTTCTTAGCTTAATTGTGATAATGGTAGTTCTTGGGTGTATCCAGCAAGATACGAGAGCTCCTACTTATACCAATGTAAGTTCAAATGTTTCAGCAGCAATGATAAATGAGGTGGTCAGTTTCACAGCTACTTGGGAGGACGAAACTGCCTTACATTCCTATGTGTTCTCTTGGACAGTAGGAAATAATTGTACCACTTGGATGAATGCTTCTGCAGTTAAATTCGAACCGGAGAAGAGGGGTGTAGCCAGCTATATAGCAGCTATCCCTGAGGATTGCAGGGGTAAGGAGATAAGATGGAAGTTCTATGCTAGAGATAAGGCAGGCAATTGGAATAGTACTCCTGAATACAAACTCACCATATTGGGCGAGGTGGAGGAAATCTTCCTAAGAGCATTGGAAATGGGTGAAAAAATAGAAAAAATTAGCACTAATTCCTCTTTCTTCCTTGAAATTTCCACATCTGAATTCTCCTTCTCGATGAAAATGAATGTAACATTTAACCAAGACAAAAAACTTAACAAAAGAAGTATCTTCATCACCTATACTTACCCCACCACCACTACTTTCATGTATTACTCTCTACCCAGTGGTACCTTCATGTGCGTTAGTGGAGCATGCTATGAGGTAGAGGAAGAATCCCTCCCTCAACTATCACCAGCTTCTAATCTAACCAATCTTACTTCGATGAGAAAAATGATCGAGAGCAAAGAAATAAGCTTGAAAGGGTGTGGGGTAGCTATTTACATTAACAGAACTTGTGATTGTGTGGAATTCGAAATTTCTCCCACTTTGGTCCCAGAACTTTTAAGTCTCTGGAAAAATCTCACAGTAAAGCAGTTAAAGCAAATGATGTGTTTGGATAGAGAAACCGGTATTGCCCTCCACTATAGGACTGAACTCCAAGCCATCAGCTTAGAGTCGATGGAAATAACATCTATAGTAGAGTATATTCTCTCCTCCCTAAGTCTAGAGGTAGATCCCAGTGTGTTTGAGCTTCCTTTTCCAACAGGATTCTACTCCATCGTTCAGCCGCTTAAGGAAATCTTAGAAGCTTTCCCTCTTTCATTTATTTAATTTTAGAGTTTCTTGAAAAGAGGCTCAGGCCTATTTATAATGTGTCCTGGAAAAATTCTTAGCTCAGAGGCAGAATCCCATCCCTCTTCCTGAATAGAACCTTTCAAATTGAGTTGTCTCCATAACTTCTGAGAGGAGCTGGGAGTGAATGGGGCCAGCAAAATAGCCAAACTACGTACCGCATTCATTCCTAGGTAAATAGAATTGGGATCAAGTGTCTTCCATGGCCTCTTAGCCTGAAAATACTGATTACAGCTTATCGCAAACTCGTTGATTTTCTCAAGAGCCCTGTTCAATCTAAAGCCTTCTATTTCTTCTCCTACTAACTTCGGGATTTGGTTAATTTCTCCTACCAGTCTTTGATCCTCTTCATTCAATTCTTGGGGCTGGGGTACCTTTCCATCGAATTTAGTAAAAGTAAAGGATAGCACCCTATATACGAAATTTCCTATATTAGCTACTAACTCCGTATTATTTCTTTCCCTTAATAGTTCTTCCCTAAAATCCCCATCTTCAAACATCGGAAAATTTCTCAGGAAGAAGTATCGAATTGAATCTACCTCGTATTTCTGAGCAAGCTCAAATGGGTCTATGAAGTTACCAGCAGATTTTGAGATCTTCTTACCTTCGATATTGAGATAGCCATGTACTACTATCTTCTTAGGAAGCTCAAAGCCAGCTGCTAAGAGAAGGGCAGGCCAGAGTACTGAATGGAACCAATTGATCCCTTTCCCTATTAGGTGAACATCAGCTGGCCAGTACTTGAGGTTTTCAGGATAGATGGCTGAAATGTAATTGAACAAAGCATCTACCCATACATAAATTGTATGCTCCTCATTTACTGGAGCCTTTATTCCCCATGTGAGGTTTGGTCTAGTAATCGATATGTCCTTCAACCCCCTCCTTACCCTTTCTAATACCTCATGTTTCCTCTTCTCAGGGATGATGAAATTTTTCTCAAGTAACTCTAAGATCTTCGTCTGATATTTACTCAATCTGAAGAAGTAATTTTCCTCCTCCAAATACTCTACTTCTACTCCATGCTCAGGACACTTACCATCTATTAAGTCTTCCTCTCCTTTGAACTCCTCGCAGAGAGGACAATATAATCCTCGATAAATTCCCTTGTAGATCTCCCCCTTTTCGTAGATCTTCTTGAAAACTTCCCTAACGAAATTTGCATGTTTCTCCTCTGTAGTCCTAATGAAGTAATCAAAGGATATGTTAAATAATTGGCAAAGTTGAATAAACTTAGCTGCATTTCTGTCCACAAACTCCTTTACAGGAATCCCAACTTCCTCGGCTGCTTTAGCATTTTTGGAGGCATTTTCGTCTGTTCCTGTGAGAAAGAAGACGTCGTAGCCCTTCAGCCTATAATATCTAGCAATGGCATCTGCGCAGAGTTTCTCGTAAAGATGCCCTATATGGGGAGGTGCATTTACATAATCGATGGCGGTAGTTATGTAAAACTTCCTGAATTTAGATCACCAATTTTAAGATAATTTTTGATTTTAAAAACCTTTTCCAAAATTCGAAACAAAACTTTTTTATACCTCAATTTGATTTTGATTTTAATGGCAGTGGAGAGAGTTCCTTCAGGGATTCCTGGGCTCGATCCTTTCATAGGAGGAGGTTTTGAAAAGGGCTCATTGATCGTGCTTGAGGGAGGGCCTGGTTCAGGAAAAACTATATTCTCAATTCAATTCATCTACGAGGGCCTGAAGAGGGGAGAGAGATGTGTTTACATCACTTTTGAGGAGAGGGAAAATGAAATCATTGAGGACGCTGCTTCCATAAAGATCGACTTGAAGGAGTTTATACACAGAAACTTGTTACTCATCAAGTACTTCTCACCTCTGGAGACAGATGTCTTTCTAGGAAATTTTGAAAAACTAATATTGGAATTCAACCCTCAACGCGTAGTGATCGATTCTGTCTCTGTACTCAACGATTATGCTGCTGATGAATTTGCTAGTAGAAAACTCCTCCACGAGATTGGGAAATTTGTACAGAGAGTCAAGTGTACAACAATTATCGTAAGCGAATTAAGTGGAAGTTTGGGTGAGAGGGAATATTTGCCTATTAGAGGAATCGAAGAGTTCGTGGCAGATACTGTGATTCAGCTCTTCTATACAGGATTTGGAGGGGAATACGATAGAAGTATGAGGATTTTGAAGATGAGGAGGACAAATCATTACAGAGATATCTTACCGCTGCGCCTAAATGAGCATGGGCTAGCAATTGGTGAAGTGAAGGAAGCTTAATATTCCTCATAATCTTCAGGAATCCCAAACTTCCTCCTTAACTCCCTTATCTCCTTGAGTTCTTCCTTTCTCAACCTTTCTATTAGCTGTTCTATATCTGCCTTTATTCTACTTACAGTCCTATTATATTCTTCTTTTAGATTCCTAACTTCCCTCCTAAATCTCTGTAGGTCCTTACTATGGTAATGCCTCAAATGTTTGACCAAATATTCCCTATTTATGAAGGTTTTATTACAGATTTTACATTTCATCTCAACCTCTTCGCATGAAATAGTATTTATTAACTGATATGGAAGGTCTTCAGAAGTCTATCCAACTTTCCCTACGATTTAAACAATATCCTTCGGATAAAATGGAAAAAGTTGAAAAGGTTCTCCCTCTTTCTTGCACAGCTTCCTTATCTCCCACAACACCTCTACATATTTCCTAATAAGCTTATCTATATTTGTATCCACCCTTATCTCAAGCTTTCTAAGAATATAATCAGAGATCCTCATCATTTCTTCATCTCCAGGAATTCTGTCTAGTCTCTCAGCCAATTTTACCAGTTTCTTCCAGTAAGGAAACAGAGAAAAGAATTTTTTCATCCACTCCTCATCTACCTTTACTATTTCTTTGGGAATTGTCTTAGTGAAGTGCATGGGATCTATTCTTACTTCAAAATAACCTTCTGTAGCTGAGAAATTATCCTTGGGAAATTTAACTCCTTCGAAGTTCAGTTCATTTATCACAAGAGTCAACCTCTTTCTCTTCGGCTTTGGCTTGAGGGAGAGAAGAGAACTCAATTTCTTAAACAATGGTCTCCTTCTTTCTTCTCCCCAAATATCCCTACTGATTATGCTATCGGTTCCAACCTTTTTTTCTTTTCTGTCCACTTCATCTAGGCTATTTACATAATTTCTCCAGACATTTATCAAGAAGTACGTGTAGAAATATATGTCTAAAATTATATAGCTCAACACAGCCTTTACCTTGCTTCCGAAGAAATTGCTAAACTCTTCAGCTACGAGCAGATTGCTCACATCCTTAAATTCCATCAACTCCCTAAATATCGTTTCCTCCAAGCTATATCCCAAATTGAGGTTCTCTAGTACTTTTGCTACTAATTCCTTCTCGATGCTTGTCCATGGCTCCATAATCCCTTTTACATGAAATCTAATCATGCTGCTATTTACTATCCTCCAACGCCTGAGATAACTCCTAATGATGGGGTGATCTAATCTAACGCGCATTTTCCTCCCCTTCCCCCAAAGAGATTATCTCCTTGAGAGGTATTCCAAGCATCGAAATAGCTTTCTCATTCCTAACCTCCTTGGGAAGATCGATCAAGTTACCAATCTCCTCGAAGAACTCCACATATTCCTGCATTGCCCGTCTCATTTGAGCTGAAGTAGCCTTCTCTCCTATCTTCCTGAGTAGTGAGGAGCTTCCAATCCTTCTACTCAAATATTCAGCATAGGCTAGCCCTATAGCTTTCTTCCGTGTGGGAGCTCTCTCTGCATCCTTTATGAGACTTCTCACCCTCTTAACCCAGAAATCCAATTTCTCCCGTTCTTTGCTCAGTTGGAGGGAACGAGTATCTCCAAAGATGAAGTGAGTAAGAATTTCTCTAAGAGGATCATTTTCTTCATTCACCATATGAAGACCTCTTCTCTCTGCTAAGGAGAACGCTTTCTCCAGCTTTCCAGTAATGGTGGCTAGGTAATCTCCTATTTCATGCTCTATAATTTCATCTCTGTATCGTAGAACCCAATGATTCTGCTGCCCTCTTACTTTAACTGGGATGAGGATAGAATTCTTCTCC
>JAPDLS010000004.1:10704-12863 GCA_025920425.1 Candidatus Haiyanarchaeum thermophilum | reverse complement strand
AAGACCTTTTCAACCCCATCGATCTCATAGGTGGCTCCTGCTCTTCCAATTGCGGCTATAAAATCGTTGCTGTGGGGGATTATCTTGATCTCCTCTATCTTAACTCTATTTCTATTTCCAATGTCGAATACATCTCCTTTCCACTTCATGATTTTCTCCTTGAGAATCAGCTTCAAGTTTTCTTCCTTTACTTTCTGAATCACTCCACCCCTTTTCAATTTCTGTAAATATGCTTCATTCTCAGATGTGTAGCTCTCCAGAACAATCTTTAAATCCCTATTAGCATAGGCAGTAGCTACCTTTAAACCAAAATTGGTAGCGAGCAATATCCCCCCAATTGTAGCAGCATCTACTATCATTTTTCTTCCCACATTCTCTAAATTTCTGCTAGCATTGCTTACCTCATCTCTATCAAATTCAATTGATGCTAAGTATCCCAATGGAGTCACGAAGCATAGGGGCAAGGTCTTATGGTTAAACTTCGATTTTTTCACTTTCCTATCTACCTCTATCAAATCCTCACCATACTCTTTACTCACATAGTAGATTGTAGTAGCCCCTCCAGCGATCGCTAGTCCATAGGTTAATGCAGTGGGAAGGGTAATTCCAGCATAACCTAAGGTAACAATTGTAGCAGCGATGGCCCCTCCAATGATCACTCCCCCAATTATCTTATTTCTATTCTCCCACAGTTCATCCTTCACCCAATTTAGGGAACCTATTGGATCTGTGATGAGATTTCTAGCTCCAATAGCTATCGTCTTCACAAATCCTCTGATGGCTGATTCCGCTCTTTGAATGCTGGAGATCGGATTGGTAATTGCCTCTTTCCAGAATCCTACGAAGTCCTTTCCAAAGGAATAAATCGATTCCGCAACCCCTGAGAGCTGAGTAATCAAACCATTTACCCCTCCCCTAATCTGCTTATATATTCTTTCCTCGATGAAATTGCCAACATTTCTCAGTTTTTCCCCTACCCAATTTGTCACACTTCTAAAACCTTCTCCAATCCTACTCAATATCCTGCTAACTCCTCCAATTATTCCATTTGAGCCTGCTTTCCTCTTCTTCTCCTCCTCTCTGGAGAGGAGTAGATTTCTTACCCCTAGAAAAGATGAGGTCCCAAGGATGGGAAGGAGGGGAATCGACGACCTCGTGAAATTTTGGATATTCAAACTGGAAAGATCATTGAAAAATGGCCAGAGTGAAATCTCTTTCCTCTTCCCCTCCTCATACTTGAACACTTCCCAGATACCTTGAGATCTGTAACCACTTAGAATATTATATGAAACTGAACTATTGATCGAGGAATTCGATGAAAGATTGGTTGTGGGAGAGGAGAGGAAGGTACCATGAACTGGGGTTCGCTGAATGGAAGTCGACCAACTCGTTCTGGAATTGACATGTGAATTGGAATTCGATGAGGAGTTAGTAACAGTATCTGAACCTACGTTCATGACTGGTCTCTGATTAATGATGGATAAATTAGATGAAGATTGGGGTGCTAAATTTGTGGCTAGCGAAGAAAACATTCTACTAATGCGTAGAAACCAATTGCTCATCCAAGCCAGAATTTGAGCATATCCATTTACGATACTTGAGACTACTTGAATTGTGAGACTCAAAATCCTCGGAAAGATAACAGCAAAGGCTATGCTGTTTATAAAGAGGATACAAAGAATTATTAGTTCCAACCTCCTCAGCATTGGCCAATCCTTTAGGGCAATAAATTAATCCTCTTTCCCAAAAAGTTCGAAGAAATTTCAATTGAGTTGAAAGCTCTGTTCTGGGAATTCATTTATTTCAAAAGAATTTTGGTTTGGCTAAAAATTTAAGATAAGAGTTCCTCCTACTTTCATGGTATTTGAACTCTTGGATAGGAGAATAGTAAAGTGGTTAGAAAGCTGCGGGTATACCATTCCTACTCGGATTCAGGAGTTAGCTATTCCCAAGCTCCTGGAAGGAAAGAATTGTCTGTTGATCGCTCCCTCAGGCTATGGAAAGACCCTTGCTGCTATCCTTCCAATTTTTCAAAAGTTACTCGAAATCAAGGATGAGGATGGAATTAAGCTCCTATATATTACTCCACTGAGGAGCTTAAACCGGGATATCTTCCAAAGGATAGTACAACTTGGAGAAAGTCTTGAAATTGAAGTGGA
>JAPDLS010000004.1:0-10605 GCA_025920425.1 Candidatus Haiyanarchaeum thermophilum | reverse complement strand
CAAAAGTTACTCGAAATCAAGGATGAGGATGGAATTAAGCTCCTATATATTACTCCACTGAGGAGCTTAAACCGGGATATCTTCCAAAGGATAGTACAACTTGGAGAAAGTCTTGAAATTGAAGTGGATGTAAGACATGGAGATACTTCAGCATACATAAGGAAACTTCAGGCAGAAAGTCCTCCGGACGTGATGATCACCACTCCTGAAACCCTACAGCTCCTTTTATTTGGAAGGAAAACGAGAAAAGCCCTAACACATGTAAAGTTCGTAATCATAGATGAAGTCCATGAACTTATCAATGAGAGGGGGTATCAACTCTCCATAGCCTTAGAAAGATTGGTTGAGCTTTCCGGAGAATTTCAGAGGATTGGAATCTCAGCTACTCTTGGAAATCCTAAGGAGGTGGGGAAATTGTTTCTCAAGGAATTTGAGGTAATAAATGCATTCGAACCGAAGGAATTTGAGATAAATGTAGAGTTAATAAAACCCACTTCTAAAGAGCAAGCTGTGGCTGCAGATCTCCTACTCTCAAGCAAAGCATTAGCTTGTATCAAGAGAATGTTGGAAATCCTTAAAGATGCGAGGACATCATTGATCTTCGTAAATACAAGAGAGCTTGCAGAGATCCTCGGGCTTAGATTTAGATTACTCACCAACGAGGTGGAAGTACACCACAGTTCTCTAGCTAGAGAGGTGAGGATCAATGTAGAGGAGGGACTTAAGAAGGGTAAGTTGAAAGGAGTTATTTGCACAAGCAGCCTAGAATTGGGAATAGATGTAGGAAATGTGGACGTGGTGATTCAATACATGAGCCCCCGTCAAGTGACAAAGGCTTTGCAAAGGATAGGAAGGAGCGGACACAGAGTAAGAGGTATTTCTCGAGGTTTCATATTAACTATAGACCCTCTGGATTATTTCGAGGCGCAAGCCATTAGGCATCTTGCCCAAAAAGGTTTTCTGGAATTCCAACGCATTCAAGAGAAGCCCTATGATGTACTAGCTAACCAAATAATTGCCATGCTCCTCAGTCTAGGAGAACTCAAAAAGGAGTATGTTTATAAGGTAATTAGGAGAGCGTATCCCTTTAAAGATTTAAAAATTCAGGAGTTTGAGGATCTGCTCCAATTTTTGAGGGAAATTAGACTAATAGAAATTCGTGGGGAAAGGATTTACAAACTACCAAAAGCATTAACTTACTTCTTAGAGAATATTTCCCTCATTCCGGATGAGAAACAATACCTTGTAATAGATAAGGAGATGAACAGGCCTATAGGCATCCTCCATCAAGAATTTATGGCCCATTGCGAGGAAGGGGCTATCTTCTCGCTGAAGGGTGAAAGCTGGAGAGTGGTGGAAATAAAGGAGGATAAGGTCTTCGTGATTCGGGAGAAGGCAGATGATCCATTAATTCCAGGATGGGAAGGAGAACTCATTCCAGTACCCTATGAGGTGGCTACTATGGCAAGAGATCTGTTGGCTGAAGCTCTCCTGCAAAAGAGTTGGGAGGTCAAGGAGCTCGAAGGACAAACTAAGTTTTTCATTCCAAGACAAAATGAAATTTATGTGGAAAGGATTAGGAATATTTTCATCTTATTTACTTTCTTTGGAAATAAGTTAAATGCTACACTGGAAGAACTACTGGTATGTTTACTTTCTCAGAGATGTGGGAAGGTGGAAAGTAAGAGCGATGCTTACCGAATCATCTTAAGGTTCGATGGCAACTTTAGGGATCTAAAGAATGCTATTCTCTCTATTGAGCCTAAAGGGATTCGTTACTTGCTTAGGTATGCTCTTAAAAATTCAGAGAGGTTCATGTACCATTTCTTCCATGTAGCTAGACGCTTCGGAGTAATCCGCAAGAGCTCTGGATACTCTAGGGGAATTGTCTCCAAACTGATTCAGGCTTCCTATAATACCAAGTTATTCGAGGAAGCTTTCAACGAGTATGTGCATGAGAAACTCGATCTTCAGAGAGCTGAAGAAATATTTGAGCTCTTGAGAGAAGGTAAGACCAGGATTAAGTTCATAGAAGCTAGAGAGCTTTCCCCACTGGCTAGGCTTAGCTTAGAGAGTAAACTCTCCATCTTTAGATCAGAGGAGAGCAGAAAGGAATTGCTGAAAGCAGTTGAGGCTAGGATACAGAAAAGGAAGCTATTCCTAATATGTATGCACTGTAAAACACAATTGGGAGAATTCACTGTGGAAAGCATCAGTGAAGATCTGAAATGTAAACGATGTGGAGCCAGAGCTATAGGATGTATAAGCCAAAATAGGAGGGCCTTCGCTGAGGCAGCATTGATAAAGCAAAGGGTAGGAAGGAAGCTGAATCTTGAGGAGAAGAAGGCTTACAATGAACTCATGGAGAGCGCAGAGCTCTTCCTAAATTATGGGAAAATAGCATTTTTCGTGCTTTCAGCCCATGGGATCGGACCTAAGAGTGCCAAAAAGATCTTGGCAGGAAGCTATAAGGATAAAGAGGAGTTGCTAAGCAAGATTATAGATTTCGAGAGAAAATTTCTCAAATATAGGAGGTTCTGGAAGGATTGAAAAGTTTAAAAAGATTTGGCTCTTTAGAAAGGAAAGGGGTGTCTTAATTGGCCAAGGCAAAGGAAAGAAGTATTGTGGTGAAAAGCCTTGCCAAGGAAATTGCGAAGAAGAAGGGAGTAAGGTTTCCAGACGAAGCTATCGAAGCCTTAGATAAATTTGTAAGGAGCACTATCGAATGCGCTGCGGAGAGAGCTAAGAAGAACAATAGGAAGACGATCAGGAGCTTTGATTTCTAAAATTTTTACTCTTTTAATTTTTCCATTAGTTTTTCATATTTTGCTTTAAGTCTCTCATAGAAGTTAGTATGGAACTCTTTATCGAATTTACGTAAATGCCTACCTATTACCCAAGCAAATGGAAAACCTATGGCTTTCCTAGTTAGTTTCCTATCGATCCAATCCCCTTGCTCAGCAATTTGAACAACACTCTCCTCGATTTTGGGCATGAAGTAATTTATTCCTCTCTCTAGAAAATCTTCATTGGTTTTTACAAACTGTTTAAGGAAACTGTAATTTGGTTCAAATCCCATTGAAGCCATGGCCAGGGCTAAAAAGTTTGAGGGGTCAGCGATGCTGTGATCCCTCTTCTTAAAATCTTCTTTATATTCTTTGAAATCATCTCCTATGAGGTTGAGCTGGGAGGCAAAATGATAAAAAAGTTGTGAAACTTGATGCGATAGCCTATCACAGTTAAAAGTCTCATTAGAGGCATCTATTACTCCTGCTGCAATTGCCCCCAATTTTCCCTGAGGCTCAAGCAATTCTTCAAGGCTCAACCCCATTAGAGCCCTGCTCCCCTCATTCCTTAATTTTCCTGCTAAGAAAACCTCCTGAGCTACACATTTCTCAGATACTTTCTTCCACTTCAACACTTTCTCAATGGATGTGTCACTTCCTAAATTCCTTAATCCAAAATCAAATATCTTAAGATAAGCTTGGCAGCGTTGAGCAGCGAAGTCCTCGCATACATCCTTAAAAGATTCATCATCTTCTAGTATTGATTCTATCTCCTCCAAACCTTTCCCTTCCATCCTCTTCTGAAATTGGGGACTATCTATTAAATCATCTTTTATCTCTCCACCAACTCCCAAAGCCATAAAGCACTCTGTAGCCCTTATCAGTTCCTTCTTCTCTTCTGGAAGGATATCCAATTTGGCTCTCCTGTAAGAATATTGAGTAGCTAAGGTGCAAAAATATGGCAATCTGCTTTTCCTAAGTGTAAATTCGATTATCTTGGCCTCCTCTCGTGGAAAGCTTTCACTTATCTCCTTTTTCAGCAACCTAATTGCTTCTCGAGCTATTGGGAAAAAATCTCGAAGTACTTGATGAATCTCATCTCTAAAAATATCAGGCATTCCCTTTGCCCTTAACATCAAGTAATAAAGAGCCTCACGCATTTCTGAGTAGTTTTAACATAGCTTGAGCATTGGTGAGCATGGCATGATCGTTATTGAAGAATACATAAATTTTCTTAGCTCCACTCTTCGCTAGCTTTTTAGCAACTTCTTTCAATTCCTTATCACTATAATCATGCATATACCAGTCTGTCCTCCCATGCATCCTTAAATACACTATCCCATTGGTGCAGTAAATTTCCCTTGGAAGCTCAGTGTATATGGGAGCATCTACACTTACAAATGTAATTCCTAGGTTCTCAGCCCATCTCAGGATTTCTTCCTGAAACCAATTCTTATTCCTAGCCTCAAGTGCGAATTTCTCTGAAAGCTTAGTCTGCCTTATAAATTTCTCCACTTTGTGGAGGGTATTAATTCCCATGTTTGGAGGCAATTGAAATAAGTAGAAGTCTATGAGCAGCTCCATTGGCTCAAATAGTTTCTGGAATTTCCTCCAGGTGGAGAATGCTCTCTCCGAGAACTTGAACACATGGGAAATCAATCTATTCACCTTTATGCTCCACCTCAACTCTTTTCCCTTTCTTGACCAGCCCTTTACTTGAGAGGGAAATGGAAATCTATAGAATGAGCTATTGAGCTCTACTGCGTTCAGCTTAGAGTTCTGTAAATACCAGTCAAATCCATCTGGATTCCATCCATATGCCCAACCACTAGTACCTACGAATATTTGAAACGAATTCATTCCCATCGATGAAGAATCTAAGCTTCTTCTTTAAATCTTTGCTCACACCAATTCTATGAGAAGCCCTAATCTTAAATCTCTGATTCCTCTGAAACTCGTGGCACAAAAGCAGCTCATTTTTCAAATTAATTAAGCTCATCCCATTGAACCTCTTATCGATGTGTAGTACTTTACTTAATCTTCCAGGTCCACTTGTCAACTTCATTTCCCTTACCTCATCGGAAAATCCTACTAGCGGCTCCATTGCCCTAATGAGTACTGCTCCAGCTCCATTCGTTTCATGAGCTACCACATTCAGGAGCCAATTTCCATGTACCATATAAACCAATGCTCTTCCCACCTCTCCATACAAAAGTTCTACACAATATCTTGGCCATCCAAGTGAGGCTCTAGAGGCAGGGTCCTCCCTTCCAAAGTAGGCCTCAGTTTCCACTATTTTTCCAATCAGGAGCTTTGAGCCAAGCTTCCTAACGAGCAATTTTCCTAATAGTTGCTTAGCTACTATCTCAGGACTTCTGAGGAAAAACTCCTTATTTAGAGGTGTTAATTTCATCCTCGAATGCTTTGTAGATCTCCTCATTGAAGGCTACTATCACTATATGGAGATCTTCAAACTTTCTAAATTCAGAGATCATAGCTCTAGCTGCCACTCTGGGAGAAAGGCCCCCTACACCTGTTCCCATGCTTGGAAATGCAATTTTGCTTATCCCAAGCTCTCTCGCAAGCTTCAGTGCAGCTCTCGTAGCCAATTTTACGTTTCTTGCAGTGGTTTTCATAGCTGGTCTTTCCATAGTTGGAGAATGGATGACATATTTGCATTTTAGTTTACCAGCAGAAGTAGCTATTGCCTCTCCAATCTTGATTGGAGCTCTGCTCATCGCTTCCCTCTCGATTTCCTCCCCTCCAGCCTTCTTAATAGCTAAGGCTACCCCTCCTCCCATCACTCCTAGGGAATTTGCAGGGTTTACTATTGCATCTACTTCTTCCTCCACGATATTGCCTATCTTAAGCTCTATCATATTTTCAAGCTCACGATATGTTTATAAAATGTTAGCGCTCATAAATGGTATGGACATATTTGAATTGTTAGGTTATGTGGCTGCCATCTTCAACCCAATTCCAACCGGACTCTTGGCTGGATATGCGCTAATACAAGGAGGTTGGGAAAGAACTGGAAGGAATGTGATGATCGTTTCCTGTGTATGGACCATAGTAATCATTTACTTGCTTTGGGTTATTCTCTTTCTATGAAAGTGTTCATTACAGGAAGGCCAGGATGTGGTAAAACTACCTTGATACTAAAGCTTCTAGAGTACTTCAGAGAGAAGGGAGTTAGAGTAGGAGGATTCGTCACGAGAGAAATCCGGGAGGGGAGGAAAAGGATTGGTTTCGAAGTGGAAGATATTCAGGGAGGGACAAGAGGGGTCTTAGCCCATATGAACTTGAGAACTTCAGTTAAGGTGAGTAAATATTTCGTAAATGTGGAGGAATTTGAGAGAGTAGGAATAAGAGCTATACAAAAATCTCTGGAGGAGGAAAAAGACTTAATCGTAATTGATGAGATAGGAAAGATGGAATTGGCTTCTAGCAAATTCTCAAAATTATTGGAAGATGTACTTTCATCAGAAGTTAATCTACTTGCAACCCTTCATCTAGCCTTAGTTGGGAAGTTCAATCAGAGTGGGAAGGTCTTTTATCTGAACAGAAAAAATTTTGAGAAGATATTTGAAGAGATATGCAAGCTCTTTTAAAAATGGGTAAGGCCACAAGATATTCTCTACTCCTCCCATTCCTGATTTTTTTGTTAGGATTCAGTTCCACTGCAGGAGATCCGATCTCTCAATTCAATCAATCCTCCACGGTCAATTTAACTGGGATTGCCTCTACCATCATTCAAGCAGAGATCGATGCAAGGCTCAACTTTAACTCAGACGGCCTGACTTGGGACTTAACTGAAGTAAGTCCTCCAGCAATCGTGCCAATAGTTTTTTCTACTCAGCAAGTTGAAGCTCTGGCTACAACTCCCCTAGATCTTGAAAAATTTGTCGTAGCTTGGTGTGATGAGGGGAGTAAATCTATAAACTTCAAAATTTATTCCACTGCAGGAGATATTTTAGTGAATACTGTTACAGTAGATACAAGTCCAGGAGTTGCAGATGCCTGTGATTATCATACAGTATCTGTAGCTGCTTTGAATTCTACGCATTTTGTGATTGCATGGTTCGATGCTAGTGAACAGGATGTTACATTTGCTGTCTATGATTTTCTAGGAAGGTTATCCTTAGGGCCAATAGATGAAGATACTGCTGTAGGAACGAATAGTTGGGGAGTTTCTGTCTCTGCTTTCAACTCAACCCATATAGTAATAGGTTATTACGATTATGCTGATCAAGATGCTACCTTTTCTACATGGAATTTAGCTACCTCAACGAGGGTGGCAGGCCCAATAGATGTGGACACTGGAGTCTCCACTGACTGTTATAATGTACATGTTGCTGCTTTGAATTCTACGCATTTTGCTTTCTTCTATTATGATGCTGGTGCTACTGATGATGCCACCTTCGCAATTTATACTATCACTGGAACAGCAGTCAAAACTGTTACAGATGAAGATACTAATATTGGAAATTCTTACTCCTTGGCATTGACAGCATTAAATGCTACACATTTCGTAGTAGCTTACTACGACGCTGCTGATGCAGACATTACTTTTTCCATATATAATAGTGCAGGAACTAGAGTAGTGGGGCCGATTGATGAAGACACTAATGTGGGAACAAGTAGAGCTTTCGTATCTGTTGCTGCTTTGAATTCTACGCATTTTGTGATTGCCTATTACGATACTGTAGATGCCCAACATACCTTTTCCATATATAATAGTGCAGGAACTAGAGTAGTGGGGCCGATTGATGTAAGCAGCGTGGCCTCAGGCATGAAATGGTTATCAGTTACCTCTTATTTGGCAGGAATTGATCTTGGCATTTGTAATTCGAATTGGATCTTTGCTGAGGTAAATGCTACGAATAGTGCCAGGTTTTTCACATTTGATATGAGAGGAAATACATGGAATGGATACTGCACTCAAATTTATTCTCTTAGTGCAGAGCACAATGCTACTGTAAGTTATTTAGGCAATTTAAATGAAATAGATGTACTCATTAATCTTACCTCTTCAGTAGATGATGAATATTCAATCTCCATCTACAGTTTTTCCTCAAATACCTGGGAAACTTGCACTACTGTTTCAGTTCCAGCAAATACTTACATAGGGGCATGGTGCAACATCACTACTGCCCCTCAAGACTTCATCTCACCAAATAATGAAATAGTAGTAAGAATTAACTCTACCCCAGATGCTGACCAAGCTACGCTTAAGGAGGAGTATGTGCAATTTTTCATACATTATGAGATTCGCTGGCTTGAAGTCAATTATACAATTGACTCTTCCATAAACAGCTGGGAATGTACTTCTACCTCTCCTTGCGAGTTTCCTCCTTACTCTACTTTCCTAGTCAAAGCATCAGTCACATGTCATACCGATCCTCCTACTCTGGGATGTGGTGAAGTATATGGAGGAGTAAGGTATAACCAGAGTGGGAGTGAGCCCGATACGCTAGTAAGCACAACACCTGGAGCCAAACCTTTTTTCGTGCAAGAACAAAATCCTCAAAATCCCAAAACCTGTGGGACCCTAAATAATGGTGAAAGCTGTAACTTGAGCTGGATTTTAAATGCCGCAGGAGATACCTTGCCTCTCACATCTGCACTAGATATATTATTCTCTTCGGCTTCCTATGGTTTCTCCAACCATACGGCTACTTCCTTTGTTAAGATAACTTCTCCCGCTTACATAAGTGGAACTCTTTCCAATGTACCTATTTGCTTCGGTTCTGTGAGTGGAGGAAACTTAGAAGTAAATGCTTCAGATGGCTCAAAGGTTGAATGTGGAACTGGGATTCAAGGATTTCCTATGCTCCTCCAGATCGAATCAAACGTGAATGTAGCTGTATGGCTTAGGGGAGATACTAACCTCGTGAGTGATGGAAATTCAATCAGTGTCACCAATTTGAGATGTGCCAATACTTCTTCTCCTCAACAAAAGATAAGCTTGAGATTGGGAGAATATGTGCTCTTTCAAGATAACCTTGGGAGTGGAAGTATTACAGTACCTGTCTATTGGTGGCTCTTCGTACCAGCAGGGACTGCCCCAGCCACTTACACTGGAAATATTAGTGTTCTGGTAAATGCCACAAGCTAATGCCAAATTACAAAAAATCCATCCTTTAAGTCATTCACAAAAACATTGAGTTTTCTCAGTTCACTTCGGATGAAATCTGCCTTATCCCACTCTCCCTTCTCCCTAAAGAACTGTCTAATCCCCAAGAGCTTCAGGAGAACTTTTTCCTCCCTAATTTTCTCAAATTTCCCCAAGAGCTCGAGTATCTCTTCCATGTTGCTCTCCTTCCTTTCTAGGTCCTCAAACTTCACATACTTTACCTTTATATCCTTACGTAGCAAGCCAAAGAAGGCATCTAATGCGAGAAGCTTATTGAAAAGCTCTTTAACCACATATTTATTAGGATTCCCCTTCAAGTATATATTCCCTCTTTCAATCAATTGATGAAGTTTTGAGAGGGCCACAGGAGTATTTAGATCATCATCCATTGCTTTTATGATCTCCCTATAGATAGTGTTTATCTCTCTGCGAAACTTGAGATCCTCCTCATTTAGCTTCTTGGCCTTACTTCTCTCCAGCTCTAGGAGCAAATTCTCATAGAAGTTCTGAATTCTGGCAAGCCCTACTTCAGCGGCTTGCAGGGCCTCCCAAGTGAAATTCAATAGATCTTTATAATGGGAAGTGAAGTAAAAATATCTGAGAGCTAAGGGAGAAATCCCCTTCTCTTCCACATCTCGGAGAGTAATTATATTTCCAAGGCTCTTGCTCATTTTATTTCCATTTACCAGTAAAAATTCATGATGTACCCAATATCTAACGAATTGCTTTCCAGTGGCTGCCTCACTTTGAGCTATCTCATTTTCGTGATGAGGAAAGATTAAATCTACTCCCCCACTATGAATCTCAAAGCCCTCACCTAAGTATTTCATCGACATACTCGAACATTCTATATGCCATCCAGGTCTACCCTTGATCTTGATCCGCTTTCCATTAATGATGAACTCTGGCTCCCAGAAGATTTCACCGTCTTCAGGCTTCCAAGCTTTCCAGAGGGCAAAATCGCTAGCCTCATTTTTGCCATATTCATCACTGCTTACTCTGGCTCCTGCCTTTAGTGACTCTAGCTTAAGCTTAGAAAGCTTGCCATACTCAGGAAATTTAGAAATGTCATAGTAAATTGTTGAATCACTTCCAAGATAAGCCACACCTTTATCTAAGAGCCTCTGAATTAGGTTGACCATCTCAGGAATGTGCTCTGTAGCTCTTGGCAAATACTCTGGCAGCTCTATATTCAATTTCCTCAGGCATTCTATGAAGTAATCCTCATACATCTTCGTAATTTCAGTTAGTCTTTCTCTTGAACCGTTCGCCTTCCTGATCAGCTTATCATCTACATCTGTTATATTCATCACATGAATTACCTTAAACCCCTTGAAGCGCAGATATTTCTTAAGTAAATCAGCAAGCCAGAATGATCTTAGATTTCCTATATGTACGAAGTCATAAACTGTAGGCCCACATGAATAATACCTAAAGGTCTTATTTTGGATGGGCCTAACTACTTCTTTTCTGCCGGTAAGGGTATTAAATAGCTTGAGCACAAATTCCCAATCTTTTAAAAATTTAAAAATCTTTACTAACAAGGATACGAAATGGGATCTAAGATGAGGGAGTTCATACTGGGGGCAATTTTTGGAGGGATTATCTGCTTGCTATTGATCTCGATGGCATCTATAGCGATTGCCCAGCAAGTATATCACTCGGCATCTGAGATAAGGCCAG
>JAPDLS010000003.1:43969-58517 GCA_025920425.1 Candidatus Haiyanarchaeum thermophilum | reverse complement strand
TAGCAATTAGGCCAGAATCAGGTAGCTGATATTCTTCTTCCAGTTTTATATCATAAACCTTTCCCTCAAAATCATATTTTTCAATATCCACTATTTCCACTTCCTTAAGCATCCCCAATGAGTAATCAATCAGTTTATCTCCTATTTTGAGTTCTCCTGCAGGAATTTTGGTATTATAAGATGGAGAAAAAATGAGATGATTTGAGGTTAAAATCAGAGTATCTTTCCATGATAAGGTATAGTTCAGGATTTGCACATTTTTATTTACTGTTATTTTTACCAGTTCCCATGTTCCAGTATGCTCTATAACTTCTTCTATAAGAGCATGCAAAAACCCGTATTTTGGATGGAAAATTACCGCATAATCCTTTCCGGGCCGTATTTCATAAGGAAATTTAAGTCCAAAATGTGTGGAATTTAAAACCACGAGAATTAAAGTATTATCTGGAAAACATCCTCCTCCCCCACCTGAGTAGTAGTAATAGATTCTCGTCTTGATTGAATTTACTTTAGCAGGAGTCCATGTGGTGGATGTGGTAAAATCAATCCACTGCAGAGTTTCAGAGGAATAATCCGTCACAATTTTGGTATACCATGCCGTTCCGTCATAGATCTTGACATATAATTCTTCATAAGCTGCATCCGTGGTATATCCTTCTAACCCCACCCATACTTTATTGATCGTGGCTCCTGAAGGTATGTTTATGCCGTAACCGCTATACTCCTGCTCGGCACCGCTTGTGGAGGTATAGGTTCGTAGATCATCCGGGGCATAGGCATATGTGGGATTCGTCCAGCCAGAGGTTATCGTGGTGGTTGAGGTGGCATTATAGATTGCTACCTGAAATTGAGAAATCCTTCTCAGAACTACAAGAGTTGGAGCGTCGAATTCGATGAATAATAACTTCGAACTGTGGTTATAGAGCAGCAATTTTTTTACTCGAAAGCTTTGTTCATCATCTATTGATCCTTCAGAATCGTGAGTACTCCAATGGGTAAAAATGGATTGGAGGCTCAGATTGATTGGGATGGAGCTGAGAACTCTGATCTTAGGAGTACTTGGGAAAAATCTATAGGTAATGTAATTGCAGGAGAGCTGAGTAAGTACATTATCTAAGAGTGCAGATGAGATGTGGTCTGTAAGCATTATTCCCTCTAGAAAGACATTTAGATTTCCACTCTTTAGCTCAGGAAAACTACAATTCTCGAATACCTTAGCCGAGAAGAAAGCATTATTTATCTGAAAGGATTGTGGAAAAGCTACCGCTTGTAGATCTGTAACATAATTTCTAGCTTCCCGACTTGTGTTCTTGGTGAAGTAGAAGGTAAGCCTTTCGATTTGCCTAGTTGAGTTCAGTGGAAAAACTAAGATATTCCCAACAAATCTGGAAGGAATCAAACTTGAACCTTTGAGAATAGTAGAGTTCTTATCAAATTCTAATTCTAGCAAGACTTCAAATGCCTCGTTCCATATTTCAGTATTCGAGGAAATAGTGATGGGGAGTTGAAAGATGGATGAAAGGAGCATTTCATAGATTCTATCCGCAACGTTTTTAGTGGGAGCCTTGATCTCCAGCTGTACTGAAGCTACAAAGATAACTGTATATAGGAAAAAGAAGGAAAAAATTGCTACCGCGATGATCACATCAACCATGCTCATGTTAAAAACATAGCTACCAAATAGGAGATTACTAACAAGATGAGGGAATGCTTAAATCCAGCTACTACACTCCCTTCGGTCATTTTTCCGATTACAATTCCACTGAAAAATGCTTGGATAAGACTTAGATGCAGGAATAAGGTGGAATACTGAATTCCAATAAGAGTTTCTACTGTACCAGCTTCAGAAGTGAGCATTGGAAATAGGAATTTGTACATGGCAACCATTATTCCCAAGAATATTAAGAAGATAGCATAGCACTGAGTGATCGACCCGTAGATTAAGAGTTCCCTTTCCCTCTTGAGCTTATCGATTATCCTAATTGAATCTATTACACTGCTTAACACGTCCACTATCCTTCCCCCATATTCATCCACTTTCACTATTGTGGAAACTGCCCTTTTGATCATCTTACTTTTGGTCTCATTGGCAAAGCTCTCTAAAGCTCTACTCAATGGAATACCCATATCTAATTTGGCTGCAATTCTCCTCACGTGCTTGGAAAGCTCTCCATAGTCATTTTTAGCCACATATTTGATTGCTTGAGTGAGGGGCATCCCAGCTCTTACTACTTCTGTCACATCTGTGGCAAAATATGGAAACATCCTTTCGATCTCCCTTACCTTTCTATGTTCCAAGTATGTAATAAAGATACCGGGAGCTAGGGAAATTATTACGACGATCGGTAAGAGGTTGCTTAATCTGAGGAAGAAGGAAACAGCTAACCCTATTGCTAGAAGAGTCATAGTGAGGAGAGCTATTTCTATCTTCTCCATTTTTCTAAGAAGAGAAAGTTTTGGATTAAAAATTTTCAGATTTGAGGTTGAGTCATTTCGATGAAGAGGATGAAGACTATATTTAGGAATGGAAGGAGCACATAGGTACCAAGCCAGAGAAGAGCCTCTATCGAGAAACCGAAGATCTTTCCGCCAAGCACATTCATGAGAGTAAGGGCTGCCACCAGGAAGAGAGGGGCAGCAACTGCTACAGCAGCATAAATATCTGCATAAGTGGAGAGAAGTTCATGATATTTTCTCCTCCTGAGCTCATATTCAAACAGAGCCTTCTGAACCTCAACTTCAAGGAACTTCCTTATGTCTCCCCCAGTTTCTATTGTGGAACTCATTCCCAACAAAAATTTTCCGAAGTTCTCACTTGGAGTGGTGGCTGACACGTTCTTAATTGAGGTGACCACATCTAATCCTAGATCGTCGCTCATTCCAACAATACGTAGACTTTCTTTCCTCAATTCCCCATATTCCTCAGAGTCAGCCAGGATTCTGAAGAGATGGTAAGGGGAAAGTCCACTTGAGGCAGTTGCTCCCATATGGGTGAGGGCAAATGGGAGATTTGTGTTTATATTTTTCTTCCTTTCGCTCGCTTTATAGAATGGATAGAAATAGAGGATTGAAAACATGATGAGGGGCAAAGAGTAGATGAGGGGGATAAGGAGAGGATTCCTGAATCTTGGATAGAGGATGAGGAAAAGCGCTACCGAACAAACAAATGCAAACCAAGTGAGGAAAAACGTGGTTGAGATATAAGTTCTGGGGAGAATCCTAATCCCTGCCTTCCTTAAAGTATTTTCGAAACCCGCAAATTTCTCTTTATATCTATCATAGATTTCCCCAAAGATACTGTTTCCCAACATGTAAAAAGGGGTAGTGACGAATTCTCTAGCTACCCTAAACCCTATCGGTTTCTCAAGCTTTTTCAATTCCTTCCTAATGATGGGAGCTTCTACTTTTTTAACCTTAATTACAGGAAGTTCCTTCTCTATTGGAAGTTCTACAGGTTTCTCCCTTACCCCCTTTACTCGAAGAAGGGTTTTTTCCAGCTTGAGCTTTACTTCCTTTCCAATTAGTCGCTTTCCAGTAAGCTCGGAATAAATGCTAAGTGAGTTATTGGCTATGGAGATGAGCTGCTCCAAATACTTTGGCACATATTCCTGCATAGCTTTCTCATATTCTCTTATGGAGGCATAACTCTTCTCGAGGATTTGATATTCCCTTTCAGTGATCTCTCCTTTCTCGAGCTTCTGCTTCAATTCCTTTGGCAGCTTGAAGACGAATTCAAGTTTTTGTCTGTAGATCTGGGCTTCCTCAGCACTTAATTTGATGGCTCTAGCTTTAGCTTCTATATGGGAAATCTTCTCCAAGCTTGGGGAGGAATTCAATTCCATTATTCTAAGCTCTCAGAGATCTTCTTAATCTCAGAATATGCAGACTCATAGATCTTCCGAGAGGAATCTATAATCCGGTAAAGGAGATTGGCTATTCTAGACCTTAGTTGGGAAATCTCTTGGGTATATGCATTTACCAACTCATCATACATCTTCTTGCTGATTTCCCCACTGATATATTCTTGATAGCTCTTCCTCAGATCACGTTTGATAGCTTCTTCCTGTTGAATCAGGGTTCTAAGTACTTCGATATCTTGCATTATTCCTCTAGACTTCTCGCTAATGAGGTTCAGATTGTCCTCCATTTTAGGCTCCCATTAATTGCAGCAATTCTTTTCTAGATTTTTCATACATTTCAATATATTTTGCCACTTGTGAATACTCCTCTATATCCTTACTTTTGAGCCATTCCAATACTTTTTTTCTCAGATTCAATTCTTCCAACAATTTTTCCATA
This sequence comes from Candidatus Haiyanarchaeum thermophilum, assembly GCA_025920425.1. Lineage (GTDB taxonomy): Archaea > Nanobdellota > Nanobdellia > JAPDLS01 > Haiyanarchaeaceae > Haiyanarchaeum > Haiyanarchaeum thermophilum. Next base: position 54,218 of record JAPDLS010000003.1, on the reverse strand, counting down.
GTAAATCCAGTTTCCTCACTTATCCTTCTCAGCACCACAGATTCTGGGGAAGCTTTAAAAGTATCAGTGGTAGGATCCCAAATGAATACCTTCCTCTCAGTAACTTCTCCTGTTCTAGGGTCTACAGAAGCTATTTCACTTACTTCCTTGACCCTCCTTACGTTCTCACCTATAATCTTGGCGAAGCTCATAACTACCACTATGTCGAGGAGCTTTATAAAAGTACTTGGCAAATTTATGGGGGGCCCTTGTAATCTCCTTACTACCTCTTCTACACTTCCTGCATGGATCGTTCCTAAAGATGGGTGGCCTGAGGCAGCCCCTTGGAAGAGGACGAAAGCCTCTGCTCCCCTTACCTCACCCACTACCACATAATCTGGCCTTTGCCTGAAGCTCTCCTTCAGAAGATCGAAGAGGGTAACTTCTCCATATCTCTTCCCACTTATATCTGGAGGTCCGAAGCCGCTCCTAGCTACCGCAGGAGTCCAATTCTGATGGGGGAGAGTAAGTTCCCTAGTATCTTCCACACTTACTACCTTCGATGCCCTAGGAATAAATACACAAATTGCATTGAGGAGAGTAGTTTTGCCTGATCCAGTGCCTCCTGTGATGAGGATATTTCTCCTATATTGGATGGCTAGCCAAAGATAGGCTAGGATCTCTGAATTCAATGTATTGTTCTTGAGGAGGGAAATGATTGAAAGTGGTTTCTCAGGAAATTTCCTAATTGTGAAAGTTGGTCCCCTAGTAGTAACATCTTTGGAAAAAGTGGCCTGTACCCTAGAACCATCAGGCAATGTACCATCCAGCAATGGTTCAGCATAACTAATATATCTCCCTGTCCTCTGAGCCAGCTTTATTACGAAGTCCTGCAATTTTTTAGCATCTTTAAACACCAAATTTGTTCTTAGGTTACCAAATTTCTTGTGGACTATGAAGATTGGTATATTTACTCCGTCACAGCTTATATCTTCTATGTAGGGGTCTCTCATAAGGGGTTCAAGCTCATTGAAACCAACTGAATTTCGAAAGATGTAATACATGAGCTTGCTCAACGTATCTTTATCAACTTTGAGATTGTACTCCTTTAGAATGCGTTTTACGGCTTCGGTGATAAGCTCTTCCACTTCCTGTTTCTGGAGCATTGAGATTTCAACTTCGAGAGCTTCCACCAGGGTTTCGGTGACGAGCATGAGAATTTGCCTTTCTTTCTCATCTAGAGGAGGTTCAATTATATGATATACGAGTTCTTTAGCATTATCGTCCCAGAAGATGTGGGCACTAGCAAATGGAGGAATGAGAGGATATTTTACGTCTACTTCCCTTATTTCCTTGAACTCAGGAATTGTTGGTAGGAATTCTTGCATACATAATAAACAACCACCAAAGTTTAAATAACTTTTATCAGAAGTGCTTGATCACGTCTATGCTCCGTTTCACCCCATCATACCTCTCGCAGAGTTTCCTATATTTCCTCAAGTTCTTTTCGATATTCTTATCAGTAAGCATGCAGTCCAAAAGAGAAAAGAGGGATTCGAGCTCGGTCTGGGAGACCATAATTCCCAATCCTCTCTTCTGTACGGAATGAGCATTGGTTATCTGTTCTGGTTGATTTGGCTGGGGTATTAGGATCATCTTCTTCCCGAATGCTAGAGCATCACTAATTGTTCCAAACCCGGCCCTTGAAACTAGGAGATCTGATACCTTGAGCAATTTGTATCTTTCCTCTGCACTTATCCAACTGCTTACCACCATATTTGAGTATTTTTTCTTGAACAACTTCTTGAGACCTACAGTTACTATGAAATTCTTAGTGATCACCAGCTTAAGCTTATTCACCAGATTTTTCCAAATGTTTACACTACTTCCAGGACCAGTGATCGAGAAGAAGACTAGGGGCTTCTCCTCTGGAAAGATCTCATACTTTTCTATAGTTTCTACTTCAATCGGTTTTTTTCTTGTTATGGGTCCAACAAAACTTACTTTCTTCAAGGTCTCTTTTGGTATCTTTAAATTTTCCTTCACCAAAGTATATGGCCTTGGAAAATCAGGAACGATGATCTTATCTACCAGATCTTCTAGGAAAGAGGGGGAGAAGTTCAACCTAAATGTGGGGAGCTTTACTCTTAGCCAATTGGTGAGGAAAATACATGGAATTTTCCTGAGCTTTGCTGTTGCAGCGCTAGATATCTCTGTATCTGAGATTATTAGGTCTATCTTCTCCCTCTCAACAATTTTTCGTAGCCTTCTGAGCTGCTTAAAGAAATTGATCAATAAAGTCTTGGAGGTGAGAATGGTCTTCAAGAGATTAAATGAACCATCTGGTTCAAATACCATATACCACTTAGGTATTTTATACAGGGGCTTAGCCCCCTCCCTCTTTAGAAAGCGATAACCATCAGCATAAGAAGCATAGGTTACGCTAAATCCAATCTCCTCTAGCTTTTTCCCAATAGCTAGGCTTCGGCTTGCATGCCCATTGCCTATACCTGCACATGAAATGAGTACTTTCATTATTCTAAGATGAGGAGATCCAAACTTTTTAATGTTATTATACCTTTTATAGGTAACTAAATGGAGTAAGTTTAAAATTCTGCCTACAACATTTCTATTTTTATGAAGAGATCCTCTAGGCATTGGAAAAAATACAAGAGATGTAGGTGGAAGACTAGGAAGAAGAGGTTGAGGGAAAGAAAGAGGAAGAGGAAGCAGGAAAGAGCCAAGGCTAAATAAGCGGGGGTACCCAAGCGGTCAAAGGGGCAGGACTGAGGCTCCTGTGGCTTAGTGCCTTCCTGGGTTCGAATCCCAGCCCCCGCATTCTAATTCTCTCTTGCAATTCCAACATTCCTTTCAAACTATTGGGAAGCAGTTAACCACTTGTCTAAGGGAGGAGTGTTACTTACTATTTGCTCCAATCGTGAGAAAGCCATCTTAACTCCTTCATTTAAAACTCCTCTTTGTTTTTCTCGAAGATCCACTAACTTGCGATAGGCATGAATGGGGCCGTGGTCGCGTAGGGTTAAATAAACTTTGAAAATGGAATCAAACAGCGCATCACGCCATTCCTCTATTACTTCCTTCATAAGATAAATATCATTCTTCTCTTCTTGATCTAGCAAGTTGAGAAGAATTGGGGAATGGAAGAGGGTGTTCCAAGTAGGTTGGGAATTGTCATTGAGATCGAGAGTATCAGCCAAGTAAAGGTGGAGCATGGCTTCCCAACTATTTTTCTCTAGGATGAAATCGTAGGTTCCTCCTTTCTGAAGATCTACCAAGCACTCTCCCATCTCTTGGATCCATTCTCCTAACTCTCCATCTTGCCATAAGTGGCTTAGCCTCCTACCAATTTTTTCACATGTTTTTACATAGGGTGAATTCTCATCTAGAGATATGTGGCTACTTTGATGAATCAAATCTAATTGGGATAGGGATTCTGAGATACATTCAATTTCATTCTCCAAGTTCTTTATTTTCTCCCTTACTAACTTTTCCTTATCCATTCCTAGAAGTTCTGCCCCTTTCAGGAAGAGGTAACGATTGTAGAGAGGGGGTGGAAATGGGACATTCTTCCCTTTTTTACAGGCCAATAGAAAATAGGCAATCATTTTCTTTCCAAAGATATCCCTGTGAAAGATATATGTGGTGGTGGAATCATAGGAGTATCCCCCAGAAATAGCTGGAGATAAAGTATTTACCAGCTCTTCTCCTAACTTAATTAGGCATTTGTCATTATCTATTTCGTCTTGTTCTATGATTTTAGCCAATAATATGCCGCTAGGATAGTCAAGGGAAAAATAGAAATAGCCTTCTGGAACTAGAAGTGCATTTACTTTCCCATCCTCGTAGAACCTTACCCTCTTCTCTCCAATTTTGAGGAAGGGATGAAGTATCCTTCCCCCTTCCCATAGTTCTTGACTCACGACTTTCATATAGCGTAGGAATCTGGTGTTCATGTCTTCTTCTTCCCACTTCTCCAAGGGAAGGGATAGTAGTTTGTTGAATGCCCTTCGCTTTACCACTTTTTTAGATACTTGTGGAGAAGTAATGGCTTCCATTCTATCTAGAAAAGTGGCTATCCTCTCCACTTGATTGACTACTTCTTCTATTCTCATTTTAAATTCAATGAATCTTCTGAGTAGATTCGTCGAATAAGTTTTTTTCGAATTCTATAAATTCTTTGTGGCGTTGCTCAATTATCTTCAATGTCTTTTGGATGGCTAAGTGCCTTTCCTTAAGCTCCTTTGGAATAGGAAGCTTCCTCTGCTTCAAGTAATTATAGATTGCCTCATGCAGAGCGTCGAGGGCTAAAATTGAGCAATGGAGTTTAAATGGCGGAACCTTCTCAGGCCCTCCGAGTTTTTTGATAAGATCTTCTTTTCTGATTTTTAGAGCCTCTTTCAATGTTTTTCCCTTCACCATGGTAGTGAGCATGCTTGTGTTTGCTATGGCTACCAGACAACCAAGCACCTCTCCCTTCACATCAACTATTCTATTATTTTTTATCTTCAGATAAATTCTCATCACATCCCCACATAATAGATTGCCAGCTTCCCCTACTGCATCAGGATTTTTGATCTTTCCCAAATTGCGAGGATGTTTAAAATGTTCGAATACTTCCTTAGAGTATAGAGATTTTACCATTTTTTGTAAGGAGAAATCTTCCTAAGTCTTCCGACTGCTTTTGGGAGCACTTCGAGCACATAATTTACATCATTCAAGCTGCTCCATCTACCCAATGTTAGCCTGAGACTTCCATGGGCTTGATGGGGCCCAAGCCCAATTGCCAAAAGCACATGACTCGGCTCTAAGCTTGATGAGGAGCATGCCGAGCCTGTAGAAGCAGCTATACCATATCTATCTAGCTCCATCACTAAGCTCTCCCCTTCCACTCCTGCAAACCAGAAATTTGCATTGTTTGGGAGTCTCTTAATTGGATGACCATTCAAGTGAGATCCAGGTATTTCTAACACTCCTTTTATTAGCCTATCCCTGAGTTTTCTCAATCTCAGAGCCTCGGATTTCATTTCTTTTGCAGCTATTTCTACAGCCTTTCCAAACCCAACTATTCCTGGAACATTTAGAGTTGAGGATCTAAGCCCAAATTCATGTCCTCCCCCATGCAAGAGGGGTTCAATTTCGGTACCTTCTCTGATGTAAATTGCACCCACTCCTTTAGGACCATAGAGCTTGTGGGCACTTACAGTGAGCAAATCCACCTTCACCTTATCTACATTTACCTCAATTTTTCCAAAGCTCTGGGCAGCATCGCAGTGAAAGTAGATGTCTCTCTCCTCGCATATTTTTCCTATTTCCTCTATAGGCTCTATGGTACCTATCTCATTGTTGGCATGCATTACTGAGATGAGAATTGTATCCTTCCTTATTAGCTTCTCTAGGAGGTCAACTTTTACAATCCCATATTTATCTACTGGAAGAAAACTGAGCTCAAACCCGTTCCTAGCCAAATATTTAGCGGGATCTATTACTGAATGATGTTCAATGGAAGAAATGATGATGTGCTTACCCTTATGTTTATTTGCCAATGCTATGCCCTTCAATGCAAAGTTATTAGCCTCAGTAGCCCCACTAGTGAAAATTATCTCGTTAGCTTTCGCTCCCATTAATTTAGCCACATGCTCTCTGGCTTCCTCCACTGCTTCCTTAGCCTCCCTACCATAACGATGCAGACTCATAGTATTGCCAAACTTCTGAGTAAAGAATTTCCTCATTTCCTTAAAAACTCTCGGATCAACAGGAGTGGTTGCCGCATAATCCATATATACCTTTTTCATTATTCCACCTCGACCTTAATTCTTTGCCAGAGGACTTTACAACCTCTACAACATTTGCACAGCTCCTCATCGAATACATTTCCCCTTCTCCTGTGAATCAAACGTCTTACAAGGGATGTAGCTACATGTTGGATGATATTTTCCCTCTCCAACTGTTTTACTACATTCCCATATTTCCCACTTAAGTATTTGCTAACCGCAGCTTGGGAGATGCCAAGGAGGGAAGCTATCTCCATTTGGGTCATATTATATTCCTTGACCAGAATTTTGGCCACTCTTGCCCTAATCGCTGGGATGAAGTACTTGATGGTTATTTGGCAGGGGATTGGCATAAGAGATCAAATTATAACTCAGTTATAAATTTTTTTTCTAGCCTATTACGATCTTCTCAGCCATACTTAAAGCTTCCTCAACCAGTTCCTCTACCTTTATCTTTTTCTCAAACTCCAATACTTTCTTTAACTGAGCTTGCGTGGTAGGATGTCTTGGTACGAAGAGCTGACAGCAATCCTCTTGGGGCCTAATCGAGATCTCATACGTACCAAATCTTTTAGCCTCTCTTACGATCTCCTCCTTATCCATTCCAATTAAAGGTCTGAAAATGGGAAAGCTCGTAGCCTCTTCTATTACATAGATGTTCTGCAAAGTTTGGGAACTCACTTGGGCAAGACTTTCTCCTGTAACTATTGCCTTGGCTCCCTCCAGTTGAGCAATTCTTTCAGCTATCTTGAGCATGAGCCTTCTATAGATTACGATGCGGTATTGGGCATCTACTTTAGCCTTAATCTTCATTTGAATCTCTCCAAATGGTATGAGGTAAAGTACTATCCTCTTCTGGAATTTCCTCATAATTTGAGCAAGCTCCTTTACTTTTTCTATACTTGCTCTTGAGACTAGGGGAAAGCTGTGAAAATGTAGGAGAACTACTTCACATCCTCTCTTCATCATCCTAATGGAGGAGACAGGAGAATCTATCCCTCCTGAAATGAGGGAAATCACTTTACCAGCTGTTCCAACTGGAAGCCCTCGGAGTGCATTGAACTTTTGAAGATATATGAAAGTCTCATCTCCACGAACTTCGATGTAGATCTTCTTGTCAGGGTTTGAAAGGTCTACTTTCCTCCTAATTACATTTCCTATTTCTCTAGCTAGCTGCTGGCTGGTATAAGGATGCTTTCCTTCCCTTCTAGCATCCACAGCAAATTTTTCCCCAACATTTAACCAATGTTTATAGTTTTTCCTACAGAACTCAACGATTTCATTCAAATTTGATGTGCTCAGATGGTAGCATGGAGCCATCCAAGCTATTCCGAAGACTGGCTCCAATGCCTTGCATACCTCCTTGATCTGATTCGTCCGAATGAAAATTCTTCCTCGCATCTTCTTGAGCTGAAACTCTATTGCTCTAGCTTTCAAATTGTGCTTAATATTATCCACCAGTTTTCTCTCGAAATTTCTCCTAGTTCTCTCAGATTTGATGAAGATCTCACCACTGTAAGCTACTAAGATTCCATCCATAGGTTTGAGAAGAAAGCTTATAATTTAATAGTTTTTATAGGTTTAAGTGGAGCAAATAATAGAGGAATATAAAGTAAGGGCAGATTTCCTCGAGGCGAAAGTTAAGATCGTGAGAACTCCTCATGATTTGGTAAATAGATATGTGGTGACCTTTCCAGAATTTCCAGAGGCTACCCCTCAGACGATAGATGAGATAAGGAAGGAATTGATTTCTGAAGTGAGAGTTTATACGACAGAGATCTTGGATCCTAGGAAGAAGGAAGAGCTTAAACGGAAAGTGATGGAAAATGCGGCTCAAATCGTTGAGAGGAAATTTCCAAATATGCCTGAGCTCAAGAAGAAGGCATTCATTAGTTACTTAGTTCATCACATGTTTGGGTTGGGACCAATTGAAGTCTTATTGGCAGACGATAATTTGGAGGATGTTGCCATAAATTCAGCATCCGAACCGGTTTGGGTATTTCATAAGACATTTGGGTGGCTCAAGACAAATATACTGATTGAGTCAGAGGAGAAGATTTACAATTATGCCAGTTCCATTGCAAGGGAAGTTCTAAGGGAAATAACCCTCCTCAACCCCTTGCTGGATGCTCAAATGCTTACTGGGGATAGGATAAATGCCACTCTCTATCCAATTTCAGCTTTCGGGAATACGATAAGCATAAGGAAGTTCAGGAGAAGGCCTTGGACAATAGTGGATCTACTTTCCCCAAAGTTCAACACTTTATCTACTGAAGTAGCAGCCCTTCTCTGGGAAGCAATCCAGTATGGAGTTAGCATGCTCATCGCAGGAGGGACTGCTACTGGAAAGACGAGCATCCTCAACACTTTAATGCTATTCGTTCCCCAAAATGAAAGAATAATTAGTATAGAGGAAACTAGGGAGATTTACCTACCCAAACTCTTCCAATGGGTTCCTTTGGTAACCAGATCTCCAAATCCTGAAGGGAAGGGAATGGTAAGCATGCATGACCTCCTAGTTAATTCGCTGAGGATGAGACCAGATAGAATAATTATAGGAGAGATAAGGAGACCTGAGGAGGTGGAAGTGATGTTCGAGGCAATGCACATAGGACATCCCTGCTATGCAACAATTCATGCTGATACGGCACTCCAAGTGCAGAGAAGATTAATGAATCCCCCATTCAACCTCTCAGTTACGATAATGGAAGCCCTTCAAGCTATCTTGGTGATGTATAGGGATAGGAGAAAGGAGATAAGGAGAGTATTTGAATTCTGTGAAGTGGTTCCAGTAGGCACAGTGGAGAAACCTGCAATTGAGCTTAATACGATATATAGATGGGATCCAAGGGTGGATACTCAAATTCAAGTTTCTCCTATAAGGAGGATTAGGGAGGAAATTGAGCTGAAGAGTGGAATGAGTGAGAAGGAGATGTTGGAGGATCTTAAGGAGAAGAGAAGGGTACTGGAATATTGTGTGGAGAAGAATATAAATAACTTAGATAAGCTGGCGAGGATAATAGCTGCCTATTATTTCGATAGGGAGAGACTGTTAAAATCTATCGAGCAAGATGAAGTTGAGGAGTTGCTGAAATGAAAATTTTACCATTCCTTCCAATCCCTGACGAGAAGGCTATTAAGCTTAGCAGGAGATTGCATTTCATCAGCAGGAGATTAGCAAAGCTTACTCCAGCTCTCGATAAAAATCTTTTGCAAGCTAGGCTCAATGTAAATGCTGTGGATTATATTGCCCTTTCCATCTTTTCCACAGCGTTTATGTTTTTCTTCATATCCTTCATCACCTTTCTGCTATTTGTGTTACTTAATGAAAGTATTGACGTTTCCCTTAGATATGGGATAATCTTTGGAATTGTAGCAGCACTTTCAGCAGCATTTTACTCGATGATGAGACCGAAGGTGAGGGCTGGAGTGAGAAGGCAATTGATAGAAAGAGACCTTCCATTTGCCCTAAGGCATCTCCTCCTGAAGATAAGGTCCGGAAGCACTCTTTACGAAGGGATAAGTAGTGTAGCCAAAGCCAATTATGGATTAGTTTCCGAGGAATTATCAGAGGTTGTAGAGGAGGTAAAATTAGGAGCCCCATTTCAAGATTCCCTCAAAAATTTGGCTTCAAGGACGAGCTCGGAAACGATGAAGACGATAATTTATCAAATCGTGAATGCTGTTCAAACTGGGGCCAATCTCGAACAAATTCTTAGGCAAATAGTAAATTCCACTACAGAACTTCAGAAAGCCCAGCTCAGCAGTTATGTAAATGAGCTTAACTTCTGGACAATGATGTATATGGTGCTAGCAGTAATAGCTCCATCCTTAGGTGTAAGCTTCCTATTATTTGGAATAGCTCTCCTCAACCTTCCAATTCCCAGCTATTTCGTCTTCATCCTACTTTTCTTCCTCATATTCTTTGAATATTCATTCATTAAATTCCTCAAATCTAGGAGACCAGTAGTTTACTTATGAGGCCAAAGGTTAAGGACAGATCGAAGAGAATTTATTACTTCCTCTATAGGCTTACTCCCCAGAGATATAGGGAAAAGATAGGTAAGCTATTGGTTTATGGAGATATTAAAATAAAGGCTGAGAGGTGGATAGGCTTCTCATTTACTTATGGGCTAAGCCTAGCAGGAGTTATAGCTCTCCTACTCTTCCTCTTGACAAAGAATCTCATACTATCTTTGGTTCTTATACCTTTTATATTCCTTGGTTTTCAGCTTTTTACTTACTACCTACTAGTCTTTTCAGCTGATAGGAGAGCTAGATATATAGAGGATATGCTTCCAGATGTTTTACAGACAACCTCAGCTAACCTAAGGGCTGGAATGCCCCTACCCATAGCTTTCTGGCAATCCGCCCCAAAAGAGGTTGGACCAATGGCAGAAGAGATTCATAGGGTTTCTTCTGAGATTTTTGCAGGAAAGAGTTTTGTGGAAGCTATAAGTGAAATGAGTGAGAGAGTG
>JAPDLS010000003.1:15089-43874 GCA_025920425.1 Candidatus Haiyanarchaeum thermophilum | reverse complement strand
CTACCCATAGCTTTCTGGCAATCCGCCCCAAAAGAGGTTGGACCAATGGCAGAAGAGATTCATAGGGTTTCTTCTGAGATTTTTGCAGGAAAGAGTTTTGTGGAAGCTATAAGTGAAATGAGTGAGAGAGTGAACTCTACAATTCTAAGGAGGGTAGCCTCTCTCATCGCTGAAGGAGTAAGAGGAGGAGGCAATATAGCTGATCTTTTAGACAGTATAGCAGAAAATTTGAGGAATATGAAAAACATACGGGAGGAATCCTCAGCCAAGGTGAAAGGATATTACGCTTCAATCCTCTTTGGGATAGCGATTGGTACTCCTCTCCTCTTGGCTCTCTCCCTAAACTTGATTAGCAGCATTTACTCCATGAGTACACAGTTTAGAGAGTATCAGATCCCCCTTTCAGCCATAACCAAAGTGCCACTAGCCTCTCTCATTATAGGATTCATTCAAGGAGGAGGAAAGATAGATCTTTCCATATTAGAGATCTATGCCTATCTTGTGATAGCATCATCTTCCATCTTTGGAGGGATTCTTGTAAGTGTGGTGATCCACGGCAAGGAAATAAAGTTCTTGAAGTACTCCCTCCCCCTTCTCCTCCTGAGTTTAGTCTTATTTTTCGTTTTCAGAACCATCATCACATCCTTAGTAGGATTCTTTATATAGCCGGAGATCATAGATAATTTAGTCTAGCATGGGAGCCCAAATCTCAGTGGAGAGAATGCTCCTACTCACAGCGATCTTAATTCTTATTTCCATCATTTTCTTTTGGTTTTACATGAGTTCGATTGAAAGTAGGCGAAGAATAAGTGTAGAAATGGTGAGGGATGCTCTCAAAGAGATAGTAGATTTAGCTGAAGAGATGAGGGAATGGCAATATCCTGTAATCAAAGTACTGGAGCTCGAGTTGCCTGAGGGAATAGTAGAGGCTAAGGTTTCAGATAGGGTTTTGACCTATTCGATCAAAGTGGGGGATGCATGGATTAATGTGGATAAAACTTCTGAGGTGAGATTGAGAGGCTCATTACCAATAAGTAGTGGGAAGAACCTTGTTACTTTGAGATTGCTAGAAGATAAGAGTGTGGAGATAATTCCAGGTCCACCCCTCCCTGTGATAATCTTTCCATATTCCTATAGGATAAGCGTAAGGAGGGGGGAAGTTAAGGTAATTAATTTCACTATAAGAAATGTATACTCTGATGAGGATGAGCTTAGACTTGAATTAGTAGGAGAAATAGCTCCCTATGGATGCATCAATGAGAGACTAATTCTCACAGAGCAGGAAGACGGAATTTTCACCAATGTTCCCCAGCATTTTGGCAAATTGTTCTACGCTCGAAATGAGTTGGATGGAAAGTTATATTACTTCATTCTCTTAGATTCCAATGGGGACTCTAATTATGATTCATTAGTAGTAGATGAGGATACGGATCTTGAGAATTCTTTAATTCTAAATGAGGGTCAAGAGTTTTTAATTATAAATAAGTATAAAATTGCCTCTATCGAGAAAGGTGGAAACTCCTTTAAATTATGTTTGAGCACAATCAGGCTTCAAAAAGGAAGTGAACTGAATTTCTCAGTTCACTTCATCTTTCCCATTTCGATGGAAAGTGGGATTCTCTTCGGAAAGTTGGAAGTGAGGAGCACAAATTATGTGACAAGCGCTCCAATTACTTTTGTAGTGAGAAGACCGAATCTCAGCTTGAGTTTAGCTACCTTTGCTGATGAAGCTTGTAGTCAGCCATCAAATATCTTCAATCCCCTTGATCGGGTATTTTTTGAGATTCAGCTGAGAGATGGAGATGAGCTATTGCCAGGGGTACTGAAGGTGAATCTAGTGAACTTGAGCGGAATAGTTGAGACGAAGACGTTAATCACATATACTGGTAAAATTTGTGATTACTTTCAATTACCATTTGTTTCAGAAGATTCGATTTGGTCGATTTCGGCTGTTGATGCTGGAACAAGCTTCGTAAATTCAACTAGTTTCTTCTTGGATGCCCTCAACGACGATATAGTGATCACTACTTATAAGGATGAAGACTATACTCTGGTCTGCGATCTATTCAAGCTGGGAGAGACAGTCTTTTACGAAATTGAAATAAAGAACAGAGATGGAATTTATTTGAGTAGGATAGTGAACTTCACCATTATCGACCCAAACCTCAACATTCAGCCAGGAAGTTTCCAGAACAAATTGATTCATACTCCTTATAGAGATAATTTTTCTATACCATTGGATGCAGCGACTGGGCAATGGAACCTAAGTCTTACCTATAAGATAAGGAGCTATAATAAGAGTCTCACAGTAGGTGTAATAAGTGCCCCTGGGAGCATCTACTGGGACACTTTATTGTATCCGTTTACTGTGAGAAGGGGTGGGAAGTACTTCTATTCTGCAGTAAACTGCCCCAGGGATGCAGAGTTAATAGCCCAAATTAAGGTATTGGATCAAGATGGAAGAGGGGTGGAGGGAGTATTTCAGACAGGATCTACAGATGCATGTATCGAGATCCGAGACGAAGATCTAAATATTCTAGAAAAATGTGGAATAGCTGAAGATCTTGGTGGAGGCTACTACAGATACATATTCCAATGTTCTCGAGGAATAGCTGGCAAGACGTATGTGATGCATGTGATCATCACTCAGCATGCCATCCCTGGGGCTGGAATTTCAATCGTGAAGGTGAAAAACTCGAGAACATTTAACGTGATATGAAAACCCAAATGAGTTTGGAGCTGCTTGTAATAATTTTGATATCAGTACTACTCCTCAACACGTTTCTCCACTTCATTAATGTGGGATTAAGGGAGGGGGAGAGGGAACTACTTAGGAGGGAAGTAAAGCTGGCGATAGATAAGATTCAGGAAAGCATAAACTATGTGAGTTCTCTAGGTGCAAATGGAAGCAAGATTATAGAAATCGGATTTCCATGTGGATTGAATTTTTCAGCTATTCAACAAAATTTGGTATTGGCTAAGTCGGAGTTTCTACAATCTGTGTTATTTTCCAATCTTACATTGAGGATGAAATTCTCTGAACTGGAAAAGGGGAGGCATAGGCTCCTCTTCCTAAATACTGGAGATTCAATAGAAATAGACGAGCTCTATTCCCAACTTATCTTACTTCCCCCTACATACTTCATAAGCAGGCCTAAGAATTCCACTTCAGAGTTCAATGTAACTCTAAAAAACCTGTTGAATTCCCCAGTTCCAGATGTAAGGTTTTCCTTAGTAGGAGAGATTGCGAGTTGGGTAAGGATAGATGAGGCTCAAATAAACTTGATTGAATGTGAAATGGTAGCAGATACATGCTCTAAGGAAAATGAGTTAATATTCGAGAACGTTCCAAGCTCATATTCTACTCCCAAATTTGGGACCTTTTTGGAGGTAAATCTGAAAGTATGCGCTATAGATACGAGTGATGACAATAGCCAGAATTACGATACATTCTACTTCCTCAACCTTAATTCAACTGATCTGAGGAACTCCGTTTCGGCAAAACTGACTGAAAGTTTCCAAATAAATGAACATGTAATGAAGGTAGTTTCAGCTTCAAATGATACTTTAGTGCTAGTGAGGGAAGGATTTACCATCTTGCCAGGAGAGGCTGAGAAAGTGCTCAAGATAAAAGTAAGAATCCCGCTTAGCAGAGCAGGGATCTATGGGGGAAACCTATTGGTAATTGGTGGTGGGAATATGTCTGCATCGAAGATCTTAGTAGAAGTAATTTCTTTACCAATTAGCGAATTAAGCATAATTTTAGCAGAGGATCCTAGTTTTTCTCAACAAAACTATAGGTTCCAGAAGGGGGAGGAATTATTCTATAAAATAGTAGCAACAGATTCTCTTGGTAATCCTGGAGAGGGCAGGGTTGAGATAAGGATTATGGATTCTACATCTTCCATCTTGTATTCAGGTTGGGCAGAATTAAATGAAGAGGGCAAAATCATAGGAGCTTTTACCATCCCAACTGAGGCACGCTCCGGAAAGTGGAGATTTGTAGTAATTATGCCTGAGAGAAATATAATTCAGGAGAGGGAGTTCGAAGTTCATGGAAACTTGACCAAAATTTTCATAAAGACTTACGCAGACCCGCTCTTTCAGTTCGAGGCCAATTCCTTTGCTAGGGGAGGAAAAATATACTACAAAGTGATAGCTGTAGATGAAGATAACTATTTTACTTCCTCTATCCTAAATTTGAGCATCTTAAATCCGAGTGATTCCCCCGTTCAGAGCAACTTGCTAGAGATATTTGGAAAGTATGGCGGAGAGTTCAATATTCCGATAGATGCCCAGCTTGGAGTGTGGAAGATAAATGCCACAGATATAAGGTTTGGGGTGAGTAGCTCAGCAGCTTTCAGTGTTCTCGCCAATATTCATCTCCATAATGCTTTCGTGATCACAGATAAAACATATTACAAGGCTGGGGAGATTTGCCAGATTTTGCTTTCGGTCGAGGATCAGCAATTTCAAGCAGTGCCGATGCTTGGGAATAGAATTAGGGTAAATATCAAGAGATCGGAAGGAGCTCCAGAATATTCATTTACAGGAAGTGAGATGGAATACAAATGTTTAGGAGTGCTTAAGTGTCCCCTTTACAAGCAATGCTGCTATGTTTATGGGTTGAATACATCTTTCCTTCTAGCTGGAAAAGTATATTTCATCGATGTGGAGATCACAGATCTCATAGATGTAGATATAAAGATCTATGAGTCAAGATCGTTTAAGGTGACTTCATGAGAGCCCAACTTACTTTAGAGTTTTATCATTCTCTCATGCTGATAGCATTCACCATGATGCTGCTTTTTCCAGTCTTTCTAATGTTGCAGGGGAGAATAAATACCTATACTCGAGCAAATCAAATTAGGGCATTTGGAGAGAGATTGAGCCTCATGCTTTTCTTGGTGAGTAAAGGAGGAGAAAATTCATCGCTTAGAATAGAGCTTCCCCAGAGGCTAGGTGGTGAGGAGTATCGTTTAAATTTTACTTATGGTCAAAGTTTCGGATTCATAGTTTTACGAGATTGGATATTTGCTTTCAAGGTTCCAAGCAACATAAATACTACTTCACTTGGGCCAGGAATTTATGAAGTGAAGGTAAGGGAGGGAAAAATAATATGGGAGTAAGGGCTCAGTTCTTCGTTTTCGATACAATTATCTCGATCTTCGTAGTCATACTAGTGACTACTACCCTCTTCCATATAGTTCAAATAATGATGAATAGAGAGATGGAAGTTATTGAGAGGTCAGAGAATATAAATGAGGTCATCCTAGTATTGAAAAATTTAATGGAGGATCCTGATAACGGAATAGTAGATGAAAGCAACTTGATCAACTCAACTAAGCTCCAATTTTTCCTAAACAACTGTAACAACACTTCTTTTCTCATTACTTTAGGCCTATCCAGACCATTTTATTTCAGGATAAGCGATGAGAACTGGGCTCCTCTTTATGAGTGCAACCAAATTCCTGAGAAGTTCAAAAGCCTAGTGACTTTCTCTAGATTTGCAAGCTTAAATAGGAGATTCGTGATAGTTTCCCTAACAGTGTATACAAAATGAGAGGGATAATCCTCCTCATAGATTCCATGCTAGCAATGCTTCTAACTAGTCTCATCCTTTCCCACTTCTTCTCAATTCAAACTATCCCGGAGAACTATGAAGACATATATTATTCCACCATATCGAGAGATCTGTTAAGAGTACTGGAAGTTTCTGGAAAGTTGGATGAGATCTTAAATCTAAGCCTTACTGATAAATTACTTGATGCAAAAAGTTCATTCAAGACATATATGCAGAGCATTCTACCCTCAGACCTCAATCTCATCCTCTCCATCGATGTCTACAATTACATTGATGGGAATTTCTATAAGATACTGGGTGAAATCTTCACTTATCCTGGAACATTTCCTGTGAGTGAAGAGGTCTATGTAGTGGAGGATATAAAAGTCATTGGGGGTGAGAAATTTGCTAAAATATCTTTAAAGCTCTGGAGAGGTACTCAGAATCTGACTATAGTAAAAATTTCGACATTTCTCGATGCAGGGATGCAATATCCATCGATTCATTTTTCCAGAGGGGATGACCTGTATTATTTCATTACACTAGTAGATCGTTTCGGAAATCCTGTGAGAGCTAAGATATATCTCATGATCATAGATCCTAAAAACGAGATAAGGGAACATATGGAAGTAGAGGTAATTGGGGCATATTTTGGGGAATTCAACTTCGGTGAGGATGCTCCATCCGGAAGTTGGAAAATCGTGGTGATGAGTGAAGATGGTACCATTTTCGCCGCGAAGCAAATTATGTTTGAATAGGAGAGGAGTCATCATTAGTTTGAGCCTAACATTCCTATTCCTCACTCTCCTCTCACTTTGGTTATTTTCAACATTAGCCCCTGCTGCAATTAAGATTAAGCCAAGCGAAATTCAGAATTTAGATGATGTGGTCTGGGTAAGTAAAGTGATAGAAGACAATTTGAGGCTAACTAAGAATAAAGCTGAGGCTGAGGGTTTTGTGAAGTTTTTAGAATTCACTTCATTTTATCCACAAATAACTAAAGAGTACTTGATCACTGAAGAATATGTGGAGGTAAGATTGAGCTATGAGGGCAGATTTAATAAGACCATAATTCATTTCTATCAAAATGTTTGAACTCAAAAATTTCAAACTTAGGGAATATCAGGAAGAGATCCTCAACACCGCTAGAAACCATAATACTCTGGTAGTACTTCCTACAGGGCTTGGGAAAACAGCAATAGCTCTAGCCTTAACTATAGAAAGGCTAAATCAATGTGGTGGAAAAGTACTCTTCTTAGCCCCCACAAGGCCGCTCGTAAATCAGCACTATAATTTCTTTTTGGAGTATAGCAATATAGGGAAGGAGCAGATAGGAATAGTTACTGGGAAAATAAGGGGAAAGAAAAGGGAGGAAATATTTAATAACTCCTTGGTAATTTTCGCTACTCCTCAGACAATCCAAAACGAATTGATGAGTGGTAGACTTTCACTGACAGAGTTTAGTTTATTGATAGTGGATGAATGTCATAGATGTGTGAAGAATTATGCATATACATATGTGGCAAGAAAATACTTACAGGAGGCTGGCAGTCCTCTCCTCCTAGGATTGACTGCTTCTCCAGGACATAGTGAGGAAGATATTCTAGAGATCTGCCAGAATCTTGGGATCAAGAAGATAGAGATGAGGACCGAGTGGGATGAAGATCTCAGACCATATGTTCAGAGGAAGGATATTGAGATAGTAACTTTGAATTTGCCGGCGGAATTGAATCACCTGCTTGAGTATCTAAAATCTGATTTGAGGGAGAGAATTGAGGAGTTGAGGGCAAATGGAGTGATAGAGTTGCCTCCTTCAAAGGTAACAAAGAATTACCTCCTTCAAAAGTGTGAAGAAATGGCTAAGGAAGTGGAAAAAAATAAAGTACTCTTCAACTTTTTCCTAAAGCTCATCCAACTGGTCAAAGTCTATCATGCTTGGGAATTGACTCAAACCCAGGGATTACGATCGCTGATGAGCTATCTTGAGAAACTGAAAAATGAGAGGAGGAGAAGCAGTAAACTACTTTTCTCTGACCCGAAATTCGTGAGGGTCTACTTTCTAGTTAAAGAATTGCTAGCAAAAGGGGTGGAACTACCGAAATACTTTAAATTGGTGGAGATCATCTCCAAAGAACTCGAGAGGAATCCAACAGCAAAATTCATAGTATTCAGTTCGTATAGAAAGACTGTGAATGCTATATATGATTATCTCCTAAGATATCCATCTATTCATCCAGCCAGATTCGTCGGCCAGAGCGGGGAAGATGGGATGAAGCAGGAGGAGCAAATAAGAGTAATCGGGGAGTTTGGGAAGGGAGAGAAGAATGTGTTGGTGTGTACTACTATTGGGGAGGAAGGCTTGCATATCCCTGAGGTAGATGTGGCTGTTATGTTCGAGCCAGTACCTTCAGCGCTTAGGATGATTCAGAGGAGAGGAAGAGTTGGAAGGACTAAATTTGGGAAAATCTATATCTTCGTTACTAAAGGCACTATAGATGAGAACTACTTTTGGGTTTCCCTAAGGAGGGAGAAGAAGATGAGGAGAATCCTAAAGGCTATGAAGCATTTAGGAATTTCTCAAAGAAAACTAACTTGGTACATTCAAACCCTTTAAAATGAATTTGGAAAGGAAAGCAGCTATTAGTCTAAGAAAATTGTGGCAAGCCCATGATGAGAGAGATGAGGGGGAAGGCTGGACAGCTGCCGCGGAGCTTTACTCCATCTTAGGAGCAAATTCAGAACAGGCAGCACGTGCAGGGTTTCTTACCTTCGAGGCCTATCTCCTAGCAGATGAGGCAGAGAGATGGCAAGATAAGGATGAGGAGATGGAAGATTTCTTTTATCATAAAGCCATGGTACTCCTTCAAGAAGCTAGGAGGACTTGTAATCTGGAGACAGATTCTCCAGCTCACACAATCCGGTGGTGGAAAGCATACAGGCATGGGGATGAGAGGGGAGTATGGAAGGAACTAATTGAAGAGCATAAAGCAGTATTCTCACATCTTGAGGAGATGGAAGAGTACTCGAGACAATGTGTGGAAAAATTATTAGAGGCAGTAAAGAAAGGCCATGATAAAAAGGATTGGAAGGTCACTGAGGAGATGTTGGAGGAGTACTTTAAAATTTTTCTGAAGGCATTCAAATGAGGTTGGAAAGGCAGAGGTTGTTGGAAGGGGAAGAGTTGAGGATACTTGTAGATGTGAGGGAGGATGAAGAGATCAAGGCAAAACTGAGAGAGCTAGGAGCTAGGCTCATAGAGAAGAGTCTAGATGTGGGAGACTTTATAGTAAGCGAGGAAGTCTGTATTGAAAGAAAGAGTTGGGAAGACTTCCTGAGAAGCATTTGGGATAAACGTCTATTTTCCCAAGTAGAAAAAATGAAGGCTAGCTTTGAGAGAGGAGTAATAATAATAGAGGGAGAGAGAAAGGTCCAGCATTTCAATAGAAATGCTCTTCTCGGAGCATTGGCCTTTCTCATAGCTAAAGATATTTCCTTGATCTTCACCCAAGATAAGATGGAAACTGCCAGACTTATCTTTGAGATAGCTAAGAGGAAGATGCTTGGAGGAAACATAAGCTTTGTGAGGATCAAAAGACAGCATGGGGAGAAAGGGGAGAAAGAATTCGTGCTTTCAGCATTTCCTGGCATAGGAATGAAGACCGCCAGAAAATTGGTGGAAAGATTCGGGAGCCTGAGCAAGATATTTTCCGCTAGCGTCTCTGAGCTTAGGAAGGCTGGAATGAAGAAGAGTATAGCGATTAAATTCAAAAAATTCCTCGAAAGTGAGTAAGTACATAATTGTAGGGTTGGATACTGGAATTACGAGTGCCTTTTGTATTTTAGATCTAAATGGAAGAGTCCTAGCAGTGAAGAGTTTTAGGAATTGTAGCATAAATAAACTAATTAGAGAAGTGTTAAAGTTCGGGATTCCAATCGTGGTAGCATGTGATGTAAGTCGAATTCCCAAACAGATAAGGAAAATTGCTTCCAAATTTAATCCCCTATTGATTGCTCCCAAACATGATCTTACCAATTTACAAAAGGAGAAGTTAACTAAAGGAATAAATGTCAAAAATAAGCATGAGAGGGATGCAGTCGCAAGCGCTATTTTTTCATTTAAGAGATTTAGAAGGACGTTCATGAAGATCGATGAGCTGAAAGGATTGAGTGAGGAAGAAAAGGAGCAAATCAAGAAAATGATTATCTGTGGGGAGGTAAGCTCGATCGGGGAGGCGATCAAATGAAGATTAGCAGATTTGATGAGAAAAAGATCAAAGGAGCCATAATATTTTGCTTGAAATTTGCATGCTTTTCCATACCTATCCATGTAGTAAAATGGCTTGGAATCAACTTGTGGTTTCTCCAATATCCAATTACTAGTGTTTTGGCTATGCTCCTCCCAATCTTTGGGATCCATTTTGAAGTATTCCATACATTAAGCCCTGAAAGTCTTGGAGAAATTCCTGCAATTTATGTGAAAGAACTCAATTATTCCTTTGCCATAGATAACTCCTGCACAGGGTATATTTCAATACTTGCCCTTTGTGGGCTTGTGATTTCAACTCCAAGTAATGAATGGAGAAGAAAGCTCAAATTTCTTTCTCTCTCCATCCCACTACTTTACGGAATAAATGTAGTGAGGATCTTTATAACTATTCTAATCCTTACTCAGATAGGTGTGAAGTATGTAGATGTCGTTCACTCTATATTGTGGAGGGAATTTCTCCTGAGCATAGTCGTTGTGCTTTGGGTAATCTATCTGAGAAATGCTAGAGTATCTGTATGATTCTTCCGTATGGTTCCTCCTCTCTGAAAGCAGCTACTTTGAATTTATAGAGTTTTACTCCCCTCTCCAACCAACTTCCATGAGGAAGTCCAGCTTTCTCACAAAGAGCATTTAGAAAGTCCTCCTTCTCTGGAATTATTTCCCATACTTGGGGAAGGAAAACGCCAGAGAATATCCCCCATTTTAGAATGATCCCATCTCCAGGATAGATTTTCTCTAAATATTCTTTTGGATTTGAAACTCGGATGAGCTCAGGCTCAAAAAGTACTGAAACCTCAAAGATCACCAACTCAAGTTCATCTTCAGTTAAGGGAGAAAACCTTATATCATTGAATGCAGCATTTAGGGCAGCTTTCGTTACAGCTTCCCAGAGAGGGAAAATAGGTTCCACGAAACCTATACATCCTCTAAGTTCTAGGGAGGGGTATTTGTGGATGGTAACAAAAGCCCCTCTTTTTTCCTCTAAGCCTTTGACTGGAGTAACCTTTTCTCCTCTGAAGTGCTTCGTTACAGCTTCCCTAGCAAGCTTTACTAGCAATTCCCCAGTTTTTTGATCAATTTCCATTTTGTTTAGAAAGTCAAAGTTTTTTTAATAAATTTCCCACTAAAAAATATGGGGATGGATGAAATTCAGGCGAGGGTTATAAGCTATCTAATGGCCAAAGGGCCATCCCTTCCAGTCGAGCTCTGTAAAATAATAGGTACAGATACCCTCACATCCAATGCGATTTTATCAAGCTTAGTTGCTTCAAACAAAATCAAGAAGAGCTATAGGAGGATTGGTTCATCCAATTTCTACTATTTACCGGGCCAAGAGGAAATGCTAAGACGGAAGATCTATGAAAGTCTCAACGAGATGGAAAGGGGGCTCATTGAGAAATTCAGGATAGAGAGAGTAATTCCAGAATATAAGCTAACTCCAAATGAAGTGGAATTTCTCCATGGGCTGATGGACTTCATTGAGCCTATAGTAATGAAGGTGAACGATCGAGATATCTTTTTCTGGAAATTTCATTCAGTAGGGGAGGCAGAATTCCAAGAGAAAGTAAAGGGGTTTATGGAGGAGCTAAAGAGGATTGCTATTGAAACCAAGGCTTCTAAGGAAGAAGTGGGGAAAGAAGACATAATTGGAAGAGTTGAGAAGTTCATCCAAAGGATTGGGGGAAAGATAATTGAGGAAAAATGTAAGGGGAAGGAAGGAAAATTTATGGTTGAGATCCAAACCGCTTTTGGGGAGCTAGAAGTACTGGTAGTCTATAAGGATAAGAAGAGAATAGATGAAAAGGATCTTTCAGTTTTGTATGCCGAAATGATGAAGAGAAAAAGCCTTTTATTACTTATCACCAATGGAAAGTTTACCAAAGAAGCTGAAGAATTTCTTCAGAAAAACTTTGGAAAGTGGATCAAAATTCTGAGATTGGATGAGATAGGAAATTAAGATAGCGGGGGACGGAATTTCAGGCTAGCCCATTAGAGCTTAGCCATTTGAACCGTCGATCTCCGGGTTATGGGCCCGGCGACCACGCCCAGGCTAGTCCACCCCGCTATCTATATTCTCTAATTAGTAAGAGGTTTAAAAAGGTTGCTTTCCCTAGGCTATTATTTTCACTTTCTTCAGCCTAATAGGAGGAGTAGCTACTACTGCCTCTTGTCTTAAGCCCTTTCCCACTTCCACTTCTTTTAAATGTTCGAAAAAGTTACCAAACATGAGGCAACCCTTGATTGGGAATTTAAGCTCTCCATTCTTCATGAAGAAGCCAATATCTATATTTACGGAGAATTCCCCACTGATAGGATTGATCACATTTTCTCCCCCGATAGATTTAATTAGAATTCCTGTAAAATCTTCAAGCAACTCATATTTGGTTGGAAGGATCATGAAATTAGTTGCTCCTACACTAGGCCTTCTAGCGAGAGAAATGCAATTTCCAGTGCTTTTCCTTCCTTCCTTTCTTGCTGTATAATGGTCATAAATGAAACCTCTAAGCACACCATTCTTTATTAGGATTTTTCTCTGCATCGCTACTCCTTCCGCATCGAACTTAGAGGTCATGAGGCCTTTTCTGAGAGTACCGTCATCTATCACCGTGAGTTCCTCACTAGCCACTACCTTCCTAAGCTTATCTGCTAGGAAGCTACGTCCTGCTTGAACATTATCAGCACATAGAGCCTTCACTAGGATGCTCTCTATGAGAGCAGATGCTGGGAAATATTCAAGTACTATATCGTAGAACCCGGAAGGAATTTTTTTCTTCTTCTTCAAGCGTTTCAACGTTTCACAGGCATTTCTGCATAACTCAACTGGATCAAAATCAAATTCTCTAGAGTTTTTTATCTCGAAATATGAATTTTGATCCAGACTAATCACCAACTGGAAGCCTAGAGAGTTTCCGATGTCTGAGGCAAATATCCCATTTGAGTTGGCGAAATTCACTGAAGCTAAGCTCTTGGAGAAGATAAGCTGTGGTATCTTGATCTTCTTATCTATATCATGAATACTCTGAATGCAATCCTTGCATAGTTCTGCAATCTCAGTTCGACTTAATTCTTCTATCTTCTCTGAGAAATTTTTCACTTGCTTATACTTCCCAATTACTGGCAGCCCTGGGTCAAATTCAAGTTTTTCACTAGCTTTTGCGATCTTGATAGCATCCAGGAGACAAGCTTTCTTCTCTCCTAGATGAGTGGTGGAGGAGTAACCATGTTTCTGTTCGACTAGTACCCTACAGCTAAAGTTTCCGATCCTCACACTCGAGAGCTTGAGTTCTTCTCCTTCCCATATGAAGTTTTCCGCTTCTGCATAACTCTCAACACACTCTACACTTCCATACCGCTTACCGATAGAGATGAGTTTATCCAGATCCAACTATTACACCTCTAATCTTCACATGGGGAGCAATCTCACCCACATCTACCCTCTGTCCCTTCTTTCCACATACTCCTCCACTATATGTTGGTTTTGAATCCTTAGCTATAGCGACTACATTTTTCAAAGTGTTTAGAATGTTTCCAAGCATAGAAAAATCCTTAATGCAATGAGTGATTTCCCCCTTCTCTATCAAGTATGCTTCCTTGGTAGTGAAAATGAAATCTCCAGTGGTCACATTTACAGAGCCTCCCCTAGCATCCCTCGCATAGATTCCATACTTAGTCTCCCGAATAAGTTCTTCCACTTCCCAATCTCCTGGTTCGATGACTATGTTGGACATTCTCGGAATTGGAGGGAAGAGGGGATTCTCAGCCCTTCCATTTCCTGTAGGTTCAACTCCCAATTTACCTGCGGTTTCTAAGCAATGTAAAAAATTAACTAGAACCCCATTCTTTACTATATATTTTCTCTTGGCCCTTACTCCCTCATCATCGAAATGGTAGCTTCCATTTTCATCTACAGATGGGTCATCACATATATTCAAAAGCTTGCTCCCGATCTGAGTGTTTAACTTATCTTTGAGGATGCTTTCCTTGCTTAGAATACTGTCTGCCTCACATGCGTGACCTAAGGCTTCGTGGAAGAATACTCCTGCTAACTGATTGTCGCAGATCACATCTAGTTTTCCTCCTCCAATTCTCCTTCCATTAAGTAGCTTATTGAGCTTTGTGCAAAGCTCCTCGCTCTCATGCTCAATATCTATTTCCTTCAAGAACTCGAAGCCCATATTCCGGAATCTAGAGTAGGACGAGTATTGAAGCTCTTCTCCCTTCTTTCCCACACAGATTACCTTAACTCCGCTCTTGATAAATTCCTCGTAGATTTCACTGCCAAAGCTTGAATAAAATTCAGCTATGCCTTTAGAAAAACTCAAGCTTAGGATCCTGCTCTTTATGAAATTTCCTTCAAGTCTTGAGGAGAATTCCTTCAAGAACCTAATTTTTCTGGGCTCATCTACTGAGAATGGGTCTATTTTCATCTTGGCTTTGATCCTTGCCCTATTTGAGATCTCAGGAATTTGGATACGAGTAGAAGCCAATTTTGAGAGCTTGATGGCCCTCAAGATTACATCCCCTATGCGTTTCAGATCATTTGATGAGGAAAAACCTAACTTACCATCTTTAATTATTCTCACTCCATACAGAAGATTTCTGGAGATGGAGTTCTCAATTAGTTTGGAATCCTCGAGTACTATGCTCTGGCTGACTTCTTTCACTATCCTTATCTCCAAATAATCTACCTTATCTGAGAACTTCTCTATCTTTCGAGCTAGATCCATCACAGACCTCTTAGAGCCTTCTTCAACCTCTTGAGTCTTCCTACATCCTTCCATACAATTGCATGTTCGAGCACATCTATGATGTTTGAGGCTGGAATTATCTTTATGCCAGGGATTATTACATCTTTTTCGTTCATTTTCGGAATTATTACCTCCTTTACTCCAATTTCCTTAGCAGCTTCGAGCTTTCCATTAATTCCTCCTACTGGAAGAACTTCTCCCCTAATGCTCAGGCTTCCAGTCATTGCTACATCTTGGCGAACTGGTAAATTCTCTAGAGCACTAATTACTGCAGTAGCCACTGAAATACTTGCAGAATCTCCTTCCACTCCTTCATATGTCTGGAGGAATTGAATATGGATATCATAGTTCCTCAAGTCCTTACCAAAGCACCTCTTGATAACTGCAGAAACATTCTCGACGGCTTCCTTCGCTATCTCTCCAAGTTTTCCAGTAGCAATGATCTTTCCCTTCTCCTTCTCCATGCTTGGGACTACACTTGCTTCTATTGGAAGTACTAGGCCTACTTCAGTGTTAGCTATGATAGCAAGGCCATTTACCTTTCCAATCCTACTTCCAGATGTTTCAATTACTTGATACTCCTTCTTCTCTAAGCTATATCTCTCAGCTATTTGGTGTTCTAGATGAGTGGCAAGCTTCCTTGCCTTCTCCACATGCCTAGCCTCTACATATTTTGCTCCTTCCTCCCTTGCGATATCTCCTGCCACTCTTACTAGACCGCCCAAATCCCTCAACTTAAGAGTGAGATAACCTCTCCTTCCAGCCCTCCTCCTAGCTTCCTTTATGATCTCGATCACAGCTTCTCTGGTGAAGTGTGGGATTCTTCCCTTCTCCTTCTCCACTTCCTGAGCTACGAACCTTGCGAGCTTCTTCCTGTTCTCAGGAGTATCCTCCATCACATCATTCATGTAAATTTCATAACCATAACCACGAATCCTAGATCTCAATGCAGGATGCATATACTTGATAGTCTCAGGGGTTCCAGCAGCCACGAAGATGAAGTCACAGGGTACAGGCTGAGTTCGTGTCATGGCTCCAGCACTTCGTTCACTTCTTCCAGTTATAGGATATTTCTTTTCCTGCATTACTGTGAGGAGCTCCACCTGCATCTCGGGTTTGAGAGTAGCTATTTCATCCACGAAGAGCACTCCTCCATTTGCCTTGTGGATAGCTCCAGCTACCACTCTTTCATGAGGAGGTGTACCCAATCCTCCAGATTGGAATGGGTCGTGAAGCACATCCCCAAGTAATGCTCCCTCATGAGCTCCAGTAGCATCGATGAATGGAGCAGCCTCTCTATTAGAATTGTCTACGAGGAGCTTTGGAGCCATGGATGTTGGAGCTCTCTCCATTCTTACCCTAGAAAAAGCAAATACGATGGTAAAGATGATGAGAAAAGTAATTAAGAGAAGGGTGGAGGATATCCTGCTTGCGGCTTGAAGGATCTCAGATTTTTCTGAGCTGATGAAGAAGTCCATGAGAAAGGTGAGAATGGAGAAAAATAGGAAGATCAGAAAGATGGTGAGGAAAGGATTCCCCCTATTCTGAGCAATTGCCTTCAGCTTATATTCCCTCACTATCTTGCTTCCCATTCCAGCAGGTACAGTCTTAATTATTGGGTTATTTTCATCCTCAGGATTTGGAAAACACAAGATATCTACTAGTTTTTCTTTGGGGAGAAGTTCTGCGAGAGCTTGGCCGATCATGGATTTACCAGTTCCAGGTTCTCCGATGAGGAGGACATTCCTCTTCTGTATTGCAGCCTTCTTAATGATCTCTATTGCCTTTTCCTGACCAATTACTCTGTCCACTAATTTCTTTGGGACTTCTATCTCCTCAGTAGTTTTAAAATCCAATTCCTTCAATATCCTCACCTATCTAAGCAGGAGCTACTTCCTCTCTCCTTTCCTCCACAGATGGGATCCCTACCTTTGAAATTATTATTATGTCTCCTACTGCCCTCACCATGCTATGTTGGACAATTACTCCCTTAGCTCCAGCGATCGCCTTGCTTAAGTAGGAGTCCTTGGTAGCCTTGATCTTCCATCCAACAACTTTGTTATCTTTAATTAATATTTCCTCCACATCCCCAAAGTATTCTCCCTCATCCGTAAATACTTTAGCCCCATAAAGTTTAGTTGCTCTCCTAAGTTTCAACATAGGTTTCACCTCTTTCGAGGTTTTCCTTATTCACCTTACTTTCCTTAAATAAATATTTTTCCTCTCCCTTTTGAATGTCAAAATATTCGTAGAATTTTTGGGTAAGCTCCAGAAGCAGAGTCCTTGACAATTTCCTTGCCGAGATAAACCCTAATTCAAGTAGAGCCTTCACATGAGCATAGGCTTTATTTCCCCTGAACTTTACCACCTCACTCTGCTTCACAGGAGCTTTATATGCTATATAGGCCAGAGTTTCTAAAATCCCTTTACCCAGTTCAGGTCTGACGAATGGTTCCACATATTTGAGCACTTCTTCCCTAATCCTAAATTTCCATATTCCCTGTTCTTCAATCACTTCGAATGTGGAGTGCTCAGAATATTCTTCCTTTAAATTATTTAAGATTTCGATTACCCTATTGGTAGGAAGCTTGAGCTTCTCACAGATTTCCTCCACTCTCAATCCCTTCGAAGAAGCAAAGAGGAGGGCCTCTACTTTAGCTTTTTCTTCTCTCCACATATACCTCACCGAATGGAATCTCCTGCCTCAGGTAGATCTTACCCTCGGTCTCGAGATGGAGAAGAGGGATGAGGGTCCAGATGAGATCAAATTTATTACCACTTGGAACTAGCTCGCTGAGAGTAATTACATCTCGATCGATCTGTTCAAAGAACTTTGAGACCCTTTCATAGACCTCTTGGACCCTCTTCATGAGACTAAGCTTACTTAATTCCAAGTTGAGCTTTGGCAATTCTTTCCTAGCCTCCCTTCTCCTTGAGACCTCGAATGCCCTTTTCAATGCAGAGATAAGTTCATCCAAAGTAACTTTTCTATACTTCACAGTTTGGGCTCTTGGATAAAGTTTGAAGTCTTCTAGGCTACTAAAGATTAGGTTAAGATCAATTCCCAATGCAAGCTTTAGTAATTCATTATCTTCGATCTCCTCTGGAAACATTAGTTCAGATTTGATCTTTAGCAAGATTGCAAGGATGAGAATAAAGCTTCCAATTGATCTGAGATTAATCTCTCCAGCCTTGCCCACGATTTCTATGTATTTCCTAAGGAGGAGCCCTATGTCTATATCCCAGGGATCAATTCCTTCTTCCTTGATGATTTCCTTGATAAGTCCCTCCCAAGTAAGCTTATTTGATAGGATGAGCTCTATTAATCTATCCTCATACCCCTTCATTTATCCTAAATAGGCCAGCTCCTTTGGAGCCTGAGTTCTGACAGCTCTGGCTCTTTCGCTGAAGCTCTCATAGAGTTTTATTTCATCCTTGCTTAGGCTAGGTCCTACCTGTTTGAGAGCTGTCTCGAAATGCTTCATGGTTACTTCTTTCGAATTTATGTCCTCCCTCAATGCATTCATCGCAGCCTCCCTACATACAGCCTCCAGATCAGCACCGCTGTAGTTCTCTGTCATATCTGCCAACTTCTCCAGATCCACATCCTTAGCCAATGGCATATTCCTCGTATGTATCTTCAATATCTCAAGCCTAGCGGCACGGTCTGGAGGAGGTACCAATATTAGCCTGTCGAATCTTCCAGGTCTAAGCAATGCAGGGTCAAGGATATCTGGCCTATTGGTACATCCAATTATTACTACATCACTCAATTCCTGCATCCCATCGATCTCGGTTAGCAATTGATTTACAACACTTTCTACAACATGAGTTCCATACTCCAAGCCTCTTCTCGGAGCTATTGCATCTATCTCATCGAAGCAAATGATTGCAGGAGCCACTTGTCTTGCCTTTCTGAAGATCTCACGCACAGCTTTTTCAGATTCTCCAACCCATTTCGAGAAGAGCTCAGGGCCACGTACTACTATGAAGTTAGCTCCGCTTTCCGTAGCAACTGCCTTAGCAAGTAATGTCTTACCACAGCCACTTGGTCCATAGAGCAAGATGCCCTTAGGTGGCCTTATTCCCATCCTACTATAGATTTCAGGATACTTCAACGGCCACTCTACTGCCTCTCTCAACTGCTGTTTCACCTCTTCAAGGCCTCCTATATCTTCCCATTTCACTCTTGGAATTTCTACCAATACTTCCCTCATAGCAGATGGCCTCACCATCTTCAATGCTTCCTTGAAATCGTCCATTGTGACTACGAGTTTCTCGAGGAGTTCCTTGGGTAGTGGTCCTTCCTCTACCTTTCTGAGTTCTGGCAGGAGCCTACGCAGCACATTCATCGCAGCCTCCCTACATACAGCCTCCAGATCAGCACCGACGAAGCCATAGGTAATATCTGCCAACTTCTCCAGATCCACATCCTTAGCCAATGGCATATTCCTCGTATGTATCTTCAATATCTCAAGCCTGCCATCTCTATCCGGAACGCCTATTTCAATTTCCCTATCAAATCTTCCAGGTCTGCGTAATGCTGGATCTAAACTATTGGGACGATTTGTAGCTCCTATTACTATTACTCTTCCCCTTTTCTTTAGGCCATCCATGCAAGCAAGAAGTTGGGAGACCATCCTTCGCTCAACTTCCCCAGTGGCTTCCTCCCTCTTCGGAGCTATTGCATCCAGTTCATCGAAGAAGATGATCGCAGGAGCATTTTTCTCAGCTTCATCGAAGATCTCCCTAATTCTCTTCTCAGCTTCTCCAACCCATTTGCTTACGATCTCCGGTCCTGAGACCGAGATGAAGTAAGCATCGCTTTCATTTGCTACTGCTCTTGCAAGCAATGTCTTACCACAGCCTGGAGGACCATACAAGAGCACTCCTTTCGGAGGCTCAATTCCTAGCCTCTCAAAGATCTCAGGATGCTTCAAGGGAAGTTCGACCATTTCCCTAATCCTCTGAATTTCTTCCTTTAGGCCTCCTACATCCTCATAAGTAACTTCAGGGATCCTCCTCTCTACTCCTACCTCTACAGGTTCGGGAGATACAGAGATATCTGTGATTTCACTTATGATGACCAATCCCTTAGGATTCGTATTTACAACTACGAACTTCATTTCTCCAAATCCCATGGTAAAGAATTCCTCTACCCCAAGCTCTTCGAGTAAGGAAAAGAAGTCTCCTCTCCTACGACTTCTCATCGATCCACCAATTGACACTATGTCTCCTTGCATCACAGGTCTTCCCAGTAAGCTCCTCTTCAATGTCTCTGGATGGATTGGAATTCCCCTTTGGGCTGGAGCAAAGGTTACCTTATTCGCTTCCTTTGCCTCAGCCTTCCTCAGGATTACCTCCTCACCTATTCCAGTCTTAGCATTGTATCTGGTCAATCCATCCATCCTAATTATTTTGAGCCCAATATCTGCCGGATAGGCCCTGTCTACAATGGCTCCAGTTTTTCTTCCTCCTTCGATTTCCACTATATCTCCTGGTTTAACTCCGAGCTCATTCATTGTCCTCATATCGATCCTCACGATACCTTTCCCTACATCTTCCTGCACTGCTTCCGCCACCTTCAGCTTAACCTCTTTTTCAGCCTTTTCCATTTTCAGACCTCCTCATAGATTACGAACCTCTTCTTATATTTAACTTTCCATGCATTTAAAAAATTCTCAAACTCTTCAGCATTTTCCTTCGGAATGAGTACTAATGATCTAGCGAGCTTCATCCCATTCAGCTCATGAAGTATACCCTTCATCTTCCTCCTTCCTTCTAAAGCGTAGTTGAACATCATTTTCTCCGATTGATCTAAGCTATCTAACTGATAGTAATATTCTACCAGCAGTTTAATTCCGAGTTTTTCTAGGAATTCCCTATTATCCAAGAGACTTCTCGCATGAGCTACCTTCCTCAGATTGCCAAACACATCAGAAAGCTCAAGAAATTCATAGTCTAGATCTGAGAGAAATCTTTCCACTTCCTTTCTGAGCTCTCTGATTTCTCTTGCAACCCCTACAATGAAGAGCACTTCCTTGGTTGGAGTTAGGAGAATGTCGAGTAACTTTTCCCTATTCTTCATCGCAATTTTCCTCAACTCTGCTTCCATGGTTTATAATAAACAAAAAACTCATTTTTAAACTTTTCGGTTTATAATAATCCAAAGAAAGATAAGCTCGAGCGGAGAAACCTCAATCATGGAATTGGCGAAGAGAATGTTTACAAGGCAAATAATAGAGAGAAGACCTTCCAAAGCCATTGTCGCAGGATGGGTGGAGGAAATAAGGGTAATAGGAAAGCTGGTTTTTGTGGTGTTAAGGGATAGGGAGGGGAAGATTCAGATCGTGGCACCTAAGGATAAAGTAAGCCAAGGTGTATTCGAGGAACTCTCAAATTTGACGAAAGAGAGCGTAATTGCTGTGAGTGGGGAAGTAATCCAAAATCCTGAAGCTCCTTTTGGAGTGGAACTCCTCCCAAAGGAGGTAGTTGTACTGGGTAGGGCTGAGAGCCCTCTTCCCTTGGAATTCCTCAAAGTAGATTCGAGTCTAGATAAGAGGCTTGATTATAGATTCCTAGATCTGAGACATCCAAAACACCTCTTGATTTTCAAGCTTGGAAGCTACTTGGAAAGTGAGATAAGGAAGTTCTTCCTGAAACAAGGTTTCATAGAAGTACATACTCCCAAACTTGTGGCTGCAGCTACTGAGGGAGGAGCAAATTTGTTTAAGGTGGAGTATTTTGAGAGAGATGCCTATCTAGCTCAGTCTCCCCAACTCTATAAGCAGATGTTAGTAATAGCTGGGTTCGAGAGGGTATTTGAGATCTCCCAAGTATATAGGGCAGAGCCTCATCATACTACGAAGCATCTCTGCGAATATACTAGCATAGACTTTGAGCTAGGTTTCATCGATGGAGTAAATAATGTGATCGAAGTCGTGGAGAGGTGTGTAGGAAATGCTTTGAGGAAAGCGATGAAGACACCTGAGTTTAAGGAGTTTGGAGTCCAGCTTCTTTTGCCTAAAAGGTTTCCCAGAATTACTTATAGAGAGGCCTATAGGTTCATGAAGGAGATTGGGAAGAAATTTGAATGGGGTAAAGAAATAGGGAGTGAGAATGAGATAGAACTCTGGAAAAAAATTAGGGAGGAGAAGAAAAGTGATCTATATTTCCTCACGGAATTTCCTTGGGAGGAGAGGCCATTCTACACTATGAGGCTCCAGGATGCTCCAGAGTTTACCACGGGATTTGATCTCATCTTCAAAGGGATGGAAATAGTCACAGGTTCTCAAAGAGAACACAGGTATGAGATACTCCTGCAACAGCTAAAGGAGAAGGGATTGAATCCAGATTCCTTTCAATTCTATCTTACTGCGTTCAAGTATGGTGCTCCTCCTCATGGAGGAGCCGCAATTGGGAGTGAGAGGCTGCTCATGCAAGTGCTTGAATTGAAAAATATAAGGGAAACCACGATTTTCCCTAGAGATCCGAAGAGGATCTCTCCATAGGATATACTCAAATAAATTTATTATGAGAGACTTCATAATCTAGATTATGGCTACTTTCATCAAGGCTTTGGATCTTCAAGGCTTCAAGAGCTTTGGAAAACCTGTGCGCATCGAATTCAAACCAGGGATAAATGTAATAGTTGGTCCAAATGGGGCTGGAAAGTCAAATATCGTGGATGCATTTTGTTTCGTAATAGGAAAGATCAAGAAGAAGGAGTTGAGGACAGAAAGGTTTCAGGATCTCATCTTCAATGGGGGGAAAGGTGGGAAACCTGCTAAATTTGCAAAGGTCACACTAATTTTAGATAATTCTGAGAGGATTTTTCCTGTGGAGGATGATGAGGTGAGGATCAGCAGGAGAGTCGATCAACTCGGAAGAGTAGTCTATAGGATCAATGGAAAAAGGGTCACGAGGAGTGAGGTAGTATCTCTTCTTGCTCGTTCAAATATATTTCCAGAAGGGTACAATATCGTGCTCCAAGGTGAAGTAGATGAATTGGCTACAATGGACAGTATCCGAAGAAGGGAATTAATAGATAGCATAGCAGGCATTTCCATCTATGAGGAGAAGAAGGAGAAGGCCCTAAGAGAACTGGAGAAGGTGGAGGAGAAGATAAAAGAGGCCACAATCGTGTTGGAAGAGAAGGGGAAGTATTTGAATGAGTTGAAGGAAGACAAGGAGAGAGCTGAGGACTATTTAAAGTTGGTTGATAGGGCAAGACGTTTGGAGGCTCAAATTGTATTGAAAGAATTGAATTCTCTTGCTAGAGAAAGAGAGGAAAATCTCAATCGGCTCAGGAAAATAGAGAAGCTAATAGGGAAAATCCATGAAAGGAAAGAAAAGATTGAGGAGAAGATGAGAAAAATAGGGGAGATGCTGGATAAACTGAATGGTAAGATCGTTGAGATGCAGGAGGAGAAAGAACGAGTGGAAGCTAAGGTAATAGGCCTCAGACTTAAAGTGAAGG
The DNA here is from genome assembly GCA_025920425.1 of Candidatus Haiyanarchaeum thermophilum. Taxonomy (GTDB): domain Archaea; phylum Nanobdellota; class Nanobdellia; order JAPDLS01; family Haiyanarchaeaceae; genus Haiyanarchaeum; species Haiyanarchaeum thermophilum. Next base: position 20,817 of record JAPDLS010000003.1, on the reverse strand, counting down.
AGGAGGAGCTCCTCCTTCAAAACTTGGAGGGAGAGCTTTCTAGGAATGCTGGAAGGAGGGAGAACCTAATTCAAAATATCAATGGATTTGAGGAGAAGTTAAAGGGCTTGAGAGAAAGGAAAAAGGAACTCATCTCTGAAATGGAGAAGTTGAAGAGTGAAATCTTGGAAGTGGAGAAGGAGTTGCCTACAGCTTCGGAGCAAAAACTTTGGCAACTCTTTGAGAGATTCTATGAAGAGAAGAATAAACTTCAGATGATCAAAGAATTTGAGGAGAGGAGGGTGAGAGTAGAGAGGGAAAGAAATCTGCTTTCAGAGGTTTCTTCTGAGCTGATGGCGATAAATGCAGAACTTTCGGCTAAGGAGAAAGAAGTGGGCAAACTGAGTCAAATTAAAGAATACTTAATTAGGGAACTGACGATACTTAGGGCTAAACAAACACCTAGAGCTGTGGAGGAAATACTTAAAGTGAGAGAGGAAATTCCAGGCATTGTTGGGAGGATTTATGAATTGATAAAGATTAAACCTGGGTACGAGAGGGCTATTCATGCTCTTCTCAGGGGAAAGGAACAGATCGTGATAGTTAGGGATGTAAATGTAGCTGAGAAATGCATAGAATTTCTGGTGAAGAATAAGATAGGGTTCGCAGCTTTCCTACCTATGGATAGGATAAAGGGGATTTATAGGGAGGAAAAAGTAGATGGTTGGGCTATGCGCTATGTAGAATTTGATGAAAACTTCAGAGATGTGGTGTATTGGTTCCTAGGCAAATGTATTATCTCTGAAGATCCAAAGATGACAGATGGAAAGTATAGGATAGCTACTTTAGATGGAAAGGTGTTTGAAAGGAGCAGAGTGATCAAAGGAGGATTTCAGGAAAGCTTAGAGATCGCTGATCTTGAGAAAAAGCTAATTGAGATCTCCGAGAGCCTACAGAGGATTTCCACTGAAGTAAATGATCTCTTGAGGAGGAAGGAAGAGAAACTTTATCTGAAGGCCCAACTGGAAGCTGAGCTTAATCAAGTGAGTCTTCCCACGATCCAAATTCGAGAGGATGTGAGTCAGTTGGAGAAGAGTGTTGAGGAGCTCAGATCTAAAATTGAGAATCTCTCAACCACCATTAGCAGAGTGAAATTGAGAAAGATCCTCAAACTGAGGAGGAAGGAGGAGAAGCTGCGAGGAGAGTTAGCTGCCATAAATGCTGAGGCCAAGGTAATAGTGAGAAATCTGAAGAACATGAGTTCGTTACTTCGCAATTTGAATTGTGAGGAGAGGAAGATTAAGGAGAGGGAGAAAAATGCTAGGGAAAATCTAAAGGGACTTTTGAAGGAGATAGAGGAGGATGAGAAGAGGCTGAAGAGCTATGGAGGGAAGATAGAGATTATTGAGAAGAGGAGGGATATGTTAGTGGAGAAGTTGAGCAAGCTTAAACAATTAGCAATATCCTTAGATTCGAGGATCCAGAGCTTGGGTGAAATGAGAGAAGAGGCTGTCCAGAGATCTAAGAGGATAGAAGAGGAAATTCAGGAAAAGCAAAGGGAATTTCTCAGCTTCGGAGTGGAGGTAAGTGAATCTACTCTCTCCATGGATGAGATGAGGAAAGAGCTGGAGAATCTGAGGAGGGCTATAAACAGCTTTGGGTATGTCAATTTGAAGGCTCTCGAAGTCTACAAGCGGGCGGAGGAGGAGTATTTAGAGATCAAGGAAAAGGTAGAGAAGATAAGGGAGGAGAAGGAGAGTGTGTTGAGGCTTATAAATGAGCTTGAGGAGAAGAAGAGGAGTGCCTTCCTCGATACTCTGAAGAAAGTGGAGGAAAATGTGAAGAAAATTTTCTCCATATTCTCCCAAGATGGGGAGGTGAAGTTCATCATCGAGAATCCTGAGAATCCATTTCTCGGAGGATTGGAGATCTTGGCTAGATTTCCTGGAAAGAAGACCCAAGGTTTGCTCAGCTTAAGTGGAGGTGAGAGGACGATCGTAGCTCTTTCTTTACTATTCGCAATTCAGGAAATCCAACCTACTCCCATTTACATTTTGGATGAGATAGATGCCATGTTAGATAAGATGAATTCGAGAAGACTTGTTGAGATCCTTAAGACTCTCTCGACTAAGGCCCAGCTCATCGTGGTCACACACAATGATGAGGTAATTTCAAATGCAAATTTCCTCTATGGGGTAAGCATGCAGGAAAATGGGGAGAGCAAAGTAATAAGTTTGAAGTTACCTTCCTAGATTCGCTTATATCTCTTATGAAAAGCTAGGAGATCATCTACCCTATTTTGTTCGAATCCAAGCTCAATCAGCTTAGCCCTAATTTCCTCTTCGCCCAATCCTTTCTCCTTGAATTTCTGATAGAAACCAACGATCGTCTCTGAGATCTCCCAAGGAAATATGAGCCAGAAATCTGTTTCTGAGATGAAGAAATCTGGATTGATGAGAGACCAAGGTTTTTTATACAGAGTGGCCGTCCGGAAGGAGTAAGCTCCCCTTTTCCTCAAATGCTCACATGCCACTTTTAAGCTTCTTCCACTATCAACTACATCATCTATCACTAAAACATTCTTGTCCCTCACACTCAACGAAATGTCGTGAACAATTATAGGTTCAGGTACTACTTTGTCCATTTGTTGATAAAATAGAATTTGGAGGAAGGTGAGCTCAGGGACTTGGAGATGGTCTTGGATTAATCTGGCAGGAATTAAGCCTCCTCTGGAAATAGCTGTGATTATATCTGGCTTATATTCAGCTACTTCTATCTTCCGACTTATGTGAAAACAGAGATCTTCAATTTCATCCCAACTTACGAGCCTATATTTCTCTTTGATTTCAACCATTCCTAAAATCATTATGGAAAGATATTAATTAAATTTTATCTTGACATCTAGCCCTTGAGAGCATTCAAATCTCTGAGCTGGTGGGAGAGGTTGCGAATAGCGACCTCAGTCACTCCAGCAATTTCGCTAAGCTTATGCTGAGTTATCCTTTTCGCCCTTCTATCGTATGGATTTGTGTTAAAATCTCTCTCCTCACACGCCAAGTAAATGGCTGCTGATGCTAGAACCCAAGGATTCTTTACGAGCTTGGCCTCTCTAGCCTTTTTTATAATTTGGTGGGCTCTTTCCAAAATTTGGGAATCTACACATTCTAACCTATTGGAGAGGTAAGTAAGGGCAGCTTCAGGGGAGATCGGCTTTGGAGAATAGTCTAATTGTTGAAGGAGAAGCGTGTAACTTCTGAGCAATTTTCTCACTTCAGTTCGATTAGCATACCATCTATCAGTCTCTAACATATCTGCCGGCTTCCTATTAATTCCATGAATCCTGCAGCTTAGGAGAATTGCAGCCCGAATGAGATATTCAGTTTCTCTTCCTTTCGTCAGTCCTTTATTAGTAGCTTTCCTATAAATCAGAGCAGCCTCCTCTTTTACAATTGGTGGCAATCTCTGTTGTTCACAAATACGGGAAAGTGTTTGCAAAGAAAGAGCTAGGGAGCGTTCTATGGGATTTGAGATTCTACATTTCTTATGTGTTTTTCTAAGTCTCTTGAAGGTTGCAGCCTGTTCTGGAGAGAGAGGCCTTCCGCGATAATCAGAGTCTTTATGGCTGATTGCTGTAGTTAGGGCTTCATGTAGAGTAAAAGTGTGTGGAGGACCAACTCTCGATCTCTTTTCCAATTCCTCAGGCTCATATGCTCTTACTTCACGTTGATCAAGCATGGGTTCCGGGAATACAAATCCACAGGCCTTGCATACTTTTTCTCCACTTTCTCTATCGATGAAAAAATCGATGTTTCCACATTCTGGACATCCTTCCACTGGGTGAGTGAGAATAGGGTAAGGATGGAGATCGATGATTACTCCTTCCTTAAGGATTTCTTCGATATTTTCCTGCATCTTAAACCTCACTTTCATTCCACTCTCATCTACTACAATTTCCTCAAAGTTTAGAGAGGAAAGAAATGGAAACTCTATTTTAGAATCTTGAGGATACTTGAGGGTGAGGATGAACTCTTCTCCCTCCTCACTAAGAAAGTACTCCAGCCCCATATTTACATAGATTTTCTAGTTCTTTGAGTTTTTCCACTTTATATACTCCAACATCTACTTCTCTCACGATACCACACTGTTTTAATTCCCTTAACACACGTATGATCCAGGCCCTTTTCCCCATCTCTTCACCAAATCTCGCTAAAAGCTTTCTCTTATCGATCTGTTGGGCTTGTTTGGCTTCCTCCAATATTACTTGAAGATAGGGAAGTTTTCTCGGCGAAATTTTATCCTCTAGCTTAGAAATTTCCCGGTGAGGGGTGAGTATTTTTTCCAAGTTGGGAAGATTTTCTGAGGACTCCAAAGAAAAGTTTCCAGAAAGGTGCCAAGTGAGAGTTTGATTGAACTTTGAACCATTGGGATTAGTTTTTGAGTAGGAAAGGATAAGTTTTTGTTGTATTAGATCTACATTTAGCTGGAGGGCATTTTCTGGACCTAAGAATCCTATCTTGTAGAGAGAGGGGCCTTCCTTCTGGAGAATGAACTTAATTTCCCCCATCACCACGATTGAGATAAATTCCACTTAAAAGTTTTTCTCTAGAGAATAGTAAAACTCAATTAAGATTTACTGGGCCCGCTGGGACTTGAACCCAGGACCTTCGCCGTGTGAGGGCGACGTCATAACCCCTAGACCACGGGCCCAAACCCAAATAGGAATATTTTAATAGAAATTTAATTCTTTTCCTTAAGAGATGAAGCTCGGCTTCCCAGGCAGGTTTAGGCCTCCTACTTATACACACATACATCTGATCCAGAGGCTGAGTCGAGCGTATGATGTAGTAGTTATGCTTGATGATGTGAATATATCTAGATATAATCCCTTCAGCACTAGAGAAGTTCATAGGATGCTAGAGAGAGAAGCAGAAGTTGAGATAGTTGAAATACCTCTGAAGAATCCGAGGGAGATAATCTCTTCTCTTACAGATTTGATAAGGGAGAATGAGAATTTCAAGATTTTCACTAGGGATGAGGCTACAGCTAGATTCTACAGATTGCTTGGGTTTGAGACTCTAATAGCTAAGAGGGAAGGGGTCTCAGCTTGCAGTGTAAGGGAAACTCTCTACTTCTCCTGTGATGATCCTCAGAGGTTCAGACGATGTGTTGAGAGCTTGATAGATCACAGATATATTACAGAAGGTGTAGGAGAGGAAATAGCTAGAGAAGAGATAAGGGAAAGATTGCTCAGGCTAAGGGGAAAATTAAGACTCCCAAATGTGCAAGCCCTTACAGGGATATTTGAAGGTATTTTGACTCATGAGAATTGAAATATTGTTCGGAACGATTTTTATCCTATGTTTTCTCCTTTGCTGTATTGCCCAATTTCCAGAGATGAGAACCTGTCCCATCTGCGATGATAGTAATCCATGTACTTTAGATAAATGTGTAAATTTCTCCTGCATCTATGAGCCGCTCACAGGGAATGTGAGTGGGTGTTATGAGGAGCATGGGAATTGTTCATTTAGTACATGTGAGGCTGGAAAATGTATTACTAAGATAGTAGAGAAGTGTTGTGGCAACGGAGTGTGTGAAGAGGGTGAAAATTGCTTAACTTGTAAGGAGGATTGCTGGGCTTGTACAAATATTTCAGAATATTTAGTACCTCCTATAGTGCCTTCCTATTTGCCAAGAGAAGTTCCTCCTGAGCCAGAGGTGAATTCAAGAGTTCCAATTCTCATCTCCCTGA
>JAPDLS010000003.1:0-14990 GCA_025920425.1 Candidatus Haiyanarchaeum thermophilum | reverse complement strand
GGAGGATTGCTGGGCTTGTACAAATATTTCAGAATATTTAGTACCTCCTATAGTGCCTTCCTATTTGCCAAGAGAAGTTCCTCCTGAGCCAGAGGTGAATTCAAGAGTTCCAATTCTCATCTCCCTGAAATTTGAAATAACTACCTATGGAATTTTTGAGAAATATGGAGGAGTAATTGGGATCAAGGCGATCTCAGACACTAATACCTTTCTCAAGAACGTGAAGGTAATAGCAAATTACACCAAGCAAGCTGAACTTCAAGGAGCTTGGAGCATAAAAGCAAGTGGAAGCTTAGATTTGGGTCTCTTACACATAACTGGACCAGAGAGAAGCGGCATCTATAGCTTCAAGATCTGCGCAGATACGATAGCTACCAGAAATAACCTTTCCTATCTTTTCGAAAATCTTTGTACAAATCCAGTAAACATCTATGTCTTGGAACTTCCAAATCTTACCAATTATTCGATCATCTTTGATCCCCTCATCTCGGGCCAGATAAGACCTTATTTAGATTTTAGTGAGGGGATGGGAGAGCTCATAAAAAATGCTACCTCTGCATTCCCTGGGGATTATAATATTTATCAAGTAGCCTACATCTTCGATTGGGTAAGAAAAAATGTCAATTATACTCGTACTTATTACTGGATGAATGCCTCTGAGATCTTCTCTAAGAAGTATGGAGACTGCAAGCATTTCTCAATTCTCCTTTCCTCATTCATCATGGAATTGGGAGGGGCTGCGAGAATTTTCATGACAAAAGAACATATGTTTACCAGTTTCTATGCAGGAAATCGTAGCTCCTTCGAGCAAATCGTGGAGGGGATAAGGAAATACTATGGAGATCTAGTGCCAGTGTATTATGTGGAGGATAAGTATGGATTTTGGATAATCTTGGACGGCACATGCAGCAATTATGTCGGAGGATTGCCCTGTGATGCGGTTCCATATGAAGATAACCTTTGGTTCGTAAATCTTGAAAATCTGAAATATACTGAGATATTCTGGAGGAGCAGATGAGTAAAAGTGATAAAGATTTTAAGACGATTTCTCCTTTGGAGATATTGTTAGGGGATGAAAAATGAAGAAATACTGGAAAAAAGCAGTGCTTGTCCTCTTCATCCTACTGTTTATCCTGCCCACCCTTTTCACCTTTGCTCCAATTCCAACCGAGAGGTTGATAACAATTGGTATAATTTCCAATGAGTCTTCATTTTACCAGGAAGTGAAAGTGAACGGAGAGATAAGGATAATTGAGCTATTGGAGAGATTAAACATCAATTACACATTGGAGGAAGGTAAACTTAAATGTCTGCTTGAAAGCCTTTGCGTCACGGAAAATACTTCTTGGAACATCTATCATTTTAAGGATACATCAGTTGTTCAACTATCTCTGAATGATAGCATTGCGGAAGGAAACGTAATATTTATATTGGAAGAAATTAAATCCAAAGTTGGCTGATGACCTAGTGAGCACTCTCTGATCCTGATGAAGAACAGGGTAGCTAGGGAGGCCAAATTTCAAGATGGACTGGAAATTTTCAAAAGAATTTCAGTCTATTTGCTTATAAATTCCACTACCTTGTCCATGAATTCTTTTTCTCCAGTAGTGATTACAAGCAGATTTGGTTGAGTACACACTCTAGCACTCTGCCCCTCGAGATATGTGGAATAACATTCCATTTCATCTAGCTGGTAGAGCTTAGTAGCATTTTTCAGGAGATTTTCGAGCAGAGGAGCAATGGTAGAATTCTCCCCAGCCATGATCATAACTGAGGCATTTTCCTCAAGGCTTTTGGAGTAGAGGAGGAGTGAGGATTGGGCCGAGAAACCCCTTTCCATGAAAAAGAGCATACGCTTATATTCTAGGATTTCCCTAGGGAAGAGGAAATAGGACTCAAATATGGGGAAGTATAGGAGGATATCTGATCTTCCTTCTTTGAATGAGAGGATAGCCTCCTCCATAAGGCTTAGTGAATTCTCCCCAGCATAGACTAGCAGAAAATTTTCTCCGAGGAGTGCAGTTACATTTTCTTTCTTCAAGATCTCAACCCCTCCTACATAATCCTTCTGAAAATTGGTAAAAAGGGGTTTCAAGCTTTCAATACTCTTCGACTTGAGAAACATAAATCTACTGGTAGGAATCTCTCTAGAGAGGAGATGAGCATATATGAAGAATTCTGCTTCTATTTGATCCGAGTTTAAATAAGTTGCTCCTATATAGGAAGCAAAACCTCTGAGAGAGACATTTGCATCTTCAAGCAGGAAGATGTCTGAGAAGTGTTCTGCTAGGAGGAATGGGAGGGAGTCGTTAAGGCTTTCCACCTTAAGCGTCTCAGTTTTTCTCAGCACATGTAGACCAGTAAGAGAGGGATAAATTAGAAATATGCCTACCAATACTAGAGCTAGGAGCAAAAGCAGAGCCAATGCTCTTCTTCTCATTTTCTAGCTAAGATGCTATGGGTTTAAATAGATATGGGAAGAAAGTTTATATAGGAAAGAGGTTTTTGAGGGTTATGCGCTATGCTGAAAAACTCAGCACCTCCTTTTCAATTTACTTCACAAATTTCAAGAGATTATTTCCATACTCCTTGATCTGTGTAGGGACGAGTTCAGCACTTAATCAGCTGATAAATTTCATAATAGCTCAGGTGGTGGAGAAGGAAATTCTTTATCAAGGCTTCATTGGCTTGAGAGAAGTTACTCTGACACCTCTCTTTAAGATCATCGGAATCTCAATGCTGCTCCACTTTCTGAGCTTTCCCATCATTACTTATCTCCTCTTGTTATTCTTTCTCGTGGTAGTGGATTGCATGGAGGGAAAGGAAATCAAATCCATGAGTTTTGCAAATAAGATTTACTTCAAGTTCCTGACATTAAACTTGGTCTGGCTTGGAATTTTTTTCATATTTTCCATTCTCATAGAGCTTCATCCCATAGCACTTGTACCTCTTTTCCTAATCCTCCCAATCTTTATATTTTCCATATTCTCAATGCTGATGTTCAATCTTGGAGTGAAGGCTTCATTTTCTGCAGCTCTAAACATCTTTAGAAAGAGGATGCTTACATCTATTATAGTAGTGCTGATAGCTATCTTAGTTTCAATGACAATTTCACTTCCCTTCTATCTGGCTGCATCCTTAGCCCCATTTCTTACTAGCTTGATCTCAACGCTTGGTATCGTAGCAACAACTCCACCCATCCTTATCTTTCTCCTCTTGGCCTTTAGAGAGTTGAGTCAGGAGTAAATTTTTAAAGATATTAAGGATTAGAGTTTTTATGGATGTAAATGATTTGCTTACGATGATATTCTTAGTAACATTCGTGGCCTCAGTGATAGAGTTCCTAGTGCTTGGGATATGGAAGATCTATGAATTCCTTTCAGGTGACTTTACAATTTTCATCATGAGTTTAATAGCTCCAGTAATTGCAGTGATATCCTTTGCAGTACTCCTCCTCAAGAGGTGAAGCCGAATTTTCCGATCAGAGGGACGAAGAAGCAGTAGCCATGCTCACTGATCTTGGGCTTTCTATCCTTCTTCAGCTTGATGAGCTTCTGACAATATCTATCTCCAAGTGGTAGGATGAGGATGCCTCCTCCTTTAAGCTGATCTAGTAGAGGCTTTGGGATCTTTGGAGAGGCAGCTGTGACTATAATCCTATCGTATGGCATCTCCTCAGGATAGCCCAGAGTGCCGTCACCAACGACTATGAAAACATTTTTCATTCCAAGCTTCTCCACATTCTTCCTAGCGAAGTGAGCTATTTCCGGAATCCTTTCTATACTATATACTTTTCCTGAGCTTCCTACTATTTCTGCCATGAGACAGGCATTCCATCCAGATCCTGCCCCAACTTCTAAGACCTTTTGACCTCGCTTCAGTTCAAGCAATTCCAACATAATGGCTACCATATGGGGAGCTGAAATGGTTTGGCCTGACCCAATTGGAAGAGGGGAATCGACGTAGGCTTCATCAATTAGTTCCTCAGGCACGAAAAGATGTCGGGGAATGTTCAGGAATGCCTGCTCTACTGCTCTGCTCTTGATGAGCCCTTCCTTCTTCAGAGCTTCAACTAAGCACTTATTTCTTTCAAAAAAATCCTCCATAAGGCCTACCATTCAAAAATTTAATAAATATTTAACTCCTCGGCTTTTATTGAGCGAAAATGGTAGAATTTGAAGTTTCACAGCTTACTTGGGAGACACTAGGAACCACTATAGTAGATGTGGTGATAAAGTCAGTGACGTTCGTAGTGATCTTACTGATAGGTTACATAGTAGCGAAGATAGTAGAGGGCCTAGTAGCTAAACTGCTCCTAGGCTGGAAATTGGATCAGAAGGCTCAGGCATATGGAATAAGAAGGGTTCTAGGAATATCCCCTACATACCTTATAGCAAAGATCTTCGAATACTATGTGCTAGTAATTACTCTAGAGAATGCCTTTTATTACGTGGGAATACAACCTCTCTACCAATTCTTCCATCAGCTCGTAATCCTAATTCCCCAGTGGGTAATTGGAGCGATCATCCTAGCAATTGGCTTCTTCGTAGCTAAGTGGGCTCAAAGTGCTATTAGGGAAGCTAAGGTTGCCTTTGGGGAATTTATAGCAGCAATGGCATGGATAATTATCATGTATGTCTCCATCATCTTCGCTCTTCCAAAGTTCGGCTTTACAGAGGTAGAGATCCTCCAAGATATCTTAAGAATCATCCTGTGGGGAATTTCGATTGGTACAGCAATAGCTATTGGAATAGGGTTTGGCGCAGCTTTACAACCAACGGCTAAGAAGATGCTCTCCAAGCTGAAGTTCTAGCTCCAACTTTTTTTATTTTGTTTATTTAAAGAAGCGTTCTAGGCTTACCTGTTTCTTGCATTCAGCCTTGCTCAACACTTCATTTATGCTTTTCTCCACCCTATCCGCTGAGAAGTCATGCTCATCGCAGAGGATCTTCATTACCTTTTCCTTGTCCAGCTCCTTCCATTCCAGCTTATAATTTGGATTTATCTTTGGCTCTAGAAAGAACTGAAGAATTTCCCTCCAATCCACTTCGAATTCCCATTTCAATTCCCTCATCACCTCCTCCACATTTTTCTTCTTCACAAGCTCCAGAGCCCTTTTCGGTCCAATTCCCTTTATTCCCTCCGGATTATAATCTGTACCCACTAATATCCCTATTAAAATGAGCTTCTCCCTGTTTATCCCCAAAGAGCTCAGAAGTTCATCGAGATAGATTACTTCAGGCTTTATTTCCACATATACTTCCTTCCTAGGTAATTTTCTCTTCCCAACTACATTTAGATTTCTCACCAGCCTTGGAGAGCCAAAAAGCAGACTATCCCAATCTTGAGAGGCTGAGAAATCCACATCCCCTACCCTGCACATATAGGCACATTGGGCTTCTCCTTCAGTAGCAGCCATTACGCAGGGAATGCCCATTGCTTCTAGGAGCCTCTTGGATTCAGAGATTATTTGCTCAGTGATGGAGGCAGTTTGTTGGGCATAGAGATAGGCTTCTTCGACTATTCCTTTCTTCAAAGCTTCCTCATACTTTCTCGCAGCATCCTCCCTCCGCTCAACCCTTTTCTCTATGGTCTTATGTTTGAATGGAGGAGGCTCTCCATCGAAAACGTAGCATGGCCAAATTCCATTTACTAAGAGATTACAAGTCCTATAGAAAAGGCCACTTAGATGGGAAGTGACATTTCCCCTCGAGTCCATAAGGGGAATACCATCTCTCTGCCTGATCACAGTGAGGAATTGCATGATGGCATTGAAGGCATCAATTGCTACTTTTTTTCCAATTAGATCCTTGAGTTCCACTTCATGTTTTACTGTGGTTATATCTCTGAGGTTTACTCCCATTGAAGAGATGAAGCCTAGGATCTATAAATTTTTAACTAGATGGAGCCAATTGATCTAACTATCGTGCCAAAACTTTGTAAATTCGAATCTAGGAATTAGATGGAGGTTGTAGGAGTTTTGATAATCTTTTGAGTGCGGAGAGTTTTTCGAAATTGTTCAGCTCGCTTTGCCTAATAGCATCTTCAAGGAATCTGATCGAGAAATCATAAGTCTTCCTATCTACTGGATAAGGTATACCATCCTTTCCCCCGTGAGCAAATGAAAACTTGCACGGATCTTCATAGCTCAATTCAGCCCCATAGATCAGATTTGAAACTAGGGCTAGAGCTCTTATGCACTTTGAGCCTATTCCCCTAATCGAGACGAGTTCCTCATAATCTTCAGGTTGAAGTTCATATGCAAGTTTCAGATTCTTAATTACCCTCTCGTCGAGATCTGAGAGCTGAAATCTATGTTCTTTAGGAAGTTTCAACCACTTCATCTTATTGGTGAATTCGGAGAGCAAGAGCTGACCTTTCAAGTATTTTCTGAGATGTTCTGGATTATCTCTGACGAGATCCACACTACATTTCCTAGCTTCTTCACTTCTCTTGGCTGTGAGATCTATTACGAACTTTTCCCTCCTTCCAACTATGGCTGTATGGGGCTCGTCCACAAAGGTCCTAAATTTGGTGGAGAGCCAGTGGTAGCGTCTAGCAAATCTAGTGGATGAATTGAGTCCTTGCTGAATCACAGCCCACTCCCCGTTTTCAGCTAAGATGAAACTGTGATGATAGAGCTGATAATTATCTTGAACAAGTGCATTATCCACTTTGGCCACCATTCTGCTACAGTACTTCAAACGCTCCACTTCCTGTTGAGAGAGATTGAATTTTAGGCCGACCTTTTCCAGCTCCTCAAGAGTTTTCTTGGAGGCCCTTCCTTTTCCACCACATACTACAATTCCAAGGTCTGTTTGGGCTAGGGCTTCTTTTAAAGCACCCATCGTTACTGTGGTAAGCCCTGAAGAATGCCAATCATAGCCCAATACACAGCCTAGGGCGTTGAACCAGTAAGGATCAGAGATCTTGTGGAGAAAACCTGAGGTACCATATTCCCTTCTCATTAATGTAACGATACTTCGACTTAACTTTACCATTCTCTGGAAGAGCCACTTTGGAGCTTTTCCATGATGAAGGGGAAGATCTGCGATTCCTGTCCTTTCCATGAGAATTAAGAAGAAAATGGAGTTTTTAGCTATTTCTCACTTTGATTGTAAGAAGCTTTAAATTTTTCCAGCTCTTTGGAGAGAGGAATGGGAAAAGATAAATACACAAGACCTCTTGGATGGTTCTTTCTCTCTAAGTTGCTATCGGTTCCCATCACCTTCCTCACCAGTCTAGCAATTGCTAGAATGTTAGGTCCATATAATTGGGGGATTGTGTCGATGGCTAGTTGGTTCGCGATATTTTTCTCAGTAGTCGGAGACTTAGGATTAGGGTATGCCACTATCTTTTTCATTCCGAGGCTAAGTAAAGGAAGGATAAAATTACTGGTAAGGGAGGGGTTGAGATGGAAATTATTTCTATCTCTCCTGTTTACAGCAGTCTTGATAGGAATCAGCGACATCTTAGCTCAGTTCTATAATATTCCTGAATTTGGGTTAGCACTTAAGATCTTTTCTATAAGAATTCCGATTCAGATGGTTGGAGATCAGCTTTACTCGATTTTAAATGGATTTAGGGAATTTGGACGTTTGGGGATGTTTGAGATCTTAATGGCCTTTTCCAAATTTTTACCTCTTGCCCTAACCCTCTCATTTTTCCTCTACGGGGCTATAACTGGATACGCAATTTTTTTCCTCATACCAACTGTCTATGCTCTCCTCTCAGTTAAATCACTTATACCAAGAGGAAGGATGAGCAGAGATGGGATACTTAAGCAGGGATTAAAGGTTGGAAGAGGAAAGTATGTGAGTACACTACTAATTCTTTCAATTACATTTCTTCCTACAGCATATTTGGGAGTTTTTGGGGCAGAGGAGGTGGGGTTCTTCTCTGTTTCAGTTACGATGATGGAAGTAGCATTGATCTTCACAATGGTAATAAATAACTTCCTAGTACCAACTATTTCTAAGGCAGACCATGATCATACGAATTTCCTGAAAGTAGCAGAGAAATATGGGAAGTTCATTCTCTACTTTCAAATTCCTATTGCATTATCATTCTTCTCTTTCCGTAGAGAATTACTTATCTTCTTTGGGGGTAAATACTTGGAAGGTTCAGATACACTTGGGATAATGCTCATAGCAACGATCCCCTATGGAATATTTTTCCTTTTCCAATCCCTAGCACTTGGAATTGGTAAGAGCGAGATCGTAATGAGGGCTGAGGGGCTAAGATGCATACTTAATACCTTATTACTTTTCTATTTGGTTCCACTTCTTTTATCGAGGGGAGCTGCATTGGCCTTCCTATTCTCTCTGCTTATTTCCTTACTTTTTATAGCCTATCCCTTCCGAGATAAGGAATTCAATCTCGAACTCACGAAGAGAACTTTAGCTTCTCTTCTTTCGACCTTTCTCACTCTAACCTTTCTTTCCTTCTTACTTCTTCCAGTAAGCAGACCAATCTATAGATTGATAACTCTGGTTGCTGTAGGTATCCCCACATATTTGCTGATAATGATGGGCATCAAGGAAGTGAAGCTTGAGGATCTTAAATTGATGAAGAAAATGTTTTCCCTCTCTTGAACTAAAATTTTAAATTTGGAGTACCTGTTAGAATTTGTGAAGGCATTAATCAAAAACGAGGAGATCTTAGATCCGAATTTTTTACCATCCAAAATATTGCATAGGGAAAAGGAGTTGAGGGAGATGGAGAGATGCATAAGGGATCTGATCGAGGAGAGGAGAGCTAACAATCTATTCATCTTTGGAAGGAGTGGAGTTGGTAAAACCACATGTGTGAAGTTCATAATGCAGAGGCTTGGAGGGGAAGTAATTCCAATTTACGTTAACTGCTGGGAACATAGAACTCCCCATGGAATTTTGCTTGAGATAGCTAAACAATTGGGTAAAGTTTTTCCATCTAAAGGAGTAAGAAGTGAGGATATAAGCGAGGAAATTATTTCCCAATTGTTTGAGAGAAAGGCATTAATGGCATTTGATGAGATCGACAAGGCAGAGACTTTAGATTTCCTCTACCCAATTCTCCACAATCTTAGAACGACTTGCATTTTTCTCATAACCAATCAGAAGGATGCTCTCCTGAGAATCGATGAGAGAATCCTTTCTAGACTCATGCTTCAGAAATTGGAATTCAAAGATTATAATTATGGGGAAGTACTGGATATTCTAAGAGAAAGGGTGAGGTTAGCATTAGTCCCAAACTCTATGGATGAAAATGCTCTAGAGAAAATTGCCATCGAGACCTTCAAAGCATGTGATATTAGGGTGGGACTTCTATTAATTTTGAACTCAGCTAGGATAGCTGAGGGTGAACTAGCTCCTAGGATTACTGAGCAACATGTACTCAGGGCTATTGAGAGGAGTAGTCTGAAAAAGGAAGTAAAATTAAGTAAATATGAAGAAATGATCTACCAGATTTTGAAGGAGCATGGAGAGCTCAGGGTTAAGGAACTTTTTCATAAATTCTGTGAGAGAGGAGCTGATGTATGCGACAGGAGTTTTAGGAATTATTTGAGGAATTTGGAGAAGTATGGGGTAATTGAGATCCTCGGAAAGAAAAGGAGGATAGTAAGACTAAGATGATCTTAGAATATTTTTTCACAAGTAGAAGAGTTGAGAAGAAACCTTACCTAGCATTCTTTCTAGCTTTCTCTTATGCTTTACTCTCAATAATCTTTTCCCTCCTACTCCCTTGGAACATCTCATTGGTCTCTCTCTTCATGGTAACAATAGCTTGCCTTCCTTCTTTGAACAGACTTCTAGCTCTGGAGGAGAGGAAGGGGATCCTAGAGATAGAGAAGAAGGAGTTGTTAAATATCTTGAAGATGGAGGATCCAAAGAAATTTGAAGAGATTAAGGAAAAGTTGTGGAAGAAAGTGAGATATCCATTGATAATGGAATTCAAAAATGTGATAGGAGTATTCTTCTTCTTCTTTTTGGGTCTCTTTTCCGCTTATTTCCTTCTAGGCCTCTTACTTCCAAGCCAAGGATACAGTAGTTTGTTTGCAGCCCAAATAGAGGAGATACAGAGGATAAGTAAACTAATAACTGGAGGAGTAGTCTACGGAGATGCTCTTGGATTGATTCTCTCAAACAATCTGAGGGTAGCATTCTTCGTTTTCCTATTTTCATTGATCTACGGAATAGGTTCTATGTTCATCCTAGTTTGGAATTCAAGCATCCTGGCATGTGGGGTCTCAAATTTCATAAGAAATGAGATCTCTCAATTAGCTTTAAGTGGAGGAGCAACCCATATCTTCTCATATTTCCATGTTATTCCCCTAGCCTTCGGAGCATACATGATCCATGGAACAATTGAGATCTTCTCATATTTCATCATGGCAGTTGCTGGTGCATTACTTTCTATAGGCATTACGAAGAGAGGGGTGAGAAGTAAGGAGTTTGTAGAGTTTGCAATTAACATCATGGACTTGGTGCTAATTTCGATAATTTTATTAATCATAGCAGCAATCGTTGAAGTTACGTTACCTTCATTGTTGAGGGGGTAATTAATGGAGAAAACTGAGCCAAGTGAACTTGCTGTTGATCTACGAAGCATTGGGAAGCTGATTAAAGGTTTACTGGATCATGGGGAGAGGCTTCTACGAAATAAGTTACTGAAACCCCTTTTATTTATCATTATATTGATCCTAGCCTTTTACACGAGGACCCTTAACATTCCAAGACTTAATGGAAACCTTGTGAGTATGGACGATCCTTATATTTTCTTGAGATACACAAATTACATCGTAGATCTGGGTTATCTTCCCAGAAACGATACATTGAGATATTATCCAATGGGGTTCGATACGAGCTCTGAAATGCTCTTACCCAGCTACATTGCAGCTTATTTCTATAAGTTTCTAAGTTTCTTCATTCCAAATTTAGACAGGATGACCGCTTACTATCTCTATACTCCATTCTTAGTATCTCTTGGGCTTATAGCATATGCCTTCCTCCTCTATGAACTGTTTAAGGATTGGAGGATAAGCCTCCTAGGGGTTATATTCTTGGGATTTTCCACCTCAATTCTTTTGAGGAGCGTCTCAGGTTTCTTGGAGAAAGAACCTGCATTTCTAGTTCTAGGATTTCTGTCCCTGCTATTTTTCATCAAGGCTTGGAGGGAGGAAGGCTGGAAGAAGAGCATACTCTACTCTATCATAGCCTCAATTTTCACTGGAGTTAGTATGCATGCTTGGGGGGGCTATGCCTTTGTTCTCATCACGATAAGCATTTTTAGCATAGCGATGAATGTCATCGGTAAGGTAGACAAGAGGAGAACGCTGATCCTAATTTTCTATACTCTAGGAGTCTTTGGATTCATGAGCTTCTCCACAACTCGTTTTGGAGGGATAAAAGGGACGTTGCATTCCCTCCAGTTCTTGGCATTGGCATTTACTACTGGAGTATGTATATTTTCCCAACTCTATAGAAGATTTATACATTCTAAGATAAGAATCGGAGTGGAGGAAGGAATTGTAGCTACACTCATTCCAGCATTGCTAGTGTTGTTAATAGGCATACTCTTCAATCCTACTTATCTCCAACTTCTTGCCTTCCTACCAAACAAGCTCCTTTATCCAATGGGTAGCAGTAGAATGGCTCAATCAATTTCTGAGAATCAGCCGACCTACTTCTCAGAGATCCTCTCCCAGTTCGGTGTAGGTGGAGTACCAATTCTCTTCCTGCTTTTCTATTTTGGCTCAGTTTATTTTGCGTATAAATCACTGAAACCTGTGGAAGCTGGGAAATACTTTGCGATAATGTTTTTGATATTGATTTCCATTTTCCTTTTCAAGAGATTAAGTCCTACTCCAAGCAGAATTGGAGTCGCTCTCTCCTCATTAGATAATGAGATTGCCATTTCCATTACTCTCATTGCTTTCCTAGCCATAACCTTATTTATAATCCAGAGATTTAAAGTGAGAGATTGTGATGAGAATTACATGTTCTCTTTGATCTTCTTTACAGTTTCCTTACTTGCAGCAGCTGGAGCAGCTAGGCTCATCTTCGTATTGGGACTTTCAGCACCAATAATAGCTTCTACATTTTTCGTGAAATTAGAGGAAATTCTAGCAGTACCTCTTAATTTCCTTAAGATTAGAGAGGAATCTTGGAAAACTTATTGGAAGGGTGCGAGTTTTCTAATAGCTGCAGTAATCTCTTTCGCCCTGATCAAACAATATTTCGATATAGTTCCTTATTATGGTTCAGATATGGGGAATTGGTGGGATGCCAGCAATTGGATAAAACAGAATACTAACGAAAATGAGGTATTCATCCATTGGTGGGACTATGGATATTGGATCCAGTACTCTGCTGGTAGAGCTACAGTAGGAGATCCTGGAAACTATTACTGGTTGAGGAATTACGATGTAGGTAGATACTTGATGAGTGGTTATTCCAAGCAAGACTATTTGCATGTACTTAACAAGTATGGGAGACCAAATTATCTCTACATCGTTTGGGAGGATATTGGAAAATTTTACCAGATGGCGAGAATTGGAGAGAGAGATCTCTACTTCCAGTTCTTCATACCACAAATCCCGAGAAATTTGGCAGAATATCAGTTCATCTATCAACAGATTACTAAGAGCTATGAATGGACTAAGAATTACTCCATCCAGCAAATGTGGATCTTTACAGGGTTTTCAACCTTTGCTCAGGATTTCGAGCTCAATGGAAGGAATTATCGGGATGATGATACTTTTATAAGGGGGCTTGTAGTCTTCATGAGCAACGAATCTACAGATGCATTTGCGATAGTGTACAATAAAATATATGGAGATGAAATTTTACCATTAGAGGGGATCTGTGAACCAAATAAGGGATGTGTTCCGGAGAGCAATGAGAGTGTATGCATCCTCCGATACATGACACAACCTCCAGCACCTCATGAGGAAGTGGTGAAAGTAGAGAATGGAATTTATAGAGTAAATGAATGTGTGAGTAAACCACTTGAAGGTAAGGCTCCGGGCTATGTATTCTTCACGACTCAAGCTGCTGGATGTTTAGTTCCAGTCCCAATTTTCGTTCAACATAGGGCAAAGGATACATTATTTGCTAAACTTTACCTCTTCAATCTCGAGGTGGATGGTTTCGAGAAAGTATATGAGAATACTAGATTGGTAAGTTGCATCATCTCCATTGGAGGATTGCGCTACTATCTCTCCCCTACAATAGATATTTGGAAAATTAAATATGAAGCGCTGGAGAGGCCTTAATTTCAATTACTTGCTAAAACTCCTACTGGGAATAATAATTCTAATTCTATTAATCGGTTCATTGGATCTCAATTCCCTTCTACAAGCCATCCTTCAGATAAAGGTAGAATTCTTAGTGGCAGCTGTACTAGTTTATCTTTGCTTGGATTTGACACTTTCCTATAGGTTATATAAGTGCTTATGTGCCATTGGCCATAAAATCAGCTGGAGGGAAACATTTTGGATTCATTTGTTCGGTATGCTATTAAGCAATGTGACTCCTGGAAGGGCAGGTTACATAGGATTAAGTTACTTGCTTTATAGGAAAAGAAAAGTACCGGTTTCTGAGAGCATTTCTTGCTTAGGGACGATAGAGGCGATAGAACTCATAGTAAAGGCAGGATTGGCTGCAGCTAGCCTAGCTTTCATCACCTCTATTAGTGGAAATCAACTTTTACTTCAATTCGGAATTCTGGGAATAATTGCAATTCTTTTCATGAGTTGCATTTTTCTTTTACTCTGTTGGAGAGAATTCGAGAAACTGAACAAGGTAGTGAGGAGTATTCCTTTCGTCGGCAAAAGAGTAATGGAACTTATAGTCAATTTCAAAGGAGCTAGCAGGAAATTGAAGAGGAAAACCAAGTTCATAGCTATGCTCTCGATCCTAGGATGGATAATAAGAGGAACTGAGTGGACTTTTATAGGTTGGGCATGTAACATCAATTTACCTTTTTACTTCTTTTTCATGCTTCATCCTCTCCTCACCTCAGTGAGATATATTCCAATTACTCCGGCAGGTTTGGGGATATTTGAGGGAATAACTTTATTAGGGTTCTCTATTTTCGGAGTATCTGAGGAAAAGGCCTTACTTCTTTCCTTCTTTGATAGAATAGACAACATGCTGGTGGATTGGATAGCAATAAAAGAAATAAAATATCTTTAAGAGGCCTTACTCTCCAGCAGTTTCTGATAAAGTTTCTCATATCTCTTGGTAACGTACTCCCAATTGAAAATCTGCTCACATAGTTTTCTTCCATTGCGTCCTAAGTATTCCCTATTTTCGTACGCTAGCTTGATCTTCTCAATGAAATCCTCAGTATCGCCAATATCTACCAAATAGCCATTGAAGCCATCGAAGACTATGTCTGGCATCCCCCCAGTCCTATAGGCTACGACAGGTAATCCTGAAGCCATAGCTTCTAGTGCTGCTAGGCAAGTTCCTCCCTCATAAAGGGAAGCGAGTACAAAAACGTCAAAGGAAGTGTAGAGGTTTGGAAGAAGTTTACTATCTATGTAGCCAAAATCCTGCATGGAGATATAAATTTTGATTTTGTGGCGCCTAGCCTTCTTTCTGAGCTTGAGGAGCTCAAAATATCCTTTATCGTAAGCTAGCCTTCCTACATATACGCAATTGATGTGGGAGGAAGGCAAATCAAATAATTTCTTATTTCTAGGATTAAATCTCTTGATATCTGTACCATTTGGGATATAAATAGATCTGGGATACCATCTCTGCACTTCCCGAGAGACTACTACGTTGATATCGGAAAGGCTGTACCTAATCTTCTCCAACAAGCCACTGAAAAATGGCCTGACCTGTCCCAGCACCCTAAACCTACACCAAGCAGCTCCATGATAGGTAGAAATAATTGGCTTACCTGAAGTAATAGGAAAAAGGGAGAAATCATGGAGATGAATTATATCTACATCTTTTGGAGGCTGGTAGAAGAACCACATATATACTTTCTTCCAGAGA
>JAPDLS010000002.1 GCA_025920425.1 Candidatus Haiyanarchaeum thermophilum | reverse complement strand
AGGTTGGAGGGAGCTATTGGGTACATGCAGATGATTTCGAATGGGCATGCATCCTCTACGGTAATAGTAAGGGAATACAAGTGGGTTGGAATTTTCCAAACACTCCAAGTCCCTCATGCTGTGGAGATGATAGCAATGAGTTTGCTGGATATAGGGAATGTGCTCCTGGAAGTCAATGCTCATCAGATATAAACGATAGAGCTTGTTGTCCTCAGCAAAATAGTTGCGTATACAACGGAACTTGCTATGCATCTGGAAGCTGCTATACAATTGAGGGAATGAAATTATATTGTAAGGATGGAGTCTGGGAGGATCTGGATAAAGATGAGGCTTGGTGCGAGGCTTGTGGATATAATTGGGTAATAGCAGCATGCTGTGGAGATGATTTAACACAAGATAATTTTGGATTTGGAAACTATAGTTATTGCCTATATTGTAAGGAGGGGGTAAATTATTCCACAAATCTGCTTCAGTACATGGGAAATGTAGTAGGAAATTGTGATTATTTTACTGAAGCTCACAATTGCTCTGCAGGTTTTTACTATGATGAGAGCTCCTTCCAATGCTACTCTCAGGTAGCTTGCACCTCAAATGGATGGGTGGCAAATGCCCTAAGCAGCTTCTGTCCAAGGAACAATAGCATTTTATATAATCCTCCAAGTGGAGAGAAAACCTGGATATTTAACGGGCAGTCGTGGTATCCCCAACACCTCATAGATAAGAATGGAGACTATCTCTACTGTTATCAATCACTAGCTACAGGAGGGTTCGAGAGCTGCAATAGGAGTGGATGCAGTTATGCTACGCATGTACTAAGCGACCTATGTGGAAGTGGAAATTGCAAGTATTCATTCCTATCCTCCCCATACTTTCACTTAATTGTGTGTGATATAGTTGGGAAAAATTCATCTCACTATGTATGCGAAGGTGGTTGGAAGTACTTAAGCTCAGTAGATCTTTCAGTGAAAGAAAGTAGAACTGAATGCACTGAGTACTGTAATTTCAGCTTCGTAGAAAGTGAATTGGCCAATCTCTCGAGCTTCGAGAACTTTGGAGCTTTCATGCTCTACAGTTGTTGTGAAAATTCAAGCTTCTGTAGCTTTCACAAGGAATGTTATTCCAATCTTTCAATACCTTCTGGTACAGACGCTATTTGCATGGTGAATTCTACTGGAAGCTATTGGCATGATATAGATGATGCCGAAAGCTTCTGCATCTTAAGAGGAGGAAGTTGGAGCTCTTCACTTGGTCTAATAATTGAGGCTGGGGGGAATTGTTGTGGAGATGATCCCTGGAAGGATACATGGGAAAATAATTTCTTGAATGCTGATTGGTGCTGCTGTAATGGAAGAAAAATAGTGAATGCTACTTTAGGAGGAGTTAACCAGTTAGAGAGTATATGCAATTACGATGAGGAAGATGGAAGTGAGACGAACGACTATATCTGTGTTAACGGTAAGCTAAGGGCATGTAACTTAGAGAATAATAACGAATTAATAGGAGCCTACTTTTGCGATGGCTACAAGGAATCTTGGGAGAGAGCTGTTGCTGAGCTGGATGCTACTCTGAGTACTGATAAATCTTCCTCTTATATTCCTGATGATTGGAAAGTAACTATAAGCTACTCTATTTTCCCAACTGAGAGGAGTGTGGTGAAGGCTGGAATAAGAGCCAATGTTAAATTGTTTGTGATCAATGATTCATCCATCCAGCAGATCTATGAGGAAGATATAGTTACCCCGAGCGAGTCACCTTACATCTATAACAAGCTCCTCGATTGGTATGTATGGAACGAAACCACTAAGGAGAGCAAAATAGGAGTAGAAGACGATTATATTATTAGGATGAATGTAAGTTACACGAGTGAGGTAGGAACTAAGAGTTTCAGCAAGGAGGTGATGGTTCATATAACTCCATTAAAGAGAATAAATCTTACAATCATTTCTCCCACATATAATCAGTCCTATACCAAAGATGATCTGGGAATCAATGTTTCTCTAAATTTGAAGAATACTGGAGCATTTGATCATGTTGTTTTCCTCAAGATCGTTGAAAATGAGCTTGGAGTATGGCATACTACCAGTTTTGAGTTGAGGAAGGGGGAGGAGTTGAACTATAGTTATTTCCAGGAGTTGAGGGATGAGGCAGGTTATTACAACTTGCATGCGTTCGAGCATAGGTTAATGGTAACTCTACAGTATGATGAAATAAGTAGCTCCACATCAACGATCTTCTACATTCAGCCCTTCCTAAACGTAAGCTTTGGCCTAAATGTAGGAGGGACCTATTATGCCAATCAGAATGTGAGTATTAACTCTTGGATAGATGGAGATGATACTAACTTCAATGCCTCCCTCAAAGTCTATTATTATGCGATCAATGAGAACAATGAGGTAGTAGATACATTTCCAGGCTGCTATGGATCCTACGATGTCCTGCTACCTGCTCAAGGCACGAAACTCTGTTTTAATAATTGGAGCACAGATCTCCTTCCTCCAGGAAATTATAAAATTAGGATGAGGGTGCTTAACACGTCTTTTGACTTAGATAAGGCCATAGAAACTGATTTTACAGTTACTATTGCTCCCACAGCTAATGTGATACTCGATCTTTCGAGTGACAAAGGCGCTTATGTGATTGGAGAACAGATTGTTATAATCTGCAATTTGACTAATCTTGGCAATGTTCCAACTGCTAGTGGCAGCTCCTTACTCCTCAGAATCTTAGATAGGGATGGAAGAGAAATAGCTAGAGCCCAGAAGTTCCTCACTCTCAAAGTTGGAGCCTCAGTGCAAGTAGAGTTCTCATTCACCTCCAATGAGAGTTTCATGGGGAGAGATAGGATAATAGCTACTTATACCTATGGCCTCTCAGGTTATCCTGGAAGTTATGAAGTAAGAGATGAGGAGGAAATCACAGTAGGGATGGTGGCAGTTGATTTGAGGGAGCCAAAGAAAAATGCAGTATTCTATATTGGAGAACCAATTCTATTTGATTTAAGTGCAACCACAGTAAATATAACTACAGGAGAAGTTGAGATCCTAGATTATGCTTCCCAACAGGACTTCCAAATATTCGATGACCTTGGAAATTCCTATCCCATATCCAACTTCATCAATTATGGAAATGGTAATTATAGCTTTACGATAAGCATAGGGAGGAGGGGAAGCTATAGGATATATGTAAGGCTCAGAGATCCTATAAGCAAAGTGGTTGGGGAGAATTATGTGGATCTGATCATTGAGGAGCATAAGGTAACATTGAGATTGTCTGGAATAGCTGAGAATGCAAATCTATATATTCCAAATAACACGATAATAGATGAGCCAATCTCGGTATTTTCAAGCAATTATCTCATAAGGAAGGATAGCCTCAGAGAAAAGGATTATTATATATTTACTTATGCTCCAAGATATTTCCTCGGAATCTTCTTCAACAATTTGGATGTGGGAGATATAAGTTATGTTTCATTCAATTTGAGCCATTCTCTAGGCTATTATAATTTGAGCCTCTCCCAGACATATATGAAGAATAGCTTCATCCTGGCCTATAGCCTAGCTACTAAGGGATCTGCAATAGATAGATATAATTTGATAAAGGAGATGAAGTTCTTTGGCCTAGTAAATCCAACATTTGGATTCCAGATAAAGGATAGGGTGAATGTGAAGATAATATTTGATCCATGGAGATTAAATATGAGTATGAATCTCACAGGAGAGGAGCTTGAGTTTCCTCAGGGATTATATAGATTTAGGATCAGCAATCTGGGAATCTGTGATTCTAGGCAATGTGTAGAGATAAGAGCTATATAAACCTTTAGTAAAATTAATTAATTCAGTTTTCCTATGATGATCTATGGTAAGAGTGCTCGAATATTTCTTAATCATCCTTCTCATAATCAATTTGCTATGCTTTACCATCTTTCTCTCGATAGTAAAAGATGCACTTGTCATTAGGACTTACACTGCACCAAATTTTACCATCTCTACAGCTGGTGTAGAATTCAGAATTCCAACTACCTATATGGAATCCCATGTAATTTCTGTGGATGCTTCCAAAGGAATCATCTATTTGAGTTGTGGCAACAGTTACATTCAAATGGTAGTAGATATTTCCCAAGCTATCTCAATTTCAAATATCCTTCACAATCTTACTTCTGCAAGGCCAAGTACTCATGACCTATTCTTCAAAGTGCTAAGCAGTTTTGGTAAGGTAGAAGCAGTAACCATAGATAGGATAATGAACAATACATACTACTCCACTCTCTACGTGAAAGTTGGAAATGATGTGAGGGAATTCGATTCAAGACCTAGCGACGCTATAGCTTTAGCCCTAAAAGCTGGAGCTAAGATCTATATCAATTCTGAGCTCTGCCCACCCTCAATTACTCCTTTCTAAGTATGTCCCCTTAGTATTCCCTCTTCCACTTTAATTTCATTGGTGAGGGTATTTCTATAAGAGATCTTCAAGGAAATTTCATAATTTCCGGTCTTGCCGCTGAATTGCAAGGTAAAATTCTTCGTTTCATTATGCTCCATTGCTTCCTCCACTGAGATCTCAGAAGTTTGAGTATCTAACATGGCATTCAACTTAAGAATGATTATTTGGTAGGGAAGCTCAGATTGGAGAAGGACTATAAATGTACCGTTTGGAAAGAGTACCCAGTCAACTGGAACGATCTGGTAGAAGTTTAGATATTCCTTCCTAAACTCTACGTATAGGAACTGGGAGATGAAAAATGCTAATATGGCAAGCACCATGATTAGGATGGAGAAAACCACCAGATATTCTAAAGTGGTCTGAGCATGCATAGATAGTGTTAAAAGACCAGACTTAATAATTTTTTAGATGAGAACCCAGATCAGCTTAGATTTGATGCTAGCTTTCCTTCTCATCTTGATCCTGTGTATAATCATTCCTCTCCTTATCAAATCGTTCCTCAGAAGTTTTGAAGATGAAGCTGAGAGGTTATGTGGGGAGTTAAGTAGCATGATCAATCTCGCAATTCTGGCTGGAGACAGATTTCATTCCACATTCAAATTGCCGAATGAATTAGCTGGCAAGAGATATAATGTAACTTTCCTAACTGGAAGAAATATATTGCTCATCGAAGGAGATGGTAAAGAGATTGTGTGCTTTGTCAATAGTAGGAGCTTGGTCGGGGGAGAGCTCATGGCCCCCTCTCTGCTCAGCATAACTAACTTGAATGAGAGTATCTACATCGCTGCACTTTTCAGCGACTCCTCTTATTATCGTAAGCAAGAGCTCGAATTTAGGAATATAAGCTTCTATGGAGTTGGGTTTTCTAAAAATGGGGTGGTGAATCTCTCAATCTATAATGCATTCAATGAGCTCCTACTTAACCAAGAGGTGCAATGTGATGAAAATGGGAAATTCTCAATAGAAGTAAATGCAAGCAATTTCCTTCCGGGAAAATATACAACAGTTGGTTGGGATAAAGGTATACTCTCGTTGAGCAATGAACCCCTTCTTTTCTCACAGTTAGATTTCTTCATAGAGTAAAAATTTAAAGGAGGAAAAAATATCTTAAGATCGATGAGGGCCCAATTGTTCAGCACTGAAGTATTAATTGTAATTGCGATCCTCCTCGCTTTAGTTATACTCTTCATCTATTTCTCATCCGAATTCGGGCCTGCAGCGGAAGCTAGGGAAATGGAAAGAAAGGAGCTCTATAGGAGGGGAGAGGAGATCTTAGAGAAAATATTAACATACTGCTTCAAGCAGAAGAGCACCAAAGACCTTCTGAGATTCCTCTTCTACTGAGAGGATAGTATAATTCCCTAGGGAGCAATCATAAGTATATGTATCGGTATATTCTCCATTAGAAATCGTGACCAATTTTTCCTCTCCCACACATCTTCCAGAGCACCCGTAAAATGTAATTCTTAGTTGGATTGGCTGCGTAATCTTCGTCCAGTTAGGATCAAAGACGCTAATGTTATAAGATATCGCTTCATTTGGAGAAATCCCCTCAGTTTTATTTGCCTTGATTTGGATGAATGAGATGGGGTTAATTAACTTCAGGAGTACTCCTTCCCTCGTAGCTATCAAAAAGCCCCTATACTCTCCGCTCTCAATTGGGAGAGTGCCTGTCATATTGCATCTACTTTCCCTGCAGAAGATCTGAAGTTCTCCCCTATAAATGGAGCTCAAACAGACGTAACGCTTGTTTATGAAACTAAAATTACGTGTAAGTTCTGGAATGTTGAAGTAGATCTCCATTGTGGTATTTTCACCTAGAGAACAGAGCGAGTTCGACAATCTCTCAATTTTTTCAGCTAGGTTCCTTACTCTCTCAATTTGAATTGACAGGAATGACTCTTGGAAGGATGGATAAAAGATGAGGAGCACCAAGCTCAGAATGGCTATGGATAGGCCTATTACTACGAGAAATTCGAGGGCTATTTGACTTCTCATCTTAGATGATTACCTCCTTGCTTAAATTTAGGGAGGGAGCTCTAATCTCTAGCCTGAGTGAAGTTTTGTTGAATATAAAGGTCGTGAGTTCTAAGGGATGAATTTCCTCTAAGTGGGAGAGGAGAGCTAGTCTATATTTTTCAAATGCTTCTTGGTTAGCATTGCTCTTGTTCAAGATAAGCCAGGCTGTATAGATCTCATCAGCGAGCCTCTTCATATGGTACACTGTTATCCTCATCTCATTCTCCCTCACCATTGAAAGTTCAGTAGCACTTAGGGAGAAAAATGCTGTGAGGAGAGTAAGTAAAAAAATCTGAAAGACCAGCACCGCAGTGAGAAGGGCCTTCATCTTGCTAAATAAAGTTTAATATATGCTGGTTTAAATAGGTAAAACTCTGAGATCCCATATTTACTAGTGCTATAAGTTAAATTGGATAGAGTTACATTTACTCTATATTTCTGAATGTTGACTATCTCTGGAATGGTTATGTTGCACACATTGAAGTCTTGATATGAGGAATTAACTAAAATGGTAGGAGAAATAGAAATACTCCATCCCAACTTACGATCGAGCAAATCTAAGACCTCGCAATTGATTGAGAGGCTAGTATTTTCTGGTAGGTTTAAATCCATACTCCTCAAACCTCTAACTATTACTTTCAGCACCGAATAGGGTGTTCCACTTTCCACCTCGAGCTTATTGGCTAACCCTCCTTCCTTATGTATCTCAGTAAAGTTAGTAATTAGAGAAATGGTTCTGGCCATGAAAACCTCAGAACCTTCCCAATTGTAGGAATAATTGAGCCAAATGGGCGAAAGCTCATAGGTAAGATTTTCTACATAGCTGTCATTTTGGGAAGTTCCAAATAAAAAGTCGAAACAACTGGTAGGTGGATTATCAAATACTATTCTTCGCACCCTATAGTTTATCTTCCACGTTGAGGAGAGAAGCTTATGGGCTCCTAAGATCTCTGTGGTAAAGGTCGCCAATAGAGATGTGGGTGGGGTGGAGAGACCTCCATAAACTCTTATCACTAAGGAATCTGTAGGATCTAGAGAGAAATTTGGAGCCTGCCATGTCGAAGAGAGAGTAGTAACGATTTCAGTTCTACCTACAAGTAATGAGACTATTCCTACAGCCACTCCATTCGTGATCTCGATCTCGGTCTGATTGCTCAATCTTCTCCATACCCTAATTCCTAGGTAAAAACTTCCTGTATCTGTACAGTCTCCTTGTATGTAAACTGGCTGGTCTGAAACAGTGGTACCCAACTTATAGGTGTTTAACCCATTAACAGAATGTGTATCGCTCCTCATATGCCTAGCTTGATTGATTTGAATAGGCTCAACTGCTAACTCAATTCTCCACTTATCTACTTGGGCTAAGCTGGATATCGCAATCTCTTCCCAATCTCTCACGAGAGCATATATGATCTTGTAAGGAGGCATCCTTCCTCTTCCATAGACAAGTTCTATGGAGTTTCCTGCATAAGCTGATCTAGAATTCAAGAAGAGATTGTCTTCAGCCTCTTTTCCAAGGAAGTCCTCATCTTTCCACTCATCGCGGAAGAAGCCAGCATATGCTATCTGTAAAGGCAATCTATAGGTAACATTCACATATACATAGTTTATAAACGTATAATCTTCTCCTACACTAGTATTCTGCTGGGCCGTGCCCAATTGAAATACTCCATCCCGTATCACTCCACTGAGGGATAAACCGGAAAAACTTCTGACATAATACTGTTCAACAGTATTCATATTTTCTCCTGTAAGCCATGAAGTATGAAATTTGTATTTAGTTTGAGCCAGATCTCCTGAATAATAACCTTGAAGTGCATAGGTCAAATTTATTACATCCCGAGAAAAAATGTTGAGCTTTGAGAGATTAAATACGAATTTAGTAAACGCTGAATTATCAATTGGAGAGACATTAAGCCTAATGAGGTCTGAATCATTGACAAGGGCATACTCAGCAGAGGAGAATGGAATAGTGGCTCCATCTGGAGATGTGGCAGTGGAATTTTCTGCTTTATATGCTAAATTTATCACTCCGTCTGGAATGAGGAAATTCCTAGAATTTATTCCTATGTTCTTGGAGTAAAAGATCGTGGGGAGGTTGAAGGAGTTAAAGGTAATGGTGGGATATGCTGCATAGAATTCTGGAAAGGAACCCTTACTTATTTGGGTAGCATTACTCCAGTTTTCCCCATAATCGCTGGAATTTACTAAAAAAATGGAGAAGGATTCGTTGGTAAATGCTAGATAGAGGGAATTGGCATGAGAAATGAAAGTAATTGAAAAAATCTGTGAGCTAGAACTGGTTATGAATTTCAAAGGAGTCCAACTAGCCCCGCTGTTATTTGAAAATCTAAAGTAAATGGAAAAAGTACTCCACCAAGGATCCCAATAGTATTCAACAGCTACTACACTTAACTTATCTGTATCACTACCATTTCCTTCCACTGTGAAGGATGGTAAACTAAAGCTAAAATAATATTGAAGCTGTCCTTGAAAGTATAACTCCTCTCCCTCGAATAATGTCACATCATTGCTCCATGAATTTCCGGAATCGTTGGAGGAGAAGAAAATAATACTGGATGGATCTAGGGAATCTTTATAAACAACATAAATTTTCTCTCCTCTTCGTTCCACAATTACTTCATCTACATTTTGAGTCCTAGGAGATCTAAATGAAAAGCTTTCCCCATTATCCTCAGAAAGTGCAATTACAAGACCAGTATAATTCCTGTATCCAATCGTAACAAAATTTTTATCACAACTTATGTGAGGAGTACCCTTAGTATAACTTGAATTGTCGAGATCTATGACTTGGAAACTTTTTCCCCCATCTGTAGATCTAGCATATTTTACTACAGTATCATTATATCTCCAAACCACATGAACGGATCCTTCAGCACTCCTACAAATTGCTCTTTGATTTGGAAGGAATGGAGTTACATAGCTTTCTCCTAATACTACACTATTCTCCACCAATAACCTTTTCTGCTCCTTTGAGATCGCAAGTTTAGTTAGTACTCCTTGTTTCTCCAAAGATTTTAGGAGATCTGAGACGAGGAGATATTCTCTAATCCTTACATCATATTCGTAGAATGAGTAATAGTAACCTCTATAAACTGAAAAGAAAAGGATGATGAATATAGCTAGAAAGGAAATTGTAAGGATAGCGTCTAGGGTAAAAATTATCCCCTTAGATCCCATAGCTAAAGTTTCCAGAGATATAGAAGAAGAGTAACCAGCTGGTTTTTGTAAGTAGCATATCTCTTGGATGTAGCTACTTCCACATTCCTAGGCAATGTTGCTTCTCTCGGAAGCCTACATGGTAATGGATTTCCATCCTCATCCCTTATCTGAAGCAGGTCTCCTCGTGCATCCCTCACTTCAAATATAAATCCATAACCTGTGAGACCTAATGTCTCCTTTACGCACTCTAAGTGAGTTCTATTGAAAAAAATCAGGAGTTTTCGTTCATCTATAACTCCTGGCTCACTTGTTAGGCTTATACTCTTGAGCAGTTCACACGTATATACTTTTGTAAAGGCAGCAGTGAGGTGGCCCGCAGTATTATTAGCCTTAACTCTAATGTTGTACTCTCCTTCCTGAGGAGCTGTGAAATTAGTAATACACTCTACTAATCCTGTTGAAAGCTGAGAGCATTGGGCTAATTGGGTAAGAGTAATTGCCCCAGTGATCTCAATCCAGCTTGCATTAAATTCAAACATTGTGTATTCTACGTAGTAATGTACCTTTATTTCCTCCCCTACCTTAGTATACACATAACTTGTGCTCAAATTCCTTATCCAGAGAATGCTTGGGCTCCATATTCCCTCATTACAGTACTCAGCTATTTGATCGTTATTTATGTCTATGAAGCTTCCATTGGAATAACATGTGAAATCATATACACATTTGTTGCTGGCATTACAACAAGCTATATCATAAATCGATGTGCTACAAACTGCCTCACTTGAACATTCCCTCCATCTTTTGAATTCATTGGGATCATCTCCACAGCATGCATTGTAGCCATATAAAGTCTCTTCAGCACTGGGACCTAGGTTCCATGAATTTGGGCCTATTGCTGCCTCGCAGTAGGTTGGGGAATCATCTATATCACGCCAATGAGCATCATGACAGAATGCATCTGTATTTGGCCTTCTACTCCAGTTTGAATAACATATTCCTCCGTCTACACATTTGTTGCTGGCATTACAGCAAGCTGCAATGTATTGGGGAAGGAAGTTCTCAAATGGAGATAAATTAGCCAATTTAACTTGAGTAACATACTCGTTAGCATTATCCCCGCAGCACTTCTGAACTATATCTCCTGACCAAGAATTTGGATTAAAATTGGAATCAGCAGAAATGTAAATGAAATTGGAAATCTTGCTACAATTTCCTCCAGAAGAGATAGAATCAAAGGTTACATAACCCACATATGTATCACATCCTACCCTATAACTTATATTCCATGTACTAGTCTTCAATTTACTTGCATTTAACACCTCAGTAACAAACCTGCTAGCTCCTGAGAGCATTGTCCAAGGATCATTTTCAAATCTTCCATAAAACTCCACTAAGATGGCATCTGTACTAGCTAGAAGATAATCTGGTGCATTCCAACTCGTGCTTAGGCATTTTTCTTCTCCTAATAAAACCGTCACCACACCTATAGGATCAGTTCCACTGATCAGCGTCTTTCCACCAGTTGAGTTAAGGACATATACTTTGATTCCTATACTAAAATTTGCTCTCGGATTACTAGTAAGAAGCCATGCCTGAGAGAGCTCATCCTTTACTTGGAATCCTAGGCTGTTAGCAGTAACTGTATTTACTGTCCGAGTATAAGAGGTAAAGTATCTCGTTTGATTGAAAAGCCTTCCGCAAAGAGTAGGTGGTGTCTGATTTTGAGCTCCACATATTACACAATGACAGGCCTGAGCTAACTGTTCAGAAGTGTTTAAGAGGCAGGGTGTTCCAACTGTATTGTTTCCACAGAAGCCCACAGGCGGATTTCCTAAAGCACAATATCCCCAATAGACATTTGAGCATTGGGAAGCTGCAGTACAATCTGAAGCAAAACTGGAGCTTCTGCAGATATAATCTGCTCTATCGATTACACCTCCTCCAGTACTATTACATTGGTCAGCGAAATAAGTAGCACCTGCATAGCTGCAATAGTTAATTGGTAAATTAGCACATGCTGTATTATCGCCAGTATTAGTTCCGTAGCAAAGAGTGGTGCAAGTATAATTTATCCTTACAGGGAGCCAGTCCACATAGTATGTCTTTATTTCTGCGTCTATGGCACTTAAAGAATCTAGGGAGGAGAATTTATTAGAGGGAGGATTGGATAGGAGAAGCAATATGCTGCTTTCATTTATCTTTATATCATATACCTCTCCTATGAAATTTAGTTCCTCGATGGATGAGATCTCAGCCAAAGAGATTGAGCCATTTAGCAATACCCTTAGCTTCATCCCTGGCTTAAATTCCTTGGCTTCCATTGTCTTATTTAGCTCAGGACTTGGAATTGGATGATTATCCGTAACTACCAAGCTTAGATTTGCTATGGAGAAGTTTAGGAGCTTCCATTCTCCACTATGCTTATCTATTCCAGTTACCCTACAAAGGTGGACTCCATCTCTTTCATTCCAACATAATATATCTTCTCCTATTTGGATCTCATTTGGAGCTTTGAACGAATAATGGTGATCTGAATATACTATTGCCTTGGTAAAGTTTGGATAGCATCCTCCCCCACCCCCAGTGTAGTAGTAATAGATTCTCGTCTTAATTGAGTTAACCTTTTCAGGAGTCCATGTGGTGGATGTGGTAAAATCGATCCATTCAAGTGTTTCTGAGGAGTAAGTATCTACAACTGCACTGTACCACTTACTCCCATCGTAAATTCTGACAGAGAGTACCTCATAATCTGGAAGTGTGGTATAGCTTTCAACTCCTACCTCCACTTTATTGATTGTGGCCCCCCAAGGTACATTTATGCCGTAACCGCTATACTCCTGCTCGGCACCGTCTGTCGAGGTATAGGTCCGTAGATCATCCGAGGCATAGGCATATGTGGGATTCGTCCAGCCAGAAGTTATTACGGTGGTTGAGGATGGACTATAAGTAATAACTCGGGTAGATGGGCATACTCCAGTATCATTATAGGCTATGCATGGAGTGCAAAGGGTCGGAGTATAGGGGCAATTAGTAGCAGAACAATTCGTGAGATTTACTCTAACTGGAGCGCAGCATAGGCTTACCGCCAGTACTATGCCTGAATCGTATAAAATTATGTGGGAAAGTAAAATTACCAACAGAAATAGGATGTAGACCAAATATTCTCTGAGTATCCTAGTCCACTTCACAGGATGATGAAGATTTTACCCAAATAAAAATTTATCTAAGCATATAGATTTTGATCTTCATAAGGTTTGAAATCTCCTCCTCCAGCTCATAGTTCTGGAGAAATTGAGCTAGTTCAGGAAGTTGTGAGGAGTATAAGAATGCTTCGATCTCGGTATCTATGAATACTTTGGGTTTATCTTGAGCTAACTGGGTAAGCAATACATCTCTTTCGTAGCTTAGATGAATGGGAAAGCTATCTAACCACATTTTGTATATCTTTCGATTTAAGGTCAAGGAAATGAAGTTGGTGATGATTGGCTCTCCAAAAATCTCATCATCCTCCCCAGTTATAGATCCTACCACTTCAGTTACTTTTTGAAGTACTAGGGAATGTTTGGGGTTCAAGTAGAAATCTAGAGATTCTAAATTGAAGGCTATTACCATCCACGTAGCTATAAATACAAATGCTGCATTCTTCCACTTGCCACCTGCTAGCTCTGCTAGCATTAGGCAATAGATTGGGATGGAAGGGATAAAATAATGATAAAGTGGATGTCTTAGAGAAAATAGGAGGAAGGCATCCATGATCATTGGAAGAACATAATGCCTCTTCCTTTTCTTCTTCACAAGGATGAGAGATGATAAGAGAAGGGGGAGATGGAGTTGCATTTTGAAATATTCTATAGGCAAAGTTGGGAAATCTATTTTGGTGAAGTGAAAGAGAATTGTATCTCGTAAAAAGTTTTCACCGAAAATAAGAGTAAATAGGAATAATGAAGAAAAGATGAGAAGTAGGGAACAATAGAGAAAATCCTTAAACTTCTTTCGATTGAAGAAGAAATAGACTGGAAAGTAGAGTAATGCTAAGTATCTGGTGAGGAAAGCTAAGATGAAGAGAAATGAGGCTAGCAAGATCTTCTCTTCTAGGAAGAACCAAAGGGAGAGCATTAGGAAGAGGAGCATTTCCCAGATTCCGTAGCCGATCGAGGAGAAGGTAAGAAAAGCTGGAGATAGTAGAAAGAAGATGGTGGCCAAAAATGCTTCCTTCTTACCATATATTCTCAGCCCAATCAGGAAAAGGAGAAGTGCTGAGATAGAACTTGAGAATGTGGCAAGCAATTTTCCTACTAGGATTGGGGTTGGATAGATGGTAATCAAAAAAGCTAAAAGAAACTCATGAAGTGGGGGGTGAGCGAAGAAGAAGTGTAGGTAGGGAAAATTTCCTCTTAAGATTTGCTTGGCCACATTGAAGTAGAAAATATCATCTGAGAAGGTGGGATGGAGTAAGGAAAGATTTAGGATGGTAACTATAAGTATTGGAATGCCTGTTGCCCAATAATATTTACTCCTAGCATTCCAATGTGGTATAGGAAATACCATATTCTTCTCCATAGACTGCTGCTCTCAATTTGAAGGAATAGTTCCTTCTAGGCAAATCTATTTCAAATGTATTGTTTGCCCTGCACCTAAGGCTAGTAGTATTATCGTAGATGGCTACCCAGTTAAAGTGGAGTACCACTATCCTTCCATCTATCTCTCCAAAACATTCTGGAACCAAATTACAGGAGAATTTACAACTTAGTTCGTCTCTAGAAAGCATGGAGCAATTCACACTTAGCTTTATCGTGGGCTGGTGAACTAGGAGGTTAGCTAGGAGATAAATTAGAGTAATGCTCACAGCTTGAGCTATCAGGAAGTATGCCCATCTACTTAATTTGGAAGATGTACTCCCCATCTTTTTGATAAATTACTTCGTAGTGCTTCTGGCTTTTTAGGAAGAGTTCTGGATTTAGAGCTAGATGCTCCCTCCCTATATAGATGTGAGTTACTCCATACTTCTTGAGTTCTAAAATGGCTTCCTCATCATCTGGATCGATGCTTATCCTCCTATAGATTTCTACTTTATGTTCATATATCTTCCTATCGTAATCTGCCCAGCAATAATTGGTGAAGAAAAATATTTCACGAGAAGTGAGGGGAAAGATCCTCTCTCCATAAGAAGGAGTTGCTCCAGTACAGCCAGCTCCCCCTCCATCTATTAAAAATTTTGAATTCTGAGGAATATTGCCCTTGATGAATTGTATCGTCTCAAAGAAAGATGGATTTATTATCCAAGGCACATCTTCAGGCTTACTACTCCAAAAATACCACATCAGGAAAAGTGGAGATTGAGATTCTATCCAGAAAAACAAAAGAAGGATGAGGAAGTTGGCCTTCCACTTCCTAAGTAGAAGGGAAAGTACTACAGGATAAATGAACCAAAGAGCAATTACACTCCTGACTAAATTGAACTCACTTATCACTAAAAAGGAAAAGATAAAAGCATAGAGGCAAAAAAGGAGGAGGAAGGGAGCCTTCTTATAAAGAGTGGGAGCAGTGAGTAAGAGAAATATGAAGCTTGCTATTGAGAGGGGACTAATCAAGCCTCCTAGAGGTGTACCGGCAAGGGAGTAAAGTAGTTTCTCTGAAATTTGCCAATTTATCCTCTCGTATGCAAACATCATCAGGTCTGCTATATTTTCCTTTCTAAAACTTATAGGAAGGTAATCTCTGCTGAGGAGCAAGTGAGGAGCACTTAATACTAGCACTATGAGGAGAATTGTAGGAAACTTGGAAAGGGCTATCTTAATCGTCCTAAGACCCTCTAAGAGGATTTTCTCAGAGATCAGGGCTAAGGTAAAAATAAATAGCATAAGGATTGGATAAAGATGAAAGGCATAGATTCCGAAGAAGATCAAGGAACTTATCCAAATATTGGTTTCCTTCCCATTTAAAATTTCATAAAGAGTGATCATCGAAAGAATTACAAAGAAGATGCTCATAGCATTCGGAAAAATCCCAAAGATCCCTAGATGTAGAATTGGGTCAAAGAGGAAAGCATAGAAGAAGGCTGCTCTAAGCGCTAGTTGTTTACCAAAAATCCTCAAAATGAGGAGATAAAATGCTAGAATTCCAAAAATAGAAGTGGTGATGAGGAAAATGGTAACTCCAAAGATTGGATCGAATCCTATGAGTTCTAAAATGGTCGGTATGATAAATGCTGCAGGAAAGTAGAAAAATCCCTTAGCATCATCGTAGGGTCTCAAGTCCAAAGTGATTTTATCCTTGAGCACTAAGGTATGGGAAATTATCGAGAATCTTCCCACATCATGGCCTATAATGGTGTGAATCTGAAGGAGGAGAATGGTTCTTATGAGGAGTGAGAACATGAGAATATAGAAGAGTTTCTCCCTCCTCATTTTCTTTATTCCTCTAAGAGGTCTTAGCTCTAGAGTACTAGGGGCTGAAATCACTAGAAGTGCTAGGGGGATTATGAATATCACTTCACTTAACTTAAGGAAGAGGCCTAGAGTTAGAAAGGTAACTACTGATATGGAAGTACTGATAGCAAATCCATAGGTGAGCTTTTCGACTATTCCTGCCCTGGGTCTGAGATTCTGGATTAGGAGTAGGCCTGGTAGGAGAAAAAATACGAAAAAACCTAAGCATTGGGAGAGAGGTTGGATCGAAAGGAAGGAAAAAAGTAGAAAAAGGATGCAGATAATTGGATAGATGAAAATCCTCATTCTTCAAAAGTTATGCTTTTCCAAACAGTCATCTCCTCATCGCAGGTTCCAAAGATCCCAGACTTTAGTACAATTTTATGAATACCTTCCCTCACCTCTATTTGGATCTGGGTGGAATTGCAGGAATTACTTGCCACATAGAGAGGATAAGTGAAATTATCTATTGTGAAATATCCAATCGAGCCGTCTCCTCCACTTCTTGCAGTACATACTTCTACGTTGACCTTAGAATAATTCGTGAGGAGTAGGATTTCTCTCTCGGCCCAGCTTTCACCAATACATTGGCAAGGGTCGGTAATTATTCCTAAGAGATTGAAAGTGGGCATGCAACCCAATGTACCGTTAGCTATCCATTTGGACTGTTCAGCTCCAGATGTAAGTATCATTTTCATTTCTCTGGTTTGAACTGGACAAAATGGGAAGAGACAAAGATCGTATGAAATTACATCTGTTAGCCTTTCTGAGGTCCAATCCTTCCTAATAGCTACACATGTTACGTTGAGCGTGGAGAGGATTATCAAAACTAAGAATAGGAATTTTACCCAATTTCTCCTCTCCATTTGAATGTAATAGAATGAAAAGAAGGTGAGAAGTAAAAAGGGGATTTCAAATCTCCTCACATATCTAGGGGTTACACCTCCATGCCAATTGAAGAAAAGGCCAAAGAGGAAGATAAATAGAAGGGCCAGCCATATTTCAAATTTCCTCTTTCCGTATAGCTCAATTGCTCCAAATATGGAGAATATTAGAAAGATGGAATTAAAAATAAATCCTTTCGGCCCAAATAATACTTGAAAAACTCCGCTGAGGAAGAGAAAAATTCCACTTCTTTCTGAGGAAAATCCATATACATAGGAAAACCTTCGGCTTAATCTGAATTGAGAGGAGAGATTATAGTAACCGTAGATTACATACTCATCTGCAGGAATATAATTGGGATAGATGTAGAAGAATGGATTTGAGCCCATCTCCACATCTCTCGCTCGAAAAGTAGGGAGTAGGAGAGAGAGCAATATTAAAGAAGTATAAGTTATCAAAATAGGGATCAAGAAGAGTTTCATTCTTTTCACTTTTTTAAACTTCCAGAGCAAGAACACTAACGGAATAAATAGGATGCAAGAATAAATGTAAAGGAAGAAACCTAAGGAGAGAATGGCTAAACACAGGAGAATAGAAGCTATTAAATCACTAATCTTTCTTCCTCTCCCTCCTTCCAAGAGTTTAAGGGCAAGAAGTAGGAAAAGGGAGAAGAAGATCTCCTTCGAAAATAAATAACGTGAATAAATTAGGAAGGGACCTGCTATTAAAGCTACACATGAGGCTATGAGTGCGGTTCTCTTTCTCAATCCAAGCATTTGAGAGTATAGGTAAAATATAACTAAGATTACGCTGATCGCAATGTAATGGAGTAGGTAAAGTACTTTTAATGCTATGATCTCCGAACTGCTTACTGGAATAAGAAATAGGGCTAAAATGAAATGGGAAATGTCAAGCGATATCAAGAAATGACATCCCTCCAGTTGGATAAAGTCATAGCTCTTAGTGGAAATCCCGCCCAAGGTTGCATTTTCGGTAAAGCAGAAACTGCCGTTCTGGGCAAGATTTAGTATGGTATAGAAATTTACTGGGGATCTTCCATCATGCCAGATTATCTGATAGTTATCTAAGATTTGGTTGTAAATTCCATTTTTTTCATCATATGAGGGAAAAATTAGGAGAAAGGAGAGAAAAATTAGAAAGAGGAGAAGAACATGCAAAGATATTACATGTTTCTTCATTTCACGTTTTCTACTGGGGGAGTGGTGTAGACTCGATTGGATATAGGTGGAATGTCTCCTTCTCTCCTGCTGGTGGACGTAATAAATCTATGTTGGAATATGAAATGAGGCTCTTTATGATTATTCTAAAAAATCCAGAGTTGATGTGATAGGGATATGCTTTCACCTGGTTAAACCTAGAAAGGATGAAGGACGATGAGACTCTAAGCGGTAGGGACTTGACAGTCTTGAAGAGGAGAAGAGGATTGCTTAGGATTCTTCTCAGCACATTAAATTTTTTATTCTCTATTAAACTACTCTCGATCCAACTATTTATCTGGGAAAGTTCATTCACCTCTATTATTGGAGTAAGCTTCTCTCCCTTGATTTTGAAGTAAATTGTTTCTCCCCTTAACAGAGAAAACTTGCTATTCTCTCCATCGAGTATGCTAAGGAGCTTGTATAAATTCCACCTAAATCTTGCAAGTTCTGTGAAATACTCTAAAGATATCCCAGTTGCATTGGCTAGGAGATCATAAATCTCAGGAAGAGTAAATGAAGGAACTAGGCCTTCAGCAGTTGGTAACCATACGCCTCCTATAAAAGCTGCCTTGATAAAGTCCCTATTCCTAATAGCAAAGTTCAAAAGTTTAGGTATTTCCCCTTCATTTAGGCCCTTTTTAATTGTGATCGCTAATGTAGTGTTCATTCTATACTTCTTTAAATTCCCAAGAGCTTTAAGGTAAGTATGGAGTAAAGGTCTTCCTCTCAACTCTTGAATGATTCTATCATCGAAGCCATCTATTGAAAAGTAAAGTCCATCTAAGCCTGCCTTCTTCAATTCTCTTACATAGGACTCATTCTCCAGTTTTATGCCGTTGGTGAAGATTTTCACTATGTGGCCCGTCTTCTTGGCTGTTCTGATCAATAGAGGTAAATCTTCCCTCATCGTTGGTTCTGCTCCCTCGAATACGACTATGGAAGGTCTCAGGGATTTTAGGAATTTTTCCAATTCCTCAGTGCTCGGGTCTTCTCCGACAGGGGATAGGTTTTTCAGGAAGCAAATTGGACAGGCTAAATTACATTTTCCAGTAACATATAGGAGATGAAATGTAGTTTGATGAAAGAGTAGGTTGTGGAGCTCTCTCGCTGTAAGTCCAACTGGGGTTTCTAAATTCTTTTCAGCACTTTTGATCCTAAAAAAGGAATTATCCTTATCTATCAATACTCTCTCCCCACAACATTTTTTCTCCAGAAAAACCTTCCCATCCTCCTCAAGGATCTGGCTCTCAGTGGTTTTCTTGCACCTCATGCAGAAACTTATAGTATCTGTTATAGCTGTGGAAGTGAGGAGTTTACTCGGCATAATTTTAAAAGGAAGATTTCCTTTAAAAGATTTCTCCCAACTCACATTTTATATATTTCTACTATTCTAAATAAAGAGGAGTATGTGGTAGTAATATAAGTGAGGAATCCTAAGATTTCGTAATTCTCCCCCTCTTTCAGAAGTTGGGAATCAATCTCGGCTTTTCTGAGGAAACACTCCACATTTAATTGAGTGAAATTTAGGAGAAAGAATCTTCCATCAGGAGAGGAGGTAAAGGAAACTAATGTAAGGTTGCTTATTTTCATCAATTTATTTATATGCGAATCATTTAGCACTAGAGTTTGATCTCCTACTACCTCATAAAATTTAGGTTGAAAGGAATATCCCTTCCCCACCTGTCTTGTGGAAATAGCCTCTATCCATCTATCTATTTTTCCCTCTCCCATATCCACAGTTATCACTTTTCCAATTACTTCTATCCTATCTGACTTGTCGTAAACCTCACTCACATTCAACACGTAAATCACCTCACCCTCCTCCTCTATAACTGAAGCACTGGGGTAGGATAACAAAACTGTCCCCATGGCCCTAATGATAGAATTACTGAACTGGGAAGGATTTGAGTTAATTTCTGAAATTGTAACAGATATAGCACTTGGGCTAGGAAAGCTGAGAAGTAGGGCAACGATAATTAAGATGACCACAAGAAATATCAAGAACTTCTTCTTTCCCATAACTCTAAACAAACCCTCTAGATTTAAAACCTTTCTCATGAATGGAATTTTTATAAAAGAGCAAATTCTCCCGATTTTGTGAGCGCCATTAGGTGGGACTGGATACATCTAACAGGTTTCTTCATCTTGGGCTATCTCTCACGAGATCCATCAACATTAAATTGCATTCTCACCAATCCACTGATCACGTTACTAGAATTCTCATTGAAACTAATAAGTGTAGCTCTAGCATTAGCTTATGCCTTCACTTTTAATCAGATCTTCGAGAAGTACTCGGAAAAAGGTGCTTCTAAAAAAATCCTTACTTCATCTCTCCTTTTACTCTTCCCTCTCCTCCTCACCTTTATATTCCTTTCAGATCCCTTTAGGATTTTGCTCTTAGGCTTCATCATCCTATTTACCCTCTACTCGATTCCAAGATTTGGATTGAAGAAGTTTCCGTTTATTGGCTCTTTCATAAACTCGTTATGCTTTGCCTTTCTCTTTCTTGCAGGTTGTGAGGAGGTGAGATTTTTTGAATATAATAGCATATTTCTCATGCTTCTAATCGCATTCCAATTTGTATCCCAACTGCTCCATGAGTTAGAGCATAGTAAGATAGATAAGAAATTCGCAGTGAGGAGTACTGCCATTTTCCTAGGAAGAGAAGTTGCTCATAGGTTATGTAAAAGCATACTTCTCTTTTCTATTTTCTTGGCTACTGTTCTCATATTCCTTGAAAACATCTGGTTTGCTCTCCCAATTTCACTTCCCTCAATTCTCTTTGCTCTATACTTCATTTCCCAGTTTGAGATGCTTCCCTATGGAAAGCTGAGGAGGAATTATAGGAAATTGGGGATCGTGGTTGGCTGCTGGTTTCTGGTAATCAATTCGATGAGAACTATTATCAAAGGCTGTCTAGCTTAGGAAATGGCCATCAAACCTTCTGTAGTAATTACATATTTAAACCATTCAGTTTCTATAGTGCCTTTAATCCTTATACTCCCAGTTATGTCTTTCCTAAATTCAATCGCATTCTCTACGATATGTTGGATCGTGTTGATCACTTTCTCGGGATGTGTGCTCTCATCTAGCTCTATAAGTAAAATTGACCTCTCAGTATTAAACCTCAAATTAAGTAGTTGGAGAAATCTGAAGATCTCATCCTCCTTATTATAGTGGAAAAGCATTGAGAGGCTATGAAGGATAATTAGGAACTCAGCATCTTTCGGAATCCTTCTTACCCTATGGGTTAAAGCAATCATAATATCATTTAGGGCACTTAAGCTCTGGATGATGGTACTCCCCTCAAGCCTAGATGGCCTCTCCAGATAATTGGAACAGCAATCTATGAAGATAAGCTTTCTTTCTTGGATTGCTTCCCTCACATCCCACTTAAACCTCTGAAAATCTTTTAAGAGAGTTAATGGCGTCTTCTCGGTCGTGATGAATATACAGTACATTCCAGCACGGAGGGAATGGTAGATCGTTTGTTCTAGGAAGAGAAGCTTTGCGGTTTGGGGTTTTCCCAAAACAAGAAATGCAGTATTGGATGGTATCTTGAGCTTATCGATTGATTCAATTCCGGTAATGAGCATAAAAGATTAAAATTGCCTCCTTTTAAAATAGTTTATGATAAAGCGCATGAAGAGTGGAATTCCTGGCCTAGATAGAATTCTTAAGGGAGGCATACCTGTTGGGAGTTTAATCTTGATCTCGGGAGGTGTTGGAGCTGGAAAAACTATAATGGGATTACAGTTCATCTACAATGGAGCTACTAAATATAATGAAAATGGACTATTCCTTTCTCTGGAGGAGGATAAGGCAAAATTGATCGAAGAAGGTAAGGTGTTTGGTTGGGATTTTGAGAAATTAGAAGGGGAAAAGAAGGCTTTCATAGTTAAAGCTGAACTGTATAGGTTTGATGCTCTGAAAAATCTGATCTTGGATTATATTTCATCCTTTCATGTAAAGAGAGTTGTAATAGATACAATTACTACTTTAAGTCTGCTCTTCGAAAGACCAGTTGAATTAAAAAAGAGCATCAGTGAGCTCGCCAGCTTATTTAGGAGTAAGGAATGTGTAGGGCTCATCACCTCTGAAATTCCAGAGGGTTCATCTAAAATTTCTCTGTTCGGAGTTGAGGAATTTGCTGCGGATGGAGTGATCGTATTGCATTCCCTGAGGAGCGGAAACTATGTAAGCCGAGCCGTTGAGGTGAAGAAGTTGAGACTCACTAGGGTATCGAGTAAGCTCTATCCTGCTAAGATTACAAAGATAGGTTATGTGGTCTATTCTCACGAAGAATTTCTCAAATCAATGTAAATTTATAGAGTAGAATTAAAACTGCTCTTAGGATACTGGGCCATATATGGTTCCGCTTGAATTCAACGGAGTTTGGAGGCCAGCTAATGGTGTGAATTCGATGATAAGATTAGCTGAGATACTTCCTGTGACACTTAGGTTAGTAAAAATGAAATTGCACCGCAGTTTCTGTCCTGAGGTCAACACTCCTCCTCGGCATGAACCGGGATTAGTGGTGTTAATCTCATAAGTGTTGCCATCATGGACGATCCAAGCATTAGTTATATTCACATTAGTAGTATATCTGTTTACTAGGATTACTTCCAAGCTTTTATTAGAGTCATAATACACGAAGTCCTCTACCCCAATATCAGAAAACCCTGTGATTCTCTTGCTCCCCATCCATAGGCCGGGAGAGAAGAAACCTAAAGAGGCAAGAGCTATGCCGACTACAATTATTACTAAAATCGCCCATCCATAGGTCATCAAGAACTCTATGGCTGTTTGGGCTTTCATACAACATAACTAAAAGCGCTTACTTTAAATAGCTTACGTTAAAATGGAGGAGAGAAAAACCTGTAAGATGTATTTGAAGGAGAAGAATAGAAGGAGGGATAGGCCAATTGTAATTGGAACATATCTTATTCCCTCCCTCTCAGAACCTCTTTCTATTAAACCAATTACTAGGGCTGCGAAGAAATTCATCGTAATTAAATGTAAAAGGAAGAAGAAATTGATCGTATTTAAATCCATCCTAAATCCAAGTCTTACTCCACCTCCTCCTGCTCCCAGAAGGCTAGGAACCTTGTAAATCTCTGGAGTTTGAATCGTTTGCCATCTCGAGGCTAGAGTACTCAAGAGGTAGGAAACTAGAGAATAGATGAGAGGAGAAATTATTGTAGCTGCCAAGAAAGTAAAGATCACGTACATTCTTACTATGGCCCTCATCTCGCTTTTCAAGGTTTGTGTATTTCTCAGGTCATCTGCTATGCTCTCTAGTAGTGTGGCCATTTCACCACCTCCCCTTATCCCATCTATAAGTAGGTCCACTGCTTCCTCAAGCACTCTGGATTTCACTACTTTAGGGATCTCCCTCAGAGCTTTCTCGGTGCTCTCTCCTGTGAGTAGCTTCTCAGCAGCCTTCCTGAGTCCTCTAGCCAATGGACCAAATTCCTCCCTACAAGAATAAATTATTGCTTCATCTGGAGTGAGGCCAGCCCTTATATTGGAGGCTATTAGAAGGAGGGCATCTGGGAGTACTTTCTCAACAAAGGAAGCTCTGCTGGAGAGCTGGAGGTTTAGAAAGGAGTAAAAGGCTATGTGGGTCGTCAGAAAGGTAAGAAGAAGTAAGGAAAGGGAGAGGGATAAGCTTATCTTGAATGTGAGAAAGAAGGAGATGAGGGAAAGGCAAATAGCTACAAATGTGATGAAACCTATGAAGTTAACCTCATCCACTTTATATTCGAGCAATCTTATTAGCTCTCTAACTCTCCTCCGATAAAACTTTGGAAGAAGCGAATATAATTTCTCGTAGAGTATCATCTCTAAACCTCAGTATACGGTCTCCTTCCTTTGATCGCTCCTATGAAGAAAAATTGGAAGATGATGAGGAGGACTAAGAAAATGAAGAAGAACTGGGGAGAGATTGGAATTGGAGTAAGAGTAGTGA
Organism: Candidatus Haiyanarchaeum thermophilum; assembly: GCA_025920425.1. Taxonomy (GTDB): domain Archaea; phylum Nanobdellota; class Nanobdellia; order JAPDLS01; family Haiyanarchaeaceae; genus Haiyanarchaeum; species Haiyanarchaeum thermophilum. The sequence continues at coordinate 99,275 of JAPDLS010000002.1, read as the reverse complement.
TGATGGAGAGTAGTGCTGTAAGAAGAGCTGGAATTACGACGAAGAGGATGAGATAGATCAAGGAAAATGGGCTTAGCTCAGAACCATATCTGCGGAGGGCGGCCCTTTGCTCCCTGAGAATATTATCGTGAATATTTAAGAGAATTGTTCCTATATCCACACCACTTCTTAGGGAATTGGCCATCTGCCAGATTATCCTACGAAAGCTCGTGGAAGGATTCCTCAACGCCATATTCTCTAGTGCCTCAACATGGGAAACCCCAGCACTCATTTCAGCTATACACCTCTTAAACTCTTTGGAAACATAACCATAATCTTTGTTGGCCACTCCCACCATTGCTTCGTAAAGAGGAATCCCTGATCTGACTTTAACTAGCATGTGCCTTAGAGCTATGGGAAGCCATCTCTCCACATCTCTCACTTTTCTGGCAATTCTCAGCTTTGGATAGAAGGTATGATAAATGAAGGAAAGGAGGAAGAAGAGGGAGGAGAAGCATAGGGAAAGCAGGATGGTAATTGGATTTATCATGCGGGCTAGAAAAAGGAGGAAGAAAAGTAAACTGAAACCTAGAAAAGCTATGAGGAGAGAAAAGGTGAGAGCTCTTTCCAAGAAATCTATTGGCTCCAACTCTATATCAGCTTGTTCCAGTTCTATCTTAAGGTGAGGGTAAAATTTTACCAGATTCCTAGCGATCCTCTTCACAACACATCCCTCAACCTACCTCTTTGAAGTAATTCCATTAACCTAGGCTTTTCGGTATAGTAAGTGTAGATTATCTTTCCTATTTCATCTATCTCAGTAATATGCTCTTTCACCATAGCATTTAACACTGAGGCTTTTTCCATTAGATCCTCTCTAATCTCCTCCCTTCCCAGCCCTGTCCTCAGTTGGAGAGTATCTATGAGTTTTGCACTCTCTCTTTCCTTTACTATCTCATCTGTCTTAGGATTCCATTTATAGAGTATATTTGCTCTTACGCTCTCCACTCCTGTGGGAAGGGTAGTAGGTATAATCTCTGATAACTCGTAAACTCTTCTAATTCCAGTCCTACGATCCCTAAACATTATTAGGAAAGAATCTACTGAAGCTAGCATTTGGGGAGGAATCTCGATCGGAGGAGAGATCATTCTAGTGATCGCTTGTTCGCTTGTCTCAGCATGTAAAGTAGAGTAGACAGGATGGCCTGTATGGAGGGCTTCGAAAAGCACTTCTGCCTCCTTCTTCCTTCTAATTTCTCCCACTATGATCCTGTCAGGCCTCATCCTCAGAGAGTTGACGATGAGATCGAGCATAGTTACTTCTCCCTTCCCTTCTGGGTTTGGCTCCCTAGTGGTAAGGGGAACCCAGTGAAGGAATGAAGGTAGATTGAGTTCCCTAGTCTCTTCTATGCTTATTACCCTTTGATTTGGGGGAATGAAACAGGCAATGGTATTGAGCATAGTAGTTTTACCGCTGGCTGTACCCCCAGCTACGATGATGCTAGCTTCATATTGAATTGCGAGCCAAAGGAGGGCTGCTACCTCTGGAGTAATTGTCTTATTGCCTATGAGATCTGTAATGCTCCATGGCTTTCTTCTAAACTTTCTGATGGTAATAGTATTTCCCTTGGTGGAAATTGGGAAAAGAGTAGCATTTACCCTATCTCCAGTAAGTAGATAGGCGTCCATGAGAGGATTTAAAATTGTAATTTGTCTCCCTACTCTCCTCCCAATTAAGCTTGCATAGTTCTCTATCTGAGGCTCTGCTGGAATTATCAAATTGGTCTTGAGCCAGCCATGCTTGCGATGATATACCCAGATTGGTTCTCGGGAGCAGTTTATGACTATCTCTTCTAGAGCATCATCCTGTAGGAGGATTTCCACATCCCCTAGACCGAGCATCTCATGAATGAGAAAGCCTGCCATTGCCTTTATGGTAGATAAACTTATGTTGGTAGCTCTTTCAGTGATGAGATTTATGGCCATGTAATAGAAATTCCTCTTGAGATTCTCCATAGTACTCCTATCAAATACTTCATAACCCCTCACAGGCACTTTTGTGATGAGTCTCTCTTTCACATCATCCAATATCTTCCTCTTCTCCTCATCTAGTTTGGGAAGCTCTAGGAGATATAAGGGAGTGAATTCAGCAGGTTTTTGAACAATCTTAACCTTCACAGGAATTCCATCTGAATCGAAAGAATACTCCTCGATTACCTTTTCAGCCATGCTTTAGATAATAAATGATGGATTAAATTATTTTTCTTCCATCCAAAATTCTTAGGAGATGGATGTATGCGCCGGCCGGGATTTGAACCCGGGTCATCAGCTTGGGAAGCTGAGGTCCTAACCAGGCTAGACTACCGGCGCTATGAAAATAATAAATCCTTTTTAAAATTAGCTTTTACTCCTCGGGTTGGGTGAATACTTGATCGAAGAACTTGAGAATATCCTCAATTCTCCTCAGGTTCTCAGAGCATGCTGCCAGCTTCTCATCTTCTTGAGCTCTTGCATATTCATATTCCTCAAGAGCTTTCTTCAAATCCCGGAGTGAAGTGCGAAGTTTTTCGAGAGAAGCTAAAAGTTCCCTATATTTGCTTACTTTGATGTAAATGGATGGCTTAGCTCTCCTCTCTATTCCGATCTCTGGAAGCTCCGGAAGTTTGATCTCAGGCAAAGGAGGGAGTGGAGGTATTTTCTCAGGAAGAGGTGCCATTGGAACTGCTGGCTTCTGCTCGGGTTGCTGAAGAGGTTCTGGACTTGGAAATTCTCTTCCAGGAAATGGTGGAGTGGGTTGGGGTTGAGGAGGTTGAGGCCTTGGAGGAAGAGCTTCTGGAGGTTTTGGGAAGGCTGGGATGACGCTCTCCGAAGGAAACTTTATCTCCTCCTTCTTCTTTTTGAACACATTAAATATGGCCATGCTTGAGAATAAAGGTTTGAAATTTAAATCTTTTCTCATGGGAAGGGTTTTAAGTCTGGATCGTTTCGCTAAGGAGATGGGAGTAGTCTATATACTCTTGATCGATGTGAGGAAAGATTTGAAGCTTAGAATCGGTGCTTTGGGAGAGTATATGTTTAGGAAAGGAATTTATTGCTATGTAGGTACTGCACAGAGAAACTTTGGCTTGAGGATTATAAGACATCTCTCGAGGAGGAAGAGGAAGTTTTGGCATATAGATTATCTGCTCTCCAGCCGGCACGTGGAGATTGGAGCCATCCTATGGAAAAGGGCTGGAAGGGCTGAGGAATGTAGAATAGCTAGGAAATTAGCTAAGATGGGTACTCCAATTAAAGGATTCGGGTGTTCTGATTGCAAGTGTATTTCTCATCTCTTTCTATTGAGTTAACGATATTTTTTTATTGAGGAATGAAGTTATGAAAGTAATGAAAGAAGCCTTGTTTTATAAAAGGCTAAATAACTCCGTGAGGTGTGAACTCTGTCCTAGGCATTGTACGATAAAAGTGGGTGATGTAGGATATTGTAGGGCTAGGAAAAATGTGGAAGGAAAACTCTATTCATTAGTGTATGGAAGGCCTGTAGCAGTCAATATCGATCCCATAGAGAAAAAACCATTTTACCATTTTTATCCAGGATCTAGGGCTCTCTCTATCGGAACTATAGGATGCAATTTCTCCTGCAAATATTGCCAGAATTGGGAGATGAGTCAGGCGAGGTTTGAAGATTTACCTTATATAGAGTTTCCTCCGGAAAGGGCTGTGGAGGAGGCTATAAGGTATGGGTGTAGGGGAATATCTTATACTTACAACGAGCCAACTGTATTCTACGAATATACCCTTGCTACAGCAAGGCTTGCTAAGGAGAAAGGATTAACCAACACTTATGTAACTAATGGTTGTATTGAGGAAAGGCCTTTAGCAATGATTTCCTCCTATCTAGATGCAGCCAACATAGATTTGAAGGGGTTTGATGAAAAATTCTACCGCGAGGTCTGTGGAGCTGAACTAGAATGGGTTCTAAGGAGTATTAAACAATATGTGAGGCATAACATCTGGATCGAACTCACAAACCTTGTGGTTCCAGGAAAGAACGATGATGTGGAGGAAATCAAGCAGATGTGCGAATGGATAATGGAAAATTGTGGAGATCATACTCCCCTACACTTCTCCAGATTCTTTCCCGCATACAAAATGTTGGATCTGCCTCCTACTCCCATTGAAACCCTTGAAAAGGCTTGGAAGGTGGCTAAAGATGTTGGGCTAAAATATGTATATATCGGCAATGTGCCAGGTCATCCTTACGATAATACCTATTGTTATTCTTGTGGCAAATTATTGATCAAAAGATTTGGCTTTGAAGTGCTCGAATTCAAGATCCAAGATGGAAGGTGCTACAATTGCGGAGCGAAAATCCATGTAATAGGTGGATTCCATGGATAAACTAGTATTTGTCATCATAGATGGGCTTGGAGATAGGAAATGTAGGGAGCTCTATGGAAAAACTCCTCTTGAGGCAGCATCCAAACCCTTCCTAGATTACTTCGCAAGACATGGGAAAGTTGGGCTTATAAATGTAATAGATCCGAGCATAGCTCCCACAAGTGAGCATGGGATCCTCTCTCTGCTTGGATATGATGTAATTGCAACTAGGTTTCCAAGAGGGCCACTTGAAGCCCTAGGAATTGGAATAAATGTGGGGGAGGAATTGGCATTTAGGACAGATTTTGCCACTTTGAGAGATGGAATAATTGTGGATCGGAGGGCAGGAAGGATCAGGGAAGGAGTAAAGGAACTTGAGAGGGATATAAATCAGAAGATCTATTTGGAGGATGTAAACTTCGTATTTAAAAGCACAATTGCCCATCGAGGGGTTCTGATCTTCTATTCTAATAAATTCGAGCTCTCCGATTGTATCTCAGATACAGATCCTCAGGCAGTTAATGTACCTCCAAATCTCTGCAAACCATTGATCTTGAGGGAGAGTGAGATTAGGACAAGTGCTATCGTAAATGAGTTCATCAGAAAGACCCATCTCTTGTTAGAGTATCATAGGGTTAACCTCCAAAGAAAAGCTAGAGGCCTAAATGAAGCCAACTTTCTCCTCTTAAGAGGAGGTGGAATCGGTCTGCCAAGGGTGGAGAAGATCTCCTTAAAGTATAGAAGGTTCTGGTGTTGCATTTCTGGCTCTCCTCTGGAGAAAGGAATAGCGAGATTGGTGGGTATGGAGGTAGTAGATATACCGGAGGCTACAGGAGATATAGATACAGATCTGAGGGCAAAGGCAAGGGCACTAATTGAACGGCTTGATGAATTCGACTGTTTTCTCATTCATATAAAGGGAACTGATGAGGCTGGTCACGATGGAAATGCTGAACTTAAGAAGGAGTTCATAGAGAAAATTGATGGGCTCTTCTTTTCAGAGCTTTTTTCAAATTTGAGCCTGAGAAGAACAGTTATCTGCGTAACTTGTGATCATGCAACTCCATGTGAGCTCGGAAGGCATTCAAATGACCCTGTACCTGTATTGATCTCCGGAGGAAAGATTAAAGGGGATGGGATAGATAATTTCTCTGAAAGTAGCTGCAGAAGAGGGAGCATTCGAATGAATGGAAGGTACTTGCTTCCTATGCTAATGGAATTACTAAAATGAAAGTGGGAGAATTGCTTGCCAAACTAGATAGAAGCAAGCTTCCTAGACATATTGCTATAATTCCAGATGGCAATAGGAGATGGGCTAAGAGTAAGGGAAAGAGTACATTTGATGGACATTTAAGAGGGGCCAAGATAATGGAAAGACTTTTAGAATTTATCCTTAAGCAACTCGAAGAGATAAAGATAATTACTATCTATGCCATGTCGCTGGATAATTTTGTCAAGCGAAGTCCTAGAGAAAGGGGCTATCTCTTCAAAATCTTGGAGAGATCCTTTAGAAAGCTTGGAAGAAGTAAGCTAATCCACGATTTTAAAGTAAAGATAAGTTTTTTCGGAAGGCTGGAGCTGCTCCCAAAAGGATTATCTAAGCTAATCTGGGAGTTGCAGCAAATTACTAGAGGTTATGATAGAAGGTTCCTAAATATATGTGTATGCTATGATGGAAGGGAAGAAATTGCTATGGCGTGCAGGGAAATTGCTAGAAAAGTTGCAAATGGGATACTTAAGCCAGAGGAAATAGATGAGGATGTGGTGAAATCCCATTTGTACACAAAGGGATTTGATCCTCCAGATCTCATCATAAGAAGTGGTGGAGAAAAAAGGCTCTCCTCCTTCCTTTCCTTCGATGCAGCCTATTCCGAGCTCTATTTTTCCGAAAAGCTTTGGCCAGATTTCAATGAGCTTGAATTGGTGAAGATCTTGCTCGAATATGAGGGTAGGGAAAGAAGGTTTGGAAAGTAAGGTTCTAATCGTGGGCTCTGGCCCTGTGGGTTGCTATTTGGCCTATTTACTGGCAAGGGAAGGAATAGAAGTGATGTGCATAGATAGGAAAACCAAGCCTTGGATTCCTCTCAAATGTGCTGGCTTGGTTTCAGATAGGTTTTTAGAAATGGTGAAAGTACCGAGGAAAATGATACTTGGAAGATATAATTCGTTCGTGCTTCGCCTTCCGAACTCAGTACTTGAGATACATGGCCTTGAGAAAGCATATGTACTGGAGAGAATAAGGTTTCATGAACACTTGATTACACTAGCTCAAAAGGCTGGAGCCAAGTTTTTACTAGGTGAAGATCTAAGGACGTTTGAGAGGAGTGGAAATAAATGGAAATGTAGAACTGGGACTAAAACGCTCTTTACTGAGCTCTTAGTAGGAGCTGATGGAGCATGCTCCAGAATTAGGGAGAAACTTGGACTGAGAATAAAGCTGATGAAGGGTATACAGGCTAGGGTAAAGCTAAAGAGGGAGAAAATCGAGGTAATAGTGGATAAGAGGTTTAGTGATTGTTTCTCTTGGATAATTCCGGAGAGAGCTGGAATTTGTAGAGTTGGGATGCTCGGATTCGATGTCTCCTTTCAGAGGCTCAAAAAGCTCCTCTCAATGGTTGGGGCAAGGGAAGTAATAAATTATCAGGCAGGCATGATACCTTATGGAATCCTAAAGAGGATGAGCTCGGAGCATTTACTTTTGGTAGGAGATGCTGCCTCTCAGGTAAAAGCAAGTACTGGAGGAGGACTTGTAACAGGATTTATCGGAGCTAGGACGGCATTCAATTGTATCTTGAATGGAGATTTTTCTGAAAGGGCTCTTGTCGAGCATTATGATAAGGTATATTTGACTTCTATTGGAAGAGAGTTAAGGCTCAGTTATTACTGCTCTCTCATTTTGAGAGGGCTGGATAATGAAGATCTCTCTAACCTCTCAAAAGTTCTTAAAAAGGCTGAGATAAGGAAGATTATCTATGAATGTGGAGATATGGAACTCTATAGCAAGTTTGTAAGAAAACTTCTTTTCAAGAGCTTGGGAGATCTCTTTCCAATCCTGCTTAAACATCCATCCCTGATTTCTGTGATTTCCTCAATTTTCATAGCATAGTTTTTAAAAAAAGAGCGTCTCTCACAGCTTATGGCAAGATTTAGGATTACTCCATGGGAAGTCACTGGGAGAATAGATTATGGAAGATTGATAAAGCAGTTTGGAATTAGGCCGATGGATCAAATTCTCCTTAAAAAGCTTAGTAAATATGGGGAACTCCATTACTTCTTTAGAAGGGGAATAGTATTTGGACATAGGGATCTCGATGTCCTCTTGGATGAGCTAGAGAGGGGAGGAAAAGTATATCTCTATACTGGAAGGAAACCCAGCGGAAAAATGCATTTGGGGCATTTGCTCCCCTTTATGCTCACTAAGCACTTACAAGACCTCTTCCATTCCCCCTTATACGTCCAGATCACCGACGATGAGAAACTGCTCACTGGAGCTAATGATGGAGATTATGTATTTGAGAATCTGCTCGATATCTTCGCAGTAGGGTTGGATCAGGAGAAAACTAGGATAATCCTCAATACAAGGGACATTAAGGTATTGTATGGGTTGGCTATCAGAATAGCTAAGCATGTGAATTTCAGCACAGTAAAGGCAGTATTTGGATTCAAGAACACTTCAAACATAGGGATCATATTCTTCCCAGCGATTCAGGCTGCCCCATGCTTCCTAGGATGCGAAGAGCTTGGAAAGGAGTATAGATGCCTCATTCCAGCCTCTCCTGATCAAGATCCATACTGGAGGGGAATAGCTAGGGAAGTAGCAGATGCCTTGGGCTATCCAAAGCCTGCCCAGATCTACAATAAGATCCTTCCAGGAATAACTAAGGATTTTAAGATGAGCTCGAGCATTCCCGAAAGTTGTATCTTTACCACAGAACCTAGGGAAAGCTTGACCAAGAAGGTTGGAGAACTCTTCACCGGAGGAAGGGCGACTATAGCTGAGCAGAGAGAAAGAGGGGGAAATCCTGAAGTGTGTGTAGTTTATGAGTATTTTACTTTCTTCGAGAAGGATGAGGACAAGGTAGGGAAGATCAAAGAGGATTGCCTTTCTGGAAAGTTGATGTGTGGAGAATGTAAACAAATGCTAGCCCAAGTACTTGGGGATTTCATAGAAAAGCATATGGAGAGGAGAGAAAAGGTGAGAGATTTCGTCAAAACCATCGTGAGATGAAAATTCCTCAAGGTTTCCAAGAATTAAGTAAAGAAGCTGCGAAGCAGATATCTGGTTTCAGAAAAGCATTGATAATTTCCCATGACGATGCTGATGGGCTTTCCTCAGCCTCGATTGCAATTGAAGGTCTAAGGAGAGTTGGAATCGAAAGTGAGTTCTTTTGCCTAGAAAAGGTATTTCCTGAGGTGCTAGCTAGGGTGCATAGTAGAAAAGGAGAACTCATCATTTATTGCGATATAGGGTCAAGTCATTCCGATTTGATAGGAGAACTTGACTGCTCACGGAATACTGTGATAATTCTTGACCATCACGAACCTGCAGGAGGAAACTATGATAATGTATTTGATTTGAATTTGGAACGCTGGGGAATAAGAGGGGAGGCAGAGTTCTCAGGAGCTACTTGCTGTTACCTTTTCTTCAAGTTGATGAGAGAGGAGAATTGGGACCTGAGTTACTTGGCCGTAGTTGGAAGTCTGGAGATTCCTGATGGATTTAGGGGGATAAATGGTGATGTGCTGAAGGAGGCTCTTGATAGGGGGGTAGTGATAAGAAAAAAATCTAAGTTGTACGTGAAGAAACTGGGAATTGGCTGTGAGGAGCTTTTCTCGATCCTCCAAGTGCTTGGGGCTGCAGGTTATTATTCGGGAGGGCCAAGGCTTGGAATCCGTGCATGCCTAAATGGAATTGATGAAGAAGTGGGAAAATTTCTGAAAGAGGTGGAGGAGCTGAGGAAAAAGGCCAATCGTAGAATGCTTGCAATCCTTTCCAAGCGAGGATTAAGGAAAGAGGGAAGAGTTCAGTGGTTCTCGACAGGGAAAATATATGAAGGGATGGGGACTAAAGTTATTGGACAATTCTGCTCTTTCTTAGCCCATCAGAGGAAGCTTATAGACCAAGATAAGTATATTGTAGGTTTCATGGATGTGCCAAGCTCAATTCCTGGCTTCGGTAATTTAAGTGAGAAATATGTAAAGGTATCTGTAAGGGTTCCTGAAGGATTGAAGAGGAGGATTGAGCTTGGAGAACTAAAAAGTGCTGTACACCTTCTCTTGGAAGCTTCTAGGGAAGTTGGAGGGATTGCAGATGGGCATCAATTCGCTGCCTCAGCAATATTGCCGAAGAGAAAGGAGGATGAGTTCAGGAAGAGGTTGATTGAGCTTGCTTAAGTTTAGTTCTTTTCCTCTCCAGCTTCACTAGATGAGTAATGTAACCTGCAATTTTATTCCTGAGCTTCTTCGATTTATATTCAATGAGTTCATCCACGATTTTCTTATTTTCCTCAAAGCTCTCCTTGAATCTTTCTTTATACCTCTGCCAGAGTTCCATTCCAATTCTCTTAATTGGTTTAAGTCTTACTCTTCCCATCTAATAGACTTCACCTCCATGATCCTTAAGCCAATTGGCTATTGCTTCCCTAATCCTCACTATTTCCCCTGTTGGCCTTTTAATTGAAATTGGGATGGCATTTTTCTTGAATTCAAGTTTAGCTATTTCAAGGGGGCTAAGTCCCACCACTTCTTCTTTGAGGAGTACAGGAGCTCCCATCGCGATCTGGAGAGCTCTAGCTCCGATTATTCTAGCTACTTCGAAGATAGTGAGTTTATCAATATCCACTTCACTTCAAAGCTTCTAATGTTTTTTAAAACTTTTTCCCTGAAAGCTTTTATAGTTTATCCTCTTTAGTAAAAGAGTGTTTGAGGCTTGGCATGCATTAGAGGTAGAGGAAGTAATTAAGAAGCTTAATACTGGCACTTCTGGCCTGAGCTCTGAAGAAGCTGAGAGGAGATTAAAGGAATATGGACCCAATGAGATCAAGGAGGTGAAGAGGAGAGGGGCCCTTCGGATCTTCCTGAGTGAATTTAATGACATCTTCGTTCTACTCCTAATCGCTGCTACAATATTTTCAACATTGGTAGGCTATTGGGAGCTTACACATGGAGGAGAATTTTGGGAAGCATTTGGGGATGCTGTGGTGATAGGTGCCATTGTCCTCCTGTGTGCTGTGAGTGGATTCATCCATGAATATAGGGCTGAAAAGGCGATTGAAGCTCTTAAGAAGCTTACTGCTCCAAAGGCTAGAGTGATCAGAAATGGGAATGAAATTCTCATTCCAGCCTCTCAAGTAGTGCCTGGAGATATATTGGTACTCGAGGAGGGAGATCGAATAGCTGCTGATGCTCGCTTGGTAGAAGTAATTGAGCTCAAAACTGATGAAGCTATACTCACAGGAGAATCTGTACCAGTGCATAAGGAAGTAAAAGTGGTTAGTGAAGATACTCCTCTTCCTGAAAGGAGGAATATGGTATACTCCTCAACTCATGTAGTGCACGGAAGGGGAAAGGGAGTAGTAGTGGCTACTGGTATGAATACTGAATTTGGGAAGATTGCAGGACTCGTACAAACTATAGAGAAGGAAGATACTCCCCTCAAGAAGAGGTTAAATAAGCTCTCTTCCAAAATAGGAAAGGTAGTAATTATTACTTGTGCCATAATCTTCGTGCTTGAGGCAGTAGAAATAGTGTTGAGGTCTCAATTGGAAGTGGAGCAATTTATCCAAGCGTTCATGAGTGCAATAGCTCTTGCTATCTCTGCTGTGCCAGAAGGTTTGCCAGCAATAGTTACTATTACCCTCGCATTAGGGGCTAGAGAATTTGCTAAGAGGAATGCTCTTCTCAGGAAGCTTGCCACAGCTGAAAGCTTGGGTTCAGTGACTGTAATTTGCAGTGATAAGACTGGGACTATTACCAAGGGGGAGATGACAGTGCGAAGGCTTTATGTAAATGATAAGCTGATCGAAGTAAGTGGTACTGGTTATGAGCCTAGGGGAGAATTCATCGAGGATGGAAAGAAGGTTGAACTTGGGGAAGATGTGAAGCTATTGCTTCTAGCAGGAGTGCTCTGTAATAATGCGAGTTTGAGGAAGAAGGAAAATGGATGGGAGATCTTTGGAGATCCAACTGAGGGGGCTTTATTGGTCTCAGCTGCAAAGGCGAATCTCTGGAAGGAGGAGGTGGAGAAAAAATTTGTGAGGATTGGGGAGATTCCATTCACCTCTGAGAGGAAGAGGATGACCACTATTCATAGAGATGAAAATGGTAAAATTTGGGTATTTATGAAGGGTGCTACTGAAATAGTGCTCGAGAAATGCAAGTCCATATTAATAAATGGGAAAGAAGTGGAGTTGGATGAGGGGCTTAGGAATAAAGTCCTAGGAATCAATGAAGAGCTAGCTAGGAATGCTCTGCGCGTCCTAGGATTTGCATATAAGAAGATGGAAGTCTATGGAAATGATGATGTTGAGGAGGGACTAGTATTCATAGGGCTCCAGGCAATGATAGATCCTCCAAGAGAGGATGCAATAGAGGCGCATAAGAAATGCGTAAAGGCAGGAATAAAAACAGTAATGATAACCGGAGATCACAAGCTCACTGCACTGGCTATTGCTAGAGAGGTGGGAATCTATAAAGAGGGAGATCTGATATTGACTGGAAAGGAATTGGATGCGCTTAGTGATGAGGAGCTTGAGAAGATAGTTGAGAAGGTTAGCGTCTATGCTCGCGTCTCTCCTGAGCATAAGTTAAGAATAGTGAATGCTCTCAAGAAGAGAGGCCACATAGTAGCTATGACTGGAGATGGGGTAAATGATGCTCCTGCAATTAAGAGGGCGGATGTGGGAATAGCTATGGGAATTACTGGAACTGATGTAACTAAGGAAGCTTCAGACCTCATCTTACTTGATGATAACTTCGCTACAATTCAAAAAGCTGTGGAGCAGGGAAGGGTAATTTATGATAATATTCGTAAATATGCGCGTTACCTTCTTGCCTGCAACTTCGATGAACTTCTAGTGATAGGTTCATTTGCTCTTCTTGGAGGAATCTTTTCTCCACAGCTCTTCCCCCTCCCATTATTGCCACCTATGATCCTCTGGATAAACTTAGTAACCGATGGGGGACCTGCAATTGCGCTAGCAATGGATACTCCAGATTATGAAGTGATGGAGAAGCCTCCGAGGAAGCCAACCGAAGGAATACTTCATGGAATGAAAGTCTTCATCTTGGCCTCATTCCTTCTGCAAGCAGCTGGTACCTTCTTAGTCTTTTCATTAGAGTATTATTTCTTCCCTGCTCATCCTTGGCTCCTACCAAATGGAGAAATTGATGAAGTGGCTAGACAGCTCACCTATAGAGAAGCTACTACTGCTGCCTTCCTTCAAGCAGCTCTCTTTGAACTATTCGTAGTATGGAATTGTCGCTCTGAGAGAAGATGTGTATGGAGAATGGGGAGGAAGATTTTTACCAATAAGTTTCTCTGGATTGCTGTACTTATTTCCCTCATCTCAACCCTCTCGCTTCCATACATTCCAATTACTCAACAATTATTCCATCTTGCTCCCATGAATCTTAGGGATCTGTTTATAATTTTCTTCGTATCCAGCTGGGGCTTATTCGTGTTTCCTGAAATTTTCATGAATAGAAAGCTATGGAAGTGGGAGTAACCATTTTCCTAGATTTTTACATTGGAATCCATGGAGGAACTCATTAAATCTCTTGAGTACTTCAGCCCCATCAAATTTTTCTACTAGCTCATAGAATTTATGATTAAGTTTGATCGTATGCTCGATATCTAGAATATCTCTTCTCTTGTGGGAAAATTTTATGATCAATTCCTTTATCCTCCTTCTCAATTCTATTGCTCTTATCACTTCTTTCAAACTCATTCTCCTTAAGATACTTATCCTTTTCATGATCTCACTACTCCCAAGATCATTCATTATTAGCTCATACTTTCGATTGAGACCCATAAGCTCATAAAATACTGGTATTTCCTCCCATTCTTTCCTCACCTCACAAATAGAGATCACTTTGCGAAGCCTCTTATAGCTCTCTTTCTCTCTTAACATAGAACAAGCTACTACTATATCTGTAGCTTTGAAACTGGTTGGGGGAACTCCTAGGTCATTTACTACCCTATCGAAGGTATCATATGCATTGAAACCATGGATTGTTCCTAGTACACAATTTCCGGCAGCTCCAATTCTCATGGCTTCGAAGAGAGCCTTAGCCTCACCTCCACGTACTTCACCAATCACCAAAATTCCTTCCCCCAACCTCAAACTAGTTCTCACAGCTCTTTCAGCACTTACTTCAAAATTTTGATCACTGATCGGAGATCTTACTCTTAGGTGCTCTATGTTAGCTCCACATTTCCTCAAATATGAAACTGGGAGCTCGGGAGTATCCTCAATCACCACTATCCTGTTTCCGGGCCTTATTTCAGCTAGTAGGGAGCCAAGGAGAGATGTCTTTCCAGAGCCTCTACATCCTGTAATCAAGATATTCACTTGGGAATCAACTAAAAAGCTAAGAAGAGCTGCTGCTGAGCTCGAGAGCATTCCATTCTCTATGAATTGGCTCAAGCTCCAGGGTGTAGGTCTATGCTTTCTTAAGGAAAGGCCTATTCCTAGAAAGGTAAGAGGTTCTGTGATTCCACAGACTCTGGTACTGAGTTCGTTGATCTGACAATCAATTATTGGTGAAGCTTCATCAAAAGCTCTTCCTGAAAGCATCCTAAGCTTGGTACAAATCCTTTCCACCTCTTCCTTAGTGATCATGAGGTTTGTCCTACATGTTCCATATTTCTCATGATTGATGAAGATCTTAGAATCTCCGGGAGAATTTACAAAAACATCCTGAACATACCTATCTCGCAGTATTATTTCCAACAGTCCATATCCAGAGGTATGCCTCCTCACGATTTCCCTCAGCTCTCTCTTCCTCTGCTCCGAGAGCTTAGTCTTTGGCTCTATATGCTGGGTATATAATGCTTCTACAAAACTCAGCTCATCCACATTCAAAAAGAGCTCAGCTGGGATGAGATAATAGAGGAAATGCATATCTTTCCTCAGGATGAATACTTTACTACCATTAACTTCATAATTTTCTAGGATCTCAAATCGAGCCAAATCATATTCCTCTATAAAATATCTAAGGAAATTCGGCCTTATCTTGCTCTGGTTGAGGGAATCGGTAAGGGAAGTTATCTGTTTGCTCAGCTTGGAGATGGCTTTCCTATCGCAATCTTTGCATTTGGAATTTAGAAGTTGTTGGAGATAGCTTGGTTTCATTTCAAAGCGAGAGAGGCATTCCTCACAGAGATGGCCTTTTAGTTTTTGCAGCAGGCTGAGGTACTTCTTGATTTGGGTTATTTCTTTCCCCTCAATTATCCTCTTATAATCTTGTTTTACCAGCACTACTTTCTGGAGCGATGGTTCTCTGGAGAACATTGAAGCTAGGAAGGAAAGGCAATCTCCATTGAAGAGGCTAGCATTATTTTTACAATTTCCGCAGTCCACATATAAGATCTTTCCATCTTCCAAATTTCTAATGAAAAAATTACACATCTTCAAACACCAGCTTCTTTAAGAGTTATCTAAGATTCTAGTATATGGATAATAAAGGTTATTTCACGAGTATTGCCGTACTTCCAATCATTCTTGCAATCTTTGCGATCCTAATACTAAAACTCTCGGAAATTGAATTAGTAATAACCAGTTATCTGAGAGGAGAAGTTTTCCTCCTAAGCAAGCTATTCGAAGAAGAGGCGGAGAGGATAGATAGGATAAATTTTGCCAAGCAATGTTTCATGATCTCAAGAAATGCAAGCTTTGTGGAGATGAAACTTGAGGAGAAATTTGGGGAGAAAATTAGGTTCTTCTTTCAGGATCTTGGAAATGCATTTAATATCTCTCTTTCAGATCATCTCGGAAATTACTCAGAACTCCTGTTTCCTAATGAATCCATACCTCTCCCTACTTGTGAGTAAAGATTTAATAGATGAATTTCTTGAAAATTGTATGGGGATACTCTCAAGATTGCTTGGGATCGAGGAAATTAGGAAAAGAAGCATGCAGATCGAGGCCAAGTTTTCAAACCTTTGGGAGTGGATCAATTATCTGAATTATAAACTTGGAGAGATCGAGAAGAGGTTTAATGAAATTGATAAAAGACTTACTGAGATCGAGAATTTGGCGAGGGAGGAATATGATAGGGAGGATCTGGAGAGAGAAGCTAAGATAGAGGAAAAGTTTCTCCTTCAGATCTTTCACAACTTGGCTGCATTTTCTCAGGAAACTGCAATTGAGACAGGAAGGATCTATAGAAATATTCCCTTCCTCATTACAATTCGTGGGCTCAGGAAGAAGCTAGAACAAATGGAATCTAGAGGAATACTCAAGAGCTTTAGAAGCGGAAATAGGAGGTACTGGTATATCAGTGAAGGGAAGATCGAGGAGGTGAAGAGCATAATTACTGGAAATGTGGAGAAAAGTAAGGAAGAGACTAAGGATACTTCTGAGAAATCTTCCGAATTAACTTAGGGTCAAATCCTGCTGAGATCAAAAGTTCCTCGCACTTTTGTTTCTTGAATCCAGATGCTAACATTTTCTCAAATAAATTGTCAAGTACCACATAGATATCTTTCTCTCCATTCTTCATGTGCTTCAAGAAGCGGGAAAATTTCCCGAAGAGGGTCGTAACAGCTCTAGCTGAGATGGCTGAATAAGCACCGATAGGGATTAGGAAGAGGATCTGAAGCTCAAATAACTGGATAGCAGAAAGTAATGAGATCGCAGTAATTATGTAAATTAAAATTTCTACTAAGTAGAGCCAACTTACCCTAGGAACTCCAAGGTATTTAGATGCTATTTTCTCTCCAATTAATGCTCCAGTGATTAGGAGAATTGAATAGATGATTTGATCCAGCATAGAAGGTGGAACAAACAGGGATTAAAAAATGATTACTTCCCTCTCCCGGAAGTCTATCAAAAATTTATAGCCCCGCCTGGATTCGAACCAGGGTCTCCGGGTCCAGAGCCCGGCATCCTTACCACTAGACCACGGGGCTAACTTAATTAATAAGCACCTCCTCGACTTTAAAATGATTGCTGAACTCTTCTCAACTCTGGTTGAGAATTTGGGGTATGTAGGGATGTTTCTGATTTCATTCCTTGGAGCCTCTTCCATTCTCCTCCCAATTCCCTATACAGTATTCATACTCCTATTTTCAGTTAAGCTTGATCCTATACTTTTAGCTCTGGCCTCTGGAACTGGAGCAGGAATTGGAGAATTGACCGGGTATTATCTAGGGAAGTTGGGAAGAAGAATGATGAGTGAAGAAAGATTGAGGAAAATGGAAAAGTTGAGGCATGCCCTAAGAAGATACCCTCTACTCTTCATTTTCCTCTTCTCCCTTACCCCTCTACCAGATGATCTCATCTTCATTCCTTTGGGAATGATAAATTATCCTATCATTCCTATCTTGGCAGTTTCTATCTTAGGAAAAATCCTCATGGGCTTGACGATAGCTTACTTCGGAAGAAGCTACTTCGCCCTCTTGAAGGTAGCAGAGGATCCCACATTTACTATTGCCTCATTTGTGGCCCTCCTTCTAATCATATATTTCATGTTGAAAATAGATTGGGTTAAGGTGCTTGAGGGGAAGCTATAGGCCTTCCTTTAGCTTTCTATAAGTTGGATAATCTACAAATTGCTTGAAAGGACTAGTAGCCTGTAATTCCACTGTAAATTGATTTCTCCCCTTCAGTTCCTCTATCTTCTGGGTGGTCATGAAGGAGTAGGCATCACTTCCTGCTCCAGAACCATAGCTCACGAGCAAAATCCTCTCATTTGGTCTAGCCTTCTCTAGCACTGCGACCAAGCCAAGAGGGGAGCTGCTGGAATATGTATTTCCAAACTTACCCACTTGTAATGCTGGAAGAAGTTGTTCCTCCTTAAAACCTAGTTCTTTAGCTACTTTCATGGGAAATGGTAAATTGGGTTGGTGGGGGACAAAGTAATTCACATCTTGGGGCCTGAGATTAAGTTTCTCCATGAGTTTTGATGCAGCCTTCTTAATATGCTTAAAATATGCTGGCTCCCCTGTAAATCTGCCTCCATGCATTGGATATTTTTCCCCATCCCTCCTCCAGAAATCTGGAGTGTCTGAGGTTACTGAATACCAGTCCTCTATTTCAGCTGCTACCTCCTTGTTTCCAAAGATAAATGCAGTAGCCCCAAATCCTACGAAGAAGTCTAGCTCCCCTCCCTTCTCATATCTTGGAGCTGCCTGAGAATTATCTGTACCTATTACCATGGTAAAGCTATCTTCAAACTTGGAAAGGGCAATTGCATCCTTGAACATACTAGTGGCTGCCTTACAGGCAAATTCTGTATCTATTGCATCTACTCCTTGAGTAAGACTATCTTTATCTTCCTCTCCCAGAGCAAGCACTTGTGCAACCTTTGAAGCTATGGGCTTAACAGCATATGGATTTGACTCAGAACCTACATAAACTTTAGTTATAAGCTCATTAGGGATCCTGCTCTGGATAAGGGCAAGTTTTCCAGCCTCTACAGCTGCTGTAATTGAATTCTCATCTAGAAATGGTACGGATCTTTCCACATTTCCCTCTCTGATCCTAAATCTCGAGGTATAGGCAGCAAATCCTACTATTCCTGGCCTCTCAGAATACTTGCTTGGACATATTTTTTCGAAACGTTGATATGGATAATACTCGTCTGAGAAGGTAAAGGCAAGAGAAAAGGTAGGAATTATGTCTCTCTTACCTACTTCATATCTCTCCCTAAACCTCGGTACCACTTTCCTTCCCTCAAGTTCGTTTGGATCTACATTTGAATCTAGGATGTCTGTAAGCCTTCCAGGAATTCTAATATTTCTGAACGAAATAATCCCATAATAATAGGGAGCCAATTTCCTGAATTTATTAGTGGGTTCATCTATCCTAAGGCATTCCTCTAGAGTACCCTCCTCGAAGAAGAGATCTCCAGTTTGCATTTTTCCTATGCTCCTCCTCCCACAACTGCTGCAGAAATTCCTGACCCCAAAATATTCCTTACCACAAAGGCTACATTGGCTTATCCTAAGTCTATCCCCTATATAAGAAATCCTCCTCTCTATAGGTTCACTACTCATAAATAACTCTAGGACTGGAAGGCTTTAAGTAATTAACTCCTTAAGCTTCTGATAAAGAACTGTCTCACTTATCCCTCCACTTGCACTCCAGATCCTGGTAATTCCAGATAGGAGGATGTAAGTGGGACATTCACTTATTTCATATTTCTTAGCTAGATCACTTCTCCAATCTGAAACATTGAGCTCTATCTTTCCTATGAATTCCTCCCTACTTATTACTCTGTTAGCTATCTCTACACTTCTATTATCGCAGTAGAAAAGGAGCAAAGTATAGGGTCTAGTCCAATTCTCCTCTGTAGTAGGGGAAGGGGCTTGGGATGAGAGGTAAATGCTGGAAAGTAGAAGGACTATGGGAATAGCTATTATTATTGGGATGAGATAATATTTTCTTAGCATTTTGTCAAGTTAATTACTTCTACTATGATGAAATCTGTAGTGCTCTCTAAAGAGTATCTTACATCATAACAATAACCTACTCCTCCATAAACTGTTGAGCTATTTACTCTCTCTATAAGGGTAGCTTTGGGGATGAGGGAGCCACCTATTTCTAAAAAAGTGGTAATCACTCCTTTCGTAGATCTCTCATCATCATCCACCAAAATGTTTAGACCGGAGAAGTTCAATTTTCGATTCAAATCCTTTAACCATATTTCTTTAATCACGTTGTTATCATCTTTCAATTCCTCCTGGAATTTATAGAATTTAACCAAGAGGTGAGAATTCTCGAGAATGTAACAGCAATTTGGAGCATCAGAAGTCTCATAGCCCGAAGTATCTACTTCACTGCTAATTATGAGGTATCCCTCCCTTACTATGGTTCTTGGAGCAATTATTCCCAATCCTATTTCTTTTTGAAAATAGATTACATCCCTCTCTGAACTTATAGTTAAGATCCCCTCATCCACCTTAAATGAGTACTCTGCTGCTGTTCCAGCAGCTGACCCTGAGACACTAACTATGGCTTCTGCCATCTTTTGAAGCTGATTTTTTGCAGAAGTTACGATCGCCACTTCCCTTGCTCTAGTGATCATAGGAATACCTGCAGCTAGAACTAGGCCAATTACTACTACTGAAACTGCAAAATAAAGTAAGTATGAGATCCAAACTGCTAGAGCCCTCATTTCTGAAAAACCTTAGCCTCTACTACGTGCACATCCCAGGTGAAATAGTAAATGTGACTGTGGGGCACCTTGGATCATCAACCCAAAGCTTGATTTCTTTCCAACTACTAGAATTACTAAAATTTACACCAGAGCTTAAGTCACTGAGGTATATGTCTGCAGGTTTGGCTTCCTGTCCACCTAGTTTCAGGAACTCACCAGGCATATCTTTATTTGTCACATTGCCTGTTACTGCTGTACCGTCATTTGCCTCAATTCTGGCCATGACCTTCCTTATTTCACCTGTACCTGTATTTGCTAAAACTATTCTCAAGCGATTAGGAGCTGATTCGGTAAGATTGCACCTAGTGACACTTAAGCCCACATACACACACTCTGCCCCTCCTCCTCCTACAACTGAAGTCTGCTGGCTAATGTATGTAGTTGCCCAAGCAGTGATCAATGCTCCCACTACTATTGTAATGGCTATAAGCAAAATGGTTGCAATGAGGGGAGATATACCTCTTCTGTTCATTTTCCAAAAAAAGCATCTTTATACTTTTAAACTTTTCCTATTGAAAGATTTCCTGCATTTGGAAAATTTTTAAACTAAAAAAGATCTAGAGCATTATATGGCTGAGGAAGCTAAGATCGTGGAAACTTCAGTAAAATATGAAGGAGTTTTCGATTTCAAACAGCTCTATTCACTGCTAGCTGACTTAGCTATTTCCATAGGATATGGAATAGAGGAAAAGGAGTATACCCAGAAGGAGGGAGGAGAAGGAACTAAGGTAAAGGTGGAGTGGTGGTGCACTAAGAAGATAGATGACTATACTATGTTCAAGATCGTGATCAATCTAGAAATAGAGAGGATGAAAGAAGTAGAAGCGAGAAAGGGGGAGAGCTTGGTGAAAGTGAATGAAGGAAGTATGATGATCAAGCTTAAGGGAATTATAGTTACTGATTATGCAGATCGTTGGGAGACGCATCCGCTATTGAAACTCTTTAAAGGAATTTACGATAGATATTTCTTCAAAGGAACACTTGAGGGTTATAAGAAGAGGATCTATGAAGAAACTTATGGAATTGAGAATGAGATCAAATCCTTCCTTAACCTGAGGAGATTCCTATGAGTGTGGAGGAGCCAAGGAAGAGCACAAGAGTTGTATTTGCAGGTCTGCTCGATCTCGGAGAATATTATGGGTACCTGCATAAGCTATTTGAGGCTTTCGGATATAAAGTGAATGAGATCCTCTATAGGCAAAAGGAGGCGATGGATGGTTCAAAGGAGGTTGAGGTAAATTGGGAATGTGTAAAAGATGTGGATTCCTATACGAGATTTCAAATCATGATGAATCTATTCGTTGGAAAATGGGTGAAGGTGGAAGTGATGAAAGATGGGTCGAAGGTGAGAATGGATAAATGTGAGGCTGATGCCAAATTTAAGACGAAGTTGATTAGGGATTATAGAAACTTCTTCAAAAGCATTTTTTCCCCTTTGAGAGTGATGTATGAAAAATCTTTTTATAGGGGGACATTAGAGAGCTGGAGGATGAAGCTTGAAGAGGAACTAGACCTCATCGAAAATGAGATCAAGGCATTTCTGAACCTGAAGGGGATCGTATTAAAATGAAAGAATTGCTTTTATGGATTCAGAGGTTAAGAAGTGAGGCTGAGGAGAGTGTAGTACTGGTTGAGGGAGAAAAGGATGAGTTGGCCTTAAGAAAATTTGGGATAACTCACGTCCTCAAGGTCTCGAACCTCCCTCTCTTCAAATTGAGAGTGAGGAGAGCAATTGTACTCCTAGATAGGGATAAAGAAGGTAGGAAAAAGTTTAAAGAAATAGTGAGTTACCTTCAGAATAGTGGAGTAAAGCTTGATTTGAGTTTTTATAAAGAGCTCTCTAGATTTGGAATAAGGAAAGTGGAGGAGTTGAGGAAACTTGGTGATATGTATGGCGAAGGTTGCGCCTTCATCGATTAAATATTTTATCATCGCTGAATTTGAAGTGGATGGAAATGTAGCAAAACCTGATGTAATTGGGGCTATCTTTGGTCAAACCGAAGGGCTACTGGGGGAGGATCTAGAGCTAAGGAATTTGCAGGAATCTGGGAAGATTGGAAGGATCGAGGTGGAGATCACCTACCAAGGGGAGAAAAGCATTGGAGAGGTAAGGATCCCATCTAGCTTAGATAGGATAGAAACTTCGCTAGTAGCTGCAGCTATCGAGACAATCGAAAAAATTGGGCCATATGCTGCTAAATTCAAGGTGAGAAGAGTAGAGGATGTGAGGGTTGGGAAGAGAAGTTATATAATAGATAGAGCTAGAGAGATCCTCTCCCATCTCACTCAAGAGACACCTGCCTCGAAGGAACTGATCAAGAAGCTGGAAGAACTCAGCAAGGAGGGAGAGCTTATCGAATATTCTGAGGAAAGACTTCCGGCAGGGCCTGAGATCGAGGAAAGCAAGGAGATAATAGTAGTGGAGGGAAGGGCAGATGTCATCAACTTACTGAAAAATGGTTTCAAGAATGTAATAGGACTTGATGGGATAAACATCCCAAATACTATTGTAGAACTTAGTAAGAGGAAGGAAGTGACTTTGTTTGTAGATGGGGATAGGGGAGGGAGGATGATAGTAGATAATTTCTTGAGGAGAGCGAAAGCGAGCTATATAGCTTTTGCTCCTCCCGGAAAGGAGGTGGAGGAGCTTACTAAAAAGGAGATCTTCAAATGCCTAAAATCCAGGATTAAAGTGGAAGAATATTTAAAGAGGAGGAAGGGAAAATTCCTGAAGTTGAGAAATCTCTTCAATGAAATAGCAAACTCGGAAGGTGCTCTGCTGCTCGATGAGAAATTGAATATAGTAGCTAGAGTACCGTTAGATAAGCTGGAAAGCGTCCTTCCAAGCTTAAGACCCCATACAATCCTCGTTGACTCAGTAGTGGATGAAGGGCTTTACAATCTATGCAGGAAATATGGAGTGAAGATAATAGGAGGAAGGGAAAGTAGGGTAAGAGGGGATAGGAGATTGCGAGTGATTAAATTTGGAAAAGATGAAGCCTAGATTTCTCCTCATCGCATTTGGGCTCCTCCTGATCGATTTGGTTTTTGCTCAAGGAGAATATGGAAGCATCATAGTAAAAGTCGCTCATCTGATTCCTGAAGCAGTAGTAGTAAAGTATGCCTATATTCATAATGTGCCTGAGGTGATCTTTTATGTGAAGAATAATGGGAGCATTAGTGCTGAGATAATCAATGCTACCCTCAGCTCTGGAGGCCTCTATGCTACTCCACAGATAATACCTAGCTCAATCAAGAGTGGATATGTCACCTTGTTCTCCTTTAGATGGATGGAGAGAATGCAATGCCATGCATTGGGTTCACAGATCCCTTATGAATTCTCGGTATTCTACTATTCTACTGAAACTGAAATAACTGAGCTTAGAACTACCGGGAGCTTTTCTCCTACAAGCCCTTATGGGGAGCTAGAGATCAATCCAATCCTCTCTTGGACTATTAGCAAAGATGCTGGAGGAGAACACTATAGTGCTGCTCAGAGCTATGATATGCTCTTCGGAATCGATCATGCCCTTTCCTATGCATTGAGAAATGCTGGAGAGCAAGAACTAAATTATAGTATTAACATCAGCCAAGATCCAACTGCTTTCCTCATAATTTCGAGTACTCCTGAAAATAGTTATCAAACTTCTGAACTCCAGACAACTAATTTCTCATTAGCTGGAGGAGAGTCTTTAGTTTGGAAACACTCATTTACTCCTCTCTTTCCCAATGTGCAAGGGAGGATAAGAATCCTAATCAAGGATCTGAGCTTTGGAGGATGCGACAACCTAAACAAGGAAATAAACTTTTCCTATAACGTATATGTGAATCCAGGTCCATTTGGGATTTATATAGTGGAGGAGCTAGATGAACTCCACTTTATCCTATTGCTTCCAATCGCAGTCCTAGTTCTCCTAAAATTTTATAAGAGGAAAATTAGTCCTTAGTATTGCGGTGGGCTAGACGGGGCCTAGGGCAGGCCCTTAAGGAGCGAAATGCTCCGACCGAAGCCCTCACGGGTCGAAGCCATGGAGCGGTGGAGTTCAGTTATGGGCCTCAAGCTGTAACGATGAGCTCTTGTCCCATAGGACCTATGGATGCGTGAACCGGGCCAGGTCCGGAAGGAAGCAACCCTAAGCGCACTCCATGGGTGCTTATGGGGGTGCAGGGGGGAGCCAAGGCTTGAACAAGCTCATAGCTGAATTTCACCCATCCATGGTGCCCACCGCATGGGCCCGTGGTCTAGGGGTTATGACGTCGCCCTTACGAGGCGAAGGTCCTGGGTTCAAGTCCCAGCGGGCCCAGTAGCTTCATGTCTAGAGTTTAGAGTGATTAAGGAGGAGAATAATGGTTTGCTGAGCAATTCTATTGGGTATCTCTCTCAAAAGCTTCAGCTAGCTTGAAGGCATCCTCATCCGTATAGAAGATAGGAGGATGTTTCATGAGCCAAGCACTTGGGCCTATCAATGCCCCTCCTATTCCCCTATCTAAAGCCAGTTTACAGTATCTAATTGCATCTACAGCTGCTCCAGCGGAATTAGCCTTATCGTCTACCTCAAGTTTCAACTCTATGGTGAAGGGAATTCCTGCGAACATGCTTCCATCTATTCTAATGAATGCAAGCTTAGTATTTCCTAAAAACGGGATGAAATCACTTGGCCCCACATATATATCTTCATCTCTAATTCCTCGAATCAAGCTGCGGACAGCTTCTGTCTTTGAAATCTTTTTGAAATACAATCTTTCCCTCTCCAGCATGTTTAGAAAATCTGTATTTCCTCCCACGTTGATCTGATAAGTCCTATTTATCTTAGCCCCTCTCAGGATGCAGAGCTGGGTGAGTGCCCTATGGATAATTGTAGCTCCCACTTGGCTCTTGATATCATCTCCTATGACTGGTAAATTCTCCTCCTCAAATTTCTTGGCCCATTTGGGATTAGAAGCAATAAATACTGGGATGGAGTTAATGAAGCCGCAGCCTGCTTCCAATGCTATTGAAGCCCAGAATTCTGTAGCTCTTCTGGCTCCTACAGGCAAGTAATTGATCAAGATCTCAGTGCCAGTAGTTTCAAGCTCCTTAAGGATTTCTTTCTTAAGCTCATGTAAGGTTTTATTGGATTTCTTAGGCTTGACAACTTTTCCCAAATATCTCCCAACTCCATCTAGCACTGGGCTCTCTTTCACTATCACATCTTTTCCAACCGAGATCTTCTTTACCCAACTCACTGAATTTGGCATAGTAAAAATGGCTTCTGAGAGCTTCTTCCCAACCTTATTTACGTCTACATCGAATGCGCTCACAAAATCTATATCTGATACTCTATATTTTCCTATTCTCTCCTTGATCAGACCAATTTTTACCCTGCTCTTCCTATAGTACTCGACTCCTTGCACCAAGGCTGCTGCACAATTGCCTACTCCAATTATTCCTACCTTAATCATATTTTCTATAGAGAAAATATTTAAAATTAAAATTTTTTCATGTTTAAATGGAGAGATCTAGGGAAATTCTGAGGTTATGGAGAAACTTAACTACTGAAACCTTGTGGATCTGGATCTTAAAGCTCCTAAGTAAGAGGCCGATGCATGCATATGTGCTCAGGAATGAGCTCTCTAGCTTTGGATTTTCTCCGAGCAGGATTACATGCTATAAGGTGCTTTACCTGCTACAATTCAGGGGATATGTTAAGAGTAGGAAACTTGGAAGGAGGAGATATTACTATTTAACGAAGAAGGGGAGGGAAGAGCTAAGGAAAGCTATCAAGCTAATCAAGGAAGTGGAGGAGAAACTCAAGAGTTAGGGAATAGTAAAAAATTTATGTGGGTGTCGTTCCATTTTTGTTATGGGAAAGGTAATAGCTTTCTCCTCCATCAAGGGAGGGGTGGGTAAGACTACTTGTGCTGCCAATTTCTCATATCTCCTCTCCAGCTTAGGATACAATACTTTAGTGATCGATGGAAACTTGAGTGGGGCCAATTTAGCTATGCAATTCGGAATAGATCTGAAAAACGCAAATACATTACATCACGTGATGCTCAACAGGAAGAAAGTATTAGATGCAATTTATCTCCACCCCAAATCTGGACTTAAGATCCTTCCTGGAAGCATCGATTACGAACTGATCATGAAGGTAAAGGCTAAGGGATTGTCAAATACTTTAGAGAAGATTAGAGATCTATTTGATTACATCATTCTCGACACCCCTGCTGGAATAAATGAGAATTTATTGGCATGTATCGAAGCTAGTGATGAAGTGCTTGGAATCACTACTCAAGATGTAGCCTCTATAGGTGAAACTTTAAAGCTACTTGAGCTCTGCTCCCAGCTTGGAAAGGAGGTGAGAGGAATAATAATCAATAAATATAATAAGAGGTTTGGATTGCTTCTAGATCAACTTAAGAAATTCCTTGGAAAGGAAATAATTGGGGTAATAAATGAAGATCCTAAGGTCAGTGAAGCTACCGAATATCTTTCTCCAGTAGTGGAGATTTTTCCCAGAGCAAGGGCTTCTAGAGATTTCAATGATGCTGTGCTGTGCTATCTGGGAATGAAGAGGAAGGAGAGTCTAGTGGAGAGAATGTTTAGGCTTTTCTATAAATAACTTTTCCCTCCTTGGTAAGTCTCACCTTTCCAGTTCTCTCTAAGAAAAGTATTTCCCTCAACATAAGTTCAGGAGAGATATTCACTAGCTCTGCTAGCGAATTCAGCTCCACGCCACCATTAAATCTCTTTATTAGAGCGAGAAGTTGATTGAGATTCATAAGTTCTAGGTTCTTCGTCAAGAGCTTTAGAACCTCTCTCTTCTTTCTGAGCTCCTCCATTAGAAAATTTATTATATCCTAATTTATAAATTTCTCTAAATGGAGGAAGATTACTTCATCAGAATTGGAGATTCTCCAGAACTTCTGAGAAAAGCCTTCAAACTGGATGAACTTGTAAGGGAGCTTAGAGCAAATGTAGAGGCCATGGAAAGATTTAGGGAACTCAGGTGGAGTAGGAAGTTACTTATCTTAGAGAAATTCTCGGAGATCGAGGAAATCCTTGAGGATCTGCTAGCTCTCCTTCCGGAGAAGGAGGAGAAGTATGAGGAGAGGAAAGAGGGAAAGGTAGAGATAAAAACAGAAGTTAGGCCTCCTCCATCTAGGAAAATAGAATTGGAGAAGATTAGGGAAGAATTGCTTCAACTCCAAGCTAGTGGGGAAAAAACCATAGTGGCTGGTGAAAACTTTAAGCTACTGACCGATAATCTATTCCTCCTCACGAAGAACTTGGAAAATGTGGATTTCAGAAACTTAATGGATGAGAACTTGTTGGTAAGTAGGGAGAAGGTGGAGGAGAAGGTTAGGGAGTTCTTGAAGCTAGTGGAGATGAATAAGAGAGTGAGCTTAAGTGAGGCTTCGAGGGTGCTTGGAATAGATAGAAATATATTAAATGAATGGGGAAGAGTGCTCGTAGAAAATAATATCCTAGCACTTGAACATCCAATAATTGGGGAGCCAGTCTTTAAGCTAAGATAAGAATTAAAAAATCTTGATACATTTTAAACTCTAAGCGGGGGTACCCAAGCGGTCAAAGGGGTCAGGCTCAAGAGCTCTGTGAAACCTGATGGCTTAGTGCCTTCCTGGGTTCGAATCCCAGCCCCCGCATTTTATCATCTTTTTAGAAAGCCTGGATGCTGTATCTTTCCAAATTTCACAAAATTTCTGAAAGCTCTACTACCTTTATTTTATTATTTAACTCCTCACTTGCTCCTTTTAAGGAAATGTAGCACATGGGGCAAGTAGTAACTAAGAGTTCAGCTCCAACCTCCATGGCCTGGAGTACTCTATCCTTAGCTATTTCTAGTGCTAACTTTGGGTAATTGGCCTTTACTCCTCCCCCACCACCACAGCAGAAGCTATATTCTCTGTTTAATTTCATTTCAACCACTTTGTATCCAAGCTTTCTTAGAATTTGTCTTGGCTCCTCATAGATTCCTGAGTATCTCCCAAGGTGACAGGGATCGTGATAGGTTACCACTCCTCCTCTAGACTTATACTTGAGTTTGCCCTCCTCCATCGCTCTCAAAATAGTTTGCGAGATATGCTCCACCTGGATATTTGATGAGGCAACTAAGGGATATTCGAACTTCAAAGTCCGATAACAAGCAGGGCAAGCAGTAATTATTTTTTCCACTCCATATTTGTTAAAGAGCTCCAAGTTCTTGGTAGCTACTTTCTTAAACTCTGCAGGATATCCTGCACTTAAGATTGGAGAGCCACAGCAAAGTTCAATTTTCTCCAGTTCAATGAAATCCAAACCAATTTTTTCTAGGATTTGGGAGTACTTATCTCTAAGTTCTGGAAGTAAGAATTTTAGGAGACAGCCTGGGTAAAAGAGTGTATTTCTCCCAAAAAATTTGTGGAATATCATTTCAGCAGCAATATATCTCTTTTATTTTCTCCCTAGCGCTACTAAAGGGATTTCCACTTTTTCTTAGGTTTTGGATCATCTTCCTATTTGCCTCCATTTCAAGCTTTTGGGAATTTGCCTTCCCTCTCAACATCTTAACCAAGTGGGGAATGGCTATTCCTACTGGACAAATTTTCTCACAGGCTCCGCAATTGGTACATAAGAAAAGATCTCTGAAATTCTTCTTAAGATCTCTGGCTGCCCTCCTAATCACTCCTTGAGGTCCCAATATTTGACCTCCGAAGTGAGTAGTAAGCTCTCTATAGACTGGGCAAAAGTAGAGGCAGGCTCCGCAATTAATACAGTAGAGGGCCTCCTTATACCCTTTTTGGATGAGCTCGGTTCTACCATTATCCACCAAAATTAAATGTACCTCTCTTGCTCCTTGAGCTCCATAGATCAAGGTTCCGAGATCTGCGGTCTTGCTTGGAGAAGAAATTATATTTATGTAGCTACTTGCAGCTCCTGTACCCCAGAGAGCTAAAGCTTGACAGATCCGTAGAGCTGACTGGGAATCAGCAACAAGTTTCTCAATGCCTGCCACTATGATGTGGATTTTAGGGATTCTAGAAAGGAGGGAAATGTTGCCCTCGTTCTCTACTATAAAGATGGAGCCATCAGCAGCAATTGCATTTGCTCCAGTCAAAGCTACATTGGCTGTGAAGATGGCTCTCCTAATATGCTCCCTCAAAAACTGAATAACCTCTTCAACACTTCCTAATTTCTTTCCAAATTTCTCAAAGATCTTTTCCTTCATTCTCTGCAAAGAAATGTGGATTCCTGGGACAATGGAGTGAATCGGCTCTTCCCCACAAAGTTCTACTATGAAGTCTCCTAAGTCTGTCTCTATTACCTCGTTTCTTCTCCTGAGTCCTTCCACAATCCCAAGTTCCCTAATCGTATTTGACTTCGACTTCACTACTTTTTCTCCTCTAGGAATGAGCTCGCGTAGTATCCTCTTTGCCTCTCTAGCATCTCTAGCTTCATGAACACATATCCCATTCCTAGAGAGGGAATTAACAGCCTTTTCCTTCAACTCACCTAAATGATCCAACGAAAATTCCTTAATTTGCCTTAGCTTCTCCTTAAGCTCAGTGAGATCAACTTCCTCTACACTCTTCATCCAAGCATCGAAATAATAGAGGCTTGCTGTAGCTAAGGCCTGTTTCACCACCCTAGCTTTCTTCTCTTTCAGAACTTCCTCAATCTTCATAACCTTAACTGGAGGGGGGCTTATTTAAAGTTTTATTTCTTCCCTATTAGGAACGTGGGTTTTTGATGTGCTGAATTAGAACCAATTATATTACCGAATTAATTTTGTCATAAAAATTAAATTTTTGTAAATTTGTATTAAAAAAAATTAAATGGTTTTATTTTTTCTAAAATTTTAGAAAAATTTTTAAATGTAAGAAATTTTTCAAACCGTATGAAAAAAATAGTAAGTGTAAAACTTGAAGGAGAACTTTTAAAGGAATTGGAAAGCGTATGCAGAAAGCTTGGAATTACGAAATCCGAGTTTCTCAGACGAACGATAGCCGAAAAATTGCTTGGAATGCCGAAAGTAGTAAAAGATGAGGTAGTGTACGATGAGGAACACGATAAGATTCTCCATTTTGGAGTATTAGAAAATGGGGATAGGAAGCTTCTCGGAGAATACACTATTAGGGAAGCTATGGATCTAGTAAATCAGTTCCTCAACTGCGTGAGTGCTAGGAAAATTCCTTCGGCAGGGAGAAGAAGTGTAAGGTAAGATAAATGGTCAAAGATATCTTAGCGATACCTGAGGAGCTTGAAAAAGTACTTTACCTCATCTCCAGAGCTTCAAAGATGAAGGTAGGGGAAGGTATGGAAAAAGAGAGTCTGCCCCTCCTATTACAATGTTACTCTTCCTTCTGCGTGATCGAGAGGCTTGCTCAAATGATTCCAAATTTCAGCACCTTCGTTGGAATAGCTTCTCTATACTTCTCTGAAAGTTATGAGAAGAAAATAATAATAGAGCTCAAGGAGATGTTGGATGAGGAATATGGAAAACTGGGTAATCTCTTGCTTCAGATGAATAAGGATTTTCCAAAAGCATTTGCTGAATTCTCAGCAAAACTGTTAGAACGATTCGAGGATATGGCGGAGAGGAGGGAGAGATTGAGGGAAGTGATTGGAACTTCTGCTCGAATAATCACAGCTGAGGATATCTTGAAAGTAAGTGAGATCTTGAAGGAAAAGTATGAATTTGATTTTTTGCTGGCCAGTAAGGCTAAAGAAGTAATAATTGAACTGGTGGAAAAATTGAAAAGATAAAAGTGTAAGGGCTTAAGCTTCTACCTTAACTGTTATTGACTCAAACGGCCTATGAGGAACTTCTTTGAAAATGTATTCCATTGTGAAATTAGCAGTGACTGTAGCTCCTGGAGTAAGGGCACAATTACCGGTAAGTGTAAAATTCTGTGAGCCTTGAGAGGGAATGGTAAGGCTTCCAGTCCAATTACTAGTACAGTCTCCTATTGCTACTTCTAGATATCCTATGGTAACTGAATCTTCCCTCCTGTTCTCGACTACTAAATATACAGTACCGTTGCTCCTAATTGAGTAGGAAGTGATTGGAATCCCTTCCAATTCAAATGGGGGTCTCCAGCTTGGTGGTGAAACCACTCCACTTAATAGGAATCTCCAGACTACTACTCCTATTATAATGATGATCAGTAGAGCCCACCAGTAATTCATTAAGTACTCCAAAGCGGCTTGTGCCTTCCTCATTTTCACCACATTTATCCAATAATCTCTTACTTTTTAACTATTTCGAAATTATTCCCAAAACCTCAGAACTACTCCTTCGAATCTCCTAGAGAGTTCTCTAATCCTCGAAATCTCAGAAGGGGAAAACTCCAATAGGCTCTGATCTAGTACTGTAGGAAGCTTTCTGAACTTCTGCCAGATCCATTTACAGCCCTTCACCTCCCCATACATCTTTTCTAGATCCTCTTCCCGGATGAGATTTGGAACTAAAGTTGTTCTCACCTCAAATTCTATTCCAGTTCTCCTCAGCAGGTCTAAACTCATTTTAATATTTTGGACTTCTGAGGGGGAAATGGGAGTAATTCGGGAATAATTTTCGAAGTTTATTGGGGCCTTTACATCGATGGCTACAAAGTCCAGTAATCTATCACCTAGGAGTGCTGAGAGAACATCTGGTCTCGTACCATTTGATTCTACTCCTACTAGTAGGCCCTTCCTCTTCGCCCAGCTTGCTAGCTCATGTAAAACCCCTGGCTGAAGAGTTGGTTCTCCTCCGCTGAACAAAATTCCATCGAGGAGGGGGAGATTCTTACTTACTTTCTCCTCCACCTCTTCTGCATTAAGCAGTTTGCCCGAAGAGATTTCTAAGATGTGAGAGTTATAGCAGTATCTACATTTCAAATTGCAGCCTGAAAGGAAAATCACACTCACAATCTTTCCTGGCCAATCCACAGTGCTTATTCCTTCTATTCCAGCTATCCAACACTTCATTTCTGACCGTAGAAGATGCCTCTATATGGTTTGTCAGTTTTCCAGCTAAGCTTTATGAAAAGGAGTTGGGCTATCCTAGCGTTCTTCATGAGGATGAGGCCGTGGGGATTCAGAACATGTAATATGAACTCTGCTCTCCCATAAAAGCCAGCGTCCCATACTCCTGTAGCCACAAAGGCCCCTGAACGAAGTAGGGAAGTCCTAGGCTGGCATAAGGCTGCGACATCTAGTGGAAGATTAAATATCTCATTTGTCACTATCTTATACACTCCTGGCTTGAGGAAAAGCTTGTCTCCCTCCCACTCTAATTTTCTAGTCTTTGGAAGCTTTCTCCTAGTATTGTCGAAATCTATACAACCCTCTTCAAGCAACTCGTGAACTTCTCTCACAGTTAAATCTATTCCTTGAGAAGTAAGCTGTTTCTCGAAATCTATGGCTCCCTCTATCAAACCTTCCTCCTCTTGCAGCCTCATTATATCTTTCCTGCTTAAGATCATTTTAAGGCCTCGAGAAGCTTTTCTCTAAGCTCGGTCTCACTTGGGACTTCCCCAAACCAAATCGTTTCTTCATCGATCGCGATGCTTGGGACTGAGGTGACTTGATACATCAATGCCTCTTCGGGTTCATCCTCTACGTAGATTTCTATCAGCTTCACCTCCTTTAACTCATCTACAACCTTCCTCACTATGGGTTCAGCTTCCCTACACTTTGGACAATTTCTAGATTTGAAAAACCTAAGCTCAACCTTATAAGGCATATCTCCTCCTCTCCTTAAGCTCCTGCAATTTCCCAGCATTCCAAGCACTAATGGGTACTATATATCCAGTTATCCTACTATAGGCTTCCACATTCATTCCCTTACAGCTAGGACAGGAGTTGTGAATTCCTGAGAAGAACTGTCTGCAGTTCTTACAAATGGTAAAATCTCTAGTGAAGGCAAAGTAGGAGCACAGGGACTTAGTAGCTATCCTCTGGATTAAGGAAGAAATTGCCTCAGGATCTGGAGAATTTTCTCCTAGCCAAATATGAGTAATTGCTCCTCCCTTCACCAAGGGATGAAAACTGCTCTCTATCCTGATCTTCTCCCAAAGGGCGATCTCTGCTCCTACATAGACATGAGAAGAGTTTGTATAATATACAGCTCTACTTTGCCTATCTCCTCTTACTAGGGATTTGTCTCCGAAATATTTTAGATCGAGTAATGCAAATCTATGGGCAGTGGATTCTGCAGGAGTTTGTACCAGTCCGTGCTCGATTCCAGTGGTCCTGCTTCTCTCCTCAACTAAGTCTCTCATGAACCTTACTATTCTCAGCCCTAGTTTCCAAGCACTTCTATCCTCATGCAACTGCTTCCCACTAAGTTTCCAAACCGCCTCATTTAGTCCTACGAAACCAATTGTATTGCTTTGCTCTTCTAGGATGAAATATGGTTCTCCATCGAAATCCATTGTAAGAAATGGTGAGGCTCCCCTCTCTATGAATTTTCTCAAGCTCTTCCTCTTCGCCTCAAAAACTTTATCACATAATTCAAATGTATTCTGTATTCTCTCCAAAAATACATCTTCGTCCCTAGAAAGATAAGAGAGTCTTGGTAAGTTGATCGAAACCACCTGAAGACTTCCAAATCTAAGCTTACCTTCCTTAAGCCTCTGCATCTGCTTTGAGCTTGGAATGAGAAAGTAACGACAACATTGGCTTTGAACCACCTCAGGCATGTAGGGAGCACAGAGGTTTAGGAAATAGGGGGTACCATATTTACATACCAGTTTGCTTACTTCCAAAAAGAGGGGATTTTTAAAAGAGTTCTTCCTCAACTTGAACTCCAGTTTTGGGAAGTGGAAAGGTTTTCCTAGAGCATCTCCTTTCATAGAGACCTCTATGAAGGCTTTCAAGATTTGCTGAGCCTCCTCTTGAAAATCTGAATAACTTACTTCCCTACTCACTTTCCCTCCTGGAAGGACTACTGGAAGCTCATTCAAATATTGTGGAACCTCAAATTCTAGGCTTATATTTGTAAAGGCTGTCTGTCCTCCCCTTGAAAAGTTCATCGTATCTAGCTCGAATATGAAATACTGTACTGCCTGTTTAATTTCCTCATAACTTTCTCCTCTAGCATATGGAGCTAGGATTACATTAAAGTTGTCGAAACCTTGCCCTCCTGAAAAGACGAGCTGAGAGGCCTGAAGTACCTTAGCAAGTTGCATCATAGCAGCATCTAAGTGCTTTGGGGGATGGGGAACAGCCACAAAGGTTCCGGTTCCATCTGTAACCACACCTTTCCTGAGGAAGTACTGAATGTTATGCTCGAAGCAGAATGGCCTATCTAAGAAATATTCGAGAGTATGGATATGGATCGTGCCGCTCATGTGTTCCCTCACAACGTCCGGAGGAAGAAGATGAAGGAAGGCATATTCCTTAGCTATGGAGCCTGCTAGCTCCTTATGTATGAACTCAGGATTGTAAAAGGTATTTGCATTCTCATGATTTCTTGAGAAAATAAGCTTAGCTACATCATACACAGGCTTTCCAAGCCTAGTGTATTTCTTCCTCTCCTCCTCTAGTCCTCTTTCCAAGAGCTTAACACAGGTAATTTCCCTCACCAATGGGCCTGAAATGAACTTTAAGTCGAGCTTTCTCACCTCATTTATTACTTCCCTCGCAATTTCTTCAGCCACTTCTCTAGATATGGCTGTCTCTTCCACCAAGCTCTTCGTAATGGCTTCTTCACTTAGAATTCCTATCTCCTCAGCGCTGGTGAAAATCTCTCTCTCCTCCCCCACCTTACCTCGAGATGAGTGGAAGAATTATTTTTTATATGCTTTTCTATTTCCTAAGCATACATCTTTTCTGAAAGGCAATTCATGCAGAATTGCATAATAAGCCAGGCTACGAGCAATACTAGGATGAAGTAGATCAAAGGCTTCTTTCTTCCGAATTTGAGGAGGATGGAAAAGTTCATTAAGAGCCAGCTGGAGAAGTAAAAGATCGTTGGGAAGTTTAGGGAAGTTATTAGGGTTCTCAAATCAAGGCCAATGAGCCAGAAGCTCCACTCCACAGAGAGAAAGTGAAGAAGGAGGAATAGGAGCTGGAAGAGGAGGAAAAAATCATCATTCTTCTCGAGGAAAAGGTAAGTGAAGAGGAGGTGGGCTAATGCCGAGCATATGGCAAATGTAACACCTATTACCTCTATCCCCATGGAGTTTAATTGAATCCTAAACTTAAAAATTCTCCCCAAAGTTTTTATAATTCAAACTCTAAGAAAATTGTATGAATTTCAGACCGATTTTGATTGGGATTTGCATCTTTCTTGTATTGAGTTATTCATTCGCCTTCGATATAAGAGAAGTATTGGTGAAACATCAAGATCTCATCTTCCCAGCCTTCATAGCAGCCATAGTGATGATAGTGGTAAACTTCGGGCTAAGGAGGAGTTCCCCCTCTTTAGCCAAGCCAATAGCCATCCTCTTTGGAATTTTCGTGTATTTCATCCTCCTCACCAATCCTCAGTTTGGAAAGATTCCTATAATTGGAAATTATTCCCTCTATAAGGCAGTGGAGTCATTCCTTCCCTATATTTCTCTATTCATCATGCTCATGGTAATTTATTTCATGAGGGGAAAATTCAACTGGCTTGGAAAAATACTCGTTGGAGTGCTCCTCCTCTTTGTCCTCCCATTCTTCGGTCCACTGATTCAAACCTTTCTAGGAGCATATACTTACTGGATCACTTTCCTACTACCTCTTGCTATCATCGTATGGGGATCACTTGATCTCCTCTCTAGGGTAAGGGAAAAGGAGCTTGAGAAATAACTAAACAGTAATCAAAACTTTTATTAACTTGGATTTTTTGGCTAAAGTTAATGGATGGAGGAGGGTATGGGCTAGGGAATGTAATAACGTTATTGGAGAACCTCGGAGTTTTTCAGTATTTCCTCCCATTCCTCCTCATATTTGCTATCATCTTCGGAATATTAGAAAGGACTGAAGTATTCGGAAAGGGGAGGAAGGATATAAATGCTACTGTAGCCCTCTCAATGGCATTCATAGCTGTGGCTGCTGCTTGGGTGACAAATGCTATTAGGATCTTCTCCGAAGTCGCTGGAGTGGCCGCGATAGCAATTGTTTGTCTGCTCATGCTCTCTACTTTAATTGCTGGGGAACAGACCCAGCTTCCAAAATGGTTAAAATATGCTGGAATGGTAGGAGTAGTGTTTACGATACTCTATGTAATTGCTGAACTGGCTGGAATTCCTTTATTTCGAGCCTTGGGAGAGGTTGGGGCAGCCATAGGTATACCTCTGGGAGACGTGCTTGCCATTTCATTTTTCCTCATAATTTTTATAGCTGCAATTGCTATTATTATTAGGGAAAAACCTGAAGGTGAGAGGTAATGGCCTTAGCAGATGCAATACCTGAGCTTTATGAGGCATTGATGAAGATCACTCCACCAAACGTAGATCCAGTAGTGTTCTGGCTAGTATTCCTCATCCTCCTAGCGATTTTCTATACCTTCCTAGGAAACATCGAGGCCTTTAAGAAAAAGAGGGGGGCTAGAGCTATCGTAGCTCTTTGCCTCTCCATTTTAGCATCCCTATCAATTTGGTCAACTACAGTAATCTCAAAGCTAGTGCCGTATACTGGGATCGCAGCAGTACTTGGAGTAATAATTTTAATAATTGCTGGAATCTTCGGCCTTAGAGGGCCAACCAAGTGGATAGCATTAGGATTAGTGTTGCTTGTATTTGCCCTCACAGCATATACAGTAGTGCCTACGATCGTAGCAAATGCTGAAAAGTTTGGAATTCCTGTAACTGAAAAGTTTCCAACACTAGTAACGATAGAAACCCAGGATATAGCTTTGATCATCGTATTGGTCATCCTCATCGTGGCTGCTGCTTGGGTGATCTTCGGAAAGGAAGAGGGAGGTAAATAATGGCAGAGGTTCCCACAGTGATCGATCTGCTCAGAGCCTTAGGTTTTTCTTATTTTTTTGTTCCATTGTTAATCGCTGTACTCCTATTTGGAATTCTCAGCAAAACGAAAATAGTCTCAGATAGAATAGATGTAAATGCAGTAATAGCTTTCGTGGTGGCCCTCCTCATAGGAATGTATAAACCCTTTGTAAACTACATTGAATTTCTCATTCCATTTTTAATAGTACTCATCATCTTCGCTTTCTTCCTCCTCATGATGGTAATCTTCTTAGGAGCTAGTATGGAAGATGTGACCAAAGCTATGAGAAATCCAGCAATAGCTATTCTCATTGTAATAGTGCTCCTCATTATCTTCTACTCGACTGCTGTTTGGGTATTTCCAGAACTATGGCATCCAGAATATAGGCAGATGTATAATGCGACAAATGCTACTCTCCCCCCTCCGTTTGTAGAGACTATGCTCGTAATTACTAATCCTACGGTATTAGCCCTAATTGGTTTTCTTGTTCTAGTGGCAGTATCTGCATATGCTGTAACCTACAAAAAGACTTAAGCAAGCCCCTTCTTACTGCTCTCTATTACTTCCCTCAATTCCTTGATACTATCGGCAAGACTTGGAATGAGCTTGGTCATTATCTTCTCCATTGCTGCCATCTGAGAGGCCACTTCTTGCATGCTCTTCCCATATTCGCTTACCTTTGAAGCTATCGTCTGTTCTATCATCCCCAGCCTCGATACGATCTCATTGAGCCTATTAGAGGTCTCGTTAACTCTGCTCTCTACTACCTCCTTCCATTTCTCTATTTCCTTCAACTTTTCATCTACATCTCTCCACTTCTCCTCTATGATCTCCTCTAAGATCCTCTCTATGGTCTCTATATCTCTTTCCTTCTCAGGAGGAGTGGGGGCTCCTGGTGGAGTCACTGGGACTGGAGCAGTTATTCCTGGGGTTGGAATTGGAGTGGGAGTAATTGTCTCAGGAGGTGTAGGAAGAGCTTCTGCCTTGCGTACTACAGCTCCTTTGATCTCAGCTTGGGCAAGGGCATCCCTTATCTGAGCAAAGCTATAACCTTGGGCTCTAAGTTGATTGATGATCTGCTCATTTGTTAGGCCTTGAGCTTTTAAGGCGATTACATCCTGTAAGGGAATAGTGGTTACGAATTCCTCTTCCTTCTCCTTTTTTTTCTTAAATAATCCGAAAGGCATAACCATCACTCCTTTCCAAGCTCCCTCCTAATCAGCCTTAGAGCCTCATCCTTAGTTAAAAATCGAGTGGGATCTAAAAGATTTATGTATTTCTCAAGTACCTTTATATCTTGCACTCTTGCCACATTCTCAATTTCCTTTGAAAAGGCCTTAACAGCCTCTTGCATAGCCTTAACTTGGCCTTTCATCTCCTCCATCCTAAAATTCAGATCTCGAATCATCGCCTTAAGCTCTTCGGTTTTGGAAAGCAAGTTCTCAGAGAGAAGCCTCTGATTCTCTCTCAACTGTTGGACTCTGGTCTCTAACATTCTAAGCCTCTCATTCAACTCAGCAATTTTGCCAGAAACAAACTTTTGGAAGTCCTTTTTCTCGATTGGAATTCCTACCTCCATTTTTTGGATAAGTGGGGCCTCGTTTTAATACTTATCGATACCATTAGAGCAATTAAATATTTATATGCTGAGCTTACCCAGATTATTATGCCAAAAGAGCCGTGTAGTTATACGATAGAAAGAGAGGGGGCTGACGTAATCCTGAATGTGAATTGTATCGGCTGTGTGTATTATCCGAGCATAGAGGATAATGAGATTTGCATGGAGAGAGTGATTAATTACATTATTGAAGGAGGAAAAGTAACGAGTGTTGTGTTATCTTCTGAAAGAAATTACATGTACTCTGAAGAACAGGCCAGAATGTTGAATGATGTGGCTGAAGCTTATGTGAGGCTAGTAAAGGACTATAAGGTAATTTCTCCTGAAGGATTGGTTTATACGAGAGAATGTACTAAATGCATTGGAAGCTGGTTGATCAGGCTAAGGAGAATTGTATTCGACATGTTGAAGAGGGACCCAATTGGGGCCTATGTTGAATGTGTGAGGACATTGAGAGAAGAGAGAGCAACTTTAGTAAAATTACCTGAAAGATGTGTAAACTGCAAACAGCTCTACATAAATAGATTAGAGTTGATTCGACAAGTGTTGGAGAGGACATCTCTCATTCAGGCTGTGAAGGAGAAATTGGCTGGTCATAGGGTGGGAGATAGGGAAATCTATAGAACTATCTTTGAACCCATGATAAGGCCAAACTTCATGTACACAAGATTGATGACTGAAATTCCTGTAAAGGCGGAGGAAATAGATAGTTATGATGTTGGAGTGGAGGATAAAAGTGAAGTATCCATCTTTAGAATTCCTGGAAAAGTCACATTGCTCTATCATATAACTCCTCCTGAATTTCAACTGAGTGAGGAAGAATATGTGCTTTTAGATGAGGTGAGGGAAACTCTTTTGAAGTATAAGCCAAAGGAGGCAGAATTCATCGATCCCAAGAGGTTGAGGGAAATATTCTTCAATGTAAGTAGGGATCTAATGGAAGATCTTTGCAGAACTCGTGGAATAAAGCTGGAGTACAAGAAGATCGAGAAGCTTGCCAGGATACTAGTGAGACTAACAGTTGGCTTTGGACTGATAGAAGTGTTGCTTGAAGATGAAAATATAGAGGACGTATATGTAAACGCTCCTGTGGGAAGTACCCCTATTTTCGTCAAGCATACTAAGTATGGAGAATGTGTTACGAATATCTTGCCAAATATAAAGGAAGCTGATGCGTGGGCATCTAGATTTAGATTGATGTCTGGAAGGCCTCTGGATGAAGCAAATCCCGTGCTGGATACAGAACTCATTACAAAGAACTTCAGAGCCAGAGTAGCTGTGATCCAAAATCCCCTCTCTCCAAAGGGTTATGCGTTTGCTTTCAGGAGGCATAGAGCTAGACCTTGGACGCTCACTCTCTTCATGAAGGAGAAGGCCCTCTCTCCACTCTGTGCCGGTCTACTCTGGTTTTTAGTGGATGCTGGGAGGTGTATTCTCATCGCAGGGACTAGGGGTTCTGGGAAAACTTCATTGCTTGGAAGCTTAATCGCTGAAATT
Organism: Candidatus Haiyanarchaeum thermophilum; assembly: GCA_025920425.1. Classification (GTDB taxonomy): domain Archaea; phylum Nanobdellota; class Nanobdellia; order JAPDLS01; family Haiyanarchaeaceae; genus Haiyanarchaeum; species Haiyanarchaeum thermophilum. Next base: position 59,514 of record JAPDLS010000002.1, on the reverse strand, counting down.
CCTAGGAGATATAGGATCATTGTGATCGAAGATACATTAGAATTGCCTGTGGATTACTTCAGAGGTATCAACTACAATATCCTCTCTATGAAAGTACGCTCAGCTATTGTCGGAGAAAAGACCGAGATGAGTGCAGATGATGGAATTAGAACAAGTCTGAGGCTTGGGGATAGCTGTCTAATCATTGGAGAGATCAGGAGTATAGAGGCAAAGGCTCTTTTCGAAGCTATGAGAATTGGGGCTCTCGCTAATGTAGTAGCTGGCACCATTCATGGGGAAAGCCCCTATGCAGTATTTGATAGGTTGGTAAACGATCTAGAGGTTCCTAGGACGAGTTTTAAGGCTACTGATATAATTGTGGTAGCAAATAAAGTGAGGACTCCGGATCAACTTTCCGAGGTACGTAGGGTAACCCTAATCTCTGAAGTTCGCAAGCATTGGAGGGAGGATCCTATCATGGAAAAAGGTTTTGTTAACCTAATGGAATTCGATGCAAGGGAGGATGAAATCAAGCCCACAAAGGATTTGCTAGAAGGAGAGAGTGAGGTACTCAAGAGCATAGCAAGTAGGGTAAGGGATTGGGTTGGGAGTTGGGAGAGGGTTTGGGAAAACATAGTACTTAGAGCTGAGATAAAGAAAATGCTTTTAGAATATGCCAAGAGGCTAAATCGATATGATATCTTGGAGGCTGATTTCAACAGCGAGGCAAATGATGCATTTCATAGAATCTTCGAGAAGCTTCGAATGGAACAAGGATATCCTAGTTCTAAGGATGTAATTAGGGAATTCGAGGAATGGTTAAAGCTGAAATTGAAGGGATAAGATGGAGAAAGATTTGGAGAAAATAAGCGAAGCTATAACTAGAGAATATAAGGAGCTAAGAGTGAGGAAGAAGGGGAGGTTGCAGGTATTCTTTGAAGATGTCGCTAGATCTGCGGGTAGGATAATCAAGTGGAGAATCTCTGAGAAGGAAAGGGCCATTAATCTGCTTGCGATCAAAATGCTGGAGCTCGATGTGGAACCAGGAGATTTTGCTTCTCTGGCCTTCCTCCTCCTCATCTCTTCCGCAATTCTCTCCTTTGGTTTAATGCTGATCTCTCCTATCTTTATCCTGTTGCTTCCTGTGGGAATAGGCCTATTCATATGGATCAAAAACTTTCCACAGAGAAGTCTAGAATATAGGATGATCAGAAATTCTAGTGAGTTGGTCTCTCTCATCTTATACCTAGTTGTGTATATGAGACACATTCCAAATCTGGAAAATGCTGTCAAATTTGCTGCTGAAAACATAGGAGGAGAGATTGGGAATGATCTGAAGAAACTTATCTGGGATACTCAAGCTAGGAAATATGCTGACCTAAGGGAAGCTCTCGAAAGCTATGTAATGTTGTGGAAGGAAATCAGTCCAGATTTTGCTGATTCCATCTATCTAATTATTTCCTCCCTTTACCAGACTGAGGAAAGCAACAGATTGGCTCTGTTAGATGAAGCTGCAAACCGAATGATCGAGGGAACATATACGAGGATGGTACAATATGCCAGTGCATTGAGAAATCCGCTCAATACAATTTATATGCTAGGAATAATCTTACCTATCCTTGGAATGGTGATGTTTCCGATGGTTATGGCTATGTCCAAAATGCTATTTGACCCAATTTATCTTTTCATCTTCTACAATGGGTTATTGCCTGCATTCGTATATTATCTGCTCAGAGGAGCTCTTAAGAAGAGACCTAGTGGTTTCCCAGCCCCAAAGGTGGAAGAGCATCCATTTGTGGCTAAGAAACATTGTTTTCTTTTCAAAGGAAGAAACATACCTGCTATTCTTCCAGCAATTATCGTTGGTGCCATAATGATGATACCATTCGTTCAATATTGTCTGAGTCCAAGCTCATCGATCATTGGAGAAACCCAAGTATATATGAGTCTCCTCTTCACTGCATCTATCACTGCTGCCATATATATCTATACTAAGTTAGTCTCCTATCAAAAGCTCAAGATATTAAAAAGAGTTTATAATATAGAGAAAGATATAGCTGATGCTATATTCCAGCTTGGAACCCATCTGAGTGAGGGCTTTCCTCAGGAGCAGGCTGTAGAAAGAGTTGGTATGATTATGAAATATTCGGATACTGCAGATTTTCTGCATACCGTGACTGCAAATATAAGGAGGTTGGGTTTAAGCTTCGAGGAGGCAATCTTCCATAAGAAGTATGGAGCTATAAACTTCTTTCCCTCTCCTCTGATTAAGACTTCAGCTAAGATCTTGCTTGAGACATCCAAAAAGAGTTTGCAGCATGCAGGAGTATCTCTTATCTATCTTTCAAGGCATCTGTCTAATCTGAAGAGGATAGATAATAGGACGTATGAAGTGCTTGATGAAGTACTCTCTGGAATGAGATTTCAGGTCACATTTCTAGCTCCGGTAATCAGCGCAGTTGTGGTAGGACTCACTGCCCTCATTACCCTTGTACTGGCTTCACTCTCTGAGCATATCTCTATGCTCTCAACCATGTCGCTTGGGGAAGGAATCGAGGGTACTGCACTCACTCCTATGGTGCTTGGAATATTTCAGTTAAGTGGCTCAGTTCCGCTGCATGTCTTTCAAGCAGTAATTGGACTTTATACCATTCAGATCTCAGTACTTATCGGATATGCTGTAGCAAATATAGAAAAGCCAGGAGATGCCAATTACAGAAATGCTACCATTGCATCACTTCTGTTCAGGAGCATGATAATCTACATCTTTCTAGCCTTCATCTCCACATTATTGCTGGGTGGGATTGCGAGGATGGCTCTGGGAATTACTGAGCTAATGAAGGGAATTGCAGGGGTTTAGGATGGGGTTCGAAGAAAGTGTGGGGCTAATCATTTGGGGAGTGATCTTCGGAGTGCTCCTAGTAGCGATAACACTAGCTATTTATGGATTTTCAGCTCTGCCAAAGGGATGCAACAAAAACTGCCTTTGTGAGAATAAGTACACTATGTGGAAGGAAGGTTATGAGGATCGAGGGGAAGGTACATTAGTTCCATGCTTTATGGAGGATTGTTGCTATTCCGAAGCTCGAGCTAAGGAAGTATGTGAAGAGAACTTCAAGAATTATATCTTAAATACGAGGGGAGTTTTTCCAAGCGATGAGGAGATAGAGAAGGCCTGTAATGACACATCGAGGAAGAATCCACTCACTTACTTCGATTGTGCTGAAAGTGAGATACTCTGCAATAATGAAACTTGTGTTCAGGCATGCAATTGGAATTCCATTTGTGAGGAGGGAGAATCTAGGAGATGTTGTGTGGATTGTGTGTAGATGATAGCTAAAAGAATTGTGGGCTGGATCTTGATTATTGCAGTTATCATCTTACTCCTCTTCCTCTTTGGAAATCTCTTCTACAGGTTAGTCTCAAATTTTACTTTCCCTCACAGGTAGAAAATTTTTTATCAATAGGTTTTCTTTTTAAGGGAGTGAAGGCATTAGCTTGGGAAATAATAGCCTTAATATGCGTAGTAGCATTAATTGTGCTTGTCTTCTTTCTCCTCCCATGGATTGGAACTATAAGTAATGCATTGGGCTTCAGTGGAAGTTGTGGACAGGCGATCTTCATGAAGACAATTACTTCACAAGTTTTTCCACTTAGAATTTTGGGATTCATGTTCTCAGTGAGGATTAGGGATAGCTGCAATCCCAAGAGTACTGAGCTCAAGTTTCAAGATGAAGCTGAGTTTGGTAAGCAATTATATTATCATGTAAGGCAATGTTTCTCTACATTTGGGAGTGGAAGAGTAGATTGGCTTCATGAGGAGGGATCATATCTTCATCCCTGTTTCTTTCTTTACTATAATAGTAGCTCGAATTCGTCTTTCAGAATTCTTGAAATAATTCAGTATATCAACCGAAGCTTTTCAGCTGAGATAAATTCTAGTAAGTTAAGTACCATAATCGTAAAACCAGGCTCTAATGGGAAGGCTGAGTTTTACGATGTGGTAAATGAATATTTTCCAAGTAGTGGGCTCATCGAAATTTATTATCTAGATTGGAAATCATTCGCTGAGATGAATATATTGATAGCAGATATAAAGCTCCCATGCCTTACAGATCAAGCCCTCTGCTGTATAGCTAATGATACTAGAATGGAGGCTGAGATCAGACACTACTATCAAGATTTGCCTCCCTTGAATGCCTATATGAAAGAAAATGAAATTTATGAATGGTTCTTAAAGCTTCCTCCAATATGTGGACTAACTGGAGGGTGGTTTTATCCAGAGCCCTCACCAATCAAAGATCTCCTCTTTAAATGTCCAAAAAAGAGCCTTATAGATATTCAGTTAGTCAAATGGTGCAGTTTTACTTGGCCATGTGAATATGCTCCTCAGCAGGTGAATGAAATATGTAAATATCATAGGACTGGCTGCGGATATCTTACCAGAGCGATGGCATGTTGTAATGATAAAATTGTCGTGTGTGTGAGATAAGATGGAGGAAAGTTCGAGATTTGCTGAGAAGATTGGAAATTATTTACTAATAATTATCGTGATTATAAGTTTCCTCCTCTTCGCGTTCTTCCTCACTCTCTTCTTCGTAGGCTTCAGTAATGATGCTTTTTGCAGCAGTAGTGCTAGTATTAGAAATTGGTATCAGACTGCCTGTCTCCAAATTCCATACACTGGTATCGAAATTCTCTGCGTCTCAGATATCCTCTTAGGAATTGAGAGGGGATTTGGCTCAATAGTCACTGGAATATTCTCTTTGTTTGGAATTCCTACTAGGCTTCCTCCTTTCACTACACCTCTCGTAGGATGTGCCTATCGAGACTATCAAGTAGCCACTTATTCAGAATTCCTAGATAGGATTGGAAGTGAAATCTATTCATGTTGGAAGAAATTTGGGAGTAATCAATGGAATGTGCTTTGGTTCGAGGACAATCCTGCAATTTGTGCAGTAATTCATTCTGAAATCAAGGAAAATGTTAGCGTGCAAGAGATAGTAAAATATCTCTCTAGCAAAGTTATAAGGAAGCAGGCGGATTGTAGAATCTGTGCTAATCCATGCAATCCTGGCTTTTACTGTTATCCAGAAGATCCTACTAAGTGCGCTCAGTGGATAGGCAATCCATTGAATTGCTCTAAATTAGAAGGATATACTCCTTGCTCCCAAGGATTTAGTTTGGTGAAGGAAAGGAAAAGTAGAGAGGAATGTATGGACTTTCTCTATAATGCTGGCCTCGCTCATTGCGATCCTGGCTTTTACTATGATGCAAGCATTCATGAATGTAGAAATGCTTCTAATCCCTCCCAAAGACGTGCGTTGATATGGCCATCTGATGTGTATGCTGAGGGCCATTGTACTTACTGTTTCAAGCAAGCTGATGACAAGAAACTTTATATGATTCCCAATGAGTGTCTCATCTTCGATGTGGTGGTGAATGAGAGTTGTTACGTAAATATCTCTATGTTCCAAGAGTTAAATGGTTCATTGATCTTCTCCATCGGCAATTTTACTTCTAAAGCTTTGGTGGATTATGAGGACGATACAAATATCTCGGGAAAGGTGGATGCTTTCATCTTCTACCTAGATTCTTTCTCCACATCTAGAAAGGCTCCTACGGTAAGATATTTGCCTCCTGAATGCGCCATAACTACTTTCAAGGATTCCTGTGGAATATGTTATAAGACTTGTGCTTCTTCTGTACTCACTGGTGGTCTCAACGTTCTCTTCCTTCCTAAGGTTTATACTTGGACTTCGAGACTCAAGCTGTTTGGAAGCTGGTATTTGATGGGATCTCCATGGAGTGCTGCTGATTGCCTCTCTTGCCTCACTTCTAATTTCTACCCTTCAGATCTCCCTCTCTGTGATGATAAAGTTTTAATTTGTGTAGTACAAAGGGAAAAATGATGAGGAAAGGTGTCTCTTGGCATGTACTGGCTATAATCTTGGCTGTTCTCTTATTAGTAATTGGATTACTTATCATCGCTAAGATGAAGGGAATAGGAGGGGAGCTAATTGACAAGATGTGGGGGGCGATCTCCTTTTTATGGCCATTTAAATAGGAAGGGAGTAGAACTCGTAACCAAGGAAATAGTTGCCATCATCTTAGTTATCATTATCCTGTTATTCTACTTCCTATTCTTCGGGCCTAAACCAATTTTGGACTTGATCAATAAAGTAGTAGATTCTATTCGTTCCGTAATTCCTATCAAATGAAAAAAGGTGGGATATTCAAATTAATTGTATTGCTCATCTTAATTGGAATCCTGGCCCTCTTCATCTTCCATCCCAAGGTTAGGGAGCTCATCATAGAATTCTTCTCAGGAATTCTGTCCTCCCTTAGGAATTTAGCCAGACTCCCATGAAAAACGAAATGTTTTTAATGGTTGAGAACCTAGCAAAAAATGTGGTGATGCTATGAAGGCTCAAGGCCTTCCGATTAATACCATCGTATTGGCAATCCTTGCCCTCTTGGTGCTAGTAATTCTAGCTGCAGTATTCGTGCCGGGATTTAGAAGCTTAATAACTTCTATCCTCTCACCTGCACCTACATCAATAGAACAGTTTACAAGTCTGTGCACGGACCAGTATTGTAAAGCTCTAGATGACAGGTATGAGCCTGGAACTTTGGCCAACCTAAAGTACTCTGACTGGTGCACTAAGGAACTTCAAGTGTATGACCCATCAACTTGCGTAACTAAAGATAGGTGTTTCGAGCAAGGAGAACAGGCTGGTAATTGTGTAGCACCTATCGCTGGGGACTTTGGTGGTACGTTTAGTAGTACAAATGCTCCGGAAAAGGTAAAGCTGAAATGCAGCTTTAGACTAAGGGGAACTGGCAAAGTATGCAATCCTACTAACTGGGAAGTATGCTGCGAAAATCCAAGTGAACTAAACTGTAATTGTGCATAAAAATAGTAAATGCTTGCCCAAGAATTGCCACTGGCTTCCATAGCCCTGGTAATATTAGCGCTGATCATCCTTCTTCTTATTCTAGTTTTTGTATTTAAAATCAATCCACTGGCCCAAATCTTCAAGTTAATTACTCCAGGAAAGTCTGAAGAGTTAGATGCCTTTGTGCAGATGTGTGAAACTTACTGCATCCAAGCCAATGGAAGTTATCATCCAATCAGTAATTCCTGTCCCCTTTTTTGCACTGCTGCTTATGATTCTAGACCATTTAATGGAGTGGCTGAAGATCATTGTTATACTGAAAATGGGGATGTAGTAAAAGTAACTTGTGAAATCTTGGGCTCTGATGGAAATCGTTACTCCCTCAATAGCACCACATGTAAATGCTAGAAACATATTTAATGAATAAATTCCCCAAACTTCCTATGAAAGCAGCTATTCAGTTGGGAACTGAAACCATAATCATCCTAATAATTGCAGTTCTCTTGCTACTCATCCTCATTATTCTAACGATGACTGGAGTAATTAATCCTGGAAAAAGCATAACTGATTTCCTAGCAAGTATTGGAATTAATGTAACCAAGTTTTGGCCATGGTAGAAGGGGCTATTAAACTTGGGATAAGAAGCATCATAGTTATTATAATTGCCCTGGTCCTTATACTGTTCCTCGTTGCAATTGCAACTGGGGGTTTCCATAGAATAGCTGAAATTCTCAGGAACTTAACCGGGATAAAGGGATTGTAAATGGGAATTACGTCCACACAGCTCATGAAGATCATAGCAGTGGTAGTAGTTGTGCTCTTCGCAATCTTCTATGTGATAGGCACTTTCATCTTGCCCTACCTAGCAGGTTTCTCCTTAGATGTATATATTGGGCAAATAGATAAGCTGGAGTTGGCTATGAGGGAAGTAAATAGAGCAAATCATGTAGTATTTGGAGAAGTGATGAGTTTTCCCCAGGATTATTTCCTCATTCAGATCTTTGGAGATTCTGAAAGATGTATGCCTCATTTAGAAGAACTCTTCATAAAGGGAAAATTCCTCACCACTGAACCTCCATTCTCATGTAACGAATCTTTCTGCCTATGCATGGTCAAATTTAAAGAGATTTGTGAGCCAAGGGTTAGATGGCTTCCTATATTAGGGGTAATTTGGTTTCCTCCCTTCTGCTATGTAAACTGGAGTTCAGCAATTCCTAGTTGGATCGAAACTGAGTTTACCCCACGGTTTTACTCTTACATAGCCTACGGAAATTTTGGAGATAGGGGTGAAGTTCAAAGCTTCCTTGCTATTTTGTGCGAGGATTTCTTTAATGGTACTCAAAAGATAATAGATGGATCACTTAAAAGCTATTCAGCTGCAGATTATATAATAAGGATGAAATGCGTGAAGCTTCCTGTGCATACTGAAGAAGATATGGAACTTCAAAATTACTTCGCCCTAGACGATGAAGAATGTTTTCTAACCAACTGTTCCAGAAATGCTATCCTTTGGGTCCATACCAATGAAAGTACATCTTTTAAGATATTTGCCCAGAGACTGGAAAAATTTGCTGATATAGACCAAAATATGGCATTCATATTGACAAGGGTTATCGTCCCGGCGTAATATGGCTGAGAAAGAGACACTTAAATGGTTATATAATCTCCTTATCCTAGGACTTGTAATCTTGGTAGTAGTAGTGATCGCTGTGGTAATTTATTTCAGCATCTTTCAAAAGCAAATAGTTGCCATCTTCAATGATCTAAGCTACCATCTCAACATAGTTTGTAGATCTGCAGGAAGCACAAAGGGGATGAGTAATTTTTTCCTTCCAGCAAACTATGCAATCGTACAAATCTATAAGGATGACAACTGCAATAACTCCTTATATTCAAGCTTCATTTCACATAAACAAAAATTCTCTGAAGTCAATATGCAAGAATTTTTAGGTTTTAAGGATATATTTGGGATATGCTTAGTTGAGTTCTCTAGCTCTGCTGCTCTGCTTTCCTTATACCATGATGGAGAAAACTATTTGGATGAGAATTCCACTCAAGCTGTTAAGATTAAACTTTCCCAGAACTGCGTCTCAATTAGTAGCAAAATTTTGGAAATAAAATCTGTCCTCTGTAAACCTATAGGATGCTTTGATATTTATATTGGAGACAAGAATGGATATGGTCTGAGTGCTCTCGCCACCACCAAAGGTTTGCCCATTCATTACTTGGAGCTAGAAAACTTTGGGAAATACGTAGTACCCATACTTTACATAAGTCACTAAACCAAATAATTTAAAAGTTAGGGACAACTTAACTTAAAGAATGGCTGAGGAGATTCCAGCCGCAATTGCGGTACTCATCGTCTGTGCTATCTTCTTCATTCTTTCCCTATACTTTACTGAGTTCGTAGGAGCATTCTATTTGGAGAAGGGGTTGCCTCTTGTATTATTCGCCAACGAAATGGAGGCCATTTTATCAAGCATGTATGCTCTGCCAGAGAAGGTGGTGGTAAACTTCTCCGGAACGAATTTATGTAGATGGAATCAAACCTTAGGAAAATATGCATGTGTAGATGGATTGGCAATAGATGAAATTGGTATAGCTACTTCCCATACCACTTCTGTAGAAATCACAACTTTGCCAATGACTGCTTGTATTTTCATCTCCATCCATCCTTCTTTTCAGACTGTCTGGAACGTGATTAAGAAAGTGGGAGGAAGTGTCAGTGATAAAGTCGTTAATCTACTTAAAGGTGCTGCTAGTAGATCAACTACATTAGCTAGAGTTGGGGGTGCTATCACAAGGGCTGCAAGGGCTGTAAAAAGCTTGTTCCACAGGATCAAAACTTGGCTATTAGAGAAATTACAGAAGTTGTGGCATAGGATAAGGATGAAGTACTATTCATTCATGTCAAAGATCCCTTACATTGGGAAGAAGTATAGCATGGAGTATGCGCTTTACAAAGCATATGGGTTTACTTCAGGAGAGATCAAGCAAATTTTAATAAATGAGATAGGATTAACTGAAGGTGAGGCCTCGAGAGTGTTGGATTTTGCAATTAATTCTATGAAGAGTGGAAAACCCTCTCAATGCTATGAAGTACTAGACGATTTTCTTTCAATGAGATATAAGAGTATGGCTGGGATCCGAATTCCTGGCTATTATTTCAATCCCTCCTATATGAAGGAGCGCATCATTTCAGCCTTGGAGGATGATATCTTCGCTTATTACAGTGGATTTAGAGGGAAGTTAAGACTGTTGAAAGACTCTGCGAGGAGGGCTTCCTGGAAGAGAGCGATGCTTCGATATTCCTCATGCAGATTTGGGAATTGGTTCACCGATCTCTTCGTAGTAGGGATATTTGGGATGGTAATTAGATGGGATAGCTTACTCTCTAAACAGTTTTACAGTAGATATTTGGGAAAAGTAGGAGCTCTTTACGTACAATCTACCACGTGGGGGTTAAATTACACTTCAGATAGGCTAATCTCCCTAGATGGTAGTGATTTCTGTATTATTTACAAATTCATGACTAATGAAGACGTTACTTGGGGAGAATATAAGAATGGATATGGCGAATTCTTAATAGAAAGTTATACTGGGACGATGCAGTTCAATAAGAATAAAGCATTGTATGATACGCTTTGCTCCGAAAATGAAAAGTTCTATCCAAATGCCACAGAAAGTATTGTAGAGGCTATGCTAAGAAGTTGTATAGATGGGGCTACGAGAGATCTTACGATTTATCTTCCTCCTAGTAGAGGATTAATAGGTAATGGCTCTATGCTTTGTGAGGCTAGGATCGTTAGGACAGAGGATGGTAGAAGAGTTGGAGAGTTTTTAACTAGTTGTATTGATTTGAAGTATCTCGGATCTTCTACAAATTGTGATTTCGAGCTTGGAAATTTCTTCATTCAAACCAATTACTCTGGCCCCTCAGAAAGGAGGGGGGATGAGTATTGGGACATGTGGCCCTTCAAATTGGAATCCCAAGTAAAGTTTGAATTTCCAATGGCGGAGATGATCGGAGCAGTAGCTGGAATTACTGGTAGTAACTTTAACATCCCTGTGCTCAGTGATGTGATAAATGCTATTCAAAATGGATTGGCAGGAGGGTTCGATAGATTAGCTAATGCTATCCTGAGCGGATTACACTCCGCCTTTAATTATAATCTAGCTATCGAGAAAAGAGCATATTATCAGTCTAGATTTGATTATTACTCTCTTCAAGTGGAGAAGATGGGTCGAAAGGTAGTGGTAAGCATAAGGAGCGGGCCGAGTCCATGCTCCTATGTAGACTGGGAAGGAATTAAAATAATGGTTGGGGATCCTAAATGCCAGAGATAGAAGCTACAGCTTTCGTAAATCTAGTAATCGTAACACTAGTTTTCTCACTGTTGGTGATAGGAATTGGTCTCAAGTTCGAAGATGTAAGGATCCTCACTGCTTGGGCAGATGCCAAAAGCTTCGCAAATGCCGTTGCTACTAGGCTCGTAACTTCAGCAGATTGCTTTGCATACGAAAGCATTAGTTATTATTATGATAATGAAAACCACCGACCAATAATCCAAAGACAAGTACATCCTGGAGTAATTGATGTGAGGAAGTTCGTGGAGGATAGATATATTGATTGTATAGAAGCTTACTATCATTCCTCCACTAGTGAGTTACCTGCATTAAGATTACCCACTGGAAAAAACGTGAAGATTGTATACTTCTTTGAGACGAAATTAGTAGATCTAGAAGATCCTTATAGGTTAAGGGAAAGGATGACTCTAAGCACTATGGAAAGATTAAATAATACAGAAGCTGCTAAGAGGGGTGAAGAGTTCGTTAACTGGCTTCACTCAATGGGTTGGATCCTGGATATAAGTTGTACTGCTGCTAGTGTAGCAGCCAGTGCACTTCTTGGTACCTTTTCATTGGGAATGTTAACCGTTTCGATCTCTCCTACTCTTAAGATCCTAGAAGCTGAGAAATACTCTACATTGGACGAGAATCTAGTAGAGTTAATTCTGGAGGAGGGAAGCAAGTATACGCTTAAAATCCCTGTAAGGATCAAGTACTTCGAAGAGAGAAAAGAAATAGCGGATCATGCTGGGGTGCTGGAAGTGACGTTTTATTACTTCAGCCCAGAATCCTATGGAAAGTTGTTCCAGATCTTCACATGAGCAGAGGTATATTAACTGTGTTTGAGCTTGCACTAATCGCGATCATTGGAGTACTGGCTATGTTTGCCTATAACTTATTCGCCTCCTTACAAACTGAAAATATATTGGTAAAGGTTTCCAGCCACGAGAAACTTCAACAATTAGATTATTTCCTCCTAGCTTCAGTGGGAAATGATTATATCCGATATAAGGCTCTAAGCTTTTATGGGGTGAAGCTCTCATTGTACTGTAAGTGCCTATTCGATGCTTACAATGTAGGAGGCATTATCCTTCTTGGATCTAAGGGCTATGATAAGGTATGTGATTATAACGATGATGGGAGGATAGATAGTATAGATATAAGTAATATTCAGACGAATAGGCCAAATGAAACTGTGGACAGACTTCCCTGCTCTTACATGGACTTGCAGCATTATTATATGAATCCTTCCAACATGGAATTCCCAATTCCATATGGATTTTCAACACTTTATTATATGAAATATGGAGACTTTAAAGATGTGGAAATCGATCAGAGTGTTTGTTGGAATAAAAGTGCTGAGATTCCTGCACTCTATGAGGCTATTCTGAGAGTTTACGATCCATTCCTAAAAACTAGGAGTTGTGGGGTGGGAATATTAGGGGGCAAGCGAACTTAATCATTATCATCGCAATATTGATTTCTGTAATAATAGCACTCATAAATCTCGGCCTATATATCAGTAGCTTGGGTAGATCTTCTGACATTAGGGTACAAATGATTTCCTCGATCGAGAAGGTGGAGAAGCAAAGAAGAATGATAGAACAGGAGAGGAGACATAAACTTGAGCTCGCCTTGCTTGCTGCAGGTACGAATGTTTTCGCTAACATTACAGGGTGTGATAAGGTGTTTCTCCTTCCTCGAGAATATTTCCCCTACATTCCATTTGACCAAATCTATTATTGGAAGTACTACATCGGGGATTGCATCAAGAAGTTCGGGAAGAAGGTGGGGGATCCAGAGTATGATCCGATATGTGATGCTAATGGGGATGGAGTAATAAATGCTGATGACCTTCTCATATACTTAGAAAGATGTAGGGTAAAATTTGGAAAGGCTGTGGGGGATCCAGAGTATGATCCGATATGTGATGCTAATGGGGATGGAGTAATCGATATAAGGGATATAGTGGCTTACATCCATAAATATCCTATCGTATGCTTTCCTACTGAAGAAGAATTACTGCGAAAAGTGGAAAGTCTTTCCATCTTTGTAGGTTTGAGTAAAGTAGATGAGTTGATCGGGAAAAGACCTGAATTTTCAATTGTTTCTCAAAATCTGGTCAACTTAACAAAAGTTTCTGAGGACAGTAATTCCATCATCTATGAAGGGGAATTGAAGCGTGTATATTTGGAGAATGATTATATAATAAGGATGATTTATCCTAAAGCTGAGGGCACTATAAACATTTCTGTGATAAATAAAAATGACCCCACTACAAGATATGAAACGTTCCTTCACGGTAGTCAAATAATCGAAGGTCTGCCATTGCTCTTCCAAGAGATAAAGAGTAGAGATTTCTTCGTATTGGATGAGCTCTGTGAGGGAAATAAGAGTAAGAACATAATTATTCAAACTAGTACTGGCCCTAAGAGGATCTTCTTGAAATCTGTATGGAATAAGAACTCTAGGGAATTTGAGTTTTACATCAACTTGAATCCAAGTTCAGCCTGTGATGCTCCTAGAAAGTTGAATGTGGGGGAGGAAATACCTGAGATTGAAAGGAAAGTGATAAACTTCGATAAGAGGAGTGGTGTAGTAATCGAATTCGAGACCACACAATATAAGAGTTTGAATATAATCTTGGAAGGCTACATTTATTTTGTTCCACAACTTCAGGAAGTCAAGTTTCCAAAAGTAAAGATTGGGGGAGAATCGGAAAGAGGATCAATTACTTATTCCTTCGTTCCAGCTGATAATGAGATACTCTGCTATACTGGTGGGGCCCTCATAAGTGGTTTCTCCTTCCAGAACTGTGTGAGTATTGCTACCACGATTACATTGCGAGGCTTTACCGACTTATATTCATACGCTAAGGAATATTTGTTCGGAAACTATTCAGGAATCCAAGGATGGCAGGAATTTGAACTGGACAGGGCTCTCAGATCTAGATGGGATGCATTCCTCCTCAAAACCTTAAAGGTAAAGGATAGCTCTGGAGTTTGGATACCGGGGGAAGATTGGAAGATCAGGCTAATCCGAAATCTGGGCTGTCCAAGTGATATAGATTGCGAAAGCATGATATCTTCCTGCACCCAGACTATCCAGAACTATGATGGACTTTCCGTGAGAATTTGGAATTGCGGCTCCTGTGCAAGTTGCTTTGATGCTTTGAACGTGAGTCTAAGACATGCTTTCCTCAATGAGTTCGAGAATATCTCTGTCTCACTCTTGGAGAGCTCAACTCCTATTAGGTGGAGGATTAAAGTAAAGGAAGTAGATGTGAAAATCAAGGAAATTTGCTCAGGAGAGACCTTTTCTACGAGCCTCATACAAAGTGAAGAGTTTAAAAGGAGCAATTTGATAATGAAAATTGGTATTCCAATGCAATTCCTATTTGCATCCTCAAACAAGCTAAACTTTACGCATCCCAAGGAGGAAGCTGTGAACCCGATTTGCATCTGCAACCAGCAAGAGCAAAACAGAATTGGAGATAGATGCCTTACAGATGAAGCAGGGACTTGTGCCTGTAAGAGCATTCAGTCCCAGATGTTGGAAAATTACAAGAAGAGTGGAGCTCTGGATGGTTCCACATACCATAATCTAAGCCTGTTCAGAGAGGCTTTGAACTCAATAATTCAAAGTGGAATGGTGCTGGAATGTAATAGAAACAGTTATTGCTGTCCATTAGAGTATCAGGAGAGTGTTGTGCTCAAATATTCCTCTTTCTTAGGTCAACCCCCAAGGGAAACTATTTATCCCTGTTGCAAATTGATAAACATATCTCCTTGTGAGAACAGTTGGAGAAATTTGACTTATAGCTGCTTGTCGCAGGATGAGACTGGGAGTAAACCCATTCATCAACATACTGTGGTGGTGAAGGAAGAATGCGTTTGAGGATTTGGATTACGCTTGTAGTTATGATTGTATGTGGATTAGTGGTGATGGTATCTCCTCCTAGAGCTCTATACATTCCTCGCATCCCAATCGAGGAAGCCCCCGTACAAACGATTTATGTGAGAGTGTGGAAAGATGGAACAGTAGTTGAAGGGCAGCTTGATGATGAGGGAGGATTGAATATTGGTAATTTTAATGCAGGAGACAGTATTGGAATCCAAGTATTTGTCTCAGGTACTACAGAACTTCCATGTCCTCCTGAAACCAAGTGTGACTCGAATAAAGGATGTATAAATACATCAACAGGAAATGTGATTGAGATCTGCAATCTTAGTGATCCAAATTGTGAGAGTACCATACCAACCGATAAGCAACATCTGTGCATGTTCGTAGGATTCCAATGGGCTGGATGTAAGAATGATACTCACTATAAGTGTGAAGGATTACCTTACCCCAATAAAGAGGTCACGGTTTTTTCAGTAACTGATAAAAATGAAATAGCTAAAACTGTTGATTGTGGCTCATTTACGTGTGTTGGGTTTAAGGGGTGTGGTGAAAAGAAGGAGCTGATAAACCCTCCTTCAGGAGTGGGAGGAGGAAATGGATGGGTGAATGTAAGTGATGTGATGGCTAGCGACGATCGTAGAGCTTATACTTCCTCAGATGGCTCAACTCAAGAATACACTCTGTTCAATTTTAACTTATTACCAAGCTATACAATTGAGAAAGTTTATCTGATAATCGAAAGTTATACTGATAATATTGAGAACTCTAGCTTGTCAGTTAGAGTGATGAAGGGAGGAATATGGAATTCTTACCAAGTGCCAAAGAGGAGTAGTGAGGGTAGTGACATAATAGATATCACTGGAAGTGGTTGGGGTGTTGATGAGGTAAACAACATAGCAGTGAGGTTGGAATACACATATAGTGGAAGTGGCTCAGGTACATATTATGTAGACTACATAGCTATCAAGGTGGAGTATACAGTCTTCCATACTTGCAGCGAATATTTTGGGCCACATTACAGGACTTATGATTGTAATTACTCCTCGAATACTTTGGGCTGTATAGCTCTCGTTCAGAATGGAACTACAGATCAAAATGGATACTTTGGCTTTACCTCAGATATACCTTCAAGCCCTCAGGGAGGCAGAGTAATAGTTACTTTGATTGGACCTGAGGCGGGTTGTCCTCCTGATTATGTTTGGGAAGGAACTACTGACTGTATGTGGCATTGGGAGGCTTGGGGTTATGAGAAGAGTTGGGCCCTCTGTGATTACGATTCTTCTAAACTCCTCGGAGATAAGGCTACTATCTATAAATATTCGCATGAGGAGTGTTGTAAATTTTGGTTTTTCGGAAGATGTTTGATACCGGGGGTTAAACTCAACAAATGTGCTAAGGATTGTATTCAAAATAATCAGAGGTGTATTAAGTACTTTGGTTGTAAAGAATACCCAAGCGGGGCTTGTTATCCCAAGAACTGTGATCAAGTACCTTGGTATTTTGACTCTTCAGATTGTTACTCAGCTTGGCTATCGGGCTATTCTGTTGGAGAAACCTGTTATTATGGAGGAGCTATGACCAGATGCAAGTGGGAGTGGATACCTCCCAATCCATGGGTTTGGGATGGAGTAATTTATCCATGTGCCTATAAAACAACTCAGGTGAAGATGATCGTACCAAAGGATAATGATGCTGCCATAAGAGGAGATATGGGGATCTGTTTAGTAGGATTTACGTTTAGGGATCCTGAGGCTAAGCTTTTCTGCGATTGTGCTGTTTCTTCCAGTACTTTTGGAAAGAGTTGTGGTCAAAACAGAGTATGTCAAGGTTATGATTTTGCCAGCAGATCTACTTGTGCTAACAACTTACGGTGTGGGGCTGAAGTGTATAGATGTAATATACCGTGGTGGTGCTGTCCTAGCGTAGAAAGTAATGGAGGAGGATGGGTAGTAAGTAGATGTGGCGAATTCAGAACTCAAGGCAACAGCTACGCTTTGATCTCCCTCTGTCAGGGTAAGGGAATAAAAGGAGTTGGGATACCTTTGTTGCAATGGAGTTGGAGAGTCGGTGACTGTTGGTATTGGTCTGGTACTTGCTTTGGGGGATGTACTGGAGGGGGGAACTTACTCACTGGTTGTGATACTGCTCATAACTTAGGTACACATTGTGTATGCAGAGATTGTAGCAATAGCTGTTATGGCTATACAACTGGAAGTGCTCCTAACTTAGCCGAGATTACGCTTTATCAGAAGAACTTCACTTATGGAATTCCGAAGGAGACATATGATTTCATCTCTGTACTCTGCCAACTTTTATCTTGGAATCCATTATATTCTTGGATGTGTGGAATTCTAGGTCAAGCAGGGATAGGATGGTGTGACGGAGATGACCCACAAAAATTCATCAATCTAATAGAAAGTGGTTGCTTCTATGGAGAAAATTGTTGGGATCCTTACTCAATACCTAAGTTTACTAGAACTATTAGGGATCAAAGTGGAAGAGCAGTTTGCATTTGTGATTCTACCAAAAAGATAGGAGGCGAATTCCCAAAGGACTGTGGAAATAGTGGGGATGGTAATGGGGTGTGTGTGAATGAACAGCTAGGAATAATTGTAAAGGATGTAACTTGTTCTCCCAGTGGATTCGTTGGAAATTTCACAGATGCTACTATCACTCAGTTCTTCGTAATCAACAAGATAGGAGCATATTGTGGATATAGAAACTGCATTAAGAAAAATAGAGAAGCTTTGGCATGCCAATTCTTTAGTGGTCCTAGTGGCTGTCCAAGCTTCGATAATTCATCAGACGTATTTTCTCTAGTGATTACGGTGAAGAATACAGGCGGTACAAACCTCACCAATGGCTTCTTACTATTTGGTACAGATGGGATAAACCTGAATTCCTTCTCAGGCTATAGGAATGATTTGAATCCATCAACTCGAATGAGCGTTGAGGAAAATGGAAGATTCAAGGAGGAAATTTATGATCTCAGAAAGCTTAGGCAAAGAAGTGGATGGGAGGAGGTGCTGGGCTTCATACTATGTAGGGAAGGGGAAAATAAGACCTTAAGAAGCCAGAACGTATACAAGATTAGGGAAAGTAAGAGATTTGATTTGGTACTCGAACCTGGAGAGGAAGCTACTTACTTGTTAGTACTACAAGTGAGTGGAGAGCTTGCTTGGAATCTGCGTAGGCTTAAGATCTTCTTTTGGGATGAAAGTGTTTCACTGCTACGTCCAAATGATCCACTCAGCTTAGGTACTCCCAATGATTACTTTACCAGTGCTTGGATCAGCTACGGCATAGAGAGTAGTTTAGTGGGCTTTTGGGGGTTCGATGAAGGAGCTCCCCTAGCATGTAAATTGGTCTCTCACAATTCCCACCAGCTCTATGCTCCCCAGATCAATGATCATAGTGGATATGAAAACCATGGAGTTCTGTACGTATACGGAGCTTATCAAGCTGATGGAAAATGCCACATAGACCACATTCAACCCTATCCATGGGTAGGAGGAGTAGTTGGATATGGGATTCAAATTGCTCCATTACTCAGTGACTCAGGTATTCTAGTAGAAAACTCTCCAACTCTAAATCCAAGAGAGGGCATTACTCTCCAAACATGGGTCTTCGGAGCTAGAGGGCGCATTGTAGATAAGAGGGGTCAGTACTCATTGGAAATTATCCCACAAAATTCAGAAGCTCGTGTAAAGTTCTCAATAGTAATTGGGGGTAATACTTATTCCTTAACCAGCAACCACTCGATAAAGCTGGGAGAATGGAATTTAATTACAGTCACGTGGAACTGGAGTGAAGGGATGATGAAGATCTACATCAATGATCAGCTGGATGCCCAATCTGCTACTCCTTCCTCTCCCTTAGCTACTTCCTCCAATCCTCTAAAGATTGGTGAATCTTCCCAAGGGATAATTGATGAATTGAAGATTTATAATAGGAGCCTTTCTTCAGAGGAGGTTAGAGATGCTTATTACCAAAGAGGAGTTTGGAATCTGCTTCCAATAAGTGTAGTTGAGTTAAAGTTCAGTGAGGTAAGAATAAAGGAAAAATTAAGTGGGTTGGACATAGATCCATCGGTTCTCAGGGTAGTAGGAACAATAAATTTCACTAGAAATATGAACGAAGAAAGTTTAAGCTGTACTAATTGTTTGGCTTGTATAGCTACTACCTCCTCTAGTACTTCAGATTTGGTTGCTTGGGTAAACTCTCCCTTAGAATTCAATGTTCAATTGCCAGAATTCGGGGTAAATAAGCTTCATAAGTATGTTGGGCTGATCTCTCTTTCTAGATCAAGGAACTTACATCTGTATGCAGATCTAAGGGAGAAAAAAGGAGAGAGTGGTGCTTACTTCAATTACAAAGTTGATGAAACGAAGGAAGTCAATAAATTCACTTGGGGAATAAAACTTGGAGAAGCCATAAATAGAAATGTTGCTCAAAGCTTCACCCACAATTTTCTGTTGGAAATCTTCAATAAAACTAAGTATGAAATTAATGAGATTCCACTCACTTTCGAGACAAATGTATCTTTACTTCTCCATACATTCTTTACCCCACTTACTTTCAGTGTGGTTGCTGGAAATGAAACTCAAGTCCCTCTGGCAAACTGTACATTCTCTCTGGAGATAAGCGGGATTAAATATACTTTCACAACAGATGAGTCTGGAATTGCCAGGATTAGTAGGGGGAGCATCCCTCCAATCAACAAATATGAGCTTGTACTTTTCAGCGTGGAGAACTGCAAGAGAGATGGAAATGATATCAAAAATCTCACAGTAACAGTATATAATACAAGCAATGCTGAGATCATAATTTACGGAGATAAATCCACAGGCATATGTAGGTATGATGTCTCTCTACCCCCTGACGCCATCTGTAACGACACCACTTGCTTCTGTTACGTACCATTTACAATCCTTTCTATCAATGGTACTAATGAATCCTTAGGAGGAAGATGCTACCTAAACTTCTCAGAATCTCCAGGAGGTATGGGAATTGCTGTAAGACTTGTAGAGAAAGTAAGAAGAATCCCTGTACCCAACTATGTGGTAGTGGTGTATGATCCCCACTCCAATAAATGGTATAAAAATGTGAGTGACGAGAATGGCTCCCTGATAGTTAATCTCTCACACCTAAATTACATAGATGTTTATGCTTATCTCTATAATCTAGAGGGTTACCCCATATCCGTAAGCAGGATCTTGGAAAATGAGAGAATTAGTTTAAGTATGATGGGGAATTCGTTAGAGATCAATTTCAAACTAAACGGTAAGGAGTTTAATGGGAATGTTTCCATCTTGAATGGTACAGATCTATCTCAACAGATAGCAAGTGGCTTGATCTCAAATGGAAGGGCAAGCCTCTACCTCATAGATTGGGATTACCCACTTGTACTGAAGATATCTGACCCCTCCTCCGATTATGTATATTATCACAGTTTCCTCGTGAATGGTACCAATAAAGTAGTGTACAATAACTTCTCAATAGGCCTCTCCATGATCCCGGATGCCACCTTCTCTCTAGCGAGAGAAATGGTTGTGGAGGAAAACTTAGGATTTGATAGGGTCAATCAACCTTTCACTTTCAAATTTGAATATGAACCACTTACAGTGGCCGACTGTAGGGAGATAAGAATATTTGAAAACTATACTGTGCAGATAAATGATGGTACTGGAATAAGCAATGTATTGGTAGAGTTACCTTACCAAGTAATTCAGGATGATAAGGCCACCTCTACCTGTGAGCTCCTAATGCTTCTAAATTTAAGTAGGAACTCAAACAAGAGTTTCCTCATCTTATATGCTAATCCATATCCAAAAGACTATCCAGCTGATTGGGGGATCATAAATGAGACGGAGTGGAGTATCAGCAATAACTTAGCGAAAATAGTGTACTCAAAAGATTGTAGAGAATTAACTGGAGCCTGTATCGAGCAATTCTCCATGAATGGAATGAACTATGCTTCGGCCCTCCTTTGGGATGCTACTAAAACTATAGAAGGAAGTCATGAGTTCAAAGCCAGTGTGGATGGAAGTATAATGAAATGTGCTCAGATAAAGTATGATGTGTTTGATATTCTCATGGTACAAGTGCCTGCTACAACTCTAGTGAGAAGGGAAAAGGTTACCCACCGGGTAGTGAGGGAGACTTGCATGTTTAAGGATAATACCATCGTACTTGAGGAGTTCAAAGTATATGTCATCGGTCCATATTCAATTAACCTCAGTTTGAGAAATTCTGCTGCTAGAGAATTTGGCGAAATCATGATAGATGGAAATGTATTCACCCATGATACTCAGTTCAGTGGAAAGACAAAGGAGATTACTTACTTCAGCCCAACTCTTAGAAAAGTACTTGGATTCATCATTTCACGAGAAATTTCAAATATCAGTGTCAAGTTCGATAATAATGTCTTTAGAGCTGCGAATCCATACATTTCAAATCTCTACTTTTCTCAAGGAAAGAGATTCGATCAAGATTATGCTCTGATCCCAGACTATGTGAAACTTCAGGATGTGAATGATATAAATATAATCAACTTGGACTTTACACAAATTCGTGCCATTGACCTCTACAATCTTGAAAATAATGGAAGTGCAATATTCTACTCATTCCACTTTATTTCGTCAGGTACTGAAAAGAATTGTGGACTAGATACTGCTGAAACCGAGGAAGACTATGTAGTGGGTGAAACTTGTGGTTATGGATTATTAAGGATAAGTGGAGGATTAATGAGACCTGGAGCCCATTTGGTGGAATTCGTAGCTCCTACAAATCTCACAGATGCAGCTGGAATCTTTCCAGTGGAAGTGAGAGATGAATTGGGAAGTAGTCTGCTAGACACGAGTAAGTACTTAACTAAGTGTAATGTAATTAACAATAGATTTGATTGCCAAGTGCTCTATGATGAATTTGGAAGAAGAGTAGATATAAGTAAGAATGGATATATGGTTCAATGTATATTCTATAGGAGCTTCGGTAGCTTCGACTTGGGAAGGACCTTTTATGCCTACTATCAAGCTTGGATATACCCTCTCGAGTGGGAAATAAAGTTCGATATCATAGTCAATCCATTTATCGAACTTCCAATACCTGTAAGGATCTATGAAGGAAATGATCAATTAAGAAGCATTCTGTTTGAGGAGGAGCATGGGCTTCAGGTATGGATGAGGGATCATGGATTTGAAGTGAACGTATTCGACGATGAGCTGGGGATAGAGCTCTTTCCAGCTGGAAAGGCTACCTTGACCCTCTTGAACGGACATCACGGCTATCCAGACCCAGTAGGATGGTACAGTGGTGGATTCCGTTCTAGCACCATAACTCAATTGGGAGAATCTCTTTCCATAGATAGTGCCCAACCTTTCGGAGTTTTCTTGATATCTGAGGATCTATGTAGTTATGGAAAGTGTATCTTCTATACTGAAATTGGGAGGAATGAAGATGGAGTGGATCATGCTTGGATATACAAAGTGAAAGAAATTCCCCTCACCTATCTCATCGCATTCGAGGATCTGAAGGGAGGAGGGGATGGAGATTATGAAGATCGTGTGATCTTGTTGGAGTATTCTGAGCTTTACTAAACTTTATAAATTTAACTGAACTTAAGATAGAGGTGCCGAGGCCGGTCATCGATTACAAGAAATGCGACAATTGTAAGGTATGTGTAGAGGTATGTCCAATGGGAGTATATGCTGTGGAGAAGGGAAAAGTAGTTGTGAAGAACCCTGAGAAGTGCGTCGGCTGTAGGTCTTGCGAGGTACAATGTCATGCTAGCGCCATTAAAGTAATTGAATAGGAGGTGATTGGATTGCAGGAAAAAAAGGAGGAAAATGTGGTGCTCGTTGGAAAAAAGCCAGTAATGAACTATGTGCTGGCCGTAATCACTCAGTTCCAAGCAGGAGCCAATGAGGTGGAGATAAGAGCTAGAGGAAGAGCGATTTCTAAGGCAGTAGATGTAGCAGAGGTCACTAGAAGCAGGTTCCTTCAACAGGTGAAAATAGCTGACATCAAGATCGGAACTGAGGAAAGGCCATCACAGACAGGAGAAAAGATAAATGTCTCCACCATCTCCATTAAGCTGAAGAAATAAGCTAGCGAATTTTTCTTCTTTTTCTTTTTTAGAAAAATTTTTAATTACTTGAGAGTTATTAAACTCATGGAGAAAAGTATCTCGAATGGGGATTTCGTGGAAGTAGATTATGTAGGTAGAATCAAGGACTCTGGAATCATCTTCGATACCACCTTAGCTGATGTGGCTAGGGAACTAAAGTTGAAGGGGGAGTTCAAACCTATGATAGCTATAGTAGGTTCTGGGAAAATGATCAGAGGATTTGAGAATGCCCTTCTAAATAGGAGGGCTGGAGAGGAATTTGAGGTGGAGATAAAAAGTGAGGATGCATTTGGGGAAGTAGATCCTAAACTCCTCATCTCAGTTCCGCTGAAGCATTTCAAAGAGAAAGATAAAGTAAGGCCTGGAGCAGTCGTGGAGTTTGAGAATTCATTTGGGATCGTGAGGAGTGTAAGTAGTGGAAGAGTAGTGATAGATTTCAATCACCCCTTGGCTGGAAAAGACCTAGTATATAAGATCTTCGTGAGAAGAATCCTAGAGGATGATGTAGAGAAGGTAAGGGGAATTATCTCTTACTTCATATCCAAAGATTTTGAGATCGAGATCAAAGGGAAAGAAGTAATCATTAATTTAAACAACATAGATCTTCCTATCCCCATCAAGCAAAGGATTTATGAGGATGTGAGGAAATATATTAATAAAGATTACGTACTAAAATTTGTAGTGAAGATAGGTGAAAATAATGGAGAGGTTTGAGATCGGGACGACAGCTGGAATAAAAGTACCAAGACCTGAACTCTCCAAGGCTAGAGAAGTTGATGCCCAACTTGAACAATTGATAAAGGGGAGAAGGACTGCAATTAAGGTGGTGGGAGTAGGGGGGGCTGGAAATAATACTATCACTAGGATGAGTGAAGTTGGAATCAAAGGGGCAGAGCTGATCGCTGTTAACACAGATGCTGTTGATTTGCTTTGTGCAGTGGCTGATAAGAAGATCCTCATCGGTAAGGAGCTCACAGGAGGTCTTGGAGCTGGATCAGATCCAAAGATCGGAAGAGAGGCTGCTAGGGAAAGTGAGCAGGAAATCAAACAAGCTCTACAAGGAGCTGATATGGTATTCATTACCTGTGGTCTAGGAGGAGGGACTGGGACTGGAGCAGCTCCAGTAATAGCTGAGATAAGTAAGAAGATGGGAATACTTACGGTGGCCGTAGTTACTCTTCCATTTAATGTGGAGGGAAGGACGAGGATCGAAAATGCTATGGAAGGGCTCGAAGCTTTGCAGGCAGTAGTAGATACTTTAATTGTAATTCCAAATGAGAAATTGTTGGAGATAGCTTCTGATCTTCCCCTCCCAACGGCTTTTAAAATTGCAGATGAGATCCTCACTAATGCTGTAAAAGGAATTACTGAGCTTGTAACTAAGCCAGGATTAGTAAATAGGGACTTCGCGGACATCAAGGCTATAATGAAGGAGGGAGGAGTTGCAATGATTGGAGTGGGAGAAAGTGATAGTGAGAATAGGGCAATTGAAGCTATCGAGAAGGCCATCAATAATCCTCTGCTGGATGTAAATATAGATGGAGCAAGGGGAGCATTAGTATATGTAATGGGTGGGAGCTCATTGAAGCTGGATGAGGTAAGGAGGGTATGTGAGGAAGTATCTAAGAGGCTAGATGTGAATTCAAAGATGATTTGGGGGGCACAGATTTCCCCAGATCTTCAGGATACACTAAGAGTGCTACTGATCGTCACCGGAGTAAAATCCCCCCAGATCTTTGGAAGGGAAAAGCCAGTGATGGAAGAGTATAGGAAGGGATTGGAAGAGGAACTAGGAATAAAGTTTTTAGAATGAGACTTAAGATAAGGGAGTTCTTCTCAGAGTGCGGTAGGATTATAAAGATAGCTAGAAAACCTGAGATGAAAGAAGTGAATGAGATCTTCAAGATCTGTTTGATCGGAATCTTGGTCATTGGTCTTATGGGATTCTCAATTCAGGGGCTACTTTTCATATTTACTACTCTCACAGGAAGCGTGGAAGCTGCTATTCTACCGACATTTGCCCTAGGCATAGCTTTTTTATACTTGCTCTTCAAATTCTTGAAGTACTAAGATGGCAAAACTTTTTGCAATTAGGGTGGTAGCTGGGAAGGAAAAATATATTATGGAGAAGTTAAGTACGATTGGAAAGAAACAGGGACTTCAGATCTATTCTATACTAATGCATCCCAAGATGAGGGGATATGTAATAGTAGAAGCTGAAAATAAACAACAAGTGCTACAGGCTATCTTCGGGATGGGATATGTAAAAGGGATAACCAGTGGGGAAATAGAGTACAAGGAAATGGAAAATCTTCTCCTCAAGAAAAAAGAAGAGGAAGTAAAAATCGAAAAGGGAGATATTGTGGAAATAATTTCTGGTCCATTTAAGGGGGAGAAGGCGAAGGTAGTGAGGGTAAATAAAATGCATGGAGAAGCAGTAGTTACTCTGTTAGATGCAAGTGTAGTAATTCCAATCACTGTGAAATTGAATTCCATAATGCTTGTGAAGCGTGAGGAAGGTGAAGAAGGTAGTTAATCTCATAGTGGAAGCTGGAAATGTAACTCCTGCTCCTCCTGTAGGTCCAGCACTTGCTCCATTTGGACTAAATCTTGGAAATGTGGTAAAGGTGATAAATGAAAAGACCAAGGACTTCAAGGGATTGAAGGTACCGATCAAAGTGATAATCGATCCTTCCACAAAACAGTTCGAAGTGGAAGTTGGCCTTCCCACGACTGCTGAGCTCATCAAGAAAGCTGCTGGAATCGAAAAAGGCTCGAGTACTCCTGGAAAACAAGCTGTCGGTAATATCTCATTCGAGAAGTTGAAGGAAATTGCTGAGATGAAATTTAGGAGTTCTAAGGCTAGAACACTTGAAAATTTCATCAAGGAAGTAATAGGTACATGTGTGAGCATGGGGATATCTATAGATGGTAAGGACCCAAAGCAATTTTTGAAGGAATGGGAAGAGAAAGCTCGACGAAAAGATTAAATTTTTAAAACTCTTTTAGCCTAAAATGTCGAGGAATAAAGTCAAGAATTTCATTAGAAATGAAGTATATGAGAGTACTTGTATTTTCCTACCTCTGATAGATCCTGAAAAAGTAACTCCAAAGGAGGCCTTCCAACTCTTGAGCTATGCTAGAGATTTTGGGGCTAGAGCCTCTCTCATCGGGGGATCTGGATTTAAGGATGAAAGTAAGGTTGAGGAAATCATTGGTTATTGCAAAAGGATGTTTGGAAAAAAGGAATTTCCATTCATCATCTTTCCATATGATGCAAGTCAGATCTCAAGAAACTGTGACGCTGTTCTATATCTCCAACTCCTAAATGCTCCTACAACTAAGTTCTTAAGAGATGCTCCATTACAAGGGATCTTCAAGGTAAAGGAATATGGGGTGGAAGTAATTCCTACCGGATATATCATCACAAACAAAGACTCTACTGCAGCCAAGCTAGCAAGTCCAATAGTTCCAGATGAGCTTAAAGATAAAGTTAAGTTGTTCACGTCGCTAGCCCAATATTCTGCATTAAGAGATGATTTCCTCTATCTGGATGGAGGTTCTGGAACTAAACAACCTGTTGAGAAGGAAGTGATTAGGGCTGTGGTTAATGGATTGAAGGAGATGGAAAAAGTAAGGCCTAGAGATGAGGAAGTAGTACTCTTCGTTGGAGGGGGGATCAATGATTATGAGAAAGCCTATATTGCTGCCCAAGCTGGAGCAGATGTAATAGTACTCGGGACTTTGTTGGAAAGAGAGCCTGAGAAATTGGAAGAAGTAGTAAGGGGGATAGAAGAAGGAGTTAAGAAGAGGGGATTAGAGGTCATAGTAACTTAATTGTCTGTCTAGTCGAGCCGTATCCTAAGTTGAGATGAGGTTTGTACTCACTTGTGACCCTGGGTTCGAGGACGTAGTCGAGAAGGAAGTAATGGAAAAGGTAGGAGGTAAGTTCTTGGGGAAGCTCGCCAATTTTCAGGGAAAGGTAATAATTGAGGCGAAGCCTTCGAAGGCCCTCCTAACTCTTCGATCTGTCCATCATGTAGCTAAACTCGTGGCTAGTTTTCAAATAGAGCATGAAGATGAAAGGGGATTAGAAGAAATAGGGGAGAAGTTGGGAAAGCTTAATCTCTCTCCTTGGCTGAAGGGAAAGAAGAGCTTTAGAATTTCCTCTCAAAGAATAGGGCCTCACCGCTTCACCTCCATAGATGTACAAAGGGTAGCTGGGAAAGTAGTACAGGAAAAATATGGGTTAAAGGTGGATTTGAAGCATTTTCAGTTAAATTTGAAGGTAGACGTCTTTGGCAAAGAAGTATTTGTTGGTATCCCAATCACCTCTAAGTCACTTGCTAAGAGGTTCAAGCTTCGCTTTATTCATCCAGCTGCCCTTAAACCTACTATTGCCTACGGATTGATTAGAATGGCTGAAGTGAGGGAAGGAGACACTGTATTAGACCCTATGTGTGGGGGAGGTACAATCCTTCTAGAGCTGGCAGATATATTTAGAGATAAGGTGAAAATCCTTGGAGGAGACATCAATCCAAAATTCGTGAAGGGTACAATTCTGAATGCAAAAGCTAATCTTTTGAGTAAATATATGAAAGTAGTGGTATTGGATGCTACACACCTTACATCATTCTTTCCCCAGAGCTCTGTGGATAAAATAATTACAGATCTTCCTTACGGAGTGAGAATGAAAAGACGAAATTTAAAGGAGTTATATATGAAGTTCTTAGGTTCAAGCTATGAAGTCCTTAGATCAAATGGAAGGATCGTAGCCCTCACTTTAAGAGCTAATTCCTTCAGGAGCCTAGCCCTAAATGCGGGAGGGTTCAAATTGGTTGGGGAGAGAGTAATAGAATCCGGAGGACTCTATCCTCATGTGTTCATCTTAGAAAAACTTATCTAACTCCTAGGATCTCCACAATTACTCTTCGTTCCTCACGAGGGCCATCCAATTCTACGAAGAGGATGTTTTGCCATGTTCCTCTGACTAGATTTCCTCTCCTTACTGGGAGTATCCTTGCTTGGGAATAGAAGCCCGAGGCCAAGTGAGAAAATGCATTATCATCTATTTCATCGTGTCTGTATTTCCTTCCAAGGAAATCCTCCTCGATTTTTCCACGAATATCTTGAATTAATCTATTCTCAGCCTCCTCAAGTATTAAAAAGCATGTAGCATGTGGGCAGAATATTAAACATATTCCATCCTTTATCCCAGAATTTCTTACTAAATTCTCAACTTCTGTAGTGATATCGATCACTTCTATCCTTTCCCTGCTCCTTAGCTTTAGTTCAAAGAACCTTATCTCCAATTTCGGCCTCACCTGGAAGAGCTGTTATGAGCTCATCTAAACTTAACTCCACCTTCAGCAATTTTAAAATTTCCCTAGCCAGCTCCTCCTTCCTCCTCTTGCCAGGAATGACTACTACATATCTTCCAAACTTTTTAATCGAGTTTTCAGGCCCATATACTACCCTATACCTTCCATTGATCTCCTCAAAGGAAATAGCGAGCTTAAGCTCGATTCCCTCAATGAAGTGTTTGGTACCTTCTATAGAAAAGGATCCTAAAGGAAATGAGCCCAATTTTTTCACCTGCTCTCTATAAACCCAATATACTCTCGGTACTACATTGATCTTCCAAGCTCTGGAAAAACATGCTGTAAAATTTGCAGCTTCCGCAATCGTGCTTTCTCCTGCAATCTTCCCATTTTTGATTACCACAAGAGGAGAACCTTTAATTTCGGCATGTAATACAAGATCGTTTGGTTCTAAGTATTTCTTAAAGATTAGCTCATTCTGGGAAGCATCTTTCCCAGCTATCACTAGAAAACCTTCAGAGCTCCTAAACCATCTAAATTTCTCAAACCACTCCTTCCTAGAAAACTTAATTGGCGTTGGGGATGGAATCTCAATTTCATCTACGTGTTTAAGTTTCTCCTCAAACTCTTTGATCTTCTGTTCCACTTTTTTTAGCTTATCCTCAAATCTTTTCGCTGAAGTGAAAAGTCTTTCTGCTATCAAGTAAGGATCTTCTCCAAATCTCAGCTTAAAACTGAAATGATTAATTTGTATTATTATTCCATCTCCTTCTACCCTTTCAACAAAATCTAGCTCTGAGATTTTCCTATTGATCTCTTGTAAGCTGTACCTCCTCCTTGCTTCATCAAGTCCTATTAAGATCTGTTTAAAGTACTCTAAGTTCCACATTATCTTGTTTGCAACTTCCCTCAGTTTCTTAGAGTTATGGAGAAGCTCCTCCCTTCTCTTAGTTAAATCCTCAAGTATCCTTTTAATTCTTTCCCTCTCAGCTTGAATAATCTTTTCCTGCATTCTCCTCTCCTCTCGAAGCATGCAATACTCTATCGCCTCACTGAGAGTTTCAAATGCTCTGAATCCCTCTTCCCTAAATGCTGAAAACTCCAATTCAGAATTCTCAAACACCCCTGGAGCTATCTCAAGTTTTTTCGCTTTAGTTATCAGTTCATTTAACTTATGAAAAAGCTTTTCCAGTAGCTCCTCAGGAAGCTGAGTGGAGCTCAAGTGCTTATCGATTCCACATAACTCGAGCAATTTCTCCGCAAATTTTCCTAGTGGGAATTGTAGAGCCAAAGCCCTCACTATCTCTCCCCTTTCAGTCCTAACTCTTCTCACGAATTCCTGAAATGTCTGTGGAAATCCTCCACGAGAGGGGGGAAGTTTGTAAATTTTCCCTTCTCTGATTTCCCTATCCTTAAAAGTTTGAGTATAAAGCTTGGCTAAAATGAGGAAATTGGAATCGCAGAGCACTACGTTTCCTCTTGGAATAAACTCT
This sequence comes from Candidatus Haiyanarchaeum thermophilum, assembly GCA_025920425.1. Classification (GTDB taxonomy): domain Archaea; phylum Nanobdellota; class Nanobdellia; order JAPDLS01; family Haiyanarchaeaceae; genus Haiyanarchaeum; species Haiyanarchaeum thermophilum. The sequence continues at coordinate 29,441 of JAPDLS010000002.1, read as the reverse complement.
AGGAAGAGGTTGAACTCATTTGCCTTGAAGAACCTAAGCCTCACTATTCTTTCGAAGTTTATTTGCTCACATCCTATGAGAATAGAGCTCAACAGATATTTTCTCAATTGCAAGCAAAAGTTAGATACCTCTTTTTTTGGTTCATAATTTGAAAGATAGAATATTTCTCCAGGAAAGATTACGAGATTTTTCACAATTTCGGCAGATTTGAGGTAAATTGAAAGCTTACTCCCCTCTTGATAGATCCCCTTTACTCTAGCTCCCCTAAGCCTATTTACCTCTTGGCAGAGTATTTCTACCTCTATACAATTCACTCTCCTCATAGATCTGGTAAGGTAAGCTTCCTTAAACTTATTTTCTCTCACAAAGTTTTAAAGTTACTCTTGCCCTCTATTCTTTATGCCAATACTTGTGGTTGAGTTTTATCCTATAGATTTGGACTATGTGGTAACTAAGGCAGGCAGGTTAATAGTCAGGATCTTCGGAATCACTGAGGACAGAAGGAGAATAGTAGCCATTGATCCCAATTTCAGACCATATTTTTATGTACTTCCTAAGCCCGAGAAGTTTGAAGAACTCCTTAAATTCCTCAAAGGATTACATATCACTGGAAAGAGGGGAAGTTATAAAGTAATGGATTGTGAAGTGGTGGGAAGGGAACTCATCGGAAGGAAGGTAAAAGCAATTAAAGTATATGTAAACAGTCCTGCCGCAATCCATTGGATATTGGATGAAGTGGAAAAACATGAGGGATTCTTGGATAAGGTAGGAAAAGATGTGCCGTTGAGGACGATGTACTTGGTAGAGAGAGGATTGCAAATGTTGGTAAAGACTAGGGTGATTGGGGAAGAAGTAGAGAAGAGAAAGTATAGGGCTGATTATGTAATTGAGGTTCATAAGATTGAGAACTTAAATGGAGATACGCTCAAAGATTTCAAGATCCTTTCATTTGATATAGAGGTACATAACTTCAGGGGTGCTCCTAGAGCCTCTACAGACGCTATCACCACTATTTCAATAAGTTCAAATTATGGATTCAGAAAAGTACTTGTAGCGAAGAGATTCGAAAATCCTCCCCCTTATGTGGAATTTCTAGATTCTGAGATGGATATCATCAGGAGATTCTGTGAAATAGTAAAGAAGGAAGCCCCAGATCTCATCGTAAGCTACAATGGAGATCTCTTTGACTTTCCATATCTTCAGGCTAGAGCTGCTCGCTATAGAATAGAACTTGATCTGGGATTTACTCAAACCCCTGTGAAATTCGTAGGGAAGGGTAGGAGCAAGAGTGTGAGATTTGCTGGCTTAGTCCATCTAGATCTCTATCCATTTATCTCAAACCTGATAGCTCCTACCCTTAGAACTGAAACCCTAGATCTCTCTTCTGTATCTGGAGAACTGCTTGGTGAGGAGAAAGTGAAAGTTGACTGGGAAGAGCTCTGGAATATGTGGCAAGAGGGAGGGGAGAAGTTAAGAAAATTGGTGGAATACGCCCTCACCGATGCCGAGCTTACATGCAAGCTCTGTGAAAAGCTTCTTCCCATTCTCATCGAGCTTTCTAAGGTAGTGAATCTCCCACTCTTCTATGTGAGTAGGATGAGTTACAGCCAATTGGTGGAGAGTTATCTCATGAAGGAGGCTGAACGTCTTAACCAGCTTATCCCCAATAAGCCTAAAGGGGAAGAAATCAAAGAGAGAAAGAAAAAGAGCTATATGGGAGCATTTGTGTTTGAACCATTGCCAGGCTTTTATAGGAACATAGCAATCCTAGATTTTAGATCACTTTATCCCACAATTATTGTAACTCATAATATTTGTCCGACCACTCTTAACTGTGAATGCTGCAGAAAAGATGGGATTTTTACTCCTGAAATATTAAAGGCTGGAAAAAAAGTGGTTTACCACTTCTGCAAGAAGAAGGATGGATTTATCCCCACCCTCCTGAATGATCTGTTATTCAGAAGAGGTAGGATTAAAGAAATGCTGAAGAAGATAGACCGAAATGATCCAGATTACAAGATACTTGAAGCTAGAGACTACGCCCTCAAGACGATCGCAAATGCTACCTATGGCTATCTAGGATTTGCTAGAGCTAGGTGGTACTGTCTAGAATGTGCGGAGAGCATAACTGCATTCGGAAGGAAATATATAATTGAAGTGGTCAATAGTGCTTGGAGTTTTGGGTTCAAAGTGATCTATGGGGATACAGATTCTATTATGATCTCATTTGAGGGCAAGAGCAAAGAGGATGTATTGAAGTTCTTCACAGCTGTAAATGAAAGGTTGCCAGGAATCATGGAATTGGAGCTTCGCGGCTTCTATCCTGCCGGAATCTGGGTATCTAGGAGGGGGGAAATAGAAAGAGGGGCTAAGAAAAAATATGCATTGGTAGATGAAAATGGAAGGATTATTATAAAAGGATTTGAATTTGTCAGAAGAGATTGGGCAAGCATAGCTAAACGAGTACAGATGGAGGTACTTACTGCAATCCTTAAGGAAAATGATCCTGGGAAGGCGTTACAGATCGTGAGAAATACTATTTCTGAGCTGAAGGAGCATAGGGTCCCATTAGAAGAACTCGTTATCTATACTCAATTGACTAGAGAATTCAAGGAGTATGAAAGCTTAGGTCCCCATATAACTGCTGCGATGAGGGGAGCTGAAAGGGGATATTATGCTGAACCTGGCACCATAATCAAATGGGTTGTGATCGAAGGTCCTGGCAAAATCTCAGAGAGAGCATACCTCTATGAAGATGTTAGGGGGAAGAAGTTGAAGTATGATCCTGAATATTACATAAATCACCAAATCCTACCTGCAGTGCAGGGAATACTGGAAGTACTTGGATTTGGTCTAGATGATATACTAAGTAAAAAACAGGAAAAGTTGGAAAAGTTCATGAAATGATTAGAGGAATTGTCTTCGACCTTGATGGTACCCTTATCGATAGTATGGCTTTGCTTTCCCAGATGGCTTCTGGGCTCCTAGAGAAGGAGTTTAAGATTCCAAGGAAATATGTGGAGAAGCGATTTGTGGAGATGAGTGGAATACCATTTCGACGATTCCTAAATAAACTTTACTATGAATGGTATGGATATGAACCTGAGGAGGAAATTATAGAGTACATAGATGAGTTGTATGAACAAATGAGTATGCGTCAAAGATATAGGCTCTTTCCAGATGTGAGAAGAAATCTGGAGCAGCTTAGGCGAAACTACTTGCTTTTCGTCTCTACTTCCTCACCTAAGGAGAGGTTAGATTCTATCTTGCTTAAGAATAGGATAAAGAAATTCTTCACTGCAGCCTTAGGGATAGAAATTGGGTTTGAGAAGGAAGATCACTTTCAGTTTCTAGAGGATGTATTCAACTTGCAGAGGACAAATCTAATCTTCGTTGGAGATTCTCCATTCGATCATGAAGTGGGGCAAAGGGTTGGAGTATTGACTGTCCTGAGGGCAGGTACTTTTGAAAGAGAGGAACTGTTGAAGCTTACTCCTTTGGTGATAAGGGATTTTGATGAGTTGAGCCGATTACTCTTGAGTGTAGAACTTTAACTGCAGCAAAGTTTATTAGTAAAATGGCATACTGAGAGATGTGGAAGAGCTCAGGTATTATCAAAAGGCAGGAGCCATTACTAGAAGTGTCTTGAATTATAGCACTGAGATTATCAAAAGCGGTATGTCAATACTTGAATTCTGTGAGGAACTTGAAGATAGGATAAGGAAACTTGGTGGGATACCTGCATTCCCAGTAAATGTATGTATAAATGAAATAGCTGCTCATGATACTGCTGCTCCAAATGATCATAGGAGAATAAAGCCTGGAGATCTGGTGAAAGTGGATGTAGGAGTTCATGTAAATGGATATATTGCTGATGCTGCAATTTCTATTGAAGTGGAAGCCAATAAACATGAGAAGTTAAGGGAAGTGTGTGCTAAAGCGTTAGAAATGGCTATTAAAAAAGTTGCACCTGGGATAAGGGTATTTGAGATAGGAAGGACAATAGAGAGATGTGCTAAGGAGGAAGGATTTACTCCCGTAGTAAACTTAGGTGGTCATAGTATTGAGAGGTTCAATCTTCATGCTGGTAAAAGTATTCCAAACTATGATAATGGAAGTCTGGAAGAGGTAAGAAAAGGGGATGTGATCGCAATCGAACCCTTCCTCACAATTGGAGAAGGGAGAGTAATAGAAACTAAAGATTCTGAGATCTTCAAGTTCGTCTCGAAGAAACCAGTAAGGAATGAAAGTGCCAGAGAGGTCCTCAACTTTATTGAACAAAATTATGGGAATTTACCATTTGCTAAAAGATGGTTATTCAAGGAATTTGGAAATGTGGATTTCGTATTGAAGCAATTGGTAGATAATTTGGCTATAAGGAAGTACAACGTACTCAAGGAGGATGGAAGGAAGGTAATTGTCCAGTTTGAGCATACTATAGTAGTATTAGATACTCCTATCGTGATTACTAGATGAAGAGGAAGTTCATAGAGGGGCTTGCTAAGGAACTAAAGGTGAAGATCAGCGAGGAGGCTGAAGAAGTCTTCATGGATGCCTTAGCTGAGATCGCTGTGGAAATCGCTTTGATTGCTTGTTCGAAGGCGGCGAAGAGGAAAAGGAAAAGCGTGGGACTTGTGGAGATGAAGGAAGCAATTGCTGAATTCTATAGAGAAGGGTGAGAAAGGATGGGGAAAAGATTCTACAGCATTTTTATAAAATGGACCTCTTTAGGTTAGGTATTAAGTTCAATTTGAGGTGAAAGAGTGGGACATATATTGTTGATAGCTGAAAAGCCGGATGCTATGAGAAGGATCGCTGCTGCATTGGCAGAAAACAATAGTCTGAGGAAGAAGGTCTCAAAGCAGAAGGTAGAATATTATGAATTCGAAAGGCATGGAAAGAAGCATATAATTGTGGCTGCAGTTGGCCATCTCTTTACATTAGATGCTAAGGAGAAGGATGGATGGAAGTATCCTGTATTTGAATGTGTATGGGTCCCGGCTTTTCAGAATGGGAAAAAACGTATCTTCTCCAAAAAATACTTTGAGACTATAAGGGAAGTAAAGGACGAGGCCTCGGAGTACATAGTATGCTGTGATTATGATGTGGAAGGATCAACTATTGCGGCAAATATATTGAAATATATTTGTGGAGTGAATGATGCTAAGAGAATGAAATTCTCCACATTGGTCAAGGAGGAAATCGTAGAGGCATATGAAAATGCCTCCCCACATCTCGACTTTAATCAAATTGAAGTAGGCCTTACTAGGCATGAATTGGATGCTCTCTGGGGCTTTAATCTCACGAGAGCTCTCACCTCTGCATTGAAAAATCAAGCAAACAAAGGATTTGCTATCCTCTCAGCTGGAAGAGTTCAAAGTCCTATGCTTAATCTCCTCCTGCAGAGAGAGCTTGAAATAAGGAATTTCGTCCCTAAGCCATATTGGCAGCTTGAGCTGCATGCTGAAATAAATGGAGTACCGGTCTCCGCCTTGCATGAAGCTGGGAAGTTTTGGAAGAGGGAGGAGGTGGAACAAGTTTTAAATGAATGTAGGGGGAAGGAAGCGTTGGTTAAAGCTGTGGAGAGGAGAAAGTACAAACAAAATCCTCCAGTGCCATTTAATACCACAGATCTCCAGACCGAGGCTTACAACCAATTTGGCTTCTCCCCAGCTCAAACAATGAATATTGCTGAAAGCTTGTACCAGATAGCTGCAATCAGCTACCCTAGGACGAATTCCCAGAAATTGCCAAGCCTAGTAGATTACGAGAGGATCTTACGAGCACTTGCAACTCTGCCTCAGTATAGGCCACTCTGCGAATCATTATTGGCTATGGGAAAACTTATTCCTCAAGAAGGCAAGAAGAGCGATGAGGCTCATCCCGCAATCTATTGCACTCATGAAGTCCCTGATCTTCAGAGGCTCACTCCTCAACAGAGAAAATTATATGATTTGATAGTAAGGAGGACTTTGGCTGTTTTTGCTCAAGCAGCCATAAAGGAAAGTATGAAAATAATAATCTCAATCGGGAAGAATGATTTCCTAGCAGTGGGGAGAAGGATATTGAGGGAGGGTTGGATAAGTTACTACAAACCATATGTAAAGTTCGAGGAGCAAATGCTTCCGGAAGTAATTGAAGGGGATAGGGTCAAAGTGTTAGGGTTAAATGTGATCAAGAAACAAACCCAACCTCCTGCCCGTTATACTCAAGGGAGCATAATCAAGGAAATGGAAAGGAGAAAACTAGGTACATCTAGTACGAGGAGTGAGATCTTGCAGACCTTATACGATAGGAAATATATTGTGGGGAAAAGCATAAGGGTGACTAAACTTGGAGAAATAATCACAGCTGTGTTGAGGGAAAATGTGCCAAGCATTGTAAGTGAGGAGCTCACTAGACATTTTGAGCAAGAAATGGAGCTTGTATTCCATGGCAAAAAGAGTAGAAGTGAGGTGGTAGAGGATGCCAAAAGGGTTTTGCTTAAGATCTTAGAACAATTTAGAGAGAAGGAAGTTGAAATAGGGAAAAAGTTACTACAGGGGTTAATTGATCTCAAACGTGAGGCAAGGACAGTTGGAACTTGTCCCTCCTGTGGAGGAGAACTCATGATCATCAAATCCAGTAAAAGTGGAAAAAGATTCATAGGTTGTAGCAATTATCCTAAGTGTAGACTTTCCTTTCCTATTCCTCTGAATGGAGAAATTACTCCACTTAGGGAAAAGTGTGGGATCTGTGGAATGCCATTGGTAGAAGTGAGGAGGAAAGGTAAGAGACCATTTAGAATGTGTATAAACCATAAATGCAAATCTAAAGAGGGATGGAAGAGAAGTTCATGATAGCTTTAGACTGGCTGGAGTTGGAATTTGAAAATATCTTCATAAATTGGGCCATGAGGAGTAAGGGTACTTTTCTTCAATTTGATTTCATTTACTTCAAATTCTCCAAATTCAAAGGTCCTAAATTTGTTTAGCACCATCTTTAAATTTTCCCTATCTATCACTCTCTTTACCCTCCCTAAGGTAAGATGGGGGACAAATGGTTTGTCTTCATGCAACCCAAGTTGCTGAAAGCGTTGAGCCAATGTTTGGTGAAGTTCTTTGAGTTCTGGAGCTTCAGCCCCTACCCAAACTACCCTCACATAACTTAGATCTGGAAAAACTCCAATTCCCCTCAATCTCACCCAAAATCTAGGAAAGGTATTAATCCAGGTTGAAGCTATTTCTTTAATTTCCTTAAGTTTTTTGTCCCCAACTTCCCCAAAGAAGAAGAGAGTAATATGTAAATTCTCCTTCTCCACAAATTTTATAGTGGCGCTCTTCCCCAGCTCTGCTTGAATTGCAGTCAGCTTTTCCCTCATCGCTGAGGGAAGGTCGATCGCTAAAAAGCAACGCATGGATTCTATCCCATTAACTCGGACGCTCCACCAGGCTAAGCTACGGGCCCTCTGGGCCCGCTGGGATTTGAACCCAGGACCTTCCGGTTATCAGCCTCGTCGTTAATGGGATATTATATTTTTTTCGAATCCTATTTATATCTTTTCCTCCTCTCTTCTCTTGTGTTGACGATAACGAAGCTTAAAGGAGAGCCTGTCGAAGATCAACTTGTCGAGATCGTGGAAAGGAAAGGAAAGGGTCATCCAGATTATCTAGCTGATAGTCTAGCTGAAAATTTCTCGAGGGAGTTATGTAAATTCTATCTCAGACATTTTGGAAGGATTATGCACCATAATGTAGATAAGCTTGAAGTAGTTGCAGGTAGGAGTGAACCCAAATTTGGAGGGGGAAAAATATTGCAGAAAATCTTAGTATTCTTTTCAGGGAGAGCAACTACTTCTATAGATAACCTTCACATAGAGTTGGAGAAAATTGCCACAAGCTCAGCTAAAGCGTTCATCTCTAAGAACTTTAGATTTTTGGATCCAGAAGAACATGTGAGATATGTGGTAGAAACTAAAGGAGGAGCTGGGAATTTGACAGATCTCTACAGAAGAAAGGGAGTAATTGGAGCAAATGACACTTCAGTTGGAGTTTCCTATTATCCACTTACCCAGACAGAAGAGCTCATATATGGAGTGGAGAGGTTCATCAACTCCAATAAATTCAAGGAGGAATTTCCCTTCTCTGGAGAAGACGTAAAGGTGATGGGAGTAAGAATTGGGAAGAGATTGGAGTTAATTATAGCATGTAGTTTCATCGATAAATTTGTAAGAAGTGTTTCAGATTATCTTAGGAAGAAGGCAGAAATTGTTGAAGCAATCCAAAGATTTGTAGAGCAAAAAAGTGAACTCAAGGCGAATATCTCATTAAATGCTGCTGATAGGCCTGAAAGAGGTATCGATGGATGTTATCTTACAGTAACTGGCACTTCGGCAGAGAATGGGGACGATGGAGCTGCTGGGAGGGGAAATAGGGTTAATGGACTTATCCCTGTGAATAGATTCATCTGCATTGAAAGCACTGCAGGAAAGAACCCTGTAAACCATGTGGGAAAGATCTATAATGTATTAGCTAAACTGATGGCTAAGGAGATCTATGAGAAAAGTGGAGTCAAGGAAGTATATGTAAGACTCGTTTCCAAAATTGGGCAGAGGATTGACCGCCCTCTGCTGATAAATGTAAGCTTCATCGGGAAAATCGATGAAAAGGAAATGAGAAATATAGTGGGAAAAGTAGTGGAATCCAAGTTGAACCTAGATTTTCTAGGAAAAATACAAAAAATAATAATTAATGGCCAATTTGAATTATTCTGATATGGAACTCATCTTTTTAGGCACAGGAGGAGGCAGAGTAGTAGCATGTTCTCAGAAAAGAGCAACGGGAGGGTTTGTAATCAAGGAAGAAAATTTTCAGATTCATGTGGATCCAGGGCCCGGAGCTCTAATAAGGTGCATTCAAAACCATATAGATGTAAGTAAGACTAAGTACCTCTTTCTCTCTCATGCACATTTCGAGCATGTAGCTGGAACTTGGGAAATAGTTGAGGCGATGAGTGGAGGAGGGTTAAGAAAGGGAGGAAGTATCTTGATGAATAAGAGTTGCGCATTTGGGGCAAGAGGTGAGGAGATCTTCTCTCCAATCCTCCAAGAGTACTGGAAAAATTTCTTGGAAATCAAAGTATTGGAGGCTGGAGAGGAGATAGATTTTCCAGAGTTCTCAATAAAGACATGTAGGGCAATCCATGAGGATCCTTATGCTGTTGGGGCTATCTTCAAATTTAAATCCATAACTATTGGATATACTGGTGATACCATGTTCTCGAAGGAAATTGCGGAAAGTTATAGAGGGTGTGATCTCCTTATCCTAAATGTTTTGAGGCCAAACAACTTCAAATTAAAGATGCATATGTGCACAATCGAAGCTATAGAGTTTCTCAAGTATTCTGAGGTCAAGAATGCTATTCTTCAACATTTTGGAATGAAAATGCTGAGGGTAGGTCCTGAGAGAGAGGCTCTTTTCATCAAGCAAGCCACTGGAAAAAATGTAATTGCTGCTACAGATAATCTAAGAGTAGATCTAAGGAAATTTATAATGCAAGAAGGTCTAGGAAAGTACTATGAAAAGTGAGCTAGAGAAGATTAAGCTAAAGAGGCTCCTAGAAGAGCTCAAACAAATTAAGGGAAAGCATACGGAGCTCATAAGTATCTATGTACCTGCAGATTTCAATATCGAAAAGCTAAAGGAGCTAGTAAATCAGGAGTTGGGTACTGCCCAAAACATAAAGAGCAGGACTACTAGAAGAAATGTAATAGCTGCCTTAGAAAAGATAGCTCAGGAATTAAAACTCTATAAGAAAATTCCTGAGAATGGGCTTGTGATCTTCTCAGGGAATGTATCCCCAGAAGAGGGAAGGCCGGAGTATAAGATCTGGCTCATAGAACCTCCTGAGAGACTACCAACTAAGCTCTATAGGTGCGATAAAGAATTTGTAATACAGCCTCTCCTCGAGCTTTTAGAGGCAAAGTACAACTATGGATTAATTGTAATAGATAAGGGACATTGTGCTATTGGGATAGTAAGAGGAAGAAATATTGAGTGTCTGAAGGAAAGAGATTCTATTGTTCCTGGAAAAACTAGAAAAGGTGGACAAAGTGCTGTGAGGTTTGAAAGAGTAAGGGAAAATTTGGCTAGGAATTGGTATAAAAGTGTAGCTGATGATGCTCAGCAAATTTTTCAGAAATTCAACATCAAAGGTCTCCTCATAGGAGGTCCCGGCCCTAGCAAGGAATTTTTCATCGAATACCTTCCAGTAGGTCTGAAGGAAAAAATTATTGCCATTAGAGATACAGGATACACTGATGATTATGGATTGAGGGAATTAGTAAGCAAAAGTCTGGATGTGCTCAAGCATGAGGAGATATCAATAGAGATAAGTCTAGTTAATTCTTTCTTTGAGAAAGTAGCAAAGAATTCTAATTTGGTGGTGTATGGGGTTGAGAAAGTGAAGGAAGCCCTTACTAAATGTGTTGTGGAGAAATTGCTCATATCTGAGGAATTTAATGAAGTGGATGAGCTCTACAACTTGATCGAAAAGTGCCAGCCTGAAGTAGTTCTTGTCTCGACAGGAACCCAAGAGGGAAGGCAATTTGCAGAGTTTTGTAAAATTGGGGCCTTTCTGAGGACTCCCTTGGATTGAGCGATAGAATTAAAAGATATGAGGATTTAATGAAAGTATGGCTGAACTCAGCCTAGCTGCAATGGAAAGAATTTTGAAAAAGGCTGGAGCTAGTAGGGTAGGTGAATCTGCTAAAATTGCTCTGAGAGCAATCCTTGAAGAGTATGCAATGCAAATCGCCGTTCAGGCTGTGACCTTAGCCAAGCATAGTGGAAGGAGTACTGTAAGAGGGGAGGATATTAAACTCGCCGCAAAGAAGTGATCGAGATGGAATTCGAAAAGAAGATGATAGGTGCTGGAGAAGTAAGGGTAGGTAGTTTCGTAGTGATAGATGGGGCTCCATGTAAAGTGGTAGATATTAAAACCTCTAGTACTGGAAAACATGGGCATACAAAAGTGAGAATTGAAGCAGTAGGATTGATCGACGAGAAAAAGAGGGTAGTAATTCTACCTTCCCATGAAAAAGTGGAGGTACCAATAGTGAGTAAGAAGGAAGCTCAAGTAATAGGAGTGAGAGGAAATGTGGTTACTCTTATGGATATGGAAACCTATGAGACATTTGAGCTCGAGATACCTCAGGAATTAAGTGGTAAATTATTTGAGGGAGAAACAGTAATATATTGGGAAGTGATGGGAAAGAGATTACTTAAGGGTTAAAGTTCTAAAAAAGATATTAACTCTTCCCCACTCATCCAAATCGTAACCTCAATTACTCCTAAAGGAAATTCCTCCTCATCAACAAAATTGAAGATCCCTCTACATATTGCTTGTTTATTCAACAGAAGCCTCACCTTCCCATCCTCCGAAAATTTCAGGATGAGTTCCTTTACTGTGGGTTGGATCTCTCTACTCTTAATCTGACTCTTCATTTTTTCTAAAGACTCCAACTTCGTAGTAGAGATGAGGACTCCATCTCTAAACTCGAACTCTGAGTTGAAGGCTGAGGCCAAACTTCTCCTGAGCTTCTCCACATCTTCTGTTGGAAAAACTCTTGTCCTTATTTCAACCTCCATACTTCAGCACCCTTACTATTCTGAACGCTTCCAAGATTGGAGAAAATTTTACCATAATCTTCTTCCCTCTTAACTCTAGATTTTCCCTTCTCCTTTCCGCCTTGCCTATTACTATGATCTCTTTGCCTATTATTTTTCCAAAGTGTTTCAACAGATCCTCCTTTCCCTTCACGAGGGCCATAATTTGCTCAGCCCCAACTCCTAGAAGTTTCTCTGCTTGTTCTCCAAATATGCTTACCCTTATGCTTCCAGTTCCATCATCTAAAATAAAAGAAAGCGCAAAAGAGTAGCTTGGAGAAATTTGGCCATGAAGAGCGCATGAATTTTCCTTCACTACCCTTTCACAATAAGGGCATATTTTATAAAAATTAATTCCCAGCAATTTCGTGATGGTGCCTACTACTTTATACTCCCCACCTTCCTCTAATCTCTCTATTAAACTATATTCTGCCCTCTGTTTGAGTTTTTCAGCCTCAGGAAGCTTAAAATCTATTTGGGGATTTATCTTGAGTTTACTCCCTTTCGTTAGATGGAGTTCTCTCCTCCCAAGAGAGTCTTCCTTAACACTTCCTCTAATAATCTCTACTATATCATTTACTTTCAAGTTTTTCTCTATTAAATCTGCCAATTGATTCCAAGCCACTACCCTAATTACTCCTGTCTCATCTCCTATCAGAAAACTTATTACCTTACCTTTCAACTTCTCCTTCTCAAATTCTCTACTCCCAAAGATCCTTATTACTCTTCCAAACACGTTCACATTTCTAAGTCCCTTCACTAGATTTTTGATCTGAAGCCTTCCTATTTCTTCTCCCCTACTGATCTTAACTCCAAGTTCATTTGCTACTATAAGAGCTGCACCTTCTTCAGAGACCAATCCATAGAGCTCTTCCCTCTTAGCTTTGATTCTCTCCTTAATGAATTCCTCTCCTAAGCCAGTAGCTTCCTTGATCCTTCGTATGATTTCCCCTACATTTAACTTCATAAAGCTCCTAAGTACTTTATGTTAAAATATTTTTCACTTGCTCGATAGGGTTTAAAAGGTAGAAGGCTTTTGTATAATGATGAAGGCTATCCTGACCATGCATACCTTGAGCATAGCTTTTCTCGTCCTTACCCTTCTTTTCCTCCTTCCTTTTAAGGAATTTCAAGCGACCTACAGCTACCAAAACCTTATTAGGACCGGAGAAATTTACAGAATTTTCTTCATCCCATTTCTAACTCTTTACCCCCTTCAAATACCCTCTATAGGGATTATTCTTTTCCTCCTCTATGAAATTGAGAAAGAGATAGGAGTGAAAGCGTTTCTAAAGAGTTTACCTATATTTTATATCGGGGTCTTTCTCACCTCAATTCTTTTCAAAGAATATATATTCTCCAATCCCTCCTTTTTGGCTTTTTTAATTGGTTATTCTCTTTTCATCTTTCCAATTGCTAGGCCAGTAACTATTCCAATTTCAATAAGATTTGGAAGAGAAATTAAACAACTCAATGTAAGGAGGGTAATGCTCTCACTAGAACTTATCCTAATTCACTCCATAATCCTCTCCCTTCTCATCCTCATAATCCTTCTCACTGTTTATTCTGTATTCTTTGAAAACTCTGTAGGGATGATACCCATCTTCAGTTGTATGATGTTTGGAGTACTTGCAGATTGTATCTCAAGGAATGAAAGCAGAAGAGTGATTAAGAGAGTATTCTTTCTCCTCACACTTCTTTTCAGCTTTGCAGCCTTTATAGTGGCAATTTTTTATCTTATGTGTTTGGGTATGGGATTAACTGAATTCCCAACCCATCTACACCTCTTCTTACAAAATCTCTTGAAGTTCTTTGTAGAATAAGATTAGACAAATTTCAAGATCCTTATTCCCATATTCTTCAGGTTGACTAAAAAAACCCTTCCAGGCTCAGGGATGTGGCCAACTTTTTCTTGGAAAAGGGTCCTAGCCTGCCAGCAGGAGCAGCAGATATTCAAGACTCCTTTATATGTTCCTACTGCAGCCTTATGAATATGGGCTGTAGCAAAGATATCTGGAATTGTAGTTATGGTAAGGTGGTCTTGGTTAAGAGGAGCTATGAGGGTAGAACCATGGGTGGGAGCTAAATGTCTCTTCCTCAACAATAGTTCCATTGCCAACTCAGGCTTCTCATATCCATACTTCTTGAGTCTATTCACATTCGAAATTAGATAATCCAAACTGTACCCATGATAAAGAAGAATGTTAAATCCATCAAATCCCTCTTTAGCCTCTACATTCACCATTGCAGGATTAGAAAGTAAAATTACGTTCTTAAGCTCGTGAAGTGGTTTTGCTACATCTCTATAGAGAGGGGGTTGAGGTTCTGCCATTCTCACCACATCATGGTTTCCTGGTATTATTATGATCTGCTTCTCTTCAGGAATTTGTTTTAGATACTCGCTCACCCCTGCATACTGGGAATAGATATCAGGTATCTCAAGTTCTCTTTCCTGCTCAGGATAAACTCCAATCCCATCCACGATGTCTCCTAGTATAAAGATGTATTTTATCTTCTCAGCGATCTCTCTATGCTTCTCTTCTTTACTTTTTCCTTTCAAAAAATTGATGAACTCTTCAAATTCTTCCCTCAAGAACATCTTAGATCCATAATGAATATCTGCAATAAAGCAAAGAAATAAATCCTCATCTAACTTTTTCATTTCCCTCTCAGGAATATCTGGAAATACTGGAGCCTCGGAGAAAAAGGCACCATTCCTTTTAATGCAATAGACTCCAATTACCTCATCTTCCACAAGTTCCTCTGTTTTTTCACTGGCTCTGATCATTACAGGAACACTTCCAGTAGGATCCTCTAATATTGCCCTTACCCACCCCTTTCCTCGCCTTAACTCTTTTATCATTCCCACCAAAAATACTTCGTTTGAAGAGCTTTTCAATGCTTTAGAAATGGATATGGTACCTCTAGCCTCGCTCCTCCTGCATATTACTTCTTTGAGTTTATGATATCTATCATTGTATAAGCTAACAAAATCGTTCACGCCTACTTTCTTGTACTTCTCTTCAAAGTTGAAAAGAATTTTCAATCCATGGGAAACCTTTCTAGTGGAGAGAAGAAAGGCTTCAAGGACTTGATTGTTTATTACATATCCTTTTCTATAGTTCGATCGTACAAACTGGAGGAATGCATCTACATCTTCTATCTTATTCAAGTCAAGTTCGGGAGAAACAAGATAACCATGGTTTAGGAATTTCTTCAAAATTTCCATAAAGTTATATTCCAAATTCTGCTTTTAACATTTTCTCGACTTCTCGAGCCAAATCCTCAGGAATAGTGAGCACTATTTCTCTAGTTCTTCCATATCTCCCCCTACTGATTGTCTTGTTACTAATTATTCCAAGAATATCAAATTCGTTGAGAAAATCAGAAACCCTCCGTTGAGTTAGGGGCCTTATCGAGAGTTGTCTGCAAACCTTGCAATATATATCATATAGATCTCCTGAATAGATTCTCTGATTCCTATACATTTCATTTATTAGACAGTGAATTATGAGCTTAGCATGTAAAGTCTGTTTTTTAACTACCTCGATTAAAGTTTCCCTCTCCATCTTTTCATTTGCCAGATCCACATGCTCTTCCATAACCATTGGGCTTCCCATCCTCTCAGCAATTTCCCCAGCAAGCCTCAGAAGCTCAAGTGCTCTGCGAGCATCTCCATGCTCTCTAGCTGCATAAGCTGCACATTTCTCAATTACACCCTCATTGACCTTATCCTCAAAGAATGCTAATTTTGCCCTCTCGCTTAAGATATCTTTCAGTTGAAAGGCATCATATGGGGGAAATATTATTTCTTCCTCACCCAAAGAACTCCTTATCCTAGGATCAAGTTTGAGTTTGAAAGTAACATCGTTCGATATTCCTACGATTGAGACTGAGCTATTTTGGAGTTCTGAATTTATTCTGGTGAGGTTATAAAGCACCTCATCTCCACTTTTCTTGACAAGTCTATCTATCTCATCCAATACTAGGATGAAAATCTTTCCTTCCTTATCCAGAAGATCAAAGAACTCTTTATAAATCTCATAAGTAGGTAAGCCAGTGGCTGGTACAGGCTTGCCTAGAGCTCTGCACAAAAAAGCAATCAACCTATATTCAGTATCTGCTACCTTCCGCATCTTACAGTTCACATAGAGAACTTTAACACTATTTTCTCCAGAAAATTTCTCTAATTCCCTACATACATGGAGTATCACTAAGGTCTTGCCAGTGCCGCTTTTACCATAAACGAACACATTACTTGGCTTTTCCCTCTTAAGGGAAGGTGCTAGGATGTGGGCAAGAGCATTGATCTGTTCATCCCTATGAAGGATCTTATCTGGAAGAAATTTGGGAGAGAGGGCTTCTTTCAGCCTAAAAATGGTGGACTTTTTCGTGAGGTAACTCTCAAATATCTTAGCAATTTCTTGTTGCATCCCCCACACCCTCAAGCATTTTCTCAGTTTGAATCATGCTTAATAAATTTTTTTATGCTAGAGAATAAGAATGATTTCGGATGGAGCCTCACCTTTATTTCTTATGGAAACATGCTTACAGAAAGAGCATAAGTACAAATTCTTAACTTTAACCTTTATTTCTTATGGAAACTTAACCTTTAACTCTTTTTCCATAGGAAATAAAGGGGTGGGTCTTAGGATAATTTTTGGGAAGTGAATTCCCAGCCTATCAGATGATCCAAGTCTACCCAAAAACAGTGCCCATTCCTTTTTAGAAGAAGTATTTCTCCTTTAACTCCTAAGATTTCTCCACTGAGTTTCTTTCCTTTAGGATAAGGAAAGAGAGAGACTGGTGAAGGAAGAGTATAATATTTCCTTAAATCTTGCATTGAGACAGGTCCTTTATAAAATAGGAACTTTACCTTCCATTCAGTAGGAATGGATGCAAAATAATAAGTGGAGAGACGCCTCTCCAATCCTATCATCTCTTCACAGTTCCCACTTCCCAGAACACAGCCAGCATCTGCTCCTTGCTCTAACCACCTTTCCATTACCCTCCCCTTCTTAGTTACTCCTACTTTCAGTAATTTTCCAAATTCCACTAAATAGATTATGTGCTCCCCATCTGCTCCAAATTTTCTTCTAACATTTCTGGGAAGCAGACAGCTTCCTTTACACTGCAAGCATTTTTTAAGGATATGTTTTTCCTCACAATTACTACATCTTAGAGCGGGAAATTTTAGAATAGAATCGCATGGGTGATAAGTTCCATCGTAATAGCCAAGACATCTTCTCCTCAATAGTTCTAAATCTAAGTAAGATCCTGGCTTAAGTTCCATTAGTTTCATACCATTCTTACTCCTCAAAAACAAAAAATAGGTAGCCTTCCCTCCCACCAGTTTGCATTTTCTTCCTATTGCATGATAGGTCCGATTCATTTTTTCCATAATTTTCTCAAGAAATAAAAGCCTCCCCAGAGAACCTTTCCCATTTCCAATTCTATAGAAAAGATTTTATTGAAATGACTCTCAGATTAAGATGATGAAGGGAGTTGAAGAGAAGATAGAAAGGGAATTAAAGAAAGCATACGGGCTAGCTAGGGAATGTAGAGCCTTAGGCTACGATCCTAAAGATGAAGTAGAATCCCTACTAGCTGAAGATATTGGAGAAAGGGTTGAGGGCCTACTTTCTTCTCTCTACCCAGAAATAAGAGGGAAAGGGTTAGCCGAGAGGATAATTGAGTTGGAGAAGATCTACCCATCAGGAGATCCAAGGATCGCTCTCAAAATGGCTGAGGAGGCAAGTGAAGGAAAATTTATTCCTCTTCAGAATGTTAGAGAAGCAATCGAATTCGGAGTGAGAGTAGCTTTGGCTTATTTGACTTTAGGAATAGTTTCAGCCCCACTCGAGGGAATTGCTGGGATAAAATTGAAGAAGAGATTGGATGGAAGAGAATATTTAGCATGTTACTTCAGTGGGCCTATTAGAGGAGCAGGTGGCACTGCTGCAGCCTTCACTGTATTAATAGCTGATTTTCTAAGGAGAAAGTTTAACTTAGCTGAGTACGATCCTACGGAGAAGGAAATAGAGAGATATGTTGTGGAGATAGAAGATTATCATTCTGAGGATAGGATGCAATACTTTCCAAGTAGGGAAGAAATAATTTTCTTAGTAAGCCATATTCCTGTTGAAATTACAGGAGAGCCAACGAGTGAAAGAGAGGTTCTAGCATATAAAGGGCTGCCTAGGGTAGAGACCGACAGGATAAGGGGAGGAATGTGTTTGGTATTGTGTGAAGGAATAGCTCTCAAGGCTAAAAAACTACTCGGCTATATCAAAGAGTTTGGAAAAGAATTCGGATTGGAAGAGTGGAGGTTTTTGGAAGAATATCTTAAGATTCAACGGAGCAAATATGCTCAAGAGAGTACTTCCCAGATTGCTCCAGATTACAGATATATTGAGGAAGCAGTAGCTGGAAGACCTATTTTTTCTTATCCATCAGCCCAGAATGGATTTAGGTTAAGATATGGAAGAAGTAGGATCAGTGGTTTGGCTGCCTGTGGAATGCATCCCGCCACAATGGTAATTCTTGATTCATTTGTGGCTATAGGTTCCCAGTTGAGGATGGAAAGGCCTGGTAAGTCCTCAGCAATTACTCCATGTGATCAGATTGAGGGACCAATAGTGAGATTAAGGAATGGAGATGTGGTAAGGGTGGAGACGATGGAGGAAGCCGAGAGGATAGTAAAGGAAGTAGATAGGATTCTCTTCTTGGGAGATCTATTAATATCTTTTGGGGATTTCTATGAACAAAATCACGTGCTCATGCCGAGCGGTTATACTGAGGAATGGTGGGTTCAAGAAGTGATGAGAGCTGCTGGAGAGACTTCTGAGAAATATAAAGAGTTCATTCGAAACCCGTTCAAAGTAGGGGCAGAGGAGGCCCTAGATTTGAGCTTAAGTTTGAATGTACCCCTCCATCCTAGATATACTTACCACTGGGAATACCTTGAAAAGGAAGATTTCGAGTATTTATATAAGCAGCTTGAGGATTGGAAGCTTACGGGAAGTACTCTAGTTCTCAAATTTGATGAGAATATGAAGCAAATATTTGAGAAAATCTGTTTACCTCACAAGGTCAGAGATGGAAAATTGATAGTAGATGAAGGTAAGATCGTTCTCCACACTTTAGGAATCCTTCCGAATTGGGATAGGGAAAAGATTCAACGAGAGCTTTCCCAATTTAAAGATGCTATCTCTTTTCTGAATTCAGTGAGTGTGCTGAAGCTCAGAGCTAAAGTAAATACTACTATTGGAGCCAGATTGGGGAGGCCTGAGAAGGCCAAGATGAGAAAGTTGAGGGCAAGGCCTCATATGCTCTTTCCTCTTGGGAGTAGTGGGGGAAAGATGAGGAGTCTCAATGAAGCATTAAGGAAAGGGTATATGGAAGTGGAAGTACCAATCTTTATATGTGAGAAATGCAAAGCCAAGAGAATATATAGGGTATGTGAGGTTTGTGGGAATAGGACTGAACAATATAGAATCTGCAGCAAATGTGGCAAATATACAAAACTTAAGCTTCATTGCGGAGTTGAAACTAAAAGCTTCGAGAGGAGGAGAATAAACCTCACCGAGCTGATAAATCCAATTCTCTCTAGAATGGATTGTGAACTACCAGAATTAGTAAAAGGGGTGAAAGGAACATCATCTAAGGATAAGATAGCTGAGAGAATAGAGAAAGGGATCCTCAGGGCTAAGTACGGAATCTATGTTAATAAAGATGGGACCACGAGGTTTGACTGTACTGAGGTACCCATCACTCATTTCAAGCCAAAGGAAATAGGGGCTAGCATAGAAATGCTCAGGGAGCTAGGATATGAAAGAGATATTTATGGAAATGAGTTAATGAGTGAGGATCAGATAGTGGAAATCTTTCCCCAAGATCTTATAATTCCAAGCTGCGAGGAATGGGAGGAAGCCAATATAGCGGAAGGGCTAATTAAAGTATGTAACTTTATTGATGAACTACTTGTCAAGCTCTATAGAAAGCCCCCATATTATAATGTGAGAAAGAAGGAAGATCTCATAGGACAACTCGTAGTTGGACTAGCTCCCCATACAAGCGTGGGTGTGGTAGGGAGGATCATAGGTTTTTCCAAGACCCAAGCCCTTTTTGCTCATCCAATGTTTCATGCGGCTATGAGAAGGAACTGTGATGGAGATGAAGCTTCGATTATCCTTCTCCTGGATCTTCTCCTTAACTTCTCTAAGGAATACTTGCCCAAAAAGAGAGGGGGCTCAATGGATGCAGCCCTAGTACTTACTACCAAGATTAGGCTCGGAGAAATAGATAGGGAAGTACACAATTTAGATATAGAATTCTTATATCCTCTCGAGTTTTATGAAGCCACTTTGAATAGGATGATGCCAGCCCAAGTAAATGTGAGGAGATTGGCTGAGAGGCTTGGAAGCGATGATTACAGAGGAATAGGATTCACCCATGATGTAAGTGACCTGAATTATGGAGTGCTTGTGTCGAAATATAAAAGGTTGGTTACGATGAAGGAGAAGATAGAGAAACAAATGCAGCTTGCTGAGAAGATAGTAGCAGTGAGTCCCGATGATGTAGCTAGAATTTTGGTGGAGAAACATTTCCTCAAAGATATAAAGGGAAACTTGAGGGAATTTTCAAGGCAGGAGTTTAGGTGTGTAAACTGCAACGAAAAATATAGGAGAATTCCCCTTTCAGGAAGATGTGAAAAGTGTGGAGGGAGGATAATTCTTACAGTAGCTGAGGGAGTAGTATATAAATATTTGGAGAGCTGTGAGGAGCTAGCAAGTAAGTATAAATTTCCAAATTATCTTCTTCAATCCTTAGAAATAATTAAGAGGAGAATGAATAGTGTATTTGGAAGGGAGAGGCAAACATCATTAACTACTTTCTGAAAAAGTTGAAGAAGACTTAGATTTTATCTTAGCGAATCGATAACAGCTTTTAGAGAGATACAGCCCATGCAGTGAACTTTCCTTACTTTAAGCTTCTCAGCCAATTTTGAGATACTGAAGGCCAAAAAAATTATTGGGAGAGATGAAAGAGAGTAGAGCCAGAGGATGAAACAGATCAAAATGAACTTGCTAGGAAGGATTAGCTTGCTGATGAAGGGGAAGTGTTGAATTGTAAAACAAATCAGAAAAATTAGGAAAAGTGAGAGGAGTGTGGTGAAAAGTATTATTAAGTAAAGGGTGGGGATGTTTGAAGGAGAAATTAGATGTTTTATTTCTTCCATATATCCACTCCTTCCCTTTCCAATAGAGATGGCTGAGATTAGGCAGAAAATGGGGAGAGAGGCAGTAATTGCAGAGTTAAGCAAAGTTTTTTCATCATTTTTAGTAGGATTCCAAAGGATGCTGAGTTGGGTTGAGGTGAGAGAAGGAACTAGTGCATAGAGGATAGAGGTGAGGGAACTCTTCAGGCAGATCCTCAAAAGCTTAAGTTGGCTAGTGTTTTGAAATTTGAACTTAAGCTTGATCCCTAGAAAGCTCACTTTTTGAGTAAGCTTGAGATATGGGAGAGTAAAGAAACCAAAGAGCATTGGAGAGAGAAGAGGGGGGTTAAAGTTCAATACAAATACTCCCAAAATCCCTGAGAGCAGGTAGATGAGGATAGCATATCTCTTTCTCTTCTCCTTCCAGATGGAAAAGAGGATGATGCAAAGTAAAAAAGGGATGGACCAATTTTTGAGTTTTGAGTATGTAGTTGAGAGGATAAAGATGTAAAGAGGGGAAAGGATAAGGGTGATGAGAATGGAGTAAATTGAGCAAATGGTGCAGAGATAGATAGGAGTTATCCCTTTTCTCCTGATCTCCTTTTGAAGGGGAAAGTAAGCCAATTCTGAATCACTATCTATATAGCTCATGAGCATGATCCTAAGGGGGTTGAGGAGATGATAGAGCAAAGAAAAGGAAAGAATGAAGATAACAAACTCTTCACCATTAAATCTCGGAGATAACGCGGCTAATACATTTGGATGGATGGCTGGAAGAAAGAGGGATAGAAGAGCTAGCATTACTGCAAATAAATAAATCATGCTCGAATTCTCGAGGAGGAAGATTTAGCCTTTTTGCTTAAGTTAAATTAAAAACCTATTAGAAAGAATCGTAGGAATTATGAAGGTAGAGAATTTTAATCAAAAACTTTCAGCTAAGTTTCAGAGCTCATTCTTCACTGAACATGAGTTTGCTTATTACTAGCCCACACTTCTTGCAGTAAATATCCGATCCCTTCAATTCTACATCTTTGCTTCCACAGTTTGGGCAGACCTTTAGATTATTTCTAGGTCTCTTTCCAGATTTCTTCACTGAGCCTAGCATATTTAAGATAATGAATTCCCTCTTTTAACTTTTGCTATATGGGTTCAAGCCTTATCCTAATTCCCAGCTTCTTTTCCATCTTCCTCAATCTTTTTCCTCTTCCAGCTATTAACTGCTTGAGTAGAGATTTGGGAGTTCTGATAACTACTTCTCCATTTGTTATCTCCACTTCTACCTCCCCTCCAATTTGACCAAGCATTTCCCTAACTCTTTGACAGATATCTTCACCTTTCCTCTTCTTTATTGGTACTACGATCGTTTCTTCGCCAAAAGTGTAAAGTTCGTACTCCAGCTTTCCTGTGAGGAAGTCCCTGATCTCCACCACAGGACGGGTGAGATCTCTTTCCTTCATCCCGGTTGGGAGCTTTACTACCATCTTTAGCTCATACACCTTCTCAACCACACCATTTCTGATGAAGATTACAGTGTCCAGAATACTTGGGATCATCCCCAATTCCACACGTCTTACAAACCTCTGAATGGCATCTATTGGCTCAGTGGCATGAACTACTCCTACCATTCCTACCCCAGCAAGCCTCAGATCGCTATAGAGCTTAAAATCTGGATCGTCCCTCATCTCATCGAAGATAGTATAATCCGGCCTAGAGAGGAGGAGGATGTCATGGATCTCCTCTGAGCTAGCTTGAACTTTAGAATACTGAGTGATCTCATCAGGAAGTTGAAGATCTCTAGGACTTTCTATAGTTTTTACTACTTTCCCCTTTTTCAAGTAGAACTCGGCCAGAGCTTGGGCAAAACAACTCTTCCCCATCCCGGGAGCCCCTGCGATTAAGATACCTTCCGCCCTCTTCTCAAGCCTCTCTATAAGCTTTTTTGGAAGATCGTAGTCCTCCAAGCTTAACTTGATGATAGGCCTAGCAGCAGTAATTTCCAACCCATCTGAGAAAGGAGGTCTCGTGATGAGAATTCTATAGTTTTTAACTTGGATAATGGTTGAACCCCTTCTCTCATGCTCAATAAATCCTGCCCCATTTTCCCTAGCAAATTCTATTATGTCTCTAGCAATTCCTTCCAATTCTTCCCTACTTAACTTATGAGATGTAATCTTCACATATTTCCAATCTCCAGGTTTTCCCTTCTTCGCAAAGGCTTCAACACCTTCCTTTAGGTGAACTGACATAGTATTCTCGTCGAAGAAATCCTCAATCTTCATCCTTGCACGTCTGGCAGGTTTTATGTATATAACCTTTAGGCCCTCAGCTTTTGCTGTCTCAGCCTGTACTAGATCGCTTGTGATTAGGCAAGCATCATGCTCAAGTGCGCTTTCTCTAATCAGGGAATCTATTTCTCCCAACTTGGCAGCTTTGATCTCGGTTGGCTTAGGTCTACTTCCAATGAGCTCTATTTCTATTTTCCCCGACCTTTCTAGCTCCCTCAGCTCTTTGAGTTCAGCTAAACCTGCTAGTCCAATCGGCTTTCCGACATTGGCTTGGTGTTCCAATTCTCCAATCACCGCCCTATGAATTAAGATCTTCCCAGCCAGTTCTCCATCCTTGATCTTCTTTGAGAGAATTCCTTCTATGATTACTGAAGTGTCAGGGCAGAACTTCCCTACCAATTTATCTTCCATGAGAATCCAAAGGCTTTCCCGTTTTTAATTATATCGAAAGCTAAAGTGTGATGGAGTATAGAAATCATTAAATAGTGGTTAAAATTATTGTCTATAAAAGATGTAGAATTCTAGATGTTGAATTTGGGGTGGGTAAAAATGGAGGCTGCGTTATATATTCCACTGGGAGTGGAGAGGGCCGAAGAGAGGAAGGATCTAAGGAAAATTAGAGAGGAACTGCTGAAGTTCTGTGAGAGAAAAAGGGAGGAACTTAGAGAATATCTCCACAAAGCTGATTGGAAAAGGGCTAAGGAGGTCTGCGAATTGGTGAGAGATGCTGCTATAAATACCGCTTTAGCTTATACTCCACAAATAGTGGTGGAGCTTATCAATAAGTATCATAACTTAAATGATTATGAGACCCTCGCAGTAAAAGGAGCCCTCACCTTTGCCCTTTATATTGTATCTAGGAAATACTTGAGGAGCTGTGGGGAAAGAGTAATTGAGAAGGAAAAGAGGATAGAAGGGGTTGGAGGAGATAGGAATAAGGCCTTAGTTGGCTACTTCAAGGCTTTGGGAAAGAGTGAGCCATTACACAAATTAAGGAAGAAGTACAGGAGGGAAGTGCTTGAGGAAATGGTCTGAATGGAGGAATGAGGCCTAGGAAGATATTTCTAGGTAGGAGTAGGTGTTTCGAAACATTTAAATATACTCTTCCAATACTATACATAAACTTTTTCTGGTGAGAAAATGGAAAAGGGGGAAGAGGTTGTAAAGACTGGAACAACTACAGTGGGATTGAAGTTCAGGGAAGGAGTAGTTCTAGCTTCTGAGAAGAGAGCAGTCCTTGGTTACTTAATAGCTCACAAAGACTTCGAAAAGATCTATAAGCTGGACGACAATATTGCTGTGACGATCGCAGGAGCTGTAGGAGATTGTCAGATGCTCATCAACTTTATCAAGGTAAATATAGAACTCTATAAGGTGAGGAAGCAGAAGAGGCCCAATATAAGGACAATAGCTACATTACTTAGCCATATCCTCTTCCAGAACAGGATGAGTATCTTTCCATACTATGTGCAGCTCCTTCTAGGAGGAGTTGATGAGGAGGGAATTTTCCTATATTCTCTTGGACCTGATGGGAGTAAGATAGAGGATAAATACATTTCTACAGGTTCTGGTTCAGTGATTTCCTATGGAGTGCTGGAAGACAATTATAAGGAGGACATGAGCTTAGAGGAGGCGGTGAGATTGGCTGCTCGAGCTGTTGCTGCAGCAACAAAGAGAGATATATACTCTGGAGGGGAAATCGAAGTGGCAGTAATTACGAAGGAAGGTTTTAGAAAACTAAGTAATGCTGAGATAGAGAAAATAGTGAGAGGCTGAGCATTGGGAAATGGAGGAGAAGGAAATTATTTCTAAGATAAAGGAGAATTTGCCAAGCGGAGCTGCGATTACCGACTATTGCTTTGAAGGAGCAAATATAGTCCTGTATACTAAAAATAAGAAATTGATTGGAGAGGAAGGGAAAGAGGTAGTGAAGAAGATAGTAGATACTATAAAGAAGAGAGTTGAAATAAGGATGGATCCTTCCTTACTTCTGGATAAGGAAAAGGCTAAGGAAATCATAGAGCAACTGATTCCAGAAGAGGCTGGCCTTAATGATATTTGGTTTGATGAGAAGAGAAGTATCGTGATCATAGAAGCGCTCAAGCCTGGAGTAGTAATCGGGAAGGAAGGAGAGATAGTAAAACAAATCCGCCAGAAGACTTTATGGATTCCCCAGGTGAAGAGGGCTCCCCCAATCAAGAGTCCAGTGATAAAAGGGGTAAGGGAGACTTTGTTTAAGTACAGCGAGTATAGGAGGAAATTCTTGAACCAGATTGGAAAGAAGATCTATTCAAACTGGGAGAGGGATAGCAAATATTGGATAAGGATCTCTTGTCTAGGGGGATTCAGAGAAGTTGGGAGAAGTACAATTCTCTTACAGACTCCTGAGAGCAATGTATTGCTTGATTGTGGAGTAAATGTAGCTAGTGGCGAGAATATGAGTCCCTATTTTAATGTCCCTGAGTTCAACTTAGATGAATTGGATGCTGTTATCGTAAGTCATGCCCACTTAGATCACTGTGGATTAGTACCTTATCTCTATAAATGTGGATATAGGGGACCAGTATATTTTACCGAACCTACGAGGGATATAATTACTTTGATCCTCTTAGATTTTATCGAGGTCTCTGAGAAAAACATAGGAAAGTTCCTCTTCTCGAGTAAGGACATAAGAGAAATGATAAAGCATTCAATTACCTTGAATTATGGGGAAGTAACCGACATCTCTCCAGATGTAAGGCTTACTTTCTTAAATGCTGGGCATACTATAGGCTCGAGCCTATGCCACCTCAACGTAGGGAATGGATATCATAACTTGTTATATACCGGAGACTTCAAATTTGCCAGATCTCGCTTGCTGGAAGCAGCAGATTTCGAGTTTCAGAGGCTCGAGACATTGATCATAGAATCTACATATGGAGGGAGGAACGATATCCAACCCCCACGAAGTGAATGTGAGAAATTTCTCATCAAAATAGTAAATGATACTGTAAGTAGAGGAGGGAAAGTGATAATCCCAGTTCTGGCGATTGGAAGGGGACAAGATATAATGGTAGTACTTGAGGAAGCTATGAGAAAAAAGTTGATAGGGGATATTCCAATCTATGTGGATGGAATGGTTGCAGATATTACAGCTCTCCATACAGCCTATCCGGAGTTTCTTAGTAGGACGATGAGAAAGTTGATCTTTGAGCTCGACATAAATCCATTTCTCCATGAGAGATTCTACAGAGTAGGATCAAGTGAGGAGAGGAGAAAAGTAGTGGAGAGCAATGAACCATGTGTGATAATTACTACAAGCGGCATGATGACTGGAGGCCCAGTACTTGAATACTTTAGAGAACTTGCTGGGGATAAGAGAAATTCTTTGGTGTTTGTGTCATATCAGGCTGAGGGCTCACTTGGGAGGAAAATTCAGTCTGGGGAAAGAGAAATAAAAATGGAAAGTAATGGAAAGATGGTAGAGGTGAAGGTAAACCTAGAAGTGTATTCTATTGAAGGCTTCAGCGGACATTCTGATAGGAATCAACTCATAAATTACGTGCAAATGCTTACTCCAAAGCCAAAGAAAATAATAATTAATCATGGAGAAAGTTCGAAGAGCTTAGATCTTGCCAGCACATTGCATAAGATGTTCAAGGTCGAAACTTTATGTCCTAGAAATCTGGATGCTGTAAGAATAAAATAATTTCCTTAAATAAAAAATTATTTAGAGGAATATAGAAAATTTCTAAAAAAGCTAGGAAATCTAGAATTTTATGATATTGGCCAAGGACATAATGACAACAAAACCAGTTACCATTAGACCAGAGGCCTCAATTGTGGAGGCAAGCAAACTCATGCTCAGAAGAGGGGTAGGTTCTCTCCTAGTTGTAAACAAGCAAAAAGTGATAGGAATTCTTACGGAGAAGGATATAATCTCAAAAGTTGTAAGTAAGAACAAAGATCCTAAAAAAGTAAAGGTGAAGGATGTGATGACTACTGAGCTGATCACAGTAGGGCCTGAGCTTGATTTGTTCGAGATAGCTAAGATAATGAACTCTAGAGAAGTTAGGAGATTGCCTGTGTGTGATGGAGATAAATTACTAGGATTGGTTACTGAGAAAGATATTCTCAAATTTGCTCCTAGCTTAATTTATATTCTCACCGAGAAGATGAAATTGAGGGGGCCAAAGAATCTTAGCTCAAAATCTAGAGAGTATAGATATACTGGTGCCTGTGAAATTTGTGGAAATTTCAGTGAAAACTTGAGGGAGAAAAGAGGAATGCTGATTTGTGAGTTCTGTAGCGAGTCAGTCTAGCTACTCAAGTGAACACTTCACGACATCTACAAAGGTAAGGCAAAGATCCTTTACTATGTTCCTCCTCTCACAAGTTAGATAGATTTTCTTCCCCAAATAGCTTACATTCAGATGTTTTCCAAGTTGGTAGACATCGAAGTATTTGACTTTACCATTTTCAATTTCCTCTTCGACTTGTGTGAGTTCAGAGGTAATTTTAAGAGAAATGTTCAAGTTGTAGAAGTTTCCAATTTCTAGGGAAGTAGAGTTACAATAAAAGTAGATTAGGTTGAGCCTATATCCTCTCTTCGTCGAAGTTAGGTTTATGAAAGCTACAAAATCACTTAAATTGCAACTATTCAAATTTACACATCTGCTCAATTCTTCATTGATGTTTGCAAAGAAGAATTCGTCTATTTTAGCAATTACTGGGACAGCAGTGAGAGGAAGTACTATTACGGCCAATGTAACTAAGAGGATAGTAGCAATTAACCACAATTCACCTCTTTGCATATACCAAGATCTCAACAGGCCCATATTCAATTTCCCCAGCAATTGTGTAAGAGATCGTATTCGGGGTATCTATCTTGTTTCCTACACAACGAGTACGATCACAAATAGTAACATATATTTTGAATGAGTGATTGTAGAGCTCGGCTATTTCTGATTCTATTTTAGAATAGTTAAATTGAGTAGCATCCTTCCTTAACGTTCCATTTTGGTCTAATAGGAGGATAGAATCTTGAAGTGCTGAGATGAGCTCCAAATCAATTTTACTACTTTCTTTTAGGTAGGCGTTGTTTATCAAGACTAAGAAGAAGATGAGGATAGCTGAGGCGAAAAGGGCTTCCACCACTTTTAAAATGCCTTTAGTGTATTCCAATCCTCACCACCGCCATACTTTGATTAAAGTCCTCATCAAAATAAAATGCTCTCCTTTCACTACTTCTCCTCACCCGTGGGAGATATTCTCCTTTGAAATAATTTAGATTTTCGTCAGGAATTTCTATGCTTGTGAAGAATCCATATCCCAAAGTACCTCTTAGAGTTTCATAATTCATAGCCATGAAGGCAGATATGCTCTCATTTATGATGGCACCAACCTTCTCAACCGAGCCAGCAAGTACTTCAATTTCCCTACTTCTATAATATCTCTTTAGCTCATGAGAGTAATCCACTACATAGATTGAAAAATTAGATGGTTCTTTAATTTCCACAATTATCTTATTGGTTTGGCCAACACTATAATTTATCCTTACAGGGAGCCAGTCCACATAGTATGTCTTTATTTCTGCGTCTATGGCACTTAAAGAATCTAGGGAGGAGAATTTATTAGAGGGAGGATTGGATAGGAGAAGCAATATGCTGCTTTCATTTATCTTTATATCATATACCTCTCCTATGAAATTTAGTTCCTCGATGGATGAGATCTCAGCCAAAGAGATTGAGCCATTTAGCAATACCCTTAGCTTCATCCCTGGCTTAAATTCCTTAGCTTCCATTGTCTTATTTAGCTCAGGACTTGGAATTGGATGATTATCCGTAACTACCAAGCTTAGATTTGCTATGGAGAAGTTTAGGAGCTTCCATTCTCCACTATGCTTATCTATTCCAGTTACCCTACAAAGGTGGACTCCATCTCTTTCATTCCAGCATAATATATCTTCTCCTATTTGGATCTCATTTGGAGCTTTGAACGAATAATGGTGATCTGAATATACTATTGCCTTGGTAAAGTTTGGATAGCATCCTCCCCCACCCCCAGTGTAGTAATATAAGATTCTCGTCTTAATTGAGTTAACCTTTTCAGGAGTCCATGTGGTGGATGTGGTAAAATCGATCCATTCAAGTGTTTCTGAGGAGTAAGTATCTACAACTGCACTGTACCACTTACTCCCATCGTAAATTCTGACAGAGAGTACCTCATAATCTGGAAGTGTGGTATAGCTTTCAACTCCTACCTCCACTTTATTGATCGTGGCCCCCCAAGGTACATTTATGCCGTAACCGC
>JAPDLS010000014.1 GCA_025920425.1 Candidatus Haiyanarchaeum thermophilum | reverse complement strand
TTTTAACTATGCATTCTCACAGCCTGAGGCTTAGAGTGAATCACTCTATTCCCAATGCATTGAGAACACAGGCTGCAGTAATACAGCAGTAGTCTAGTGAAAGCATTGCATGCAGCTCACAGCTCTTCTACAGCTAGAGCTCAAAGCCACTGCACATAAAAAACCAATCGCCCCCCAACCCCCCCGCAAGCGAGCCTTATTTTATTGCTCTCCCCTGGGGAGGTGCTGCTGCTTGAGTTTCTCAAAGCTTAGTTTTTCAATCGCTAAACCCCTTTTGTCAAGCTCTTCAATTAATAAGTGTAGAGTTATGTTGATTTTGCTTAACTGCTCTTCAACTACTTTTAAAACTGCTTCAGCTGATTCAACGCATTCAACGCATTTAATGTTCTCAACTTGAAGCCTCTTAATTAAATCAATCATTATTGTGTAGAAAACTGACTTCCTCTTCAAATAAACGTATCTAGCAATGAGGTATTCGTTAGAGCTATCTGAGTATTTAGGCTTCCTCAAAGAGCCTCCCCCCACAATTCTTCCACAACACTTGGAACACTAATATTGCTCTATGCAGTAATTGAGTAGGAATGTTCCCTCCAACTCCAATTACTGTAATTGAGTACATGTAGTTGAAACCTCCATTGTTGAACTCCATGGAGCTTAGTAAATTTACTAAGCAGTAATTGGAGTTCTTGGAGCAATGCCTTCAATTACTCAATTACTGCTGTAAAACCTAAACAGTAATTGAGGGGATAAGTATATAAGGGTGTGCTGGCATACTATCATACAGTAATTTGATTGGAGGTGAAAAACAAGTGGTTGAACAAGTAGTGATTGTGAAAGTAAAGTGCAAGCACTGTGGATATGAGTGGTTCACTAGATCAAGAGCACGTTGGTTGACTTGCCCTAAATGCTATAGGAAGTTTGAAAGCCCCACATGGTTGAAATCAATAGGTAGTTTATAGAGAGGTCTTGAATGGGGGTAGGGTAGGGTTGTATACATATATATACAGTGAAGGCGTTTATAAATCTAGTGAATTTGAAGCTGGAGTTAGGGTAGAGCCATTAAAGCCAATTGGCTTAACTAAGAGTGAAGGATGGTTTAAGCTTGGTAAATCATATGTAGTAATTAAGTTCAGTAAGGGGAAAGCAGTTAAAGTAATTGTAATAAGTGATGGAGTTATCGTAGGTAACTACGCTTTACAAGGAGGGCTCAACTGCTCTAATACGCAAATAGTTGTTGAAGGCGTAAACATATGTGAAGAACTATTTGAAGTAATAAACCAGTACTCAGAACTCGTTGAGCAATATGAATTAGTTGAAAGAGCTAAAGCAGCTCAAGTCTTAGGTGATGAATTAGTTCCAAGCATGCCGAAGGAATATGACTTCCTAGTGTACTTATTAACGAAGAAGTTGTTGGAAAGCAGAGTTGTAAAGACTTTTTACTTCCACGAAGGAGTGAGGGAAGTTGTCTTAGGAACTTACTGCTATGAGAATGGATATTATAGGGAATGCAGTGAGTTGTTGAAGAATGAATTAATGAAGATAGTAAATGAGAGCGGTTTACTTGACGTAAAAGCTGCTCCATATGTATCGGGAGTAGTCGTTAAAAACGTTGGAATGAGGACTTTAACTGAATACCGCCCCAGTAAAAGAATGTTGTTGTTTAACGATAAAGTATTCAGTTGGGGTGCATTCATTGAGACAAAAGACCTTGAGAGGAGCTTGATTGAGCCAAGCCCAGACCTAATAGTTATGCATAGAATACAGTGGAGTATAAGGCCTGAGCTATACAAACACATAAGGCCTGGATTAATGAAATACATGCCTCCTAAAAGCCGTGAGGATATAATAGAGTTATTCAAGGAGTTGGCCCCGAAGAGTTTCAAGGCGTTCATGGATTGGGTCAAGAAGCCAGGTGAGGATGAGAAGGACGCATACCCCAGAGTTGCATTATTACTAGAAATAATAGGATATACATTGTATTCACATGAATATCCATTTCACAAAATAGTGCTTCTAGTTGGAGATGGAAGTAATGGGAAGTCAACTTATGTACGTTTAATAGAGACAATACTGGGTAAGCAAAATGTTACAAGCATTAACATGGCTTACTTAGACCCAAGGATAAATAGATTTGCAGCCTCCAGCCTGCATAACAAGTTAGCCAACTTATCTACTGAGCCAATAAAGGAGAGATCTTTCGATCCAACTCTATTAAAAATGCTTACAGGTGAAGACCTTGTCTGGGTTGAAGACAAGTTTAAACCTGGTTTTCCAACGCATAATTATGCTAAAATGGTGTTTGCTGCAAATGAGCTACCTGAAGTAACTGAGGATACTTACGCATTCTGGAGTCGTTGGATAGTAATACAGTTTCCAAACCGCTTCCCTCAAGATCCAGAGTTCTTTGAGAGGACTTTTACAAGTGAGGAAATTGAGGGAATAATAATATGTGCTCTACATGCCTTTAGACTCGTTCTA
This sequence comes from Candidatus Haiyanarchaeum thermophilum, assembly GCA_025920425.1. GTDB lineage: Archaea > Nanobdellota > Nanobdellia > JAPDLS01 > Haiyanarchaeaceae > Haiyanarchaeum > Haiyanarchaeum thermophilum. Next base: position 2,656 of record JAPDLS010000014.1, on the reverse strand, counting down.
GAGAGGAAGGAGTTCACTGAGATAGGAGTAGTTGAAGTGAGGGAGGAGTGGTTAAGCAGGAGCAACCCCGTTTATAGAGTTGTTAAGAGGATGATAGATGAAGGAGTTGTTGAACTGGATTTAAAGGGAGTAGTAGTTAAGTCAGACTTGTACCAGCTCTATAAGAAGTATGTTGAGATATTGAGTGAGGAGGGCTATGAAGTAACTGTATTAGAGCAAAAGGACTTCACTAGGAGTTTAACGAGGTATTTCCCAATTAAGACGGGTGATTCAAGAATATTGGGAAGAAAGAAGCGGGTCTATGTTGGAGTCAAGATAAAGAACTATGATAAAGCACTAGAGCTGGTTGGAAGCCTTGAAACACCTAGAACACTTACGTAGCACAACACTACATGGCATTACTGGCATTATTGAATTTCTATTAATTAAATGGGGAGGGGGGTGTGTCAGACTATTGAAACTACATTAATTAAAGAAGGGGAGCGGGTTTTTAGAAGAGAACCCCTCCCCCCCAGGTATTTAAAAACGGAATTCAGTAATGCCAGTAATGCCAGTAATGCCAGGGCTAAGCAAAGGCTTTGTTATTACTGTGATTACTGCCCCTCAATTACTTACACCCCAGGGGGGGCTTCTGCATGGGCTTGAGTGATGTTGTGAGAGGAATGCAGGTTTTCCTTAACTACTTTAAGGAGTACTTTAGAGGTTTTGTGAAGGCCGAGTATAGGGAGGTATTCCTTTGTGAGGGAGATCCAGGGAGTTCCCGAAGGAGGGAGAGAAGCGTTGTTTGGGTGAGAGGCATTGAAACATATGTTCCAATATTTATCAAGGATAAGAGGGATTTAGTGAAGTGGAATGTATTCCTTGGAGTTGGATACTCTTCCTCACTTGAGATAACTTTGGATAACGTTATGTATGATAGAATATCATTTGACTTTGACTTTGAAGAAGACCCCAGCAAAGCAGTTAATCAATCCCTTGATTTCGCTAGATCGGTTGAATCAGAATACGATTCAACTCCACTAGTGTTTCTATCTGGATTTAAGGGAGCCCACGTAGTTGTTCCCTTAAGCAGGGGAATTAATTGGGAGACGTATAGACTTGTTTGGAAGCACTTAATTGATAGACATGTTTCACTTAACTCAAAGCACATGTTGGACATGAATATGCTTCAGTGGAATAGAGTTGATAGAGTTCCATTAACCTATAACGTCAAGGAGGGCAAGGTAAGATACTGCAGTATCATATACCCAAGAGAGTTCTCATGGGAGGACTTCAGTTGGAGGGAGCTCAAGCCCCTGGATCCTTCTAGGGTAAGCATTGTAAAAGTAGTTACACCTCCAATAGTTAAACCAATCCTCCTAAAGCCTAAATACCTACACAACTGGGTCTGGAAGATTGTTGAGAGAGGTTTGGATGATGGACGTAAGAGGTTCATGCTCATGGTTCTCATACCAAGGCTTGTGCACAGCAATTATAGTGATGAAGAAGTTCTCCAAGTCTGCAGGCTATTCATTGAGAGTAGTTGTAGAAACTATGGAAAATGTGATAAGATACATGAATCGTGGTTGAAATCAGTTATAAGGAGTGCAAAGATAAAGGAGTTCAAGGGCTTTGGGTTATTGAAACTAAAGGAGAAAGACCCAGAGCTATACTCAATTATTTCAAGGACTCTCCAAAGCCCAAGGACTCAATTAATGTAATTGAGTAATTGGAGAGCTCAATTACTTCAATTACTTTTCCTGGAGAAGACGGGGAGCTCTCCATGTGTTGAGGACTCAATTACTGTATTACATTAATTGGTGTTCCTAAAGCGTTTGGGGAGCTCCCCCAAGCATTTTGGAGGACTCTCCAAGAACTAAGCCTCCAATTACAGTAATTGAGTAGTTTTTGTTCCCCGATTCCCCTGGGACTACTCCATGCTATCCCAGCTCTCCAACTGCATTGTAATTAAATCAATTACTGTAATTGGGGCTTCCTCCATTTATCCAGCCAAATTACTGTAATTGGAGTTCCCTTTTTTCCCTGGGAAAGTAATTTACTGCATGAAGCAGAGGAAATAAATACTGCTTTAATCAAACAGTATTGTGAAGCAATTGCGTGAGCTAGCTGCAGCCTGAAGCAATGCATGAGAATTGAAAGGAAAATGCATGAGGCGTGAAGCAAGCGTTGCGTGGCTGCAGCAGCTATGAACGCTCTACCTCCAATTACAGTAATTTACACTGTAATTGAGTGCATTGGAGTAAAATGTGTTTTTCCCAGTTTTTCCCAATCCATAGCTGCTGCTCCAGTTTTTTCCAGTTTTTCAATGTCTCAACATGTACTAAGCATTGTTCTTTCAATTCCTTCCAATTCCTTCATTTTCCTCCGTTTCTTTTCCACTAGATTTAAATACTCTCAATTCACAGGCATTAAACACTCTCTCTTTCCTCCAATTACAGTAATTGGAGTAGTTGCTGTGGAGTACAGTTAAATGCCGTTTAACTACTCTGGATTTCTTCACAACACGGCCATACAGTGAGAAGCACATAGCGTGTTTTAACTATGCATTCTCACAGCCTGAGGCTTAGAGTGAATCACTCTATTCCCAATGCATTGAGAACACAGGCTGCAGTAATACAGCAGTAGTCTAGTGAAAGCATTGCATGCAGCTCACAGC
>JAPDLS010000013.1 GCA_025920425.1 Candidatus Haiyanarchaeum thermophilum | reverse complement strand
AGGTTGGCTTTGGAGCTACAACCAACTGCTATCTACTGGATGAGGAGAAGCTTAAATGGATGAGGAAGTATAACTATGGGATTCTATGCAGCATTGATGGAACTGAAAACCTTCATGATAGACATAGGAAACTATATGATGGAAGTGGAACTTGGAAGACTGTTTGGGAAAACATCAAGCTCGTCAGGAAGATTCTAACTCCAGAGCCTCAGATTAGATGGACTGTGAACGTTGACACAGTTGAGGGCTTAACTGAGGCTATGAAGTTCTTCATTAAGGAGGGCTTGACAAATCTAGCCATTGATTGTGTTTACGAGGTGAATTGGGATGATGATTGCCTAAAAATTTTGGGTGAAGAACTTGAAAAAATGGGTGAACTATTATTGGAATGCTATAGGAACAATATTCCAGTATTCTCAATGTTCATAAGAGACGTTTATGATGCATATACGAGAACCAATGAGAAGGTTAGGGCTAACTGGCTTGATAGATGTGGACTTGGAACTGGAAGCGTTGGAATTTCGCCTAGGGGTGAAATACTTCCATGCCATAGATTCGTGAGTGGTGGGAAGCCAGTTATTGGAAGCGTATTCAAGGGCTTCATCCCAGAGAGGATATATATAGTTGAAAGATGGAGGAAGCTTCCACCATACAGCGAACATCCAAGCAGATGCTTAGACTGCAAGGTTAAATATGCATGTATGGGTGGATGCCTAGCCTGCAACTACGATTTATTCGGAGATTTACATATCGTCCCAGAATCATACTGTGAAATCAAAAATTTAGCCTATGATGTTCTGATTGACGTTGTCAGGAAATCGATGAATTATGAGGTATTCAGAAAAGTTTACGGCGTTGGAATGGGGAGGAGATGTATAGAATAGATTTATTTACAAAAACAGGTAATATTTAGTTGATATTTATGGTTGAAGCAGTCATTGGAAAGTTCGAGGATAAAACTGTAGGCGTTGGAAGGGGCGAAATATTAAGGTACACTTTTAGGGAGGATGGAAGAGTATATAAGTATTATCATTATGTAAGTGGCGAATGCATTGTTGAACTGTATAATGGAAGTAAAAAGGTCTTTCCAGATGAAGGTGGAATAAAGGCCTATGGCATATTCATAGTCTTCGACTTTCCAGAGCCAATAGAGTTCAGGGCTGGTGAAACCCTTATTGTGAGATATGATAATGTGAGTGGTGGAAATGTCAGGGTCATATCGGCCTTCACAGGTATATCGTCCTCCTGAAAGAATTGTCAGGGGAGAAGTAAAGAGGAATGTTGATTCCAACATCAGATAGGAGAATTGATAATGCTGAGACAATCCTAATCATACATTCACATTATAATCCATTCTTCTTCATCAGGGTTCATGATGGCTACGGTGGATTCATATTTCACCATCCATCCTTTGCAAACATTGGTAGGCTTAGGGTTGACGATGGAATATACATTTACGGTTGGTATCCAACAGTATATCGTGAGGGGAGATTCAGATATTTAGGTTTCGAAACTCTCTTTGGAAACCAATCCTCAGCGGCAAAGCTTCCAGATGGATATGTCATGGCTGAATATGGAGGTTCAATTGAAATCTTGGATTTGAATGGGAGAATTAGAAAGGCCTTCATGGATTGGACATATCTATACAGCTTCACACCCATAGCTGGCGGATATGTGGGTTCAACTCCCCATCTAATAGCCATTGTAGATGAAAGCTTCAACACAGTTAAAACCTTTAAGCCTAAGGGGCAGATAGTCTGGAGCGTAGCCTATGATGGCTCAAACTATTATACCACTGAGGACGATAGGTATGTGAGGAAATACGATTCAAACGGCATCCTAATTGCTGAGGCACAGCTGATTTATGGCAGAGATGTAATTGTTGGAGGCGATGGATATATCTATGTTGGAGGCGATATTGGAATATCAAAATATGATTCAAACCTAAATTTAATTTCAACCCTAAGCTTTCCGGGAAGCATAAGGATTGTGGAGCATAATGGAAGCATATATGCCTACAGCCAGTATCTATCCAAGCTTCTGGTCATAGATGTTTCAACTGGAAATCTAATTTCACAGTACAGCTATGATAAGCTTATGACTGGACTCTGGGTTGACTCAAACGGCATATACATCTCAGCCCTAGACCCAATAAACGATGTAAGCTATATCGAGGTTAGAGATTTGAACTTCAATCTAGTTTCATCATACAATTCAAATGACGTTCCATTAATCTATGGTGCTGGAGACATATACAGGATTCCCGGAACAAACATAATAGTCTATGCAAACCATTACTATGCATATGACATCTTATTCGACATCTCAACTGGACAGCCAATTGCTTCAGCAGTGAACTTCTATCCATATGATGTTGAAGTCTATGGTGGAAGGATAATCTGTGCGAACCCATTCCTAGGGGTATTGAGCATATTCGATTTGAACTTGAACTTCCTCGGAAACATAGGTTTAAATGCACCCTTCACATTGACAGTGCATGAGGGTAAACTCTACGTTTCAGACTTCGATTTTACAAAAAACATGAATAGAATCTTAACCTTCGACATGAATTTAAACCTCGTCGAGCAGAAGTATCTGACCGAATTTGAAACCTATGTTCAGAGGATTGGAAGATGGAGCAGGGGATTCTACGCCACAGACGTCTATAATAAAGTCGTGTTCTACGATTGGAGTTGGAAAGCCCTTAAAGCCTATAGCGTAATGGAGATTACTGGTGGAGTGAGGGATGCAATAGTGGATGTGGCTGAGTTCGATGGAAAGCTGTTCTTCGCTGGGAATAGAACCATGACGATATATGTCCACGATGGAGGTTTAACTGTGAAGTACACTTCCAATGCGACATCGCTTGACAGCATGATTGTCCATCCATCTGGAAGGCTCATACTATGCAGTCCAAGCCTTGGAATAAGGGTTCTGAAGGATTATAATTTGGTTAAGACCGTTCCAATAGCCACATCATATCTCCATCCCTCAAAGGATTGGAGGCATTACACTTCAACCTACGTTGCACCTGGATTCAGCGTATTAATAGTATTCAATGAAAACCTAAACGTTGAGTATGCAGTTCAAATGGATGGAGTCTCAGTTTGGAGTGCAATAATGATGGGTGATGGAACATTCATACTCGGAGAGAGGGGAAGCATGAGCCTGATAAACCTAAGTTTAACCGAGGGTGTGAGGTGGATTTTAAGCCTTCCATTCACGCCCAGATTCAGTCCAAATCACAACTATGATGGAGTATGGGTCTATGGAGCTGGAAGGATATTTCATGTAGACATGAATGGAAATATAAATGTATTCGCAGATGAGCCAAAGACCATTTTCACGGGAGTATATGATGATGGAAGATATCTATACGTCTTGACAATTGATGGGGAGCTGAGGAGATACAGCTATGATGGTAGATATAAGTTATTGATGAAGCTTCCATTTGAGAATTCGGGAATATCATATCTATATGGAAGCATCATTGAGCTTAAACGGGCCTATTAGTTCATTCCTCAATTCTCCTGAACTCATTTTTCCTTGGAATTGAATTGAGGATTTCATTCAACTTCGCAAGGGTTTCATCGGCCCTCTCAATCAACTTTTTGAGTTCGCTATCATCAATCCTCTCAATCATCTTCTCAATTACCCTGTCAACTCCCCTCTCAATTCCATATTTCATCCCAATGTATATGCCTATCATCATGAAGAGCATGTTGATGGCTGAGCTCATGATTATATCCATCAAAGCCATATCACCCTGTAGAATTCATTATATAGTTTCTCAAGCTGTCTATTAAGGTATTTCCTAGCCCTCGGATTGTCAAGTATGCTCCTATACTCAGGCTTCTCAATGAGTATGGAGTATATCCTCTGTGCATCTGAGAGGTAATCCTCAATCTCCCTCCAGTAGACCCTCCCAAAAATCTTGAGGATTGGAAGAACCATTGGATTTGAGAGGTGCATGTGGTTGAAGGCCAGCTCCGTTAGGTCTAAATCCCCTTCAATGGCCTCCTTAAGCCTCTGTGGCGTGAGTACCCTCTGAATTATGTAGTCGATGAACTCCCTAGCTAGGCTGCCTCTTCTCTTCCTCCCCGACCTTAACGCTTCCTCCAGCTTCTCCCTCACTTGGAATGGGCTGAGCAACTTTGACCTCCTCAGGTATGGGCTTGAATCCAGCTGGCTGTGGAGGGGTTGCTGAGCCATACTTCTCCAGTATCCTCTCAATCCTCTTCAGGAACCTCTCAGCCCATCTAAGGTAGACGTCGGTCTTCGATTCACCTGTGCTCGGTGGAGGTGCTGCCTCCCCTGTAAGTGCCTCCTTAACTGCCGTCTTAACCTTATCCCTTATGAATCCCGTAACCTCCTCATCTATCACGCTCTCTATCTCCGATTCAAGGGATTTAGCCTTGTTTGGAGGCATGTTCTTCGCCAATGCTGATATCTCGCCTCTAATTTTTTCAATGGTTTCCTCAATTGGCTTAACTGCCTCCGCAACCTTCTCAGCAATCATCTTCTCCCTTGACTTCTCCTCCTCAGTCTTCTCAATTTTCTCCTTCAGCTCCTTAATTGTCCTCTCGCTCTCCTCAAGCTTCCTCCCCAGTATGAGCTTCTCAATGTTGCTCTGATATTCGAGGAACCTCTTCTCCCATTGAGCCTGCATCTCCCTTAGAATTGACTTCAAGTCCTCCTCCTCGCCCTTCCCCTTCTTTAGCTGAAGAATCTCAACGATTTTCTCAACTATTTCCTCGAGCTTTGGCTGGTTCAACAACGCATTCCTCCTGAGCCTCCACTCCTCCTCCTCCCTCTCCATCCTCCTAAGCTCGCTGAGAATCATTATGCTGGTTATCGGGTCAATCTTCTGCCCCTTCAGGCTCTCTAGGAAGCTCGCCAATGGGCTCCTCTCAGGGGGCCTCTCAGGTGGAGCTTCAGGGGGTTTTGTTTCGTCCATCTCAACACCGTAAATGTATTACATTATATTATATTTAAAGTTAGTGTTCCATTGTGGATGGGAATGGCTTTCCAGTGAGGAAGCTCTCGAATAGCTTCATGTAGAACCTTCCAACGTCTGTCTCCATTATGTCTATTCCAAGCTGGTCTAGGACTATTGCAATCTCAACGAACTTGGCTAGGTAGTGCATTGCAGCCTCAAGCCTCATCAATGGGTCAACCCTCTCCCTGTAGAACTCGAGTTCAGCCTTCAGGTCTTCGAGCTCCCTCTCCAGCATCTCAGCCCTCTCAGCCTTTTGGAATGCCTCGATTATGAGTTGATGTGGAAGCCTCTCCCTTATTTCGCTTGGGGAGTACCCCTTCTTCGAGAGGTATTCGACTATGTACGGTGCAACTGTCTCAGCGAACTTCAAGTCCTCTGAGACCATTGTCCTAGCCCTATCCGCAATCTTCTCGTGGACTGAGGCCTGAACTGCGTTCAATGCAGTCTCATATTCGATTATTGAGTCATCGGTCTTGATTGGCTCCAGTGGGAGGGGTTGAGGTATGCTTTGAGTTGAGGCCTTCCTCCTCTGCTTTGGCCTTGATTCCCTGAGTATTGATATGTACTTCCTCGCCACATCTTCATTCACAGTCCACCTCGCACTTCCATCCTCATTGAACTCTATATATTTCGCCTTCAATAGGTTCTTCACTATTTCAATGTCCTCGCTGTTCATTCCAAGCTTCTTCGATAGCTCAATAGTTTCAACTCCATTTCTGAGCATTTTTGCAGCCTCAAGGTATCTATCTATGTCCTCCGACATTAATCCTCCCCTCCATGGCTTCAACCATCAGATGTCTTATGGCTGATGTCGGCTTAACTCCAATCCTCTTGCAGTAGTCCTTCCAAGCCCTCCAGAAGTCCTCCTCAACCCTCAGGGTTACGATTTTATCCTTGACCATTCACATCAATGTATTACATGTTAAACGATAAGATAAAGCTAACTCTGCATTGCCTCCTCCAAGTCCTCTATTGAGGCCTTGAGCTTAACTATCTTCGCCTTGAGCTTGTGGCTGTAGACGACCTTTAGGAAGCTCTTCATGTCGAGCTCCTTCAACAGGTCTAGTATGAGTGGTTTTGGAATCTTGAGCTTCTCCTCCAGTTCCCTCAGGGTTATTTTAGGCTCTTCAAGGGTGAATTTATCGGCAGTCCAAGTCTCCTCATATCTCCTCTTGACGTAGTTGAGTATTAAGTCCTTCAGTATTGACCTTGGCATGAGCCATGCATCCAGCTTATAGTTCCTTTCACCACTCAT
>JAPDLS010000012.1 GCA_025920425.1 Candidatus Haiyanarchaeum thermophilum | reverse complement strand
AACAATGTGAAACAGACAACAAACTTAGTTTTCGTCATGCTGTTCCCAAGTGTTTGAGTAGACTCCCTCTTAAATACTTTCTCAAAAAGGGAGGGATGGTGTTAGTATGGTTGGTTTCCACCTATTGCTTTCACTAGCTTCCCTAGTTGTTTTATTGTTGTTATTATCTCCAGTGCTTCCTCCTCAGTGAAGACTTTGCAGAGTCTTCTGTAGAATTCTTCAGTGCTGTGTCTGTCCATTCGATGGTGTGCTTTCCCAGACAGTATTGCCTCCAAAGATTTGATTGTACTGGTTCCTCCCTTCAACAGCATCTTCTTTTCTCCCACAATCAGATACCAGTTGTTTCCCTCCTTCTCAAATGCCATGTTCACTGGTGTTTCTCCTTCCAAGTCATGGATGTATCCAGAGATTCCCTTGGTTATCAGTTCCTCTTCCCTCACCTTCCTGACCTGAGTCTGTCCATTGTCTTCTGGTATTGTCAATGGTTCACCTTTCAAGAAGTAGTTGTCCAATGCAGCAAACAAATCATCATAGGAGATTCTCTTGCCATCCAGATACACTAGCCTAGTTTCTTTCCCATCTCTTGTTCTGATGGTCTTGACTTGGACTGACACTGGTGTCTTGTTGTCCATGCCCAGTTTGAACTCTCCCTTCTTCATGCAGATGTCTAGGACTAGATAGAAGAGTGTGTTCTTCTTCACCTCTGCCTGTTCTGTTGGTGTCCACTCATATCTGTGTCTGTAGATTAGTTTCTCTACTTCTTCATCTTCCAATGTTGGTCCTTCAATGACATAGACATGGTCATCCAATGCATTGATAGTTGTCTTCTGTCCTTCCCGTTTCAGCCTAGTTGCAAAGGCCTCCAGTTTCTTCTTCCTCTCTTCCCGTTCCAGTTCTTCTATCTTCTTTATTGTCTTGTCTATCTCTTCCTCCCACTTTCTCATGTCCTCTAGAGATACTGTTCCATCATAGTTCTTGTATGCTACATTTGTTATTTCTCTGAATCCACTATACTTTGCTAGTTTATCTAGACATCTCTTGTATATTGTCAATAGTTCTGCTGCTTCCTTCTCATCCTTTACATTCAACAGAGCACTGACTCGTTTCCCTGCAAACCATGAATGGTCAGTGAACAACACATAGCTTCCTTCTTGGAGCTGTTCCCAGATTACCTTTGACTTGTGTCCCCATGGTGTTGACCATCGTGAGAAGTCTTCTACATTTGCTTCCTTGTTTATTAGACTGAATGTTCCATTGCTCCATATCACTAGTTTCAATGTCCCTCTGCTGTTGACAATGATTCTCTCACACTTGTGGACTTGCAGTTTCTCTATGGCATTGGTGGACACTGGAGAGATGGCAAATCCAGAAGTCTTGGACAGTAGCTGTTCCAGTTCAGCAATGCCAATGTCAAAGCCATAGAGCTTCAGTTGCAGTGCCAAGTCTGTCTTTCCTTCCAGTTTCTGTTGTTCTACATACAATTCCCTCACCTCCTTTATTTGATACCCATCCATCCTTTGTCTTCAAGGAACAGTAGGAGAGATTCCTTTACATAACCAGCATGTGTTGCTGACCCAAATGCCTTTGCATTGTCCATTATTCTGAATATCAACAACAGTATCTCCTCCCTTGTCTTTCCCTCCAATTCTTCCCACATACGTTCCCACATCTTGTATGATTTCCTCTTACGGATTTGTTTCCTATACGTTGCTTTCTCTTTTCCTAATATTATCTTCTCCCAAATATACTTTTCTCTTAAACTATCCACCTCCATTCTTCTCCCTCCCAACTAGGATAGTCTTCCACTTCAGGATGTCCTGTACATGTTGCTTGTCTTCCTCTGTCATGTAGACAAAGTCTTGCAGGGGTGTTGGCACTATGCTTGTTCTCATTACTGGAGCAATCAATATGATGTTGTCATCTTCTCGTATACATGGTATCCAGACATTCTTGACATAGACACCAAACTCAACAATGTATCTCCTCCTGAACACTCTCATTGCTCTGAACAGCAATGTTGTGTCTATGTTGATGTCAAGTATCTGCAACACTGTCCGTTTCCTTTCCTTTATCTTGTAACGTCCAAGAGAGATATACTTGTCCCACTCTGGTTCCAACACATATCCCAGAGTCAAGTCCTTGGACAGCAACATCCATCGTCCATCTATCCCTTCTTCCAGTCTAGTGAACCTTTGGAGGGCTGTCTTCCTGTCCATTCTAACATGTTGAGGCATGCTTCTCACCAGCTATTCTCTTCACTTTCTGGAAGGGATGAATGCTCCGGCGGAGCATCCATCACCAGCTATCCTCTTCACTAGACACCCAACTTCTATTTGTTCTGTTGTGAGAGAACACCTTGCACAGCACAGTCGATAGATGTCTTCTCTCCAGAATGACACTCTTTTCTTGAGTAGGCATCTGTATTCTTCCCTCTTGTATCCATAGAAATTCACTTCTCTTGACACGAATGCCTTGCAGTTGCTTGCACGTTTCTTGCCTAGGATTGTTCTCCAGAAGGCTAGTTCCCCTGTCAGTATCTCTATCTTCAGCCTCAAGTCCCTTGCTGTTGCCTCATGCCTGCAGTGTTTCAACAGTTCCCTGAGTCTTTTCCTTTCCTCTTCATATTGTCTTATCATCTCTTCTATCTCTCTTTTGTCCATCCTGTTTGGATGTTCCATCTACTTTCCCTCTATTATCCTCTTGAACATCACTCTAGCTATGATTTCATCCCTGCTCAGCCTACATCTGTAGCAGATGTTCCTGAAGAGTTTCTTTCTGTTGGAATATGCTCTCTTGAGTTCCTTGGCTATACATGTAAAGGCATAGTATCCCCAGTCATCCTTGACAAGTCTGAGTGCTGGACACAGCTTTCCCTTTTCTTCTCCAAGTTTCTCTCGTGCAGTTGTGAGTTCTTGTTCAACAGTCCACAGTTCCTGCTTCAGTTCTCTTGTCTTTCTGTTCAGTTCCCTGAGTTGTCTCAGCAGTTCTTTCCTTTCACTGTTCTTCCTGTTGACATATTCCATGTCATACATCTCTCTTCCCTCTCACCTTGAGCATGAAAGCCCTTGTCTGAGCCTGTTCTGGTGTCCACTTACATTTCCAGCACAGTCTAGTCAGTATTTCTGTGTATGAGAAGTAGTTCACTTCCAAGTCTCTTGCTTCACATGAATACCTCAGTCCCCATGGTCTCTTTAACTCCCTTGCCACTCCACACCTTTCCATCTTCCACTTCCCAAGGAGTTCTTTAGCCTCTCTTATCTGGGCTTCAAGCATCTGGCTCTGTTCCTTTAGACTCCACAGTTTCTCAGTGTACTTCTCTATCACTGTCTTCAGTTGCTTGGACAGTTTCATCTTCTCCAGTATCTCTCTTTCCATCTTTTCAGTATCCATCCCACACCTCCTCTTGGTTTATATAGGAAAAGAACTATTCTTCTCTTGCCATGAAGAAGATAGACAAGCCTTGGGGACATGAAGAAGTTCTCCTTGAGGATTATTGCTTGGTGAAGAGACTTGTCCTCCATGACGAGACATCCACCCATTACCATGTCCAGAGGAATGAGGTTCTCATACCAGTGTCTGGCAGTGGAGTCATAGTCCTAGGCAACAATACAGTTTCTCTCCAGCCTCTTGTCCCTGTCTTTGTCCCTGTTGGCACTGTGCATAGGATTGTTCCACACACAAGCCTTGTCATAATAGAGGTTTCTGACAAGAACATAGATGATGTAGTTAGAGTGTCTGACAAGCACCATAGAGTCTAGACACACTTTCTTGTCTTTACCACTCGTCCATCCCTTAGAAAGACTAGGGCATAGTGATTTCTTACCATGAATGGTGTCTGACAATTGGCATTGCAACAAGCCCACACTTCTTTCTTGTCATCCAGTGCCTTTGTGTTCCATGAACCACACCTTGGACATGGCACTACCACACATACAATGTCTTCTCTCCTGACAACTATCATGCCTTTCCCTCCACTTTCCACAGCATGTATTTCACTTCCAGTTCTTTCTTGAAACTCTTTAGGAGTTCTATTGCTTCATCTATGCACTTGAAGTGGAGAAAGGAGGAGCGACATCCTCTGTAGAAGTAGATGGTGTCTAGCTTCACACATGGTTCTCCATAGGCTAGTCTGTGTCCACACACAGCACACCTTGCACTTTCTGACCTGTTCTTCCACACCCTCATTCTTTCACCTCTATCTTTCCCATGAGTCTTGCAACTGCCATCATTTCCCTATACTTCTCATCTTCCAACACACTCCTGATGGCATCCTCAAGAGCTTTCAAGTCTTCTATGTTCTTCTGTAGGTCACAGAGATACCTTTCCTTTTCTTCCTTGTTTGCTAGGAGAAGTCTTAGGGCACACTCTAGACAGTAGTAGCCATCATAAGAAGACCATGACTCATACAGTCTCACCCTTGGTGCATCCTTTGGCAGTAGACAGTTGCATTCTCTACACCTAGCCCTGCGTTGTGTCTTCTCAAGTTTGAAGACAAGGTAGCTGTTGAGTCTGCGTTCTTCCAACACTCCCAACCATGCACTCAGTCTATTGTATTTGCTCCAGTCCATCTCCACCTCCCTCCCTTATTTTCTTGGCTAGGAGTCTCCTTTCTGGATGTGTCTCATGGCATGCAAAACAAGTATAGTAGAAGACATGTTTCTTCTCTGTGAAGTCTTGGAGCAGACACTTTGCCTTTCCTCTCCCCAACTGTCTGAAGCATGGACATTCCTCAGCTTTCTTCATGCCACACAGCATTGTCACCTTGTTGGCTAGGTTCCACAGTTGTTCTATCTCTTCCTCAAGCAGTTTTGCTCTGAGTCTGTGCATGCACAGTTGCTTGTTCTTCTTGGTTATCTGAGAGAGGATATACAGCCTCTTCCTCTGCAGTTCTCTACTGTTTAGTTTCTTCCATCCCCTTGGCAGTCTAGAGTCCATGTCCATCACGTGAACATGAGTCTACACTTTTCCTTGGCTGAGTGTCTGAATGCCTGCAACCACAGGTAGCATTTGCTGAGGAACCACTTCAGGTCATCCAGTTGTTCCTGACTCATCAGTATCCTTGTCCATGGATTCTCCAGTTCCTCTTCACATTTCCTTATCAGTTCTTCCATGGGTCTAATCATACGTTTGCACTCTTTTGGTGTCAGGTAGCCATCACAGTCACTGTGCATCAACAGAGGTTCAAAGTCTGTCTTTGGCTGTCCATCTCTCATCCAGTATTCTTCCAGATCAAACCCTAGCCTTTTTGCCAGCATTGTTCTCCACAGATGGAATCCAGAGTAGCTTCCAGCAGCAAAGCAGATCTCTCCACACGAACACACTATGCTCAATCCCATCTCTCTCACTTCATCCTTGCCTTGCACAACTCAATGACAGAGCATCCTCTACATGTCTTCCCTCTCGAGGGACATGCCACGCAACAGATGTTTGATCTCCTCCTTGAACATGTGGCATATGGACATATTAGTCCTAGTATTGTAGCCCATGTCTTCCACTCCTTGTCCTTTCCCATTTTACCACACTTCACTGTCTGCTATCTTGCTCAGTTCCCTCTCTAGATTGAACATCCTAGCATGGAGTAGACGTGCATTGTACCTCACTTCCTCAAGGAAACTGGTGAACTGGTGGTATTCAACCTTGTATCTCCCATCTTGCTTCTCTGTGTACTTCAGCACAAAGGCATTTGGACTTGGTGCCACTTCCCTGATCAGAGCCTCAAGGGTTGGTTTGTTGGTGCTCAGCTTCACTTCTATCTCCCTGTCATTCTCCTTGTCTTCAAAGGTGACAATGATGCCATAGATCTTCTTGATGTTGTTGGACAGCTCTTCAAGTTCACTCTTCTCTATCCACATTCTTTCTCACCTCCTTTCCCTCTAAACCTAAAACATTCACTACACCTATACCGACATATCCCTCTCAGTTGACACACTTCACAGCATACTGTTTCTGGACGTATCTCACACTTGCCATATGGACACCTGAGTCCATGTATCCTAGCCATCATCTCTAGAATCACTGACAACTTCCAGTTCACACCTCCTTGCTGCTATACTCCATCCATTTGGCATCTTGACTACATAGAGGACTTCACTTAGTATCTCTTTTGGATAACACTTCCACCTGTATACCATGCTCTCTTTCCATGTTCTGTCAACATAGTCAACTATGAATCCTACACTTCCAATGAACAAGTCTTCACTAATGTTGCTGGCAGTTGTCCTTACATACCTCACTTTTGTTCCAATGGGTAGTATGTCCAGTCTCCCCATGAAGTGGTCAACTATCCTAGTCTCATCCCCTTCATGGGGTTTCTTCCTTGCCATTTCACTCCACCAGTTCATAGAACACAACAGAGTCTTCTGGATCCGAGACATTCTCATAGTGTTTGGTGTGTAGTAGTTCACGTGCTTTCTCATCCAGCAT
>JAPDLS010000011.1 GCA_025920425.1 Candidatus Haiyanarchaeum thermophilum | reverse complement strand
ACTTTGAGGAAGCAGTTAACAAAATTATGGACGAATACGGCCCAGACCCAATCTATAAGAGTAAACTTAGATATTTAGCTGGATCTGGCTAAAATGAGTCTGCGAGAGCCAACCTTAGAATTATGTGAGAAATGCCCAACAATGCTTTTAGCTTCAGTACACCATTATTTGGGATTGACAATTGAACAATACTTATTGATGATGCAAATAGGCCAGAACGGCTTATTTCAATAAAGTGTGCTGCCCCTTTATTTTTCCCTCAGACTCTTAATGCTTGTCTGAGTTTCATTAATAATTAGAAATAGCCTTCTTATAAATGAAGAGCGAGAAAGGCAATTTCTATCTACTTAAAGTATTGGTGGACGGGGCGGGATTTGAACCCTCTGCACTGTTCTGGTTTACCATGCTTCTCATTCCTCTTTTATGTTGTATGCTTCCCTCAGTTTTCTCTCCACAACTTGGCTGACTGATTCCCTTCTGACAAAGGATTCCTTCTTTATTTCTCCCCAAACTTTTCTGTTAATCTCAATTATGGTTTTCACCTTATCTTTTTCTCCCATGAGGCTTCACCTCACCTTTAATATGTGTTAAACAGCCTTATAAACTTTACTGTGTTTTTTATAATAGAAAAGTTTATATAGCAGTTTAGTGTATTTTAAAGCACATAAAAAGTGAGGAGGGGGATGAAAATAGGAAAGAAGCATAGTCAGAAACAAGAGAATCCAGAGGCATACATTTGGGCAACCCAAAGCAAAGTGCTAGTGGTGATTCCAAACAGTCAAGTGGTCTGGTGGGCTGACATACAAGAAATTAAAAATCTCTTAAACGGTAAAGTTAAGAAAGTTCCCATTCTTCCAACATATAGAAAGACACCAATCATAATTAGGCAGTTAGACTTCCATGTGAGAAGATTTGTCATTAGAAGTAAAATTCAGAGAGCCTTAACACCAGAGGAAGAGGAGACATATAGGAGTTTTGGCTATATTCCAGTGGAGAGGCATCCAGTGAGGGCTAAGGGGGGAGAAGTTGGGAAGGGAAGCCCCATCATAAGGTTCAGATGTGATGCAGAAACACTGAGGCAAATCAAGGCTTTCCAGAAGACACTTCCAAACTTCAACACTAGTGAAACAGTGAGATACCTAGTGATTAAAGGTCTGGAGCACATGAGAAACACTGATGAGGTTAGATTGAAACTTCCCAAGCAATTGTATGAGAGACTTGAGGAGCATAGGAAACTGTTCAACAAAACTGAGGAGCTGAACCTAAGCCTTGCTGAGTTCATCCAACTGATTCTTGAGAGGGCTGTGGGCATGCAGGGACATGAAGAGGGCACTCAAACAGAAAGCCTAGAAGCCTCACAGAGCACATCAGTACACTGAAAGAGCCAAGTGTTCATGCACAATTTTGAACATGGTAACTTAGTGTTTATTCATATGAGCACAAGTGGAAGTTACCAGTTACCATGAACATTTCTGTGCATAATCTTATGCTCTGCTTCCTCAAGGCTTTTATTAGGGCTGGATGGCTTACTCCTAACTGCTTGGCTGTTTGCCTAATGCTTTCTCCATTCTCAATCATTTTGATTGCTTGGTTTAGGATTTCTGGGGTTAATTTTGTTTTTTCTGCTTGGGGCTTCCATTTCTGGCTTCTGGGCTTCTGGGCTTCAAGTGTTTTGAGGGCTTCATTGAGGTTTAGCCATGCTCTTGTAGGTGTCCATGTGCTCCAGATGTTGATGTCTGGGTTTATTAGGGCTCTCTTATAGTCCCATGCCCAGTTAATCTTGTAGGTTTTAATTGTTTGTGCTCCAAGTGGAATTCTCTTTCTCAGGGCTTCTTTTGGGGTTGTAAGATGGGTTTTCTGGGCTTGATTGATGATTGGGGCTTGGGCTTGGAGGTTTGCTTGGAGGATTCTGGCAAAGTCCTCATGTGTGTCTGTGGGGATGCCATGATGGGCTACTTTAACAATCCTATCATTCTGGATTATGGAGTAGAGTGCACTTCTACCTATCCATGCACTGTCCCCCTCAAGTTTAAACTCAAGTTTTGAGCCTAAGGCTTCAAGTAGGCTTGTGGCTTCACATTTTATTTTTGAGCCCTTGAGGATTATGGCTGAATCAGTGTGTCCAGTTAATGCTTGGCTTGTATTCATTATTTCACTAATAACTGCCCTTGATGCTCCAGTTATTAGGCTTGCCCATTCAGGAGCCCAGAGTTCTCCAGTGTAAACTGGACTTCTAATTTTGCTTTTCAACTCAAGGCTTCTGAGGGCTTGGCTGAATTCATCCCAATTGTAGTTTAGGGCTTCAAGAAGCCCTTGATAGCCCTCCACTGTTAGCTCCCCATCTCTCTGGGCAAGTTTGCCTATTAGTGAATTCATGATGAGTTTGACTGTTTCATATTCAAGTGAGCCCTCTTTGGCTTTGCTTTTCAATGCATAGAAGTGCTCCATGAAGGCTTTCAGTGGATGATTTTTCTCCTCATCTGTAGGGTAGAATACCCATGCTTCAAGGCTGTTTATTTGTGCTCCAAGCCTAACAGCCAAGTTCAGTTCATAGGTTGTGCACCATGATTCACCCTCAAGTGGATAGATGAGTTTTGGAAGCCTACTGTCATAGACTGGGAGGCTTGGAGCATAAGTGTCCTCTGGAAACCTGAATGTGCAGTGGGCATAGCCTACTCCATCAAGGATTGAATCAAGGTTCTCAATGCCCTGAATGAAGCTCCATCTTGTAGTTTGAACTGGAAGTGGAAGTTTACTCATGGTTGGATACATGCTTTTAACATCCCAGACTTCAACTGGCTCCTTGATTAAGCCTTGGATAAAAGCCTCTCTTCTGCCTCCCCAGTAGGCTTTCATGGCAAAGTATCTTTTATCTCTTGAGCCACTGTAAACCCATGTTTTCCTCCATCTTGTTGTCCATTCTCCACTGGATTTTCTTGTCTGAAATGGTGTCCACTCATATTTAACTGGCTCAACTGGCTTTGTTAGGAAGGCTCCAGTGAAAATCTGAGCACTTAAGTGGGCTAAGGAGACAGTATGGAGCACATCTATGCCCCACTCATTGAGGATTAGGCTTCTCAGTTGATTGAAGGCTTCAGTAACTATTTCACTATCCCTTGATGCATACTCCTCAAAGATGTCTGGATGCTTCTCATGGAGAAGCCTCATGTTTGCCTTCCAGTATTCTCCACTTAACCCATCTAACCCTTCAAGGCTCATCTTCTGTTTTCCAGTGAGTTGACCTATCACTTCAAGGCTTGTGGGGTAGTAGGCAAATAGGTCAATGAATTTAACTGTTAAGTCATCATGCTTCAGTTCTCCAAACATGCTTCTGTTTACAACCCTAACCTTCACATTGCTCCATAAGTCAGCCAGATGCTTAAGTTCACTCTGGGAGAAGTGGCTTACAACATAAACTGTTCTGGGCACTGGGACATTAGACTCCCTAATGAACTGCTTAAGCAGCCCAGTGAATTCTTGGCTTGATAGGCTTGGCTGGTTTAGATAAAAGATTCTTGTGTGGATTAAGCCATCACTCTTTTTTATGCTGAACTGTAGGCTTATTAGCCCATGCCCATCATATTCACTGTCCAAGCCCACTATAACTGGATTGTCAGCTGCTTTCTTCAGCCTCTTAGGCTTTAGGACAGTAGTGTATGCATCTGCAATCTTAGAGATTTCACTGTCCAGCATAGCCTTCTACATCACCATGCTCCAATCTTTTCTTGTCCTCATACTGGGCTACCACAATCCTATAGAATTCAAGTTTAGCAGATTCAAGGACACCTATGGCTCTGTTATAATTGAAGTATCTGGGTTGATAGAGGCTTTTCAATAGATAGGTGATGCAGTAGTTCAATACTCCATCAAGGTTTTCCAATGGAAATGATTGAAGAGCCTTGGCAAGTTGGTTTAGGATTGGATTCAGTTTTTCCCTATCCTCTTTCCTAATGTATGGCATGTTTTCCCATTCCTCCAATACTCAAGCACACTTATAATTGCCCTAATAATATTTGAAGCCACATCCAATATGACAAGAATGAAGAGGATTAACTGGGCATCCAAGTTCACTTGGCATCCACTCCTATAAGATGTCTCCTATGCCTACATGCCCCACACTCCTCACAGATAAACCATCCACATGAGAGGCAAAGCATCTTATAGGCTTGCTCATGCCCACAATTCCAGCATCTCCACTTGTCCCATCCACATTTGGGGCACTTGATTTCTTGGTTTATCTCTACTGGTGTTTGGCTTCCACAGTTATCACAGTGAAGTAGAATCCTCACAATTCTAGTTGCCATTGCCTTCATGCTGAATCTTCTTGAAGCCATGCATTCACATGCTCCACATCTGGGGCAGACAGCCCTCTTACATTTAGGGCACCATTCAGTGGGCTTGAATCTTAATCCAC
This sequence comes from Candidatus Haiyanarchaeum thermophilum, assembly GCA_025920425.1. Classification (GTDB taxonomy): domain Archaea; phylum Nanobdellota; class Nanobdellia; order JAPDLS01; family Haiyanarchaeaceae; genus Haiyanarchaeum; species Haiyanarchaeum thermophilum. The sequence continues at coordinate 3,029 of JAPDLS010000011.1, read as the reverse complement.
AGTGGGGGCAAACCCAGCCTTCAACACCACAGTTGGAGCACCTTCTTGGCTTCTCTAACTCAACTTTATAGGCATGTCCACATTTCTGGCATGTGATTTTTAGGATTCTCCCAGTCCAATCCTTCATTGTTTTCTATCAGCCTCCATGAGCCTAACTATTGCAAACCTTAGGTAGTTCAGGGCATCAAGCAAATCATCCAACTTCTTGCTTGGCTCACTGGTGAACATGGCTCTGTTCACCTTGTAGTAGGCTCCACAGAGCAGTGCATCAAGGCTCATCAATGCCCAGTTGTCTTGGTAGATGTCTTTTCTAGAATCTAGGATTTCATCAGCCAGTTTAACAGCCCTCTTCAATGCTTTCTTCTTGTTTTTCCATTTTATTTCAAGGCTCATTTTTCCATCATCTCCTTGAATGTTAGGACTTTCTTTCCAAGCCACTTTGCCAGTGCAACCTCCCACATGACTCCAGTGCTCACATGCTCTGATGAATAGGCTAAAGCATCACATCTTGAGATGGCTTCAATCTCCCAGACAAGAATCTGAGGCTCACTCATGCCCTCTGGATAGCCAAGTAACCCATCAAATGTGAGGTGTGGGACAATTGGGCAGATGTCTGGGTTAGCCCTAATAACCTCTTTCACAATTTTCTTTATCTCCTCAACCCTCTGCCTTGGGTTGTCACTGTATGGATAGGAGAAGTAAACCATCAGCATTTGGTATCAGCCCCCTCATAGAGGAAATCCCAGATTAGTTTGTCCCAGTCCTCAAAGCATAGGCTTTCTAATCCAGTCTTGTTTAGGATGTAATCTGCAAATTCATGGAGCATTTGAACACTGTTAGCCCAGCCCTTCCTCTCCACTGGATTAACCATCAGTGACTTCAAAGCCCCATTCTCAATGAAGAATATCATGACTGGAAGCCCAGTTAGACTTGCATACCTATGGGCTTTCTCAATTGCCTCAGTGTCAACCCCACTTAGTTTACACTCAACAAGCATGATTTTCCCATTTCTGAAGGCTACTAGGTCAAGAGGTTTTGAGCCAGCAAACCTAAACACCAGCCAGCCGTCTCCTTCAAGTATTTTTTTCACCATGTATTCAAACCTTCTGCCCTTAGCATAATTGCTCATGTCCCACTCCCCCCAGTGGCAAACTCATAGGTTCTCCTCCTCAAGAAGCCTATACACTACATTCTCAGCCCATTCTATCTTTTCCTCACTTAAGTCTGGCTCAAGTGCATGCATCAGTTCATGAATTATGACCTTTGAGATTGCCTCTGCAACCCATTCTTCAGGTGTGTCACTGGTGAACTCTGAAGCCCATAGAATACTGTCTAGGAAAACATAGATGGTGTCCTCTTCAATATCACACATTCCCAGAGGCAGGATGCCACATGCCCTATTAACCCAGCACTTGCTTGTCTCCCATGTGTTTGTAAATTTTATTTCCATTTCTCCTCAATAAAAGGGAAGTGTGGCACAGCCCCAACCCAAACAATATTTAAACTTTTTTCACTGAAATATTCATTGTAAGATTCTCCATTTTCCCAACCATTACAAACCTACCCCCTCCCCCCTAGTAAAAACCATACCATTAAAGAAATTAGGGGCTTCCAAATATCATCTTGGGCTTCCTCATGCAGTAGCCCCATTCAGTCTTTGCTACAAGTTCATAGCCCTCTGACAAATATTTTGTTAGCTCCTCTTTTGTCTCTGCATAAACCACATGATACTCATTCTCCCTAATCCATTCTTTAACAATATGCACATACCTCAATGTATTCTGGATATTACAGTGTCTGGCAAACCTCTGGGCTGCCACAATATCCTTGGTTTTAAAGTAGAACCATGAAATAGCAAAATGCCTTAGGCTATGAAAAGTCAGTTTCAACCATGCTGGGTTTCCAGTCTCCAAGTAAAGAATCTTCCTATACTGCCTAATGTTTCTGCCAATGTTTACTGGATGATTCACTTTCCAGAGCCTATCATTTAAGCCAAGTCTCTTTCTTGATATTATTAAACTAAGCAGATGTGTTAATTCTTCACTGATAGGGTAACTCCATGTCCTATGACCCTTAACTCCCCTTATAGTAATTCTTCTCTGGTCAAAGTCAACATCCCTAACAGTTAACTGATGAATTTCACTTTCACAAGCCCCAGTCTCAACTGCAATCAAGCATTGAGCCTTAACCTCAACATCCCTAACCCTATGAATCAGCCTCCTAACCATCTCTGGGCTTGGAACAAACATTTCCCTATCATCATAAACCCTGATTTTAGGAGCCTCAATTGGCTTCCCAATAAACTCACCATACTGCTCCACAGTCTTCAAGGCATAAGCCTTACTCTTATCATCCCAAAGCTTCTCAAGAACCTCCCTCACCATTTCAGATGGCTCAGAACTCTTCAAAGCCCTCAGAAACTTAAGTTTCCTCCTAACAGTGCTCTCCCTATTACCCCTCCCCAAAAGCCACAAACCAAAAGAAACTAAAACTGGAGAGTTCACTGGACAGGGTTCAAGACTGGTGGACGGGGCGGGATTTGAACCCGCGACCTCGGCGATGCCAACGCCGCGATCGTACCAGGCTGATCTACCCGCCCTAATATTCAATTTATAGTTGTTGGCGGGATATTTTTAAGGGTTTTGCTAAATATTTTTTCTTGGAGGTTGTTTGGGTTTGGGTTTAAAGAGGATTGGTTTTATTGGTTTGGGCGTTATGGGTAAGCCTATGGCCATAAACCTATTAAGGGCTGGTTATCCTCTGACTGTCTGGAATAGGACTAGGTCTAAGATGGATGAGCTTATTGCCATGGGGGCTAATGGCGCTAGCTCACCTAGGGAAGTTGCTGAAAGGTCTGATGTTGTCATCACAATGGTTACCGACTCGCCGGATGTTGAAGAGGTTATACTCGGCCCAAATGGAGTCGTCCATGGCGCTAGGCCCGGCCTAATAGTTATAGATATGAGTACGATATCGCCGAAGGTGACGCGTAAAATATCTGAGGAGCTCGCGAAGAAGGGGGTTAGGAT
>JAPDLS010000010.1 GCA_025920425.1 Candidatus Haiyanarchaeum thermophilum | reverse complement strand
GCATTTTTATACTATAGTTTTGCCAAGAATGAAAAAGGTTTTGGCTTATGATAAATCAGGAATATCAAAAGAAAAAGATGTTAAGGAAAAATACAACGAAAATAATGCTGGTGGATTTTTCAAATATTTTGAGATTGAGCAATTCGAGCAAACATTAAGAAAAGTAAAATATGCTTGCGATGATCCTTTCTTGATGCCAGGAGAAGATCCTTATAATCAATATATTTTCATGAAAGATTTGAAATTGCTTGAAGCTTTAGAGATTGATTATGAAGAAAACAAAGTAAAGGTTGATTTGTCAAAGCTTTATGATAACATAGATATAGCTGAAACATTATCATGTTTACTTGGAAAGATGATTAAGAAAGTAAGTAAAGATGAAATTGAATTTGAAGATGGAACAAAAATTGATTTGAAAAATTTAGATTATAAGCTAATTAAACCTTTGATATGGTGGGGGGCATTATAATTAGGCCGATCCTTGAATCAATGCTTGAAGAAATTAAGTTTGAAGATTTGCCTAGCAATTGGAGTTTTTTGGATGTTGAAAGCTTTTCCTCTAAAAAGAAATTATGGGATTTTCAGCAAGATGCTGTTAAAAATGCTATAAAATGTTTGTACTTGTTTTATAAGCAAGATAACGGTGAAAAATCAAAATTCTATCAAAGATATGTTTTGAATGGTTTAGACGAAGATTTAGAAAAGGTTGTAAATATTAAGCTTTCAAAACTTAAAAGAAAAATAGTTGAGATACTGCAACAATATTTTCCGGTAGAGAATGAGAGTATAAGATTTGAAAATTTCATCAATCGAGCAGCTTTCTGGATGGCAACAGGCTCAGGAAAAACTTTGGTTATTGTTAAGCTGATTGAAGTTTTGAAGAAATTAATTGATGCGGGGGAAATTCCCAAAAAAGACATTCTATTTCTAACACATAGAGAAGATTTGATTAATCAATTCAAAAAGCATGTGGAAGAGTTTAATGAATTGTCAATAGAGAGAGGCTTGAAAATTAATCTGAGAGATCTTACTGAATATGAAAAGGTTAAGAGAGAAAACTTAACGCCATTTTTTAATGAAGTAGTAGTTTTTTACTACAAAGCAGATTGTATAAGTGACGAACAAAAAGAAAAATTGATAGATTTTAGAAATTATGAAAACAATGGTAATTGGTATATAATCTTGGATGAAGCACATAAAGGAGATAAAGAAGAATCTAAAAGACAATTTTTATATTCTATCATGGCAAGGAATGGTTTTCTATTTAATTTCTCCGCAACTTTTGTTGATGATAGAGATGTCTTAACAACAGGTTTCAATTTCAATTTGGAAAGATTTATTTCTGAAGGATACGGCAAGCATATCTACATTTTAAAACAAGAGGTTAGGGCATTCAAAGAAAAAGAAGATTACAACAGAAGGGAAAAGAAAAAAATTGTTCTAAAGGCATTAATTTTGCTTACTTATATCAAAAAGTTTAGAGAAAAGATTAAACAAGTTGATCCAAAAGCTTATCACGAACCTCTAATGTTAACTTTAGTTAACACAGTAAACCTTTCGGAAGTAAAAGAAGAAGAGCCTGACTTAAAATTGTTTTTCAATGAAATAGAAAGTATAGGAAAAGGTGAAGTGGACAAAGATCTATTAAAAGAATCTATCGAAGAAATAATTGAAGAATTCTCCGAAAATCCTACACTTGCTTATGAAAACATTCCAATTAAATTAGATGAAAATACAATTAGGGAAATTACATTAAATGATATTTTACGATACATTTTTAATGCTGATAAACCAGGAAGTATAGAAGCCTTAACAATACCTGAAAAACGTCAAGAAGCTGTGTTAAAATTAAAAACTAGCGATAAACCATTCGCTTTAATAAAGATAGGTGATGCAATAAAATGGATAAAAGACAATTTAAAAGGTTATGAAGTTAATGAAAGTTATGAAGACAAAAGTATCTTCGAGAGGATAGAAGAAAGAGAGGAGGTAAGCATTTTAATGGGTTCGAGAGCTTTTTATGAAGGTTGGGATTCTAATCGGCCAAATTTAATATTGTTTATTAACATAGGTGTAGGTAAAGAAGCAAAGAAGTTTGTTATTCAAGCCATCGGAAGAGGTGTGAGAATTGAGCCTATAAAAAACAAGAGAAAAAGACTAGAAAATTTGTTCAATGAAGGAAAGGATGAAGGCTTGTTAGTTGAATTGGGAAATAAATTTTTAGTTTTACCTTTAGAAACTCTATTTGTTTTTGGGACAAGTAGAAATGTTTTGATAGAAGTTATAAAACATTTGGAAGTAAAAAAGGAGCTAGAGGCTACTGTAGAATTAGAAGTGAATCCAAAATTACAAATATGTACTCTGCTTATTCCTATTTATAAGGAAGTTGGGAAACTATATTTACAAAGAGAGCCGCAAAAATTCATTCTGTCAAAGGAATGTTTGAAATATCTAAAAGAATACTTTGACACCATCGATGAAAGAATTATTATCGCTCTACATGAAATTGAGCCACTAATGCTTCAGCATCTTAAAGCTACTTTTTCTGATGGAGATAAATACTATAAGCTAATTGAAACGGAAAACATACCTTTAGGAGTAGTTATTTCTAAACTACTCACACACTTTAATTTAAATTTCAAAGATTTAGATAAATTCAAAAAATTAGAAGATGAGATTATTCATTTTAAAAAAATAAAAATTTTCTTGGAAAATTTTGGAGAGAAGGAAGAGTTTGAAGAGAAAGTGGATAAAGTCAAAAAATATTTGGAGAAAGATAAAGAAGAAAGAGTGTTAGAAGAAAAATATGGAAAAATTTCTAAAACAGAATATGATAGGCTTTTACAAGAAATTTCGAAGAAGTATTCTAAGGAAGAGAGCTTTAAAGATTTAAAAATAAAGTATGTTGCTGATCACTTTTATATCCCAATAATTGTATCATTAAAAGAAAAAATAAATTATATCAAACACATAATCAAAACAAAAAGTGAAGCAGAGTTTATAAATCAACTTGAAAAATTCGTCGAGGACAATAAAAATAAGTTAGAATCATCTTTTGACTGGTGGCTGTTTAGCAAGATCGATGAAAAATTAGATAAAATTTACATACCTTATTACGATCCCATTGTCAATAAAATTCGTGAATTTTATCCAGATTTCATATTCTGGTTTAAAAAAGGAAACAATTATCACATAGCATTTGTAGATCCAAAAGGGATTACACATACAGAATTTATGCATAAAGTTGATGGATATAGGAGAATTTTTGAAGAAAATGCAAGGCCTAAGATATTCAATTTTGAAAATTTGAAGGTAACCGTAACTCTACATCTATTTACAGAAGATGTAAACCTGGTGGGGGAAGGTTACAAAAAATATTGGTTCGATAATCCTGCTACCATCTTTGGAATGAAATAGAATCAACATTAATTTATTGTAGAAGGTAGCACCAAGCCAAACACATTATTAGATAAGGAAAATTAAACTCTTGAAAAATGGAGTTCATTCTCAGTTGTAATCCACTACACTAGCTTAAAGAAAAAGCGCAAAATTCCTAGGTAAACTCAAAAATTTGCCAGAAAAGGTTTTAATCGAAGCTAAATCTTCAAAATTCTTTTATAGAAAAAGCTAAAAAAGTTGGAAGAGCAATCGACCGAAGCTTGAGCCAAATTTAAAAATGTAGGAGAGCTAGCTATACTCATGTTCAAGCTTTCAAGGCTCGTAGCTAATGAACTAAGTAAACTTGAGCAGGTAATGAATGGGATGAAGGTAATGGAGGGTGGGAAAGAAGTAATGGAGTTAGCTAGAAGTTATCTCGAGGATTCCAAGTACTTCTTCAAGAGAAGAGAATACTTGAAAGCTTTTGAGCTAGTAAACTACATCTGGGGCCTACTTGACGCCTGTGCAATCCTTAAATTAGTAGACCCAATGGAATTTAGGAAATATTTTAAAGTGGATTAGCTCCTAAGATTTATGGAAGATCTGTTATTTTTGCTCTACGGAAATCATCCAAAGAGTAGGAAACTCTTTGAACCAGCTAAACAAGTTATCAATTTGCTCAGAGAGAAAGGAGCTCTTAAGAGGGAAGAAGTAGCAAATGAGTTAAAGTTAGATCTAAATTCTCCTGCACACAAGAAGAAATTCTATAATATAATCTCCCCAATGTTTGGTAAGATCTTAGTATCAGAAAGAAGGGGAAGAGAAGTATACTATAAGTTAAGTTATGATGTCTTCAGAATATTTCTAGATAACCTTAGGAGAAAGGGGAAGTATTACCTTATAGGGGAGTTAGAGGGGGAGAAACCTTTTTAATAGGGATAGTAATCTATAGAAAAATGCGAGAGTTCAGATTGAATCGAGAGGAATTCGATCCTCAGCTTCTAGTTGAGCCAGATGTGGATGAACCAGAGATACCACTTAGGAGGTTGAAGGGAAGAAGGAGGAAGTTGAGCAAGAAGGAATTGAGGACGATCTTTTCCTATATAGGATAAAATTTTATTGGAAGAAAGATTTAAGAGTTTATGATGGACATAGCTAAGTGGCTTATGGATATTATCCCAAGTGAGGAGCTTCTGGGAGTGAGATTGAGAGTAAGAGGATCAAGCAGATGCATCTTATGTAGGGGAGTGAGAGGACTATGTGGGAAGCCAGTTTGTCCAATTTTAGTAAAGATTTACTCTCACCTCAAGTATTCAGACTCTATAAGGAAAAAAGAGTTGGTAGGGAGCTCCCCAGGCATCTTCGTGGGAAGAGTAGGGTATCCTAAGGTAAATATTGGCCCATTGGTTCCACCATTCATTGGAGATACTCTAGAATACGATACCCCGGAGTACTGGATTAATAAGCAAATTCAAGAGATAGTGGACTTTAGGTCAGTCTTGGTAAGGGGAAAGATGCTAATGAAGGTGAAGGAAGTAAATCACAAGGTTGCAGAGCAATTGAGAGAGATAGCATTGGCTAGGAGAGCTGTAGATGTAGAGGCTAGATTTAAGGATTTTCCTAGAAAGACTTTACTTCTAGATGATTTTGAACAGCCTTATGGGCCAAGTGCCAAGTTAGTTGCCTTCAAGACCGGTAATGCTCCTTGGGATCCAAAATTGGAGAAAGTATACTACGATCATGACCTCAAGGCTAAGGATGCTATAATTTATCTCTACAATCATAATATCTTAGTTTCTAAGATCCAGAAGGCATTAAGTATTGGAGCTCTCGGTCTGAAGTTCCAGAGAAAGTTTGTACCTACAAGATGGAGTATTACAGCTGTAGATTCCATCATCTCCCAGAATTTAATCGAGGAGATCAAACAATATCCTCCAATAGATGAATTTAGGGTTTATGAATATGAATGCTTTGGAAATGTTTTCGAGATACTGATGCTTCCAAGAGCTTGGAGTTATGAGTCGATGGAGGCTTGGCATGCAGGCACTCTCTGGAATCCTGGAGAATCCATTGCTATTTATGGAGATTTCGAAGATTACTATGGTAGAAATGAGTATGCTAGCATAGGAGGGTGTTACTATGCAGCTAGGCTAGCAGTCACTGAAGCATTGAAGAGGGAGCGTAGGCAAGCTACAGTGATCATTTTCAGGGAAGTACATCCAAATTATGTAATGCCGGTAGGTGTATGGTTGGTTAGGGAAAGCGTGAGAAGGGCTTTGGAGAAGGAACCATTGAGATTTGGGGAGCTAGCTTCTGCTCTCAAACGAATTGCAAGCAAATTGAGCATAAACTTGGAGAGATGGTTTAAAGTAAGTAGTTTGCTGAGGAAGGAAATCTACCAGCGGAGGATTGGAGATTATGTGGGAAGAGCTAGCTGAGAGGATAAGGAAATGTAGGGCATGTTCTCTCTCCACCTCTAGGAAACATGTGGTGATAGGGGAAGGAGGATTCAGACAGAAGATATTGTTAATCGGAGAGGCACCTGGTTTTTATGAAGATCTTCAGGGAAGACCATTTGTAGGGAATGCTGGCAAGATTCTGGATGAGATGTTGAGTATGGTAGGGTGGAGCAGGGAAGATGTATTCATTACAAATGTAGTAAAGTGCAGGCCTCCCGGAAATAGAAGACCAAGATTAGAGGAGATTCAGAAGTGTGGTAAGTTCTTAGAGGAACAAATTTCCCTTCTTGGACCAAGGACAATTATTACATTAGGAGATGTAGCTACGAGCTTCATATTCAAAAAATTTGGGATAAGGGGAGGTAGGATCTCTGAGGTTCATGGAAAACAATTCAAAATCAACAATATAAGTATTGTTCCCATGTTTCATCCTGCAGCAGCTTTACATGACCCAAGGAAGAGGAAGGAGATGATCGAGGACTGGAGGAAAATAAAACAAATTTTAAGTGATTAAAGAAATAAACAGCAGTACTGTAGTATAAATATGGAAATTCGAAAGATTATCTGTCGTAAGATATTGAGTAAAAGCGGGATTTATGGCGTAGATTATACCATTAACCCTTATGTAGGATGTGAACACAATTGTGTGTATTGTTATGCTAGGGGATTTGTGAAAGATTTCATCAATCCAAGGCTTAAATGGGGCGAGGAGATTATCGTGAAGGAAAATGCTCTAGCTGCGTTAGCGAGAGAGTTACCGCATGCTAGGAGGGGCACAATATTGCTCAGTAGCATCACAGATCCTTATCAGCCAGTGGAGGAAAAATTTAAGTTGACTCGTGGAATTCTGAAGAGATTGCTCGAATTCCAGTTTCCAGTCTCTATCCTTACGAAGTCTCCCTTGGTGAGGAGAGATTTTGACTTGATCTCCAAATTTAAGGAAGTGGAGGTAGGATTTACTATAATTACTTTGAGTGAAGAGTTTAGAAAACTGATAGAGCCAAATGCTCCCAGTATTCAATCAAGATTAGAAGCTCTCAAGTTTTTCAAGGAGAATGGGGTCAGTACTTATATGTTTGTAGGCCCAATCCTTCCAATTATCACCGAGCTTTATCTGGATGAGTTAATAAAAGAGGCCAAAGAGGCAGCGGATCAGGTGATATTTGATAAGTTCAATTTCAAATATGGTTCATATTCCAATTTGAAAAAAGCATTGAGAGGATCAGAGCTATGGTCTAAGATGGAAAGCAGATTTTCAAATACATTTTATCAAAGAACAAAAGAAGAAGTAATTAAAATTTGCTCTAGGTATGGAGTGAATTTTAACTTTTGCTACTAAGTTATCAGTTGCTCTTACAGTCTGAATCCTTCAACGAATAAATTCCTCTGGGCTAAGTGCTGTCTTACATCGCAGTACAGTGGCCATATACAAGGACATGTGCCATCCTTTACGTAAACCCTTCCTTTGATTGTTTTACTGCAGGGATAACTAGTGCAGAAAACATCAATGAGCAATGTGCTGATAAAGCCTCTTTCACCACTTCCTCCCTCTGCTGTAGAAACTTCCCAAGCAAATTCACTGACCTCATAGTCTGTACCATCTACATTGATCTTAGAGTAGCCATAGGAGTGGGCATTTCCACAAGTACCTTCATCCTTAGCATAAACTCTCCCTCGATAAACAATCCAGAGAGTTGTAGGACCTGAGATAGTAACTGTTAATTGCATGAAAGGATCGTCAATCCATTGGCCTTCTGTTGAGATTTCATAATCTACTGCGGTAGAGGTATATCTGATGAGGGGCCTAATGTTCGCAGTTCCACCTACATAGAGATTACCGCTGACGATTACATCATCATACATCCTCACTACACCATATCCAGTAGCATGGGCATCAATGATCAAGTCTCCTGTAGAGCTTCTCAATCCATAGCCACTATCTACATAGATGTCTCCTCCACTTACATGTAGCTTAGCCCC
>JAPDLS010000001.1:297646-390426 GCA_025920425.1 Candidatus Haiyanarchaeum thermophilum | reverse complement strand
CTCCATAGAATGTACCTGGCCTTATCTCAGATGCCGAGTGATATACTTGCTGGGCAATCGCTATAGATGCCATCGAGATCAATAGCAAGCAGATAATCCCTCCAAAAATTGCCCCCAGTATGAACTCCCTCATCTTAGATCCACCTATGAAGTTAGGCATCGATTTTTCCTTATGTTAATTAAGCTTATCGAAACTTATTAAAACTTACGCAGAAGTTACTCTATGAAAATACATGGCCTAAGTGGTAAAGCTTCTCTAGCTTTAGGGATCTTACTTTTCTCCTCCAAGGAGATCTTAACCTTAATTCCAGTTTTTCGCTCGAGGAGAATCTTTGCTTCCCTAATAGCTTTGAGCTCAAGTTTTCTTGGAATAATGATTTCCACCTTACTTTCTAAGAATTTCTTGATCAGAGGTTTAGCATGTTCCCCAAATTCCTGAATGAGCCCATCCCAGTTGATCTTTCCACCTTTAGCCTGTTGGAGAGCAGCCTCATAGAACTTATATTTCCACTCTGCAGCTAGGATGATATTTGCTACTTTAGGTCGTTCAAGCTTACTCAATTTCAGAACAGTAACTAGATCCCTCTGTAGATTTTCAAGAAATTCGTCTAGTTTTTCCATTCGTTCATCGATGAGGTTCTCCTTAATCTTTGGGAGTTTTTCTAGGGAAATGTAAGTATTGTTGCCCAATGAGTGCCAAAGCTCTTCACATACATGAGGGATGATCGGAGTCAAAAATCTTAGCCAATCCTCTGAGATGAAATTTACTACCCCATCAAACTCTTCTTCACTTATCTTATTCCTGAGGGAGGCGAGATCGCCTAGTATATTGAAGAAGACGAGCTGCACATAATCCCTTACTTCATAATTTCCCATCTTCTCAAATGCACTTCTCAAGTTCCTGTAGAACTTGGAGAGGAAGGATCTAATTACTATCTTCCTTCTGAACTTATTTGGCTTAGAGTTTTTGATGAGGTAATAGAACTTTTCCACCTTCTGCACGAAAGATTCTAAATCCTTGATTCGAAAGTCTAAAGTAGTGATTGGATCAGCAGCATAACTGATGTAGAGGCGATAGGCATCAACTGAATATTGGCTAGCAACTTTCTGGATTGGAACTATATTTCCGAAGCTCTTGCTCATCTTCCTTCCCTCAGAGATCATCATTCCATTAAGATTTATTGCCCTTGGCCAATATTCCTTGGGAAATATGGCAGCATGATGAAAGATGAAGAAAGTTAAATGATTTTGGATGTGGGCGGTACCGGTGCTCCTCAGATCAAGAGGATACCAATAATGAAATTCTTCTGCCATCTTCTTGAGATCAGCTACATTTATCTCTAACCTTTCAGCTACTTCCACAGGATCACCCTGCTTGAAGAAAACATAATCAAAGAAAGCATCATCCAACCTCTCAGCAGAGATGTTTAACTTCCTAAGCAAATGAACTATGGTATAGAAAGCCATATAGATAGTAGAGTCACTTAGGCTTTCTATGAGCCATCTCCTATCGAATGGAAATCTCGTTCCTAGTCCCCTCTTCCTGGTACATGGCCTCTCATGTAGCCAGTCAATCGTATCCATGAATACTTTCTTGAATTCTTGAGGATAAATTTGCATTTGCTCCAGACACTCCCGAGCCAAATTCTTCCACTTCTCATTCCCATAATCTAAGAACCATTGATCGGGAATTATAGCTACGCTTACTTCTCCTCCACATCTACATCTCACCGGCTTCTCCAATGCTACTACTTCATATAGGGTTGAGGCAAGCCCTTGCCGTTTGAGGTACTCGAATACCTTTTCTTTTGCCTCACTTACTTTCATTCCGGAGAATTCCATACAATTGGGTTTTAATACTCCTTCATAAAATTCCTCCCTGTAGAGGAGTTGGGTAGCTTGATCTAACTTTTCCCTATCATTCTGGTCCCTGACCTGGAGCTTCTTACAAAGTTCTATAGCTGGATGATCTCCATAGCCTGGAGTAGCGATTATAGATATTGGCTGAATTGAACTAAGTTCAGCTTGAGAAATTCCGAACTCAGAAGCCCCTTTCTTTTTAATATCCTCCAGTGCGATATAGTCATATGGAGCATGAGAAGGGACAGAATATACTACTCCAGTGCCAAATTCTGGATCAACAAAGCTTGCTGGAAGAACCAGCAATTCTTTGGAATTTATTGGATTCTTCACTCTTTTTCCAATGAGTTGGATTCCATCCATCTCTTCAAGTACTTCAAAATTTATGCCTTGGAGACGTAGCTTGGTAAGAGTTTGTTTAGAAATTACCCATTTTTCCCCTTGAATAAGAATCTTCACTAATCTATCTTTTGGATTTATCCAGAGGTTTGTGACACCAAAGATAGTCTCAGCTCTAAGGGTAGAAGCTACGAGGAAGGCATCTTCATATGGAAATTTAATGAGCTGCAGTTCCAATATACCAGCTTTTATCTCGTCCCCTCCTTTGATATCATCTTCTCCTACAGCATTCTCACATCGCAAGCAATAGAGAATGGGATAATTTCCCTTCTTGATGAATCCCTGAGCGTTCAATTTCTTAAATTGCCATTCTACAAATTTATTGTAGTAGGGTTCATTCGTTCTGAAGAAGCGTCTCCAATCTATGGAACATCCCAGAGTGGAGAGATCTTCTTTTACCTTATCGCTGAAATAATTAGCTATTTGCTCAGGCTCCTTAAAACCCATCACTATTTCTTCCACTTTCTTCTCATCACTCTCGTAGATTGAGACAGTATCTTTATACAATTCAATTGCTTCTTCTTCTCCTCGAGCAATCCTAGCTGAGATAGACGAGATAGGAGTACCTGATACATGCGCTGCCATAGGGAAAAGCACATTATAGCCAAGCATCCTATAAAACCTGGCTATGATGTCTCCAAGGGTATATGTTCTACCATGTCCAACATGCATTGCTCCAGAGGTATATGGATATGGAATTGTAATGTAGAACTTCTTCTGCTTTCTTGGATCTGCTTCAAATACTCTATCCCTTTTCCAGAGCTCTTGCCATTTCTTTTCTATCTCCCTCAAAAAGCTCATCGAATAGTAAAATTAAAAAGAAGTTTTAAATTTTACTTAAAGGGGCCCGTCGCCTAGCCAGGATAGGGCACCAGGCTTCTAACCTGGGGGTCGTGGGTTCAAATCCCACCGGGCCCAAGTTAAGTAATGCTCATACTAGGTTTTTGAATCCCGAGTTTAACTATGGATAAGATGAGAGATTATGATCTTCAAATGATTTCCAAGCATGCTATCATCTCTTCCGTTTGGTTTAGATAAATTTCGAAATCCTTAGTGGTAGCGGCATACAGTATTGAGTAGAATAGAGGAACTGATACATTTTGAATTTGCTTCTCCCTCACAATTTGAATGCCTAAGAAAATGGCCTCAGGATGATCTCTAAGTTTACATCTTATTTTACTTGCAGGGATGCCATTCCAAGAGATATAGTTCAGTTCCAGTAGCTCACTACAGTATTCAGAGATCATATACCCAGTTACATTCTGCAAGCTATGGGGCATTTCCATAGTAAGGGGTCTTAGTGAAATCAAGAGGATGGGAGGATTATTTTCAGATGCTTCCTTTGGAGTTAGAGCTACTTCTAATAACTCTGGATCCTCACGTTCCCATTTCATTTCCCAATTAGGATGATACTTCACTGTGAAACCTATGTAAATCCCATGCTCAGCAAGGAAGGAAAAATTTTTGGAGAGAGGAATAAAGTTACTACATTTCTGTTCAGATGGAGTTAGAGGAGGGCTTTCTCTAGGAAGAGAGATTAATAGTACACCAATTGCTATGAAGAAGACAAGTATGGGGATGAAAAACTTATGTTGCATAATCCTAATAGAGAATTTATCTTTAATAACTTTTCTGCAACATCCTTTAAGTTAAGCTTTTTTAAGTTGGAAGGAGATAGCTTAAGTATGGATCCCAGCTGGCTTGAACGCTATGCAAGACAAATTCTGATTCCAGGATTTGGTAAGGAGGCTCAAGTGAAGGTGAAGAATGGGAGCGTAGCCATAATAGGGCTTGGTGGATTGGGCTCGATAGTGAGCATTTATCTAACTGCTGCTGGAGTGGGGGAATTGATAGTTGTAGACAGGGACAAATTCCAGAGAAGTGATCTAAATAGACAAATCTTAGCCGATGAGAAGAGCTTAGGGAAGTATAAAGTAGATGTGGCTCTTAGCAGGTTGAGGAAGTTAAACTCCGATGTAAATATTATGGGCCTGAAGCTTGAGCTTTCTCGAGAGAATATAAATAAAATAGGGGAGGTGAACGTAGTGGTGGATTGTACCGATAACTGGGAGACGAGGCTCCTCATAAATGAATATTGTGTAAGCAAAAATATACCATTGGTACATGCTGGAGTGGCAGGCTTTAGGGGGCACATAACCACAATACTTCCATTTAAGAGTGCTTGTCTGAAGTGTATTTTTCCACATATTGCTGAAACTACTGGTAGAGTAGGAGTGATCGGAGCTACACCTGCCCTCTTTGGTGCCCTTGAGGTGCTGGAAACCATAAAACTGCTTACTGGAATAGGTAGGCCCCTATTCAACAAGATAATGTTCATAGATGCTAAGGAGATGCAAATTGAACTTATTCCAGTAAGGAGGAATAAGAAGTGTCCTGTGTGCGGGAGTAAATAAAATTATCCTCCGAAGTCTGCATATACTATCACAACTGGTTTGGCTGGATCAACTTTTCTCTTCATGAGTAGGGTAATTGGCTTCCCATCGATAAGAAACAAAAAAGAGGATAAAACTCTCTCCTTTGAGTCAGCAGCACACTTTCTTAAGAGAAGATCAAGTAAGTCCTCATAAGTTGAACCTTTCTTCAGCTCCAGCACTTCCTCCATATCAGAAGCTTTAAAGTGCTTAGCCAGTTCCATGGTAGCATATTTCACCCTGATTTTCATTTCAATTCGTCTGTTTCCAAACTTTTAATTCTTTTCATATCCATGAAGCCAGACATTCAGTAGATCGTGTATATTCTCTGAAACTTCTGATTGCTTCAAATCCAGATCTCCACAGATGTGTAAGAGGCTGGTCATGGATGTTCCCAGCACAGAGGAGGAAGTGGTGCTTGAGGGCAGGACATGGATATATGAAACCCCTAGAATCGATTAGACAAGTAGATACAGCTGCCTTACATTCCATTTTCTGATTGAGGTATGCTCTAAGAGGATTACCAAATTCTATCTCCACTGAGGTTTTAGTCGATCTCACTTTCAAAATAAAATCTCTCAACTCCTTTTCAGGAATATGAAGTCTCTTCCAGTTCAGTCTCGCTCTTCCCTGAGGTATGAGCCTAAGGAGTTTCAACTTTTTTACCCCTAGATCTTCGCAGATTTTCAAAACATGGGAAAAGCTTTGATAACTTGGTTTCATGAGAGGAAAGTGCACTTCCACATCAATTCCTTCTCTCCTCAGAGAACTTATGAAATTTAAAGTTGTGGAGTAGCAATCTGCTCCGGTGATTTCTTTAGTACGCCTACGATCGCCGTAGAGGCTTACGATTACCTTATCAACTGAATAATTGCCTAGGATGTTTTGGGAAAATTTCTTAGAGATTCCAGATGAGTAGATGATGGTAGAAAATGGGACATTCTCACAGTACTTCAAGATCTCAGGAAGGTGAGGATGTAAAAGGGGCTCTCCACCTGAGATCTCCAATTGAGTACCTCCCAGCTCCTCAAACTGAGTTAATGTCTTGAAGATTAGAGATTTGTCTAGAAAATGTGGGGATGGGGAATTTGAGGAGCAATGAATACATTTTAGCAGACAATCATTAGTTATCTCAAGACAAAGCTCCTCAAGGGTATAATTCATCTGTTTATCCTTCCCAAGACTTTCTGATAGAGCTCCTTATAGAGCTTAGCTTCATAATCCTCGAGTAGATCTGAGATGAAGCTAGTAGGATTTTTTCTTACGATTTCTTCAGCCTTGATCAACTCCCTTTCATTTCTCAGTAAAGATTCAGGATGTTCAGAAATTTCCTTAAATTTGGAAAAATGATCCTTAGTTATCATAGTGCCTTCCTGACAGATTGGTAGACAGACCTTTCCCTTCTCATTCAAGCTGTAATAGGTAATATGATATCCCCGTCTCTTGATGCTTTGAGCATCTACAGTTATATGCTCAGGATCCCATGCATTCCTAGACATGTCATGGACTAGAGGCGAGGCTTCCGTTTTGCTCCTCACATAATCTGTGAAGCATCTCACGAAGTCTCTGACTACTTCAAATGGATTTTCAGCAGATTGCTCGATTACCTGCTTCATGTACTTACTTGACATCTCTTCGGAGTGCTTCAATACCCTCAGTGGAATATAGCTAGATACCCTCCTCAACTCTCCATCCAGATAAACTACTACATGGAATCCTGAACCTCCTGTGAGTTTAACTGTATATTTCACCCCAATTTCCTCCAATCCTCGCTGGAGATCTTCCAGTCCTTTGAGGATAGTTCTTTCATTTACTATCTTCCCTGGATCTAGATCGAAGATAACAGCTCTAGGGCTACAGTTCTCCTCACAGGCGAGACAGTTGGTCTGAGGAAGATAACACAGATTATTCTCCGCGAAAAACTTATAGGCTCCCCAAGGGACCAGTTCATGGGTGATTTGATGAGGATTATTTATCCTTATGTCCCTTCCATCCTTAGTCCTCCTTGTCCACACCAATCCTCGAGAAATTCGGTCCACAGCTAAATTCACATCTTTGAAAAGCTCTTGAGAAAACATCAGATCTGAGACCTCAGCAACTCTCAGATAATGTGGAAGAAAATCTAGAAAGCTCTGAAAGGGAGCTATGAACTTTTCCTTCCTCAAGGTACCACTATAAATGGTGAGATGGGATTGATTTCCCTTCCTTACTTTGGAAATACCAATTTCGTATGCAATGAATGGGAAGTAATTGATCCTTTCATTTTCTAGGAAAAATTCTATACTAGTAAGCAGATCCTCTATTTGATAGGGTTTAGCCCTCCATCCTAAGAAATATATTCGAGCACCTCTCCAATCCTTTGCGAAGAGTACGGGTTTGATATTCCTGGAGCATTTCTGACAGAGCTGGGTAGGCAGGCTTCCAAGCAATTCTACTTCTTCTTGGGGGAGTACTGGGAAGCCAACGGAGCAAAATACATCTATTCCACCAGATTTCGATTGCTGATAGGCTATTTCAGCTGTCTTCTTTAGCTTTTCTCCTAAAGCAGTGAGTATATTAGCAAGGTTATACCTATATCTGAGTTTTGTGACAGGGATCCTAATACTTCCTAGATCCCCCACTCCTTTCATTACTTCTTAGGAGCAGCTTTCTTCTTTAGAACTTTACGCTGCAGCACTCCACTGAGAAGAGCTAAACCTAGTAGAATAATGAAGATCAGGAGGATGTAAGATTGAATCTCAGAGGAGCTTTCACTTAACTCTACTACTTTCCCAGCTCCATACTCATTCCATTCAATCACCCAATCATCGATCCTCAAGGCCTTTTCAAATTTGATCCCCCTCCCTCCGGAAATAGGAATTATCTCTGGTTCTATCCTCTGATATGCTATCCCTAGAGAATCTAGGTAGCTTGCAGGATCTGGGCTTTCAATTAACTCCAGAATGAGGGTGGAATTTAGCCTAGATGAGCCAGGAAGGATTAGTTTATTCCCTACCCAAACTTTGGGATGCGCTGGAAGAAGACCGAGATCCAAATTCGAGAAATTCACCTGACCTTCTAATAGGAGACAGGGATTAAATTCACTTTCATTTATCAGCTTTTCCACCTTTACTACTTGGTCTAAACCGATCGCCACATTTTCCTGCGAGATGATAAGCTGAGGTACATAGGGATAAACTTTGGGATAAGTGTATGCATATTTTTCAAATAATTGGGAGTTCTCCTCATCATTGATGAGATATTCAATTATCCTCAACTTTGGATATTCTCCTAGCCATTTGCTTAATACGATAGGATCTGAAATGGCACAGTAGGGACATCCTACTTTGGTGAAGTAGATGAGACAAAATTCACCTTTCTGAGCTAGGGCAGGAGAGTAGAGAAGAAATAGGAAAGTCAAGAATGAAATACTATGGAGGAATTTCAAACAAATTTTAGATTTTTTGGGCTTTTTCATTTTAGTAAGATGAGGGCCAGAGCTATTAATACCAGTCCCAGCACGAGTCTAAATATCCTTCTATATTTTCTCCTGAATTCCTCCAATCTCTCGCTTCCAACTCCCTTCCAATAGAGAACCACTATTAGGATGAGAGGGAGTACGAAGATGAGATTGTAGAGGAGCAGGAGAGGAAATATAAAGAGGGTTTCCACACCTTCAGATACTAAATGTAGAATGAGGCCAGCGTACATAGCTCCACTACATGGAAATTCAATTAAAGTTACAAGAAGAGCCAACAATAATGTAGCGATAATCCCTCCCTTTGCAGCTAGGAAGCTGATTTTTTTCTGAAACCTTTTAGGGATTCCTAGAGAAATGAACTTTCCATATAAGAAGAAATCCTTAAGATTTATAAGTCCGATTGCAAGGATTAAGGCAGCTACGATTAATTTGAGATAAGTGGCAATGAGTTGAGAACCTGTGAATACCACTTTAATTCCTAGAGTGAGGAGAAGGCCTAATGTGAGATAGGAGAGGAAAATCATTGAAATATAAGCTATCCCCACTTTCCTAATCCTCCTACTTGCTTTCATCACGGAGAGCTGGGAAATGAGTAAAATAAGTACTGACATTATACAGGGATTAATGGAATCAGCAGCTGCTGCAGCGATCACTAGCCAAATATCTTCCATGCTGGGAATACGCGATGCTGATGTAGCAGCTATCGAAATGCCGATCTTAACTAGACTTAATCCAATTATGAGTGATCGGAAGATGGAACCATTTAGTTTTTTGGTTTTTGTCATCTAGCAATTTTACCTAGAAAAGAGTATTTAAAAAATTTTGTTGAAAATCGAAACCTTTATTTAACATCCTAGCCTCTCCAAGAGATGGAAAAGAAGAAAATAGAAGAGATCAATGAAGAGACGAAGCTTGCGGAAATATTGAAGGACCAGAGGTTAGTTAAAGTGCTCCTAAAATATAACTTTCCATGCTTTTTCTGTCCCTTAGCTTCCTATGAGATGGCCAGGCTCAAAATTGGAGAAGTAGCAAAGGCATATGGAATCGATGTGAAGAAACTCCTAGAAGAACTGAATGCTGCTAGGAAAGCTGAGTAAATTCTTCTCAGAATTAGGATTAGAATTTTCGGCTTAAGTTAGGGATGGGGCCGCCGGGATTTGAACCCGGGACCACCAACGCCCCAGGCTGGCATTCTTCCAAGCTGAACTACGGCCCCTTTGAAAGTTCCCACTTCAACCCCTGTGGTGTCGGAACTAATTTTATCTTTCCCTCACTTCTTAGGGATGTAATTAGTGCGGAGAGCTCTGAGGTTGAAAATTCATAGTTCAAGGCAATCAACCTCTCCTCAAGCTCTTGAAAAGTGGCATTACCTTCTCCTAATACTTGGAGAATAGCTTCCCTATTTAATGCTTTACCCTTCTCCTCCACCATCTTTTCAGATTTCCTCACCCTTTTCATTTTCTCCTCAGTTCTTCCCTCCCCAATTACTTTCTCAAATTTCTCTTCCACTTCCCACCAGTCATCTTCCACTTTAAGTTCTCCAAGCTTTTGATCCACATATGTCACTAGGGAGGCGACAGTCTCCCTGAAGACCTTTTTCTTCTCCTCAATCCTCTGCATGAAAAACTTTCTGACCTTCTCCTTCACATCTCTTGGGCATCTCCTCGTCTTCAAGAGCATAGCTTGAGTAGCATATTCTTCAATTTGACATAGATTTCTTGTGAGAAGAGTCCTGACTCTCATCGCAATGTCATTTAGATTTGCTGGTAGAAGGAATACTTTATCTCCTAGTTTTGTCCTAACCTCCACACTATAGTAAGGAGTTGAAGCTAGGTTAAGCATCTGTTCCAGTGGAAGAGATATCATCTCTATTTTTGGTAAGTCGAGCTTTGAGGAAAGTTCCTTAGCCTTATCTATGAGTATTTCTCCACCAAGTATTTCGGCTACATCATCCAGATTATACTCTAGGGTAATACCATTCTTCAGATCCATGAGCTGCTGGGCCAAAATTCTGTTCCCATCTTCCTGCCTTTCTAGGAATTTTCCAATTAAGTTATAGAGCCTTAAGTACAACGTTTCCTTTATGATTTCCCTACTCTCAGTTCCGCGGAATTGCTTCTTATCTACATCCCAGCAAAACCATTGCTTAGGTACAGTGGTTTTAGTTACTATTGGAAGCCGTCTCCGAACATCCCAAAATATTGCCTCCAATTCTACTTCACCCCAGAAATTATACGCTTCATCAGCCAGTTCCTTTTGAAGATATGCCTTTAGCTCTAAGTCCTCTATTCTCTCGGAGAAACGCCTGAGAGAATTCCTATAAGTTTCCACTATTTTCCTTTCATCTGCATTCGGGAGGGAGAGCTGATTAACTAGATCTAGGGCTTCCTTCAAAAACTTGTTGAGCTCTTCCAGCCCTCTTTCCATTTTCTTCTAAGATTCTAGTTAGCTCTCTTGCAATTACCTTAGGTTCATCGTCAAAATATTCCACCAGAGTCTTAGCTATATAAAATGGGTGAAGCATTCTAAGTTTATCTAAATTTCTCTCCAAAGAACTTTTTGCTATAATTACATTCTTCACCCTACCCTTTCTGATTTCCTCCAACATATCTTCCTTACAGCTCGGATTCTCGAAGAGGGTTAAGGCAAGTCCAATTCCTATCTTCTCATGAGCATCTGATCCGGCAATTTCAGCTTTATCGTATTTGTTTGCTAGAGTTTCATAAAATCCTCCAGCACTCGGATTAAATTCCTCAATTCCATGAATGAGGCGCTTTCCCCCACTTAACTCCGTCTTGATGAGATCCTCCAGATTTTCTTTGTTAATTCCATTCAATACTAATGGATGAGCCAGAACTACTACTCCTCCCTTCTCAGCTATTTCACTTGCAGCATCTAGGAAAGACATATTCCTACGCAAACCCTTGGCTACATTTTCATCGAAATTAGGAAAATATGCTAAGATGTGAAATGGTTGATTACGATGAATGACTGTGAGCTCTATTCCCGGGAGGATGAGAATTCCATGCCGCTTCTCTGCCCTTTCGGCATACTTCCAATGACTTACTGTATCATGATCTGTGATTGAAATGGCATCTAAATGTTTTCTTTTAGCTACTTTGGCTATATGGTCCACAGTATTTACACCATCGCTGAAAAGGCTATGGATGTGTAGATCTGCTTTGACTCCATCGAGCTGGCTGATTTTGGCACAGGCATCAGAGATCTTCTTCTCGAGCATACTATTTGCTGGGAGGAAGAGCAATCTTTCCATTCCCCTGTAGAGATAGTTCACTAACCTGTCCATGAAGTAGGATAAGCTTATTTATGATAAAAATTTTACTATTTTATAGTGAAAACTACTCAAATTGCTTAAGGAACTCCAATACCTTATACTCAATTGTCGTGGTAAAATATTTAGGTAGTTCGCTTGGCCTAACCCATTTCAGCTCAGAGAAAACTTCCCCAGTCCTAAGAGAGCCCGCCACGTATTCTACCCAGTAATAATAGTCTGTTACCTTATAGTTCTCTGAGGGAACCGCATTGAAGAGGAATTTCTTGATCCTTACCTTGATTCCAACCTCCTTTTCAAAGAGCTCTATAACCTTAGCTCTGGGACTCTCACTCTCGGAAAGCATTGCATAGGGAAAGCACCACGTGAGCCTTGGGATATATTCATTAGTTTTCCTCCTCCTAGCAATAAGTACCTCACTATCCCTCAAGAGGATTCCAAGTACTCTCCTCATCTAAAAAGTATTAAAAAATTCCAAGTTATTACCTTTTCGGTGAGGAGAGCAATTGTACTTTTCTCAGGAGGAAAGGATAGCTGCTATTCCACATATTTAGCAAAAAGTTCGGGGTTCAAGATAGCAGCTCTTGTCTCAGTCATCTCTAGAAATCCTGATTCCTACATGTTTCATACAGTAAACATAAAATTTACTAGACTTCAGGCAGAGGCGATGGGACTCAGATGGATTCCACTAAAAGTAAGTGGGGAGAAGGAGAGAGAGGTAGGAGAGTTGAAAGAACACTTGAGAGAGGTGATAAGAAGGCTTGGAGCTGAGGCAGTTGTATTTGGAGCCATAAGAAGTAGATATCAAAAGGAGAGAATAGATAGCATTTGTTCCAATCTCGGAGTTGAGCCCATAGCCCCTCTTTGGGGGAGAGTGGAGGAGGAAGTTCTCCTAGAGGAGCTGAGGTCTGGAATGAAGGTGATCATCACTGGTGTTTTTGCTGAAGGCTTTACCGAAGCTTGGCTAGGAAGGATTATGGATGAAAGATGCGTGGAGGAGCTCAAACGCCTGGCTGAGAGATTTGGGATAAATTTGGGAGGGGAGGGAGGGGAATATGAGACCTTCGTGATAGATGCTCCATTTTTCAACATGAGGATCGAGCTGCTGAAGTGGGATAGGATATGGGAGGAAAGCTGTGGAAAATTTATCATAAGGGAAGCAGTACTTAGTCCTAAGTAATGCCCGCAGCTTGTGGGTTTCCCGCCTGTTCGGCAGTACCGCCCACAACGCAATTGGGCTTAACTTCCGGGTTCGGGACGGGACCGGGTGTTTCCCCAATTGCTATGGCCGCGGGCAAGATTTATAACTAAACCGAATTTTTAAAAACTTGTGGTTGGAAAGGTGGAAAAGATATGTAGGGAGAGAATGAGGATTCTCTTCAAGTTGGCTTCGGAGGAGCTTCCCAGAAATCCTAGTAGGAGTAGGAGATATGTGGAGCTCATTAAGAGAATTAGCACCAAAAATAGGGTGAGGATCCCGAAGGACATAAAGAGCTTCCTATGCAAGCAGTGCAATCTTCCACTGATTCCACTAAAGACATTGAAGGTAAGGATAAAAAAGAGGAAATATGTGATATATAGATGCTTGAATTGTGGAGCTTGTAGGAGGTTTCAGCTCATGAAAGGATAAAATTAAAATAAGGGCAGTGTTGGTTAACACTATGGCTACAGTATACGATGTGCCTGCAGATAAGTTAATACAAAAGGTAGCTGAGGAACTCAAACAGAAAGTACAAGTGCCTACTTGGGCCAAATTTGTGAAGACTGGAGCACATAAGGAGAGACCTCCAGAGCAGGATGATTGGTTTTATAAGAGGCTTGCCAGCCTACTTAGGACTGTGTACATCTCCGGTCCTGTTGGGGTAAGCAGGCTTCGCACCAAATATGGAGGAAGAAAGAGGAGGGGCCATAAACCAGAAAGAGCGTATAAGGCTGGAGGAGCTATTATAAGGAGAGGTCTCCAAATCCTCGAGAGTCTGGGACTAGTGACGAAGGTGGAAAAGCCTAAAAAGGGGAGGATAGTAACTCCTGAAGGAAGGAGTTTTCTGGATAAGATAGCAACATCCATCTATAAGGAGTTACATGGAGGTGTTGAAAGTGGAAAGGAGAAAGCAGGAGGAACTTGAGAAACTCTTCTCGAAGTTAGAGGCCACATATCTCACGAAAGAAGCTAGGGAGAGATTAAATTTTTTGAAACTCACCCATCCTGAGATGGTTGAGAAGTTCAGAGTCTTTTTGCTTACTGCAGTCCAGAGTGGAAAGATGAAAGTAATAGATGAGGCTGAGCTCAAACAGATCCTATCCCGACTTTCTGAGAAGAAAGAGGGGAAGATCAAGTTTGTGAGGAAGTAAAATGGCCAAGCAAAAACCAAAGGCTAGAAAGAAGAGGCTGATAAGAGCATTACGCTCTGCTAGGCCAGCTCCAGCTTGGGCCCTCCTGAAGGCATTTGGAAAGCGGAGGATCTGGAGATGGGCCCTCAATCCTCATGAGAGAAGGAGCTGGAGGAGTAGGAAGTTGAAACTTTAGTTAAAATGAGAAGGATATACACTGTAAACTTGAGAAGGGAAATACTGAAAGTGGCTAGATGGAAGAGGACTAAAAAGGCTGTTTCAGCCCTCCGCAATTTCGTAGCGAGACATATGAAAGTGGATGTAGATAGGGTAAAGATCAGCGAGAAGTTGAACCGATTCATCTGGAGCAGAGGGGGAAAGAATCCCATAACCAAGTTCAAGATAACTGTAGATAAGGATGAAGCAGGAAATGTGAAGGTAGATCTATATGAAGTGGAGGTGACCAAAACTGGAGAAGCCAAGCAAGAGAAGTAAGGAGGAGTTAAGGGAGAAAGTGTTGGAATTTGAGTTTTCGAGGGCTCAGCTCAGTGAGATAGAGAAGCGTTTGGTGGAACTGAGCATGAAGTGCGAGGAGCTGAAAAAGATCAGGGAAAGCTTAGAGGAGTTGAGAAGTGGTAAGGAGAAGGAATTCTTGTTTTCCTTCGCCCCAGGAGTATTTGTAAAGGGGAAATTGGTGGAGAATGAGAGAGTGCTTGTGGAAATAGGAGCAAATATCGTGATGCAGAAGGAGTTGGATGATGCTCAACAATTCATCGAGGAGCAAATTCATGAGCTTGAGAGGGCACTCCAGAAGTTAAGTTCAGAGTATCTAATTCTCGGGGAGAGGCTAAAGAAGCTTGCTCCTGAGATAGAAAAATTGCTTAGGGAGAGGTAAGATGTTTGAGTCTCTCAAGAAGAGATTAAAAGGATTCGTAGAGAAGATCGTGGGAAAAGTTGAGGAGAAGCCGGAGGTGGAGAAAGAAGTAGAGGTGGAAGAGAAGAGAGAAGGAGTTATTCAGAAGATCATTAGGAAGGTGAAAGTGAAGGAACTAAGTTTGCAAGAATTCAATGAGATCTTTCAAGAGTTGAAGGAAGAGCTCATTGCAAATAATGTGGCTTTGAAAGTGGTAGAGAAACTGGAAGAAGAGTTGAGGAAAAAGGTGGTGAATAAGGAAATTCAAAGGGGAAAGGAAAAGGAGTTCATAATTCAGCAGTTGAAGCTCTCTTTGAAGGCTGTGCTCATTCAAGGAAATGTGGAGGAGATATTGAAGAGGATCTTTGAAAATAGGAGGATTGGTGAGGTTACCAAGTTCATGTTCGTGGGAGTCAACGGGGTTGGAAAATCAACTACGATGGCGAAATTTGCAAACTTCCTCCAAGCGAAAGGGATTACTTGTGTTTTTTCAGCAAGTGATACTTTCAGAGCAGCTGCCATAGAGCAGCTTGAGAAACATGCAAATGCGCTCGGGTTGAAGTTAATTAAACACCAGTATGGAGCCGATCCCTGTGCAGTAGCCTATGATGCAGTGGCCTATGCTAAGGCTCACGGAATAGATTGTGTGCTGATAGACACTGCTGGGAGGCAGCATTCAAATGTAAATTTAATGGAGGAGTTGAAGAAAATAAAGAGGGTGATAAAACCAGATTTCATAGTGTTCGTAGGAGATGCCCTTACAGGAAATGATGCCATTAATCAGGC
This sequence comes from Candidatus Haiyanarchaeum thermophilum, assembly GCA_025920425.1. Lineage (GTDB taxonomy): Archaea > Nanobdellota > Nanobdellia > JAPDLS01 > Haiyanarchaeaceae > Haiyanarchaeum > Haiyanarchaeum thermophilum. Next base: position 374,953 of record JAPDLS010000001.1, on the reverse strand, counting down.
CATAGAGTTCGATAAAGAGCTAAATTTGAGCTTCTCTATCATCACTAAGGCTGATGTAGATATAAAGGGGGGAGCAATCTTGAGCATCGGTTATGTAACCGGAAAGCCAATTCTCTTCCTAGGGGTTGGTCAGGGATATGGAGACTTAAAGGCGTTTGATCGAGATGAGTTCTTAGATAATTTATTAAGTACTTAAAGAAATCTGTAAATCATGTTCGGAAGGATTGGAGAAGCTATAAGGGAATCCATAAGGAAGTTGTTGAGTAGGGGATATGTAGGGGAGGCTGAGTTGAATGAATTCTTGACCGAGCTTGAGAGGAGTTTGATAGAAGCAGATGTGGAGCTTGGTATCGCTAAGGAGCTGATAATGAAAATCAGGGAAAGGGTAATGAAGGAGAGGACTAAACTTCCACTAAGGCAAATAATAATCCCCATAGTTTATGACGAACTTGTAGCTCTCTTAGGAGAGAGGACAGAAGTAATAATAGATAGGAAGCCATTTAAGATCTTGCTGGTTGGTCTGTTTGGCTCTGGAAAAACTACCACTGCTGGTAAACTAGCTCTCTATTATTCGAAGAGGGGATATAAGGTAGCTCTCGTATGCCTAGATGTAGTTAGGCCAGCAGCCTATGAACAATTGGAACAGATCTCTAGGAAGATTAATGTGGGTTTCCTAGGAGACGAGTTTGAGAAAGACCCGTCTAAAATCATCAGAAAACTCTCCAATAAGTTTTCAAAGTATGATATAATCATAGTCGACTCCTCAGGAAGAGATGCATTGAATGATGAAATGATTCAGGAGATCAAGCAGGTGAGAGAAGAATTAAAGCCTCAAGAAATCCTCCTCGTACTGAGCGCTGATATTGGACAGCAAGCGAAGGAAGAGGCCCAAGCATTTCACGAGGCCCTAGGAATTACTGGAATAATTGTAACTAAGCTCGATGGAACTGCGAAGGGTGGGGGAGCATTAGTAGCGTGCAAGCATACGAATGCAAAGGTAAAATTCATTGGTACTGGGGAGCACTTGGATGAAATTGAGGAATTTGAACCCAAGAAATTTGTAGCGAGACTTCTCGGAATTGGCGATCTCGAGACTTTAATGAGGAAAGTCGAGGAAACTGTGGAGAAGGAGAGGCTTGAGCATGTAGCAAGGAAGGCTATTAAAGGAGGAATGAACTTAAAAGATCTTTATGACCAAATCCAAGCGATGCAAAAGGTGGGACCATTGAATAAACTCATCAGCTTTATTCCAGGACTCTCCCTTGTTAAACTTCCGAAGGAAGCTCTTCCGATGCAGGAGGAGAAACTTAAGAAGTTTGCATATATTATTCAGTCTATGACCCCAGAGGAGCGGGAAAATCCTAAGATAATTAATGCCAGCAGGATAAGGAGGATAGCAAGAGGGGCAGGGGTGAAAGAGGAGGATGTGAGGGAGTTACTTTCATTCTATAACCAAATGAATAAGTTGATGAAAATGTTTGGATCCCAAGATGTTAGTAAGCTTCTTAAACGACTTGGAGGAACTAAATTATAAGTTGCAGCGAGGGAAGAGAGGTGGGAGAAGATTTTAGAGATGATAAGTGTCATCATTCCAGCTAGAAATGAAGAGAAAAACTTGGCAGAGTTATTGGAGGATTTAAGAAATCAGACCTATAGAAAAAAATTTGAAATTATAGTAGTTGATGGGAAATCTAAAGATAGAACCAGGGAGATTGCTAGGAATTATGGTTGTAAGGTTGTAATACAGAAGAAATTAGGGCCATCTAATGCTAGGAACTTGGGGGTGAAGAAAAGTAGGGGAACTATCTTAGTTTTTTTGGATGCTGATTATAGGGTTAATAGAGACTTCTTGAGAGAAATTGAAAAAGCCTTTCGAAAGAGAGAGATAAAATGCGCAACTCCCACCATAATTCCCTTACAGAAAAACTGGATTCAAAAAGCTTTGGCAATCCAAACCAAATTGGCAACCCAAAGACTTGGTGCTGAAAAATTTCCAAAGATTTTGAGAAAACATATTTTCGATGAGGTTGGGGGATGGGACGAGAAATTGGATTTCGGTGAGGATAGGGATTTTGGGATGAGGGTGCTTAGGGAGGGATACAGGACCATTTTGATTAGGGGAGCGATCGCATATGTAAAATTGGTTGACTCACCTACAAAACTCTTCAAGCAAGGTAGATGGTACGGGAGGACGATCTTCCCTTACATCAGAAAAACAAAAGACCTTCCAGCATTAGGAGGAATGTTGGTCTATTCGTCATTTATTCCACTTTTGATCCTTTCAGCATTTCTCAAGGCGTTCCTATATCTCTTCCTGCTAGATTTTTTTGTCCTTCTCTCCTACTCCTTTGCAGGGTTTTTGTCGACAAGGTCCCCATATGCATTTTTGATTATGCCTGTTAATATCATAAGAGGTTTTGGAGAATTTGTAGGAATGATAGAAGGCATATTGGTAAAGAAGCGTGGTAAAGTATAAGAGAAGATTTAAACAACTTCCCCTAGTTTAAAAGTTTTTAAATCCCAGTTTACTTCTTTTAATCTATGCCAAAGAAGTCGCTTGGCCCTAGAAGGAAAACTAGGAAGAAATTCAAGAAGAGGGCAAGAGAGAGGGGAAAGATTAGGATAAACTTAGCTCTTCAAAGCTTCAAGCCTGGAGAGAAGGTAGTAATTGGAATTGAACCAGCTTTTCATGAAGGCATGCCGTTCAAGAGGTTTATAGGGAAGGTTGGAGAGGTAATCAATAAGAGGGGAAAATGCTATGAAGTTAAGATTAGAGATGGGAGTAAGGAGAAAATCGTAATAGTACATCCGATTCACTTGAGGAGGTGTTAACATGGAGCTAGAAGTGTTAGGGGAGGAATACATTCCTGTAGTGAAGGCGAAGAAGGTTCTGGAAGAAAGCAAAGTGGAGACTCATGAAGTGAATATCGCTCTGGAGCATGCTACCAAATTTTCTAAGCTGAAGTGGAGTGAAGCTGAGAAGCTGATCCAGGAGCTCAAGAGTTTAGATCTGAGATTGAATGAAAAGGTAATAGTTAAGCTTGTAGACATAATGCCCTACGATAAGGATGACGTGAAGCTAATTCTCAGTTCCTATAAGTTAAGCTTGAAGGATGAAGATGTAGAGAAGATTCTGGAAGTAATAAATAAGTTTAGGAAATAAAATGAAACAACAAGTTAAGGAAGAGTTTGCCATAGTACTAGATTTTCTACCAGGAGGTAAGCCCCTCGCAGGCGTTTATACTCCAGTAGCCCAAGTGCTTGGAGAGAACTATTTCATTCTCCTCGAGGTAGTACCTAGGAAAGGGGTAAATCTGAGTATAGGAGAGAAAGTTTATATAGGGCCTGAGAAGAGGGATAAGATCCATCATGTTTTAGGGAAGATCAAATATGATGAGCTTACCCAAAATGCCAAACTTGAGCTTGAAAATGTACTGAAGGAGCTAGTTTCAAAAAATGAGCAGAGATTTGTGAAATTCTTTAATGAGGCTAGACCATTGACTACCAGAATGCATCAGTTGGAACTCTTGCCTGGGATAGGTAAAAAGCATATGTGGAAGATCTTGATGGAAAGGGAGAAGAAGCCATTTGAGAGCTTCCAAGACATAAAGCAGAGGGTGAGCTTCCTTCCCGAGCCAGAAAAACTGGTGATAAAGAGAATAATCTCAGAATTGCAGGGAGAAGATAGATATAGGATCTTCGTAGGCTCAGCTTGAGAGAAATTTAAATAGTGAATCATCCTTTGAGATTTATGCAGATCCTTAGGATGAGGATCGATTCCAAGAGCAAAAAAGGACTCTCCCTCGCGATGAAGTGTTTAATGAATTGCATAATCTTTTACATCTTTTCCACGATTCTCTTCGATCTCCTCGGCCTCAAGCTAGCCTCACAAGTGATCTACTTACTCACAATGGTATACTTCATGATTCTCCTCTATTGCTTGGATGAGTATGTAGAGAAATATGTGGGTGAAGTGGAAAAATATGTGAGGCTGAAGAGCTACGTTATAGCTGCTATTTCTCTGCTTCTTCTCCTCTTCTTCCTAGCTGTCCTCACAATACATGTTGAGGATGTAAATAAGTGGTTCTCTGCCATCATTTCGCTTATCTACATCTTTGCTCCCCTCCTCCTCTGGGAAGACCTAATTAAATTCACTGGAGCTTTCTTACTAATACTCCCTCTCGGGAATCTGAGCATCCCAGCTATGGAGTATTTATCCAATCTCTCGCTCACTAAATACTTCACCCAGGCTTGGATCTATCTCACCCAATTTGGGGGAGAAAACCTGCCCCTTTTCCTCATAATACTAATGGTGACTTTCTACTTCATGTTAAAGTTTTTAGAACAGGTGATAAAGATCTTGATCGTGATACTCGTGATCTGGATAATGATAAAACTTCTTCTCTAATTCACTTGCTTGACACCGAAATTATGATATCTCCACTCAGTAGATGGGTACCATTTAACACGATTGCCTCTCCACCTATGAAATTTCCTGTCACCTCAACGTTTTGAGGAAGGCTCGAATTCTTGCAGAGCTCCCTTGCTGGAGAGAGAAGCCTAGCACACGCCTGAAAATTCCTCATCCTCAGTTCATAGCTGCTTCCTAGGATAGTTCTAGGCATAGGGTAAATATAAACGATGGAGGAGTTTGGGAAGTGGGAAATGATAAGATAAACGTCATTGAGGAGTAAGTCGAAATGAGTAGCCAAATTGAAGAGGTAGGCGTCAGCTAAGGAATTGATGACGATGTTTGGGATGTATGTACTGAAGATGAGAGTACAAGCACTTACTACTCCAACTCCGATGGAGAAAGTGAGCACTTCTCGGATTATCTCAGCTTGAGCCTTCATAACTTCAACAGGTCTAGGAGGATCTCTAGCTTCTCCTTCTTTCTATTGAGCTCCTCTCTCGCTACTTTCCATGCTTCTTCACTGATCTTTCCCTGAGCTAGTTTTGAATCCAGTGAAGCCAGCTGATTCTCTAGATCTCTTACCAACTTTATTACCCTAGCTTCTGGAGCTTCCTTTTCCTTTATGATGATCATTGGCTTCTCCTCCTTCTTCTTCACATATTTCCTAGCTAACTCATTGTAAAGCTCACTTACGTCCTCTTCCAGCTTAGAGAAGGCATCCATATCCTTCTTATCACAATCTCCGGCTATTACTATCCTCACATCGGCTTTTTCAGATTCTATATCATAGACTCCCACGATCTTAACCCAAGTATAGAGATGAATTTTCTCCTTGATGAGGAAGAGGAGAATGCTCAGTAGGATTAGGGAAATCCCCCCATATAGAAAGTATTCTTGTTTGAAAGAGAGGCTTTGTGGGATTAGGGAGGGGGAGATGAAGAGGATGATGGAAATTAAGCCTAGAAGGAGGAGGATTTTCCATAGCTTTGGAAATCTTGAACCCCTCTTCACTTCTTTGATTGCTTTAATTATCCCCTTTACTGGCTTGAGCCTTCCTCCTAAGAACATTCCTTCAAGCTCAGTGCTTTCCTCGAACTTAGTGAGCTCATTTAAAGGAGATTTGAATTCCAACGTGTCGAGGATCTGAGAACAATGAGCTCTGAGTTCCTCAGGATCTCCTACTCTAGCGAAGAGATCGTAGAAGAGCTTGCGATTCCTCATCGTTTGGGTTTTAAACTCCTCCTCATACTTTTCCACCACCAACTTCTTCCTCCACAGCATGTTAATTCTAAGGGATTTTGTCTTTTTAAATTATTCCAGTATTTTCCTCAGAGCCTTGAGTCCAGATGCATCTCCCTTGATCTTTACCCAGATACAGTCATCGAAATTCCCTATTACGATCTTATCCTCAAGGAAGGCAGCTTGTTTATCTATCCTGAGAAATACAGAGTTTCTCTCCACTCTCTTAGAAAATCCCTCCTTGCCCAATTTATTCACTAGCTTCTGCTGAAGATTTGCAATGAATTTTTCCACTTTAATTCTTTCCTTAATTATGCCACTGATCACGATAATTTCGGTGCCGAAGCTTCCTTCCAGTGTCTCCATCTTGATAGCTTCCTCGAATGGAAAAACATTGAGAAACGCTTTCATTACCTTTTCCAGATCTTCACTCTCATGCTTATATGTTCTAGCCTCAATTGATTTGATCATGATTTATTAAGCCAATAGTTTTAAAAATAATTTGTGGAGTAATGGTTAAGGAAGCAACCCATATTCTTTCATTCTCTTTACTACATGGGGGAACTTGATAAGGAACTCGTGGTCCAATCTTGCTGGGAGAGTTCTATCGATCTCAGCCAGCCTCTGCTTGAGTTCTTCCAAGAGTCCTTCGGTGTAGAGATCTATTAAGATGGCAGGATGGAAACTTATTTTCCAACGCTTTAAATGCCTCAATGCTGCTAGTTGAAGTCTAAAGTTCTCGGGATGAGCCTTGGTTACTTTAGAGAACATTTCCTCATTTGCCCCTTTCAGTGAGACCCTTACATGCAAATTTGGAAATTCTCTAAGTTTCACTACAAAGGATTCATCTTCGCCTAGTAGAATGCCATTCGTTTCCAAGATGAATATGAGACCCCTATTTATTCGCTTAATCACCTCTAGCAGATGCTCCTTACATATAGTAGGTTCTCCCCCAGAGATTCTGCAGTATCTGAACCCATTTCTGAGAGCAATTTCATTCAACCTCTGAGCTACGAATTCAGGTTCGCAGAATTTTCCCAAATTCCTCCATACCACATTGCTGCTCCAGCAATAGCCACATCTCAAATTGCATCCACTGATATCTGCTGTAGCACAACCTCCATAGAATCTCGTAGCTCTAAATCTATAGTACTTAGCTAAAAATTTGCCTTGCCAACATTTGCATACCTCCTTCCTCACGACTTTTGTCAATTCGAGAGCATCATACATCTTTCATCACGCGATCTCTATCCATCTTATCCTTGGATTCTTTCCCAGCCCCTCCTCCAATGCCAATTTCAAGTAGGATATCTCCTTATGACCGAGCAGTTCAGCACCAGCTAGATCACAGGCTACGGCATCCTTGCTAGCTAGAGTGAGATCAAGAGGTACCAACTTTCCAAAGAGATGAGAACCAAACATGCCTGTGGTAGCATCTATTATTGCTAGCTTTGGCTTTATAGCCCTCACCAAGTCCATAAGTCTCTTTGCCCAGATCTCCTCATTCCCCTCAGCATGCATATAGGCTCTTAAGGGATAGTTCCCTCTAGGCCTCAGAAGGCCCATGAGATTTTTCAATGTTAATGTAACTCCAAAGGCATGTTCCTTCAACACTGCTACAGAGACTACATCGCATTCCAATGCAATCTTTGCCACTTCAAATTCCCAAAATTTTCCATTTATCCTTTCGAATTTTCCTCGATTCAGATCCAAGAACTTTACCTTATATTTTTTAGAAAGTTCAAAATAACCAGCCATGTCAAAACATTCCATAGTATTCCAAATAGCAGCCCCTTCTCCTACTATCATCTCATAACCCATTTCCTTCAGAAATTGAATTACCCCCTCCACTACTTCCTTCCTAGTAATTGCTCCTGAATTGTTTGGCATCGGCTCCACGAGGTTTGGTTTTATCAACACTTTCCTAGAGAAAGTCGGATTTAGGGCTTTTAATGCCAAATAGGTTCTAAGCCTAGGATCTTTTCCCCTTGCAATGATTACCTCACTCATTTCAACCGGTAACGAAAGTGAGGAAGGCTCCGATGAAGATGGGAATAATGAGATTCTCAAATTTATCGGTCACATAATCCAAAGTAGCAGCTACGAGAGAAGTGATGAGTGTGAGATGGATTGGAAAGAAGTTAATTAAGATGATGAAATCACTTGCAAAGTGTATAATGCTTCCAGATATGCTTTTATGTTCACTATTTAATAGCCACTTTCCGAAAATAGCTGTGAGAGAGTCGCTGAAGGAGAGGATGAGAATGCTGGAGAGCATGATCTCCCCCTCAAAAAGTAGGAGAGAAAAAATTATCCCACATGCATAGCAGATAGCTTTGATATCTATTCTCTCCCTACTTAGGAGCTGCAAGTACTTCTCTACTGATCTCCATCTGAGTTTAGTGAATGTATATGCCAAGTAGAGGAGAAGGAGAATGGATGTAATTACGATGGAGAGGAGCCTAAGATCTTCATTGAGATAGGAAAGGATGGCGAGAGAGCTACCATAGAGGAGATGGACTAATTTTCTCAGAAAGAAGTTATAGCTCATTGATGACCTCCCACAAGTTTAGTATGGGCTTTTCAAAGTGTTCCACATCATCAATTGCGATCCTCGGACATGCAGTATTAACCCAGAGCTCTATATCTGGAAAGTTGAGGAGGAGTTCTGGAGAGATCTCGTCGAACAGAAAAAGGAAGGCAACCTTTCCAACCTTTTCGAGCTTTCTCTTCAGCTTGAGAGCTTGGCTTAGCCTTTGCTGCCCTGGCTTGCTGCATATTATAACCCCAATTTTCCTAGAAAGCCTAAAAAACTTCTTGAAGTTTTGGATTCTTCTCTGGATTTTCATGGCCAGTTTGTCATCGAAGATCGAGATCTCTTCACTAATTGGATTTGCGATAACTATCTTTTTCCTATATTTGAGAAATACTGGAAGGGGATGAAATGTTCCAGAACCAAGGTACAGGAAACCATCGCATCGCCATGCGATTTCATCTACTGCCTGAAGATCACAACCAGTAATTATTCCCTTTCCATATCTAGATCTCCCCATATACACATTTCTTCCATGCTTCTTGAGAAACTTTGAGATAATTGGCAATATTGGAGAAAACTGAATCGTGGTAAAGATACCAACATTCTGGAAGGAGAGGCCTTTCTCCACCTTTGAGAGGAAAGAGGCACTTACCTTTCGTAGCTGGCAGGAGATGAAGAGGAGCTTCACATAAGCTTAGAAATAAGCCCATCTTATAAATTTTAGTAAGGTATAAAAATTAAGGGTTGATCAAATTGGCATGGGAGGAAAGAGGAAGAGACCGAAGATAAAGAGGAAGGTAAAGACAGAATGGGAGAAGAAAGAAAGTTCTCTGAGATTTCCAAACTGCAGAGGAACTTACGATGATTGCCCGAGTGAAGAAGAACTTAAACCATTTTTAAGGGAGAGAGATGAGGATCTTCTTCCAGAAGTATGCAGGAAATGCCCCTTCTACTTCAAGTACAAGCTTTCCTAGAGATACCTTATCTCCCTTCCCTTTACTATGGCAAATACTTCAATAGCCTCTTCTAGCCCTGCTCCTTTGATCTTCCTGAGTAAGATCTCCTCTATTTGAAAGATCCCGGCTGTATCCTGCATACTGGCAGTGATCCTAACTAATTTGTCTATTCCTCGGGAGATCTGGATCTCATCTATAGCTAATGCAGAGAATTTGTGAATATCTTCCTTTCCTATGTGGAATGGTATCCTCGCCCTTCCTTTGGTCATGTCAGTGCCATCAGCTACTCCCACGATCTTTGCCTCTAAACTTGTGCTCTTATAAGTACCCATGTGGCATACAATTGCCTCTAAGATGATCGGAAGGATTCTATATGCCTTTCTCAGCTCGTACACCTCACTGAGGAGATCTACTACTATGTCCTTAGCAAGGAGAGCTCCTAAAAGCTCATGATGATCCCTTGTGACAGAGACTCCTATATCATGAAGAAAGGCCCCAGTACATAGGGCGATCATTACATCTTCCACATCCCCAATCCCTTCAGCTATGATGCTAGGTGTGTAATATGGAGTTAGTAGCTCGAAGATCTTCAGAGAGTTCAGAAGTACTATCTTGGCATGAACTTGGCCATGATCGTTGAAACCCAGACGTGTGATAGCTACTTTATTTGCCTGCTCCAGTAAAGCATCTATTCTAGGATCTGCGAGGAGAGCTTCCACTATTCGCCTACATTTTCCATATGATTTAACCCTCTCGAGGATTTCAGAGTCCAAGAGCTCGAGCTTCATGAAGATTAAATGAGATGGAAGCTTTAAAGCTTTATTAGCTCGCAGGTCTCAGGTCTATCCAGATCCTTCCCTCTGAGCTGTCTAGGGCTACTTCAAATCCGCTCTTCATAAATTCCTCCATCCAGTGAAGTACTTCTTCCAAGCTTATTCCAACCACTTCTATTTTCATAGCACCCCCACCCTAAATCTTCAGCAAGAAATTTGAATTTAAAGAGGAAGTGATAGGAGCTTTCCGATTTCCAATCAGGTGAAGAGCTTCTTGAGGAGTGAGAAGAAAGTTCCTATTATTCCTCTCTTTTCGAGCTGCACCTCGATCTTTCTTCCAGTGAGATAAGATGCGAGCTCCATTAGAGCCCTACCGGCAGGGGTGCTTGGATTTGAGATGGAGAAAGGCTTCTGCTCAAGAGTATAGGTTTGGACCATCGGGTCTTCAGGGATCACAGCCAGAATTGGGAGAGAAAAATTTCTTCTTATATACTCCAGTGACACTACTGCATCCTGCCTAAACTTATTTACAATTATTCCAAGCAATTTAACATTCATCCTACTTGCTATCTGCAATGCCCTATAGGCTTCAATTACTGAGAGGGGCTCAGGATTGAGTATAAGGATACTGTAATCTGAGAGTTCCATGAAGGTTAGAGTTTCTGAAGTGAAGCTGGGAGGGGTATCGATGAGGATGAAGTTAAAGCTCAAATTGAAGAAACTTAATAGGGATTTAAGGACTTCGAAATCTAGCTCAGCATTGCTCCCGATCGGGGAGGAGATCACCTTCAATCCATCGATTTCAGTATTCGCCTTCACTATGTTTTTAGGATCTGTAATGAGATCGAAGAGGCTTACAGCCTCCTTCAGTTCTAGGAGAAATGAGAGATTCGGAGCTCTTGTATTTCCATCGATCACGAGTACTCTTTGAGAGAGATATGTGGCGAGAGCTGCTCCTAGATTAAGTGTAATCGTAGTTTTGCCCACCCCTCCTTTGCCTATAAATGAAATTATCATTTGAAGATCTCCTTAGCCCTTTCCAACAGCTTACCCTCAGCCTTCTCAGGCTTAGAGAGGGGAAGCTTGATTAGGATTGGCCTTTTCTCCTCCACTATCTTTGAGAGCTCCTCAAGCTTCATGGTAAGATTTTCTAGCTTACTCTCCACTTCATTCAATCTTTCTTCAAGCTGGTTTATCTTATTGAGCAACTCCCCTTCCATGAATTGTAGAAGGTAAAAGCTTAGATAAAACTTTCCAGTTACTCTTCAGTAACAATTTGAGCCGAGAAACAAAATAAATTTAAGTAGGAAGTTTCCCTTCAATTAAATGGAAGAATTTAGGCTTGAGGACCTTCCCGGGGTGGGGGAGACAATCGCTAAGAAGCTCAGGAATGCTGGGTTTAGAGATTTAATGGCTCTAGCTACTACTCCTCCTCAAGTACTGGCTGAGGCATGCGAAATAGGAGAGGGGATAGCTAGGAGGATAATAAATGAAGCTAGGAAGCAGTTGAGGATGGAATTCCTAGGAGCAGACGAGATCCTTGAGAAACAAAAGGATATAAAGAGGATAAGTACTGGAAGCAAGGCATTGGATACTCTCCTTGGAGGAGGGATACCTACCCAAGCAATTACTGAATTCTTTGGAGAGTTTGGCTCTGGAAAGACTCAAGTAGGCTTCCAGCTCTGTGTAAATGTGCAGTTACCCGAGAATAAAGGAGGACTAAATGGGGGAGCATTTTTCATAGATACCGAGGGGACATTCAGAAGCAGCAGAATAGCTGAGATTTCTAGGGCAATGGGGCTAAATCCAATCGATGTGTTGAGAAATATAAAGGTGGCCAGAGTATTCTCCACAGACCACCAGATCCTCATTACCGAGAAAATTCCTGAGATCATAGATAATGGTTTTAATGGCAGACTAATAGTGGTAGATTCCCTCACAGGCCTATTTAGAGCGGAATTCATTGGGAGAGGCACTCTTGCAGATAGACAGCAGAAACTGAATCAATACGTGCATATGTTGCAGAGGTATGCAGATAGATATAACCTAGCTGTATATGTGACGAATCAAGTAATGGCAAGGCCAGATATATTATTCGGAGATCCTACTGCAGCTGTTGGAGGTCATGTGATAGCTCATGCATGTGGTTATAGAATTTACCTGAGGAAGGCGAAGGAAAACAAAAGAGTGGCAAGACTAGTAGACGCTCCAGATCTTCCTCCAGCGGAAGTAGTGTTTCAGATCACTAGTGAGGGGATCAAGGATTGATTCTTAAAAAGTTTATAAAGAGGTTAAGGTATCATAGGTGAGGGGATGAGAGTAGTAATCGTTGGTGCAGGGCCAGCAGGTCTTTTCGCTGCCCTAGAACTTCTGAGAAATGCTGGGGAGAAAGTAGAAGTGATTATCGTGGAGAAGGGAAAGGACATAGAGGAGAGAGTGAAGAGTACGATCAACCTCGAGCTTCCTGCAGAGGAGGGAGCTATGGATGTGCTTTGCGGAGTAGGAGGAGCAGGCTTCTTCTCAGATGGTAAGCTCAATTTCTCTCCGGTGATCGGAGGAAATCTGCTCGAGTTCATGAGTAGGGAGGAAGCAAATCTCCTAATGGAACACATAGCAGATATTTTCAGGGAAAGTGGCTTTCATATAGAATTTCCTGAGGATTATGGTGTGAGGGAATTGCAGAGAAATGCAGCTAAGGCAGGGATCACATTTATTCCAGTGAAGCAATATCATCTGGGCTCGGAGAACTTGCCTACTCTCGTGGGCTGGATAAAGCGCGAAATTACATCTCTTGGAGGAAAATTCCTCATAGGAAGAGAAGCTAGGAAAGTGAATCCAATTCATAGGATCTTGGAACTGGATAGGGGAAATTTGGATTATGATTTTCTTATCCTCGCTCCTGGAAGAGTTGGCTCAAATTGGCTCAGTCAAATATGCTCCGAACTTGGGATAGAGAGGAAGTTTAATCCGGTAGATGTAGGAGTAAGGGTCGAGTTTCCATCTTCCCTCATAGAGGATGTGATCAAGGTGAATTGGGACCCAAAGTTCCATATAAGGACTAGAGAATATGATGATTTCGTAAGGACTTTCTGCACAAACTACAATGGTTTCGTGATAAAAGAAAATTATGGGGATTTCATATGTGTGAATGGATATGCCAGAAAGGATAGACAGTCTGAAAATACGAACTTGGCTTTACTGGTTCAAGTAGGTCTCACGGAACCCGTGGAGAATACGAATGAGTATGGAAGGAGTATAGCTAAACTGGCCACTACGCTTGGAGGAGGAAAGCCAATCATCCAGAGACTTGGGGATCTAAGGCATGGGAGGAGATCAACTTGGGATAGGATTAAGAGGAGCATAATTAGACCCACATTGTTGAGCGTTACACCAGGAGATATAAGCATGGCAATGCCTCATAGGATAATTACCAATATTTTAGAAGCTCTTGAGAAATTGGATAAGGTGATTCCAGGAATAGCTAACGATTCAACTCTATTATATGCTCCCGAAATTAAGTTCTATGCGATGAGAGTTAAGACCAATAGAGAACTTGAGACAAGTATAAGTAACGTTTACGTGGCTGGAGATGGGGCTGGGGTAAGCAGAGGAATTATAGGAGCATGTGCTACTGGCATAATTGCAGCTCGTTCCATTTTGGGCAAACTGAGATAGCGCGGGCTGGGATTCGAACCCAGGATTAGTCGGTCTGCAGCCGACCGCCTTAACCACTTGGCTACCCGCGCTAATATGAAATGAGCCTAGAGTTTATTTAAGCTTAACTGATCTCAAGAGCTGACAACATCTGCATAAGCTGGTGGAGCTCGGCTCACCACAGTTTTTACATTCTGAGAGCTTGACTTCCAATTTAATTTTCTGTTTGAGTGCTGGGAAAGATTCATCGAAGGCCTCTAGGATCCTGAACTTCGTCCCAGGTTCCTTAGCCTCGAGGGAATTCAGGAGTCTCCTAATTCCGTAACGGTAAGAATACTTGATGTACGGACATTTCTTTGGAACTACTTTGATTCCATTGAGCCTAGCAAAAGTTTCGATTTCCTTTCCATAGAGTTTTCTGAGTGGCTTTACTCGCGGAATGAATTTTGGATGATCTAAAATCCCAGCTATGGGGCCAAGTTTTAGCAGGTCGATCAAATTACTCTTGAAGGAGCTCATAAGGATAGTTTCAGCCTCATCATCTAGATTATGGCCTACTACCACCTTTTGTGCTCTGAGCTCCCTAGCTTTCTTATTGATCAAATATCTTCTAAGAGTTCCACAGTACGTACATACATTTCTAACCTTTCTAGCTATGGAACGAATTTCAAATCCGAATTCCTCAAGGAAGCTGAACTTTCTCAAATCCACATCCCACAACTTACAGTACTTCTCAGCCTGCAGGAGGGAGAGTTCTCTGAATTTCCCAATTCCCTCATCGATTGCAATTGCGATTATCTCATTTTCAGGAAAAAATTTGTGGATGAGGTAAAGTGCGACCAGACTATCTTTTCCTCCAGAGAGGGCCAATGCCAGTTTTTCATTAGGCTCTATTAGTTTCCATTTCCTTACTTCATCCAAGAAGCGCCGCTCCACGTAGGAGTTGAAACAATCTCTACAGAGAGCAATAGTAGGATAAGAAATTTTGGCTACAGCCTTTCTTCCATCATTTGCGCATCTCATATCAACGTATAGGTATTACGATATAACCCTTTTCCAGATCCCCGAAGACTTTAACCCTTTCAGGAAAGCACCAGTAGTAATAAGCTATATAGGCACAAAAGATAGAATCTAGAAGGTCTTCATAGTGCTTGAGCTCTCTCCCTCTAAGCCCTTCTACCTTTCTTTGAATTATCTTCTTCGGAAGCTTGAGCTTAGGGACTCTTCTTTCCAGCCTGAGCAAAAGCCTCTGATATTTTTTTAATTCCTTCCATCTCATTTCATAACTTCTGTTAGCCCTTTCTTTATATTTCAAGATCTTTTTCAATCTGAAGATAGTAAGCATGGCTGGATGGGGAAAAACTTCGAAGAAAGTCCTAGTCGATTGAAACTTACTTATATATGGGTTATGTTCAAATCTAAGGCCCTTAAGCTTAGTAGCGAGTTCTTCTCCCCTTATTCTGCCATGAATGCATAATCTTCTCCTATTGGCTGGATAGGGAGTTGCATCTGCCTTCCGATAGAGCTTTATTATCTCTTTTTCCACAGGCCTGAAACCGTATGAATTTGGTACTATCAATGGAGCATCGATTGCTACTAGGGCATATCCCTCCCCAACTAAATGATCTATAAAGGAGAGGATTTCCTCATCTCTCCTACAGATCCCGAAGCCAATTAGTTCTCCCTTTGTTCCTTCTCCAGCTATCGCAGCAATTCCGCTCTCATTCTCTGGAGACCAAGCCAAGTCTATGCCGATGAACAGCATTTAAAGAAAAAAGGGATGATGGCTAAAAACCTTTTGGAGTTTTAAAAATCAATAGAATGGTTGAAGAGTTCCAATTACCCTTCTCAAAATGGTGGGAGAGTAATTAGGTGTATATCGTCTGCAAAATCCTTTGATAGTTTGGTAACTTTGTCTTGGAAGTAAGCCTGCTTCTTTGAGTTCTTCCCCAATAGCATGGAGGTGGAGTCTTAGCTTATTTACTTCCTTAGCCTTATTTCCACTGATTTCCCCACCTTCTCTTAAGATTTCCTCTAATCTTGATCCAACCTCCCTAACTTTTTTCCTTATTTCTTGCATTGTAATCACCAATAAATAGTTACAAAAAAATCCTATTTAAAGTTTTCTATTTTAACTACTTTTGAGTGATATAAAAAGAGAAGGGTTCAGACCGCCCATCACTCCTCATCCTTATTCAGTGCTCATGAGCGTCCACATCCCTAAATCATGAGGAGTGGAAAGTATTAAAGCTTTCAGTTTTTTGAAATTACTGAGAGGAGAAAAGTATTTTAAAATGGAGGATGAGGTTCTAGGATATGCCGTTCATCAAGTATGAGAGGAGTGTAATTCCAGCTTGCGATGTGGAAGACTTAAAGCATTTTGAGCAACTAGTTCAACAGACCTGTGACGTGGAGGGAATAGGAGCCTATAAAGTGGGAGCCATCCTCACGATTCGTTATGGATTACCGAGACTAGTGGAAATAGTGCGTAAGTTTACAGATCTTCCTGTAATCTACGATCATCAGAAGGGCATGACAGATATCCATGAACTTGGACAACCATTTGCAAGAGCTGTGAAGGAAGCGGGAGCTAATGCGATAATAGGATTTCCTCAGGCAGGACCAGCTACGCAGGAAGCTTGGATTAAAGCATGTAAAGAGATGGGTTTAGAGGTGATTATTGGAGGAGAAATGACCCATCCCCAATACAAGGCCAGTGAGGGAGGGTATATCAGAGATGATGCCCTAGATGAGATCTATGTTAGGGCTGCTAAGTTAGGAATAAAGGATTTTGTAGTTCCAGGAAATAAAGCTGATAGAGTTCAGCATTACAGAGCATTGCTCTTCCCACTAGTGGGAGAGGAGCTAACTTTCTATGCTCCAGGCTTCATATTGCAGGGAGGAAGGATAAGTGAAGTAGCCAAAGTAGCTGGTGGAAGGTGGCATGCGATCGTAGGAAGGGCGATCTATGGAGCTCCCAGTATGAGAGAAGCTGCCAAGCAGATGACTAGGGAGCTTAGGTCATGGGAATGAGTTTACTCAGAGAGTTAGCAAGAGAACTTTATCAAGTAGGAGCAGTTAAGTTTGGAGATTTTGTACTCAAATCTGGGAGGAAGAGCCCATATTACATCAATTTGAGGATCCTCTCTTCTTACCCTCTACTTCTAAAGGAAGTAGGCAAAGCGATGGCTGGAAGAATAAATTCCTTATCAGAGGAGGATAAAGTAAATAGGCTGTGTGGGATACCTGCAGCTGGATTAGCTATAGCAAATGCTGTGGGGATGGAAACAGGAATTCCTGTATGTTACACACGAAAGGAGCCGATAATTTATAGAGATCTGGTTAATGCACTTCGACTTTCCCTCCGAGAGAAGGATTATCCTCCAGAGAGAAAATGGGGGATTGAAGAGATAATCCAAGAAATTGAAAGATTAAGCGGCTTCAAAACCCACGGAATAGAAAGTTATGTTGATGGGGAGTTGAGAGATGGTGATAGAATAGGAATCGTAGACGATTTGATTACTACAGCCGAAAGTAAACTTGAGGCTAAGGAATTAATCGAACTTGAAGCTAAGCGCAGAGGAATAGGGGTAAAGGTTATGGGAGTGTTTACTGTTTTAGATAGGGAACAGGGAGGAAAGGAAGCTTTGGAGAAGGAAGGTTTGAAATTATATTCTCTCCTAACGATTAGAGAAATGGCTAAATTTTTGCTAGAAGACGGAGTTCTGACTCCCCCACTTTATCGCACGATAGTAGAGTATACATTAGCTGAAAGAAAATCTTTAGGACTTGGATAATTACTAGCGGGATTACTTCGTTGAACGCAGCCTTCCTCCCAAATCCAATTATAGAGAAGGACAGATCACAAATTCCCTAGTAAGAAGGTCTCTACGATCTGCATAACTAAATCCCAAACCCACAAACATAAATAGATGGTAAAAAACATTAGTTCAGAGAAGGAAGACTTATTTAAGAGTAATGTTGGAGGAAAGAGATGGAGGTACTCCCTATAGCTTCTGAGAGTCTCGGGGTGAGGAGTTTTTGCATACAGGTGACGACCAAACATACTACTATTATGATAGATCCCTCTGTTTCACTAGCTCCTAGACGTTATGGGCTTCCACCCCATGCGATTGAGATAAGGAGGATGAATGAGATTTGGGATGAAATTCTGAAGAGAAGTAGAGAAAGTGATGTAATCGTGATTACTCATTACCATTTCGACCATTTCTCCCTCGATGAACCTGAGCAATTCAGAAATAAGTGGTTGCTCATTAAACATCCGAGGGAGAAGATAAACTTCAGCCAAATGAGGAGATCAGCACTCTTTTTAAAGAAAGTGGAAGGGATCGCTAGGAGGATAGAGTACTGCGATAGTAGAGAGTTCAAGGTAGATGGAACTACTCTCAAATTTTCAAACCCAGTATCTCATGGAATAGATAAGAGATTAGGTTTTGTGGTAGAGGTGGCTATTACAGATGGAGAGGACAAATTATTGTTTACAAGTGATGTGGAGGGACCAGCTCTTGAGGAGCAGGTGGAATTTATCCTCAAAGAAAATCCTGAAATTCTCTTCGTAGATGGTCCCATGACATATATGTTAGGCTATAAATATCCCGAAAGTGCTTTAACTCAGAGTATCGAAAATCTCTTGAGGGTCATCAGGAGCAGCCAAGTACGAGAATTGATACTAGACCATCATCTCCTGAGAGATCTCAACTATGCTGAGAAGATTAGGGAGGTATTGGATGAGGGGAGAAAAATGGGGTGTAAAATACTGAGCATGGCAGAGTTACTGGGAAGGGAGAATGAGCTATTGGAGGCAAGAAGGAGAGAACTTTTCCAACTCTATAAACATATGGAAGAGAAACCAAGGAAATCCATTACCTCAGAGTAATTGCTTGAAATATGTTTCCAGTCTATCCAGCTCAATCTCCACTTCTCTCCCCCTGATCATATCTCTGACCTTAGCTACTCCTTTTTGTTTCTCCAACTCCTTACATATGATTACGTAGGGGATATTTTGCTTGTCAGCAAACTCTAAGTTCTTTGAGAGATTTCTCCCCATAACATCGATAAGTGCGATTATTCCTACCCCCATCAATTTCCTCCTCATCAAAATGGAGGTCTCTGGGTCAGAGATTATGAGCACCTTTATCTTCTTCTCTTTGGGAATCGATTTCGTTTGTTTGAGAAGCTCGATTAATCTTTCAACCCCTATAGCAAAACCTGTAGCTGGAATCCTCTGCTTTGCATAGATCTCGATTAAGTTATCATATCTCCCACCCCCACAGATAGCATTTCCTACCCTTTTATTGTCCTCTACACTAAAGATTTCAAATACGATCCCTGTGTAATAATCTAATCCTCTCACAACGCTTAGATCGAATTCTAAGTAATTCTTAGATCCATAAGCTTCGATTAGCTTAACCAACTCTTTCAGAACATTTAGTCTTTCCTCCACCTTTTTACTTTTCAGATCTTCTAATTCCATCGATATCCTTTCAATATCCCCCCGGATCTCAATTATTTTCATCAGCCGTTCAATTTGTTGAGCGCTTAAGCCAATGGCTCGAAGTTGAGAGAGGAAAGCCTGTGATGAGAGTTTTTCTCGCTTGTCTATTATCCTGAACAATTCTAATCTCTTGTGGATCGAAAGCCGCTCTAGGATAGATTCAAGCAATATTCTATCATTTACGAATACTTTGAACTTCAAACCAAATTGTCTGAGACAATCGATCGCTAAGGAGATTACTTCAGCATCTGCTTGAATAGAGGAAGATCCTATTAGCTCTACTCCAAATTGCCAGAATTCCCTATACCTTAGCTTTTGTGGCTCTTCATATCTCCACATCTTCGAGAAGTAATAAAATCTCACCGGCTTTGGAAGTTGGGGGTTCTCAGCAATTACCCTTGCGATGGGCACAGTCAAATCAAATCTGAGCCCAATTTCCCTCCCACCTTTATCTTTAAACCAATAGATCTGATCCACGATGGATGGATTTTTAGCTTTAAGCAGTTCTAGAGACTCAAATGCAGGGGTTTCCACTCCAGAATATCCGTAGAGCTCTGCTAGCGAAGAGAGGGAGTATTCTACATATTTGTAGAGCCTATACTCCTCTGGCAATATGTCGAAAGTACCCTTTACCCTCTTAAATTTCATGAGATTGAGATGTTTCTCCTTGATAAAAAATTTTTCATATGGAAAGAAGGAGAAAATGGACGAAGGAGATGAGGATACCAAAGAGGAGTGGTTTGAGCCAAGAGTTTCTTCTCCCGGGAGGTTCTATGAGCTTTTTACATTCCATGCAGAAATACTTCTTATACGCTTCTATTAGAGGAGCAAGCTCCCCACAGAGGGGACATTTTACATATCGTTCCAGCTCCATCTTCTCCACAGTTACGAGCTCGGACTTGTGCCTCAGCAAGATTAGCAAGGAGAGCATGTAAATTAAGATCATAGCTATATATCCCATGATCCTGAGCAACGTATCTGACCCAAAGAACATAATGCTGATTCCTTCTGAAGTTATATTGTAACTAATGCTTGGTTGGACATTTATAAGCTCTGAAATGGCAGCTAAAAAACTGAAGAATGAAGTATCCACCAATAAGGCACAGGCGGAGTAATAGCTCCACTTCATCCTCTTAAAAAGCAGAAGGAACGGGACAAGGAAGATGAGGAATGAGAGTACATAATTTGGTCTAAGTTGAATGAGAAAGGCTGAAAATTGGATGAAATAAGAGAGGATGAGGAAGAGTATAATCAAGGAGAAAGATCTACTTAGCATTAAGGAGAATAATTCACAACCATATTTAAATTTTGGTAAGCAAGCTGATGAGTCAACAGAAATCTTGGAGTAGGAAGGAAAACGAAATTTTTTTATATATGTGCATAAAAACCATTTCATAGAATGAAGGCTTTATCGAGCATAGTATGGTTAGTTGTGCTTCTTCTTCTATTGGGGACAATTTGGTGGTTCACAATTAAACCTTCCACCCCAATTTATGGGCTTAAAAGGTTTTCTTCTTGCCAAGAGCTTAAGAACTTTCTCAGCGAGAGGGCATATGGATGGCTCTATACTTTGAGGGAGTCAGCCATTACCGTACCATTCCTCTCCCCTGGGAAGGAAGCAGCATGGTATTCAGTTACAAATGTACAAGTACCTACAGTAGATGAGCCAGATATAGTTAAAACAGACGGAACCTATATTTACTCCCGTAGTTACAGTGGCGAAAGGATATTTATTTCTCAAGCTTTTCCTCCGGAAGAGGCCAAATTCATTTCAGACCTCAAGTTAAGGAGGGAAATAACCACAGGAGTTTTCGTAAGAAATGATAAACTTGTAATCTTAAGTGAAGAGCATCGTTATCTCTTGCCCGAAATTTTATCACTTCCCTATCCAATACATATAACTGAAACCCATATTAGGCTTTACGACATTTCCTCTAAGGAATTGCCTAAACTCTTGAAGGAAATCTCAATTCCTGGAAATTATAAGGATGCGAGGATGTATGGAAACTTTGTGTACGTGATAATTCAAGAACCGGCATTTGAGGCTTCAGTTTCTCCGATGAGAGTCAATGGTGAAGATATGCCCTGCCCATGTACGAAAATATACTATTCTGAAAGTTTAGTAGGAAACTACTATTACTTTACCACACTTCTCTCCATTAATCTTGATACCCAAGAAGTAAATAGGGAAATCCTTTTGCTTGATGAAGTAGCCACTCTGTATATGTCTCCAGAAAATCTTTATCTCACATTTTCTACAGGAATAGATTACCTGAGAATATTGGAGGAATACATACGGGAAGTGATAGAGAAAGTAGTTCCGGGAGAGATCAAGGATAAAATAGAGGAGATAATGAATAAGAGAGACATGGGTACAAATAAGAAACTTATAGAGATCGCTATTATCCTCGAAGATTTCCTCGAAACCCTAAGTAAAGAGGAAAAAGAGAGCATTATGAATAAAACTAAAGCAAGGATTGAGGAGTGGCTTCCTGAATTGAAAAAGCATTTTGGTACGATGATCATCAAATTTTCAGTTAAAGAAGGTAAAATGACATTTGTAGCCAATAATTCAGTACCAGGGTTTATCCTAAATCAGTTTTCTATGGACGAATTCAACGGAACTTTCAGAATAGCTACTACTACCAGAGACCCATGGATGTTTGGTGGAGGAACTGAAAACAATGTGTATGTGCTAGATTCCAATTTAAATCTCATAGGTAAGCTTGAAGGCCTTGAACCCAATGAAAGTATCTTCGCAGTGAGATTCATTGGAGAGAAAGGATATGTTGTAACCTACAGAAGAGTTGATCCATTGCTTGTAGTAGACTTAAGTAATCCGAGAGAGCCAAGACTTATAGGTTCTCTAAAACTTCCAGGTTTCTCTAGATATTTGCAGCCATTCGATGAGAGCCACCTTATAGGAATTGGTGAGGAAACGGATGAGAGAGGGAGAAGGATAGGAGTTAAAGTTTCATTATTCGATGTCTCAGATCCAATGAATCCACAGGAGGAGGGCAAGTACGTAATCTACAACCATACTCTGCCTTGGGATTGGGACCATAAGGCCCTCCTTTTAGATCGGCCGAAGCAACTATTGGTGCTCTCCCTCTCCTCTTCTTACCTTCCTTCTCTTGCAGATGAAGCGTTTGTATTTAATGTTTCAGCCACATCACTTTCACTTAGAAAGATACTTAACTTTCATGGTGTGAATAGAGCTTTATATATAGATGATATCCTCTACCTCGTCTCCCCATTTGGAATCAAAATTTATTCACTACACACGCTAGAGCAGTTGAAAGAGATAAGATACCCCTCATGAAATCTTCTTCTCGATATCACTGATTACGAGTCATTCTCTCGAACTTTTGCCGGATGAGTAAACCTGTGGACGCCGGAGGCAGGATTCGAACCTGCGAGGGCATACGCCCAGCAGCTCTCGAGGCTGCCGCCTTAACCACTCGGCCACTCCGGCTATGAATTATGAGCTAAACATTCCTAATATGGTTTACTTTATAGGCAATTTTACCCCTCCGGAATAAAAAATTTTTTAAATAAGGGATTTTTCGGAGGAAACTATGACTAAACAGGTAACTAGAGAGGAAATAAAAATTGTAGGAACACTGGAAGAGCTTTTCAGGATAGCAGAGAGACATCAACGACTGGAGGAACTTGCTTCTTTTCCATTCGAGTTCCCAGATATCATATCCTTTGATGAATTTGAGAGAAGTTATGCTCGGGAGGAAGGCGAGGTAAGCAGAAAAGCAGAGAAAATAATTAACAAGTTGGAGAAGCTTGCTGGAGCTGCAGTCAATACTTCTCCATTTCCACCCCTTCCTACGAGCACATTGCAGTTCCTTTGGGATCTGAAGAGAAGAGATAGATTTTATTGTCTACCACCGATCCATCAAATTTCTAGGGAAAAACTTCCAACTGTGCTCGAGTCCTATTTAGAGGATGCAGTTAATTACCTAGCACCTCGAGCCTCTGTGAGGATAACCGGAGATAAAAGGAGAGCCTCTCTTTCAGAAGTAGGCATTTTTTACCCAGCAATTCAGGATTTCATTGGGAATGAATTCTCCTTAGTAGATGGAAATGAAACATTGATGAAAGTAAGATTTGGAAGTATTAGCCCCAGAAAGGAGATTCTCCAACTCAATGTTTACCCAGCCACATATTCCCGCCTTAAATTACCAGCAACTACCTCTCTTTATGAGATCATAAGTCCATTTATGTGGATAGGAAAGAGAAACAGCAAAAACTGGCTAGAAAGAGTGATAGATGGACTTAGCGATCGAGGACGTGAAGAGATCCTATTAGAGAGAGATAAACAGATGAGGGAAAGGAAATATAAACAATCGGAGAGAGATAAATTTTAATTTTACAATTACTCCTTCTTTTACATGTATGAGATCATTCTAGGAAGGAAAGAGGAGGACTTAGAAAAGTTTGGAAAGGAAGGTACGATCTTGATAGCAAGACATTATATTCAGATGGGGGAGGAGATGAGCCTAGCGAATCCTGTTCTCCTCGATGTAAATAGACCCCATGTGATCTTAATTTGTGGGAAAAGGGGGTCTGGGAAATCATATACCTTAAGTTCAATTGCTGAAGAAATGGCAAATCTTCCAGAGGAGGTAAGTAACAATATAGCTTCTCTATTCTTCGATACCATGGGGATCTTCTGGACGATGAAATTTCCGAATTATAGGGATGAAACCCTCCTAGCTAAGTGGGGGCTAGAACCCTTAGGGCTGGAAAAGAAGGTGATAGTTTTTACCCCCCATGGTCACTTCGAGAGGATGAGGAATCTTGGAATTCCTGTTGATGAGCCATTTGCTATTTCTCCTTGGGAAATGTCTGGAATAGAATGGTGTGAGTTATTGAATGTTTCTCCGCTTCAGGAGCAAGGAATTATACTAGAAAAGGTAGTAAATAGATTGAGGAGGGATGTGGAGAAATTTGAGATAGATGACATCATAAGCGAGATAGGTTCATCAAATGTGGGGGAGGAGACGAAGAGGTTTCTGATGAATAGGTTGGAAGTGGTAAAGAGCTGGGGGCTCTTCAAAAAGGAGGGGACTCCACTCGAGAAGATCCTAAATAGGGGAAAGATTTCCATCATAGACTTGGCGCTCTACACACAAGAAACAAGAAGTCTCAGTATAAAAGCTCTGGTCATAGGGTTGCTCTGTAGAAAGATTTTAGAGAGGAGGATCTTAGCTAGGAGGCTTGAGGAGTTAAGTATTCTGGAGAGAGGTTATAGCTACTTCTCAAGGGGATATTTCGAAAAATCCAAGGAAGAGATCCCTCTGGTCTGGATCTTCATAGATGAAGCCCATGAGTTCATTCCTGAAAGAGGGGAAACTCTAGCTACATTACCCTTGATCAGAATAATTCGTGAAGGAAGGCAACCTGGAATAAGCTTGGTGATGGCCACTCAACAGCCTGGAAAGATCAATACAGATGTGATCACCCAATGCGATTTAGTTATTTCCCACCACGTTACAGCTAAGATGGATATTCAAGCTCTTAACAACATAATGCAAACTTACCTCACCTATACTATCGAGAAGTATCTCTCAATGCTCCCTAAGAAGAGAGGAGCAGCAATTGTGCTTGATGATACTCAGGAGAGAGTTTACCCAATCCAAATCAAACCGAAGAGGAGCTGGCATGGAGGAATGGAACCGAGTGCGATCAGCGAGCTGAAGTTGAAGGGCATATAGCGAAAAAAAGTTAAACTTTTTTCACCTTAGTTAAACGATGCTTGATATAAAGCTGGTGAGGCAGAACCCCGAGCTTATAAAGAAGAATTTGAGAGATAGGGGGATGGTGAATAAATTGGAGCTAGTGGATGAGCTGCTCAAATTGGACATGGAAATTTCTACCTTACGCAGGAGGAGCCAAGAGCTTAGGAAGGAAAGGAATAAAGCAGCCCGAGAAATAGCAGAACTCAAGCAAAAGGGATTAAGGGTTGATGAGAAGATAAAAGAGGTTTCAAGCATATTGGATGAGATCAAACAAGTAGAGGAGAAGTTGGAGAGGCTCATGAAGAAGCAGCGCGAGATCATGTTAGTTTTACCTAATCTAATGCATGAGTCTACTCCTGTTGGAGAGGAGAATGTGGTGGTGAGAGAGTATGGTAGGATTAGGAAGTTTGACTTCGAACCAAGAGATCATGTGAAGCTTATGGTGGATCTAGGTATTCTAGATATAAGTAGGGCTGCGAAGATAAGTGGGGCAAGGTTCTTCTTCCTAAAAAATGAGGGAGTACTACTTGAACATGCATTGATGAGGTTAGCGATCGATAAGTTAATCAGGAAAGGATATACTCTAGTAGAACCACCATTCATGATGAAGAGGGCAGCATATGAAGGGGTTGTCCCACTTGGAGACTTCGATGAGATGCTATATAAGGTGGAAGGAGAGGATCTTCACCTAATAGCCACTTCAGAACATCCATTAGTTTCTATGTTCATGGGAGAATGCTTCGAAGAAGATGAGCTTCCGATCAAACTCGTTGGTTTCTCACCAAACTTCAGAAAGGAGGCAGGAGCTCATGGAAAGGATACAAAAGGGATCTTCAGAACTCATCAGTTCTACAAAGTAGAACAGATCATAATCTGCAAACCAGAGGATTCATGGAGATTTCATGAGGAACTTATAACAAATGCTGAGGAAATCTTTAAGGAGCTTGAGGTGCCTTTCAGGACTGTAGTACTCTGCTCCCAGCAGCTCAGCAGCATGGCAGCTAAATGCTATGATATCGAAGCTTGGCTTCCAGCCCAAAACAAGTACAGGGAAATGGGATCTTGCAGCAATTGCACTGATTTTCAGGCAAGGAGGCTCAGGATAAGATATCGTAGCGGTGGAGAAGTAGGATTGGTGCATACGTTAAATTCGACTGCGATTACTACTAGAGCCATTGTAGCCATAGTTGAAAATCATCAACAAAAAGATGGATCAGTGAGGATTCCCAGAGCCTTAGTGCAGTATATGAATGGAATGGAGGTACTCAAATGCCGAAGGAGATAAAGGACGTAGATGAGTTTTTGAAGATAGCTGCTAAAGCCAAACATGTTTTTGTAAAGAGGGGGAAGGATTATGTTAAATTCAAAGCAAGAGGGAGATATCTCTACACTCTAAAATTGATGAAGACAGATCCTAAGGTAGAAGAAGTTGCTAAGAAATTGAAACTTGAAGTGAAATAATTAAGGAGTCTCAAATTGGAATTGGCATTCATAAGTGCTAGGATATAGAGCGGGTGTTGAGAAAAGGTTTAAGTTGAGCAAGTAACTGCTCTTTCTCCTGAGAGTTATAGGATCACTCTGAAAGCACATTTGGGCGGTACAATTCTCAATAAATTTTAGGTTAAGCTCTGTTTCCGCAATCTTGGCTGAGAAATTTATGCCGTTCTCAAGCCTGAAGGAGGAATTTGAGGAGGAGCAATAGATTTTTAAGGTAGCATTGAGGTCATTATTGGCCCTATTGGTCACGTTGAGGTTTATGGTTATGGTATCTCCGCTATAGGCGAAGATTTCCCCTCTGTTGATCGAGAAGTTATTTGGATGGGTTGAGCTTTCCAAAATAGTGAAACCTATTGGCCTATGAAAATTAAACTTAAAGGTTATAGTATAGGAGAGCACGCTTACTAAGTAACCAGAAGCTATGCTTAGACTTATGAGTAGGAGAATAAGATGAATTTCCCTCCTTCTTAAAATACGATGAATAAATTTTCTCACCTCGAGCTCAATGAGCATTTAGATTAAAAAGACTTAAAGTTCGAATTTCAAAATTTTTCCGAAAATCTCCATAACCTATTGAGGATTTGCTTCCTCTCTGAAAAAGCAATGCGAAGTAACAAATAAATTGAAAATTAGAAGAAAGTATTAAAAATAGTTATTCCTAATTCTCTCAGATGGATAAAGAAAGTTTCTTGGATGCGATCAAGAAGTTAAGAGCAGCGAGCAGGAAGAGAAAATTTACGCAGAGTTTCGATCTAATAATTTCCCTTAAGGATTTCGATCCAAAGAAGCCAGAAAATAACATTCAAGAGTACCTGGTATTGCCGCATGGAGTGGGAAAGGAAATAAAGATCTGTGGGATCGTGGATAAGGAGCTTGAGACGGAAGCTAAGAAATATTTAGATCTCGTAATCACCAAAAACGATTTGGAAAAATATGCACAGAGTCCTAAAGAGGCTAAGAAGCTATGTAAGCGCTTTGATTTCTTCTTGGCTCAAGCCAATTTAATGCCTAGGGTGGGACAAATATTTGGGAAATACCTAAGTTCTCGGGGAAAGATGCCAAATCCAAAGTTCTCTGGAATCCTTTCACCCACGAGTAAACTTAATGAAATAGTTGAAAGGTTGAGAAAGACGGTAAGGATTTCAAACAACAAACAAAATGTGATTCAATGCAGAGTAGGATGTGAAAAGATGAGCGATGAAGAAATCGCTGAGAACTGCATAGCAGTTTATAATTTCGTAGTGAAGCGAGTTCCAAGAGGAAAGCAACAGATCAAGAGCTGTCTACTCAAGCTCACGATGTCTCCCCCTGTAGAGGTGAAGGAAAGTGGGAATAGCTGAGAAGCAGAAAGCTGTGGACGAATTTTGTAAGGAGTTAGAGAAGTATAGGACCATATGCTTAGCTGATATGCGCCATCTCAAGGCAGCCCAATTCAAAGAATTGAGAGATAAGATAAAATCTGTTGCACGGGTTTTAGTGTTGAGGAAGAATATAGTAAGGAGGGCAATAGCTAAGAAGTTTGGGGAAGATTCTGAGCTGTTGAGATTATTGGACGACCCTAAACTTATGCCTGTAATCGTTTTGAGCAACGAGAGCTCATTCAAAATAAAGAAGCTGTTGGAGAGCTCGAGAGTGGAGATATTTGCTAAACCTGGGGATATGGTAGAGGAGGATATAATAATTTCTCCAGGTCCAACTAATTTGACCGCAGGTCCAATAATTTCAGAACTTGCAAAATTCAATATAAAGACGAAAGTAGAGGGAGGGAAGATCACGATAACGAACGAAGTGAAGCTGCTGAAGGCAGGGGATCAAATTACTCCAGAAATCAGTGAGCTGCTCAAGAAGCTAGATATCAAGGCTAAGAGAATTACCCTCCAATTGCTCGCTTCACTTGAAGATAGGAAATTCTTTGATCTGAGAGAGGTTGTGGTGAGTGAGACTTACTATATGGGAGAGCTTCAGAGAGGCTTCAGGGAAGCCATCTATTTATCCCTATGTTTGGACTATGTTACTAGGGAGAATGTAGGAATGCTTTTAAGGAAATATCACCTCCTCTCCTTCAACTTTGCACTGAGGGCTTCAATAATTTCTCCAGAGACGGTGAGGAATTTGCTCTTCATGGGATTTTCTCATATGCTGGCTCTGGCTTACAAGTTAAGTTTAGTCAGGCCAGATGCCATAAGCTCAGAGCTTAAGGAAATGCTTATCGAGCTTAGGCTTAAGGAACTCTTTGGAGGATAAAGTATATAAGTATGGCAATATAGGTGTTAAACCATGGAATACATATATGCTGCGTTACTCCTACATAAGACAGGAAAGAAGGTGGATGAAGAGAGCTTGAGGAGAGTCTTGGAAGCAGCAGGAGCTAAAGTAGATGAGGCTCGAATTAAAGCATTGGTAGCCTCTTTAGAAGGGGTGAACATAGATGAGGTTCTAGCTCAAGCACTACCAGTGAGTACAGCTCCTTCAACTCCATCCCCACAAGCGGCGGAGAGTAAACCAAAGGAAGAGGAGAAGAAGGAAAAGAAGATTAGCGAAGAGGAGGCTGCTACAGGGCTGAGCGCTCTATTTGCATAATTTCCTTGACTTTTTCCAAGAATTCTTTCACCACTGCTTTCGGCACTTTAGCTCCTGCAGCTTGTCTATGTCCACCTCCGCTTGAGTTTTCAAAATAGCTACATGCTTTTTTCATTATTAATCCGAGATTCAAATGATCGCTCTTGGACCTAACCTCAATTACAGAATATTTATCATCTAAACCACTATTGATCACAAAACATACGAAACTAGGATACAAATTTGAGATAGTTCCAGCTAAATAATTCTGGATAAAAAACTTAGAACTGATCTCGGCTGAAAGTATTCTATTCTGGTAATCGATCTGGGCAATCTCGTTGAACTTCATCAGCCAGTAATTTCTCTGAGCTATTGATAGCCTCCTCAGGCGTACTAATTTTTGAGAATTTGGAGTGGAACCTAGAACAGTGGTTGGGGATTTCATCTCAGCAGCCTCTATAAGTGCATTTACTCCATACTGCAGCCCCTTTTGGCCAAAGATTCTAGAAGAACTTATGAAGCACATCATCACCCTAAGAATACTTTCATTGAGGTCTGGGTAGCTCTTTTTGATGAAGGTATGCAATTGTTGGAAACCATCGAGATCTTTATCAGCCAAACAGCCAATTCCTGCTATCCAGGCATATTCATCCAGTTTGACAAATTGATTGCAGAAGTGAAATGTAAGGTATGATGCACAATTTTTTGTGGAATGGATGAGCTTAGTAGGTTCAAATATCACATGTAATGGGTGGTGATCGATGATTAAATAATCCCCAATTCCTTCCAAATCAGTCTTATCGAGTCCCATGTCTAGAATCACAGTTAGATCTGAATTACCAACTTCCTTGATAATGCTGTCATCGAACTCGGTGAACTTTGGGGAGATGATCTTAGTTGGAAAATTTCCTAACTTCTTCATAGTAATGGCTAGGAGGGCAGCTGAACAGATTCCATCTGCATCGTTATGATGTACCACACAAACTTTTCCTGATTTGAGCTGTTCTAGCACCCCCATAAAATTATTAAAGGAGGACAATCACTTAAATATTTCTGTGAAATGTTTGAGTTCAGCGAAATAGTTGAAATTCTCGGAACAATTTTATTACTTGGTTTCATTTTCGAGCAATTCCTCCAGAATCCTTACTTAAGGAGAGGGATTTGGGAGAGAATTTTGATAGCTTCACTAATCCTAAGCCCTGCAGTAGTACTTCATGAATTAGCCCACAAATTTGTTGCACTTCACTTCAACTGTTCAGCAGTTTATAACATGTATTTCCCTGGACTTGCAATAGGGGTGGTACTCAAACTTCTCAGATCCCCCATCCTCTTTTTCATTCCAGCCTATGTTTCAATCAGTGGCCAGCTGACGAGGAATGCAATTTTTTGGATTTCAATTGCAGGCCCCCTCACCAATCTCTTGATTTATTTGGTAGCTAGAGTAACCATTCATAGAATGGAGGGGGAAAGGGCATTCTACACCTATCTGGTTAGTAGAGTAAATCTATATCTCTTCCTCTTCAATCTTCTTCCAATTCCGTACACAGATGGCTACCAAGCTTTGAGTACATTCGTTAGATAATTTTAAATTTCCTTTGAGAGTGCTCATTATATGGACTTTCAGTTTAAGAATATGGCTGTAGGCATTATAGTTCTCTCCTTTCTATTTTCCTATAGGGATTTTTGGCTTCTTCCAATAGATGTGGCGTTCAGAGGATTCATCCTCAATTTATTTTTCCTTTCACTAATCTTTGGGATCCATGAATATGCGCATGCAAGGGTAGCTAGAAGATTTGGGTGTAGGACCAGATATGCTACCGATTGGAGGCTTCTCTTTCTAGCAGTGATCCTTGCTCTCTTCTCGGGGGGCATGCTTATCCTAGCTGCGATAGGCACAATTGCCATAGAAAAGGCTTCGAAATTAAGGAGAGGATATTCGGAGCTGAGTAGGGAAGAAATAGGTAAAATCTCAATTGCAGGCCCCCTCACCAGTTTTTTCCTTGCAATTCTCTTTGCGATGCTTACAATAGCTTTTCCGCCTATTTACTCCCTATTTTGGATGAGTATCTCTCTAACCACTTTCAGCCTAGTCCCCCTACCCCAATTCGATGGGGGAAAGATCTTCGGATGGAGCCCAATAGCCTGGGCAACTCTACTATGTGGTTCCATCATGCTTTGGGTCCTCTATCAAATTCTTTGGCTCTTCTTCATTTTATTCCCATTATTGGCCCTCATCCTCTTTCTGATCTTCCAGAGATTCCTGCCTAGAGTTGAAAAGTTATGATAAGAAGCTTTAAAAGCTTTTAAGTTATCATAAAATAAGGTGGTCATATGGAGGCAAAGAGCGAGAGAGTGCCTGTGCAATCTTTAATTGGAAAGATGGTAGTTTCAAAGACTGGAAAGAAGTTTGGGGAAGTAGGGGATATAGTATTCGAGACAAGAAGTGGGGAGATAATTTATTTGGTACTGAAGAACCCTACTCCTTATGCAGATACATTTCAACTGGAAAGAGATGAGGAAGGAAATTATCAGATACCATTCAACGCAGTGATGGCCATAGGAGACTTCGTTGTCGTGGCTGAGGAAGACATAGTTTAAAGTTCACGTTAACTTTCTATTTTTGGCTTCTTGAGCCATATAGCTATCCAAAGCAAATTAAGATAAATAAAAAGTTAAAGAAGGCTAGTGCTAGAGTCAGTGATTTATTCCTCCTCTTCCCACTCTTCTTCTTCCCACTCCTCCTCTTCCCAGTCTTCTTCTTCCTCTGGCGGTTCTTCCTCCCACTCTTCCATTTTGACGAACCTCATAGTATGCACCCTAACCTCCTTCACCTTCCTCAAACTCGATACCTTCTGTGGAGGTAAGCTCCTCCTCGAAGGCTAGACAATCTTCACAAATCAACTTGTCTACATCTCCACAATTCTCACAGAATTTAGCTCCACAACTTTTGCATTTATATACTTTGCTTACTTCATTACTGCAGATCTCACATCTTGGCATTTTAACCCCCAATCTTCATGGAAATAAGCCAACTTATATTTAAAGCTTTTGGTTTGGGTTCTCTACTTTGATATGGTGATGAGGAAGCTTTAAAATTCCTCCCCTCCCTTATGGTAAAGATGGAAAGCTGGGAAGCTTCGAAGGAGGAAGAGATCCTCAAGTTTTGGGAAAGTCAGGAGCTCTTCAAGATAGGAGGAGGGAGAAATATATTTTCGATAGATACTCCTCCTCCCTATCCGACTGGTATATTCCATATAGCCCAGACAATTCATTATCTGCAGATAGATATGATCGCTAGGGCAATGAGGATGATGGGCAAGCAAGTTCTATTTCCCCTAGGCATAGATAGGAATGGTCTACCAGTTGAGAATTACGTGGAGAGGAAAACTGGGATAAATATTCGCAATGCAAGTAGAGAGGAATTCTTGAGGATTTGCAGTTTAGAACTGGATGAGATGGAGAAAAAAATAGTTGAGGCACTCAAGAGGGGAGGTATGAGCTGTGACTTTGATAACCTCTATAGGACAGACTCTCCAGAATATAGGAAGCTCACCCAGCAGGTCTTCCTAGATTTCTTCAGGAGAGGCTTGATCTATGAGGATTACAGGCCAGTTAATTATTGCCCAGTATGCCGAACTACGATAGCTGACACTGAAGTGGAGTACTCTAGGAGAAAGGTTAAGCTTTACTACATAAAATTCAAAGTAGAGGGAGAAGAGAGGGAAGTGGTAATAGCTACCACCAGACCTGAGCTCCTCTGCAGCTGTCTTTTCGTGATATACAACCCGAGAGACAAGAGATATAGGGGCTTGGAAAATAAGCAATTAGTGGTTCCGATCTTCTCGAGAAGAGTGCCTGTATTTAAACATAGATCTGCAAAGCCTGAGTTTGGCACGGGACTAGTGATGATATGTTCCTATGGAGATAGTACCGACATAAGACTTGTAAAGGAATTTGGAGTTAGACCAATAGTGGCTATAGATGAGGACGCTAGGATGAACGAGAATGCGGGACCTTACAAAGGGCTCAAGGTAGAGGAGGCTAGAGCTAAAATAGTGGAAGATCTGGAGAAGCTAGGTGCAATAGAAAAGGAGGAAGAGATAGAACAGGATGTACCATGTTGTTGGAGATCTAAGAATCCTATAGAGTTCATCGAGCTCAAAGAATTCTATTTAAGACAATTGGATTTCATTCCCAAGCTGAAAAAGATAATCGGAGAGATGAGGTTTTATCCTAAAGATGCTAGGAAGATCCTGCTAAGCTGGGTGAATTCTCTCAGCTCAGATTGGCCAATTTCTAGGAGGAGATATTATGGTACAGAGATCCCCCTCTGGTATTGCAAGAAATGTAAACAGATTATCTTGCCGGAGGGAGACAAATATTTCATCCCATGGAAGGAGAATCCCCCACTTGAGAAATGCCCTAAATGTGGGAGCAGAGAATTTGTAGGAGAGGAGAGAGTATTTGATACATGGATGGACTCAAGCTGTTCTGAACTCTTCATTTTAAAGTACAGGCAGGATCCTGAGTTTTTCCAGGAAAACTTTCCATGCACGATGAGAGTGCAAGGAAAAGATATAATTAAGAGCTGGCTCTACTATTCAATTCTGGTAGGATTCCATGTTACTGGAAAGCCTGTGTTCAAACATGTATGGTGTAGTGGATTAGGGTTAGATGAGAAGGGAAGACCAATGCATAAGTCACTAGGTAATGTAGTCTATCCTTTAGACCTCTTCAACAAGTATGGAGCTGATGCGGTTCGCTTTTTTGGGGCCTCAGAGGTGAGGCATGGAGAGAATTACAAGGTGAATGAGAGGAAGATTCAAGGATCCTCGAAGTTCCTCCAAAAGCTTTGGCAAATTTCTAGATTCGTGAGACAATTTGAGAAGCCTAGGGTAAGTAAATTGGAGTTCAGTGACCAGTGGATCATCAGCTGCATGAATGAACTTATAAGGAAATGTAGGAGAAGTTATAGGAAGTTCGATTTATTTACAGTAGCAACTCAGATAAGGAGTTTTGTGTGGAATCTCTTTGCTCCCCATTACATAGAACTCGTCAAGCCTAGGGCATATGGGGGAAATGAATTTTCATCTCAAGAAGTAAATTCAGCTAGGTATACCCTCCATTATTGTCTCGAGGCTATTATAAAACTCTTGGCTCCAATTTGCCCCTTCATTTGTGAAGCTATCTGGTTAAGTCTTGGGAATAAGGAGAGCATTCATAAGCAGAAATTTCCGAAAGTGAAAAAAGTTCAAGATTTAAGCAAGTTTACAAAACTATTAGTTGAATTCAATTCCCAAGTATGGAAATTTAAGAAAGAGAATAAACTTCCTCTAAATGCTGAGATTGAAAGGTTTATCTGCAGTACTGGGCTTAAGGGGTTTGAGAAGGATTTGAAGGCGATGCACAAAATAAGGAACCTAGAATTTAAGTAGAAAGATTTTTAAAGTATCTACTTTTTAGTAATTACATGGGGCTCAAAGAATATTTTAGGGCATGGAATCGTTGGCTTAGGGGTAAGAAGCCAAAAGTAGATGCAGCAGATGTACTTCACTCTATAGATAGGAGTGTAGGAAATTGGGTGGAGAGGGCTTGGAGAGAGATAGAGGAGAGAAGGGCTGTAAAGGAGAAGAATAAGGAGAGGGAAGCTTACGCTAGGAAGTTCCGAGAGTTGAAAAAGAGACTTGAGAATAGGAAGGATTCCTTCTTGTTGGCTTGCGCAGCTACTTCCATATGTGAGGATATGGAAAAACTTGAGAGAAAATATTGCGAGCCTTTCTATTCCCTTAGAAGCAAGCAGTGGAAATGCTTGGAGTTCTTACCAAAGGTGGAGAAACACTTAGAGTCTTTACAAAAGGCGAAAAGTCCTTATGAATTGTTAAACCTATTGAAGGATGATACAACTAAATTCATTTACAAAAATTTATCCCTACTCGAACAAATCCTAGGAAAGAAGAATCTGCGCGAGGAGAGAGATGCGCTCTCTGAAATTCATGAAATTGCAGAAAACTTCCTTTTCCAGATATTATCCGATAAAGATTGGAGAGAGAAATATAAGGAATTCAAGGAGGAGCTCCAGAAGGTAAGGAATTATGTTCCTGATAGGACTTGGCGTAGGAAAGTGGACAAAGGTTATGAGAAGGTAACTCTCTATAAGATCCAGCGTGATCCAGATAAGGAACGTGAACAAGTTGATGCCTACTCACAGCAAATTAGGAAGTTAGAAGAGCTATTGAGCTCTCCCACAATGATGGAGGAAGCAATAAATGTATTGAAGGAAAAGATAAAGACTGAATATAAGAATCTAGAGAAGCA
Source organism: Candidatus Haiyanarchaeum thermophilum (assembly GCA_025920425.1). Taxonomy (GTDB): domain Archaea; phylum Nanobdellota; class Nanobdellia; order JAPDLS01; family Haiyanarchaeaceae; genus Haiyanarchaeum; species Haiyanarchaeum thermophilum. The sequence continues at coordinate 339,742 of JAPDLS010000001.1, read as the reverse complement.
GAAGAAAGAAGAGGCTAAGAAATTGGTAGATACTTACTACCAAGAATTGATAAGGTTGATGGAACAGAAAGAGATAGAGAAAATATTAGGGCAGATATAGACAGCCTGAGACTAGGAAACCGACTGAATCACTTCCAGGGAATCCAGCTCGATTTACATATTCTCCAGTAACGATAGCCACATAATAACCACACGCAGCAGGGTTTGTTATTCCCTTTATTCCTATATCCTCTAAAGTGAATTGGAAGAGAGGTTGGTTCAAGTATCTTTCGTAGATCACAGTAAGTTTATCCAGCTCCTCTTCTAGCTTGTAAAAAGAGAGCTTGACATTCGTCAGCTGATTGAAGCTTATGCTTTGGGTATTTCCAGAACTATCGAAGATGTATGGGGAAAGAGTAATATTTATCTTCTCAGTTGAGCCTATTGGAATTTCAGTTTTGGAGATAGATAGATTAAAGATTGGATAAATGGGAGAAATTGTCACTAGGGCTCCATCCTTGGTAGCATTTATTATTGGAAGGAGTGTAGTGGAAAGAGTGAGCCTACTAGCCTTCACTCTAATCGTGAGGTTTCTATAGCTCTGAGAAGCGAAGTTCTGGATAGGATCTGGAGAATAGGTTAAGACCTCTATCACATTTCTGCGATCCTCTACAGTAAGAATATCTAGGTTCCCTATATTGTTCCCTCCATTAAAGAGTGTGAGGTTTAGGAGGAAAGTTTCATTCGCTCTTACGACCTTCAAGGGAGGATTAATAGAAGTGATGTAAATATCTGAAATGGTAACTGAAGGGGGAGAAAGAGTATAGGTACCAGAAGCTACCACGTTCCCATCTGGAGAAGTAACATTCACATAAACTGTACAGGCTGAAGTTCCTCTAGTGATATTCACCCAGAAAGCTGGGCTTAGAGTTCCTCCCACGTCTATGTCGAAGCTTGGAGTTACGCTTACTGAGCTGCAGTCTCCACTTGCGGAGTAGGAAATAGTATAAGTAATTGGAGAGGTACAGGTGGAAGAGGACGAATCGGTAGCGCTGATCGAGAAATTGTAAGAAGAGGCAACTTGGGTGGAGGAAGTGGGGTTAATAGAGAGAGCATAGGTACAAGCTGTAGCGCAGTTTATGTTTACTAAGCCAGTCGAGCTTACGTAGAACCAATTGGAGTCCGTGAAGACAGCTCTAATGGCTGTAGCAGAAGGTACACAACTCCATGTATAGGAGAAGAAGCCATTGGTAGGATTAGTGGTCGCAGTTCCAATGGAATACCAAGTAGAACCATCAGAGTACTCCAGCACAACTACAGCTCCTGTGGAGTAATGCAACGGGTTTCCATCCTCCCTCAACAAATAACCAGAGATGGTAGAGGTGGAATAGTTATAATCTATGGCCCCAGTAACCCCAGCTGAATTCCTGAAATAAGTGAATACTTTGTACCAGGCAGTAATATTCCTCTCGCATGATGCCATAATGAAAGTGTATGGATTATTGCTTGTATCATAAAGATCTGTCTGCACACAATCGTGGTTTGCATCATGATCCCAGAAATGGCTGAATGGTCTACCATCAGCCAACGTAACAGGCACACTGATGGTATGAGTGCCGGCGGGGATGGAAAATGTGACTACTCCATTGGGTCCAGTGGACTGAGAAGTGGAATCTACTGTTACACTTACTCCACTCAGGGGTTGATCTAACACATCTATTTTGACATCTACGTACAAAGTGTATGCGGCTATTACCACAACATAATCGGCAGAGCCTCTTCCAGAATAAGAGGGGTCGCCACTATTGACGGCAGTGACATTGAAAGTATAGGTACCAGGAGATGCTGTGGAAGGAGAAGTAACACTAATCGTAGTAGATGCAGAGGAACCTGGAGAGATCGTGAGAGAAGTAGAAGCCAAAGTACAGGTCCAGCCTGGAGGACAAGAAGGACTTAAGCTAAATGTGGAAGTCCCACATGCAGAATTATCATTATTAGTTACGCTTACCGTATAAGTAAGAGTTTGTCCCGCCGTCCCACTTTGGGAAGCTGGGGAGATGCTTACAGTAGGATTAGCACGTATACATTGAGCACTACAACAAATCTTGGTGGAATAGGCGTTGTAATCTCCTACATGAGCATTGGTATCACTTGAGATCGAAATGTTCAAGGCGGTTCCAGCTGGACAACTAGTGCTATAGCTACAGCTTAGAGGATTTTGGGGGGTACTGGAGATGCATACAGCGTTTGGATAATCGTTATAGAGATCAGCCCTCTGAACGTGGGCATTGGTCACATCAGAAAGCCTTAAGAAGATAGCATAAGTACCTGAGCACGAGTTACCAATTGAGCCATCTGTGGAGGTGCAACACACAGAATATTGATAATTGCTCTGCGAAGGAAGTTCTGCATGAGCGTTTGTAGTAGAACTCATTCCTAAGAGCTTTACCTCTCCAGGGTTGCAAGAGGGAGAGTTTCTAATGATGCATGAGATCGTGAGGGAATAAGCATAAGGAAGGAGGAGGAAAAGTATCAAGGCAGAGAGCAAAATCCTGTAACTCATATAAAACCCTTAGAATCTAGAAATTTAAAAATTTTTTTAAGCTATGACGAAGAGAAATGCTTTTATTTTGGAAAGCCCTCTCTTTCTTTGAAATGGAGGAGGAAGTAGGAAGGGTAACTCACTTTTACCCAAAGATTAGTGTGGCTGTAGTTGATGTGAGTGGTAAGATCAAGGTAGGGGACAGAATAAGGATTAAGGGGAAAAAGACCGACTTTGAACAGGTTGTAGAGTCAATGCAGATAGAGCACAAGAACATCACTGAAGCCAAGCCTGGAGACTCCATAGGGCTAAAAGTGATCGAGAAGGTAAGAGAAGGGGATGTAGTCTACAAAATCGTGGAGTAGGTGGATGACTGGACCAGCGGTAGGAAAGATTCTGTTAAATAACTGTAGAATTTTCATAGTGGAGAGGAAGAGGAAAGAATGTGAAGGAGAGGTATATATTCATGTCAAGGGTTTTGCCCTTGCCAGAGTAACTCACCTAGATATAGAGGCCCCAGAGCTGGAACAATTACTGAAAAATGGAAAATTTCTGAGCATTTCTGGGATCGTCGGGGGTATAAGGATCAAAGTGATGGAAGGAGTTTGGATAGAGGTGGTAAATCCACTTCTCAACGATGTGCTCAAGATTGGAGAGAGGACTAGGACTTGGGTAGGGGTGAAGAGTGGAGGGATCTATATAGGGTTTAGGAAAAAACATATCGAAAAGCTGGAGGCCCTAGCGAGGAAATTGGGATTTGTATGGTAAAGGTAGTCCTACAGCCGATAGGAAGAGTAAAAAGCGAAGTATTGCTCGAACTTAAAGGATTAATTCAAGATGTTGGAATAGAATGCGAAATTAGTGAGAAAAGTCTGAAATTGCCGAAGGAGGCCTACAATCGGGTAAGAAAGCAATTTAATTCCTCTAAACTCCTCTCACTCCTGCAATCGATATTTCCTAGAGAGAGTGGCGAGGAGAAGATAGTTGGAATCGTGGAAGAGGATATTTATGCTGAAGGCTTGAATTTCGTGTTCGGCGAGGCTGAACTTTCTGGCAAGTTTGCGATAGTTTCATTAGCCAGATTACAAGATGTAAATAAAAATTTGTTCTTAGAGAGAGCTTTAAAAGAGATAATCCATGAAGTGGGCTATACACTTGGACTTGAACATTGCAAAAACCCTTTATGTGTGATGCATTTCAGCAATTGCTTAGCCGATACAGATAGGAAAAATTACCGATTCTGCAAATCATGCTCGTCTAGATTGTGGTGTGACGAGAAGTATTTTTGAATTTGAGGATGGCAGTGGGCCCGACGGGATTTGAACCCGCGACCAACCGGTTAAGAGCCGGTTGCTCTTGGCTAAGCCTCCAGCTTATCTACCAGACTGAGCTACGGGCCCTAACTCATTAATTACTTCGAAAGGTATAAAAAACTTGTGCATTTTTTGAGCTTCATGAAGGAGTGCATCGACGAGGAAGGAAATGTATTTTATGAAATTAGGGGGATGTGGTTTATCAAGACAAAGGAAGGATTCAAACCATGTGAGAGACCACAGAAGATTAAGAGTGTCAAGTACTTAGATGATAGGAAGAGGAAGGAGATAGAGTGGGCAATTCCTCAGGAATTCAAATGACCTACTTTTTATTACTCCAGTTATATTTCCTCCATTTAGCTGATCTACCGAAGCCACAGCTCGCACAGTAGCCCTTAGAGACATTAAAGCTGTGCTTACCGCAACGCCTGCAGATGATGTGACTCTTCCCTCTGGCCTTTTTTCCCTTAGAAGGAGTGCCTTTAACCATTTTTACTTAACAGCTATCGAAATGATCGTGTCTCCTCTTACGAAGATCTTGCCCAATTTCCTCTTTGTCTCATTTTCTATGATTTCCTCAGCATCATCGAGTACGATGTTGATGTGAATATCGAATGCAAGGAGTGTACCTACTAGTTGCTTTCCATTTTTTAGATCTACCATTACCCTAGTACCCTTAGCACTATTTAAGACGTCAAGTGGCCTCAGAGTCTCTTCCATCCTTAAATCACCACACTCTTTTCTATAATTTGCTATTTTTATAGTTAACTATTCAGAAGTTTTTTAAATTACTACTGAAACGCTGATTAAATGGTCCAGTGGAAGAAAAGCAGGGCTAGAGCTCTTACAGGAAGAAAGGTTCCTAGGGAAGGAAAAAAGGAAAAGAGTGAGATGGGGGGAGAGGAGATAAGGTGCAAGATCGGAGAGAGGAAATTGAAGTTCAAGAGGGGGAGAGGCGGTTCCCTCATTCCCAGATTACTTTCCATAAATGTAGCAAATGTATATGATCCAAAGACAAAGAAGTATGAGAAACTTGAGATCTTGGGAGTAGAGGAGAATCCAGCGAGCCGACATTATGTAAGGATGGGAATAATTACTCGAGGGGCAATCATAAGAACCAGTAAGGGCTTAGCTAGAGTGACTAACAGACCAAGTAGGGAAGGATTTGTGAATGCTGTGCTTATTAGCTAGATAGGAATCAACAATCTCAGAAAATCTCTAGCTCCTGGGATTATAGCTAGAAGGCATGCAACTATGAAGAGGAAATTTCTCAATTGTTTATCCTTACAGTAAGAGAAGATGAGGAGGAGGAATATGGAGATAGCTAAGAGTTTGATTGGGATTATGATTGCAGGTCCGAAGAGACTTATCATAAACCTTGGAAGCACATGTTGTTCGAAGTAATTTGAGATTCCAAATTCTGCCCTCCAGAGGGGATTGTACTCAAGAGCTACGAAGGTGGTGACAGCATCGAATAAATGAAAAATGAGTGAGGAGAAAGCCAATCTATCTCCCAGGATCTTTGAACTTCCAGAGCTTCGGATGAGAAAGAGAGGGAAGAGGAGAACTGAGAACCAGCAGGTTACCAATATGAGAGCGAGCAGATTTCTGGGAGGAGTTGAGAGATATATGAGGAACATAGGTGCCAAGGTAATTACTCCTGCTAAGAAGAGAAATCTCCTGAGCTCGATCAATTTTCTCTCTTCGAGGTAGAGGCCAATCTTAAGGAGTAAAATCCCATACAAGAGAAATAAGACCCATATAATTGGGGTGACGAGAAAGGGACTTACCTTACCGAGATCCTCAAGTACCCTTAGAGTTGAGGCTGCTAGCATCAATGGAAAGAGGGAATACAGAAGCTCAAAATCGAATTTGATTTTCTTCCTCGTGAACTTGTAAAGGAAATATGTGGTGAGGATGAAGAGGAAGGAGTAGGTGAGAGTATTTACTATGTTATAGCCCTCCCCTGTTCTCAGAGGTTTAATGAAATATTCGTCGATAAAGGAGAGCATCTAATATTTTTGAGTGATAAGCTTTTCTAAGATGGTAATCCTCTGATCCAATCTCTCCAATTGGATTCGAATCGTTTCGAGCTTAGCTGAGATGACCTCAAGATCCTTCCTCAAGTTTCCTTCCACACTCGGTGGAGAAGTTACAGTAACTTGAGGAGGGGAGATGGCTACTGGAGGGATTGGGGATGGAATTAAAGATGGTTCAAGGGATGGGGAAGGCATAGTAGGAATCTCCGGATATTCCTCCTTCTTCTTGCGTTTGAATGGCCACATCTTACCTCAACTTCCTTAAAATAACTTCTCCAAACTGTTGGGCTGCCTCAGGACCAGAAGCTGTGACAATATTATCGTCTATTACTACCTTCTCCTCCTTGTAAATTGCTCCATACTTCTGTAACAAGTTGATGTTACTTTTGTCTAGGGCACTTGACCATACAGTAGCCTGCTTTCCCTTGAGGATACCTGCCTTAGCTAGAATGGTCGGGGAGATGCAAATTGCAGCCACGAGCTTCTTCTTCTCATAAAATTTTTTCACTAGTTCAATCATATCGCTGTCCTCCCTCAACTTAACAGCTCCTGAACCTCCCGCGATGATGAGAGCATCAAAGGAATCCACTTTATCTATTGCTTCCTTGATCGAGAGCTCTGCGTTAGCATTCCCTCCAAACATTCCTATACATTTCCCCTTTCTGAGACTTGCGGTTATTACCTGAATTCCAGCCTTTTTTAGGATCTCCAATGGTTTGAAATACTCTTCATCCCTAAAGTCCTGAGGAGCTATTACATAGAGTACCTGCATGAAAATCTGTAGGGAAATAGTTATATAAAAACTTTCTCAAACAAAAAAGTTTTAACGCTAGACAGCTTAAGCTACTATGTGATAGAGAAGGTAAAAGAATATAGGCTAATATATGAGCTGCATGCTGGAGCAGTTTTCGAACCATTTTATTACTGGATACTAGATTTTCTTAGAGTAAATCTGAAGTACAAAGTGGTGAAAGGGGCAGATTATTACAACATAAGTGCAAGGGCTCCAGAGTTCTACAGCATGCTTCAAGCAATCCATCTCTCCATGGCAGATGCGAGCTCTTTTCTAGCTCAGATAGGTACCATCCTAAAAGGAATCGTAGCAATGAAACAAGATTATCAGAGGATTAAGGAGTGTTTGGATTATTATGAGAAGGCCAAGAAGCCTCCTGGAGAGCTCGTACTGAAGGGACTGTGGGTAGATTTCGTGGATGTAAAGACTGGTGCATCAAGTATAACGCAAGTTACTAGGAATCTACCTTTCTTTACTGTGAGGGATTGGTTCTTCAGAGTCAATTCAGTGGAGGAGATAGATAAACTTCCCACAAACGAGAGGGTGAAGAACTTTTTGAAGAGAAAGTTTCTAGAATATCAGACGTGGAAAAAGATGTGGTATGAAAGTTTGAAGGAGATGCTTCAGATAATTGAGGAGAGGATAAAGGCTAGTAGTGAGACGGTGAACCTATACAAAGAATGGGTAAAGCCATTAATAAGAAATGTGCAAAGTCTACAGATGAGGGTTGAGCCGATTTCTCCGGAGCTAGTCACAATTGGAGGAAATATCTACGGAGTTGTAGAATTACTCGCCTATAAAGGATTTGATGAGGTAAAGCTGAAAAGTGAGTTTGGGAATTTTGTACCGTGCATTCAGCTTCAGTTCTTGATAAGGGGTTCCTCTCCTCCTGGGAGATATATGAGGACTGAATTGCTGTTGAGAAGTGTACTTATGGATCTGGATACATTCATTCAACAGCTTGAGGAGTGGAAGAAGGATCCAGTCGAGGAATGGTTCAAAAGATTAGTGCTCACGTACAGTAAACAAGAAGTGAAGGAGGAGAAAATTGAGAAGCAGGAGAGAAAGGTCAAGAAATCCAGATTAAGGTTTCTCTATTACTTAAGTGGAGCAGAGTATAGGGATAGAAATATGGCTCTCAAAGCTCTTCAAGATCTAGATACCCTTTATGATACTTTGAAGAAGGCATTTGGGATGTTAACATGGTAAGTGTAGAAGAAGTTAGGAAGGAGTTGAGTAAATTTGCCACATTGACAGAAAAGCTACTATTCCTTAGGCTTATCTCTAGAGAATTAGATGAGGGTGAGCTGAGAAAACTGGAGGATGAGCTCCTCCAAAGCGAAATAAGTCATAGAGAATTTGAAGCTGTTGAAGTGAGAGGATTTACTGAAGAAAATTTCAGAGGGGAAGTAGTGGTTGCTGAAGAAGTGGAGAGTTCAGTCCAACAAGCACAGTCTTTCCAACCAGTTATGTATGTTCCTATGGAGAGGAGTTTGAGTATCAGAGAAATGGGCCCATCGATTAGTGTGGAGAGGGAGAGAGGAGTGGAGGAGAACGAAGAAGACGTAGTTAAAAGGATTTTGGAGAAGGACAGGTTTAGTATGGGTTCTGAAGAGCAGATAGAACATCCTGTAAGCATTGCTCAGAAGTTTGGAGAAATTCTAGGAATTGGCAAGAGGCTGGAAGTAAAGAAGAGGATCCAGAGCTACATTCAAGGGGTTGAGGAGTTGTGATGGAATATACGAGCTATAAGAGCTTCTTTGGAAAATACTTGCTTGGAACTACATATCCAGTAGAGAGAGGAGTAACTCCTCCAATTGGAATGGAAAGAGCTATCTGCTGGGGAGCTCCTATAATAGAACTTCAGGGGATGGCTGGAGAAGTTGGAAAGACAGGAAGGGAAGTAATAAAAGATCTTGCCAAAGCGAATGAAGTAAGGTTAAGTTGGCATGTACCTCCAATCGAAGAGTATGAACTTGCGTATCCAAATCCGAGGATGAATGAGAGCGCTAAGAGCCTCCTCAGACAGGGTTTAGAGTATGCTAAAGAGATTGGAGCAGAAGTGATTAACATGCATCCAACTCAAATTGTTCCGAGGCAACCCCCAGATACAATCTACTTATGGAGGAATGATCTGAGTGAGATGGTAGTGGAGAGGATCCCTGAGTTCGAGAGGGAAAAATCGATTAGAGAGATCTTAGAGGATAGGGAGAGAAGGCTCAAGGCAGAGATTCTCGAAACCATACAGAGGCATGATGAATTTGCGGCGAATTTTGTTGAGCGAATTAAAGAGATAAATGCCTACATAGAGAGTGTAAAGAAATTACCTGAGCTCACCGAAGTGGAGAAATTGATGGTACAAGAGCTCGCGAGTAAGCTTGGTTTTCCTCCCAATTTTCTCCAAGAACGGGAGCAGGTTGAGAAGTTTTTAGAGAGATTAGAAGAGCTGAAGAAGACATATGAGAGGAAACTCGAGGTAGAGAGGATGTATATCGAGAGGTGGATCTCTGCCTTTAATCCATTCTTGGAGAGAACAAAGCTTCCTGGCAGTGGAGTAGAAATAGGAGTAGACACTCCTAGGAGGATACTGGAACTTGGCTATAAACGCATGATAGAAAATTTTGCCCAAAACATAGCAGAGATAGCAGTGGATGCCATCAAGAAGGGAATAAAGATAGCAATAGAGAATAATGATGCTAGGTTCTTATTTTCCACTCCAGAGGAAATGAGGGATCTATTGGAGCATGTATATATGGAATTGGAGAAAAGGGGAGTAAAGAGGGAGGAAGCGAGGAAATATATAGGTACCACCTTCGATATAGGCCATGCTGCTACCCTGAAGCCTCTACGTATAAAAGTGGTGGATCCTGAGACACTTAGAGAAAAAGAAGTACTCATTCGGGGACCAGTTGAATATATAAGTAGATTGAAGGAACTTGGAGTACCGATAGTGCATGTGCATGCTCACGAGAATTTTGGAGATATAGACGCACATCTTCCAGTGGGAGAGGCCTTTAGTGAGGAAGAACTTGAAAAGTTGAAGGAGGCGCTCCAAGAGATCAAGTTTGAGGGATTTATCCTCCATGAGCCAGGCCCGCTTGGTGGGTTGAGCTATGCAATCTCCCTGATGAGAACTGCTCCGGAGCTTTATAAAACATATGGAATCCCAACCGAGATCTTAGGAGGAATTAGCTATCATGCTCCAGACCTCCTTCTAGATCCGCTACATTTTAAAAAGAGGGAAAGCTATTTCTATGGTACATGGATAGGAGATCTGTTTTAGGTGGAATCTATGGAACCTAAGCTCGATGCTCTTATAGATCTGCAGCATAAATTGAGGCTTAAGGCAATAAAGCCAGGAGTTCTGAATGAGGAAGATCTCAAGCTTATCTACGACTTCACCAGAGAACTCACCCAGAAATTTGGGGGTTTCATAGGAGCAGTAGTACTTTTTGGTTCTAGGGCAAGAGAGGGGCCTACTGCCAAAAGCGATCTGGATCTCCTAGTAATAGTAGATGATGTTACAACTCCAATTACCCATGAGATAATCTCAGCCTATCGTCTGGGAGCAGGGGAGATCTTAGCTCGGTTGAATGCTGTAGATAGAATTCATCTCACCACAATCGGGATCTCTGATTGGTTCGATGCGGTGATGCATGCTGATCCGATAGCAATAAACATCTTGAGAGACGGAAAGCCGATAGTGGAGAACATGAGATTCTTTGAACCGCTCAAGAGATTATTGCTTTTGGGTAGAATAAGGCCGAGTAAGGAGGCAATAGATGCCTACTTGAATAGAGCAAAGGCCTTGGTAAATTTGGTGGATCTGCGAATGCTCACCGCTATCGATGATCTTTACTGGGCATGTATCAGTGCGGCTCATGCACTCCTCATGCATGAGGAGATAGAGGTGCCCTCTCCAAAGGATATAGTTGATGTATTTAAAAATGAACTTGTCAAGAAGATAAGTGTGGAGGAGAAGCACATCAGGACCCTAGATGAAATGATAAATTTGATGAAGGCCATTACAAGGAGAGAAAAGAGGACTGCTGCTCCTGAGGAAGTTGATGAATGTAGGAGAAAGGTACAGGAATTCATAGATTTCGTAGAGAGGGAGATGAAGTCGTAGGAGATAAAAACTTAAAAAACAGAAGGATGGGTTGGTCTATTTAACTAGAGGATAGACAGCAGTTAAGACGGCAGCTTTCTGGAAGGGGTCAATTGTAGCCCACTTCTTTTCTAGGGCCTTCTCAAATTCTGACTTCGCCTTACTCAACACTCCCTTACCTTCCCAAATGGTGATGAGATCTGCATAGGCTTTTGGAGTTAAGCCCAAAAATTGGGAAGCAGCTATATGGGCAGCTCTGAGGAAGCTACTTAAATAAGGTACTAATGGGTGATTCTGGTACTCATCTAGGAATGGGTTCCATACTGCTCCTAGTATATCATCTAACTTTATCTCTCTCAGGGGCTGAATTACAGAGGTAGCAGCAGCTATCTTCTCCAGATTTTCAATGGTATCTTGTGCCATATTATCACCACTTTCTAGTAAGTTCTACTTATATTTAAGCATTTCTATCTTGGAGTAACACACACTTTATAAACTCAGGCAATCTGTAGGGGTTTATGGAGGAAGAAAAAACTGAAATTGGTGGAAAAACTCCGGAAAAATTCGAGAAAAACTCAAAAAAAGGGAGAAATCTGAAAAAGGAGGAAAAATCATTGGGATTTCCTGGAAATTTGGCAGGAGTTACCCAGTTAACCCAAGCAATCGTGGAGAGAAGGCCTGTTACTGTTGGAGATTTCCTCACCAGAAGAGAGTTGAGATATGTTGAGATCTATACTGCTAGTATCCTCGAGAAGTTTAAACATTATATAAAGGCAGTTGTTATCTGGGGATCTAGTAGGACCGGGATAGGAAAGAGAAAAAGTAGTGATATCGATGTAGCTGTGATAGTAGATGATACTGATGTACAACGAATGAGTAGACCTGAACTCAAGGAGAGACTATTCCAGCACCTTTATGAAAGGGCTAGGCCAATTTCCAAGAGAATTCATCCTCAGCCCTACTTACTGAGTGAGTTTCTGGAGTATGTACGGGAAGGAAATCCTGTGATATGTAATATTTTGAGAGATGGACTTCCTGTATATGATGTGGGTTTCTTCCTACCTTTGCAGAGATCGCTGATAAGTGGGAACATAAGACCTACTAAGGAGTGCATAGATAAGCATATGAGCATAGCATTTGATCTCCTAGATCTTGTGGAGAATGTAGTTACAGAGAAACTTACATATGATTTGGAACAGGCCATCGTGAGCTCAGCTCAGGCTGTACTCATGGAACTTGGATATAGGCCTCCAGCTCCAAATGAGGTAGTGAGTTTTCTTAGGGAATTCATGCTTCCAAGAAAGCTCATCGATGAGGAGTTGGTCGGGATAGCTGAGGAAATAATCTCCCTTTACAAGTCAGTAGAACATCGGGAGAGGAAGAGAGTGAGTGGAAGGGAAATAGAGGAATATTTCACGAAGGCAAAAAAGTTCGTCGAGGATATGTCTAGAATCTTGAGAGAGTTGAGAAAAGCTAGGGGGGAAAGCTTTGAGTTTGAGATGGTAGAGAAGGCCAGAAAATTCGACGAGTTGAGGAGAGATGGGATGATAAGGGTAGAGAAGAAGGAGGAGCTGGAGGAGAAGAGGGAGAAACTGATCAAGGAGGGCCTTGGGCAAAGATAGTCTGGTCTATGGAGGAAATCCATGTAAGAGAGGGGGAGGTTGAACTTATTCTTCCAAGGACATTCCAGAGGTCCCCAAAGAAAATGGAGGTCTTCTACAATCCTATGAAACGGCTGGATAGAGACATCTCAGTAATCTTTCTAAGAGCACTAGCTGAAATTATCCCTAGAAAGATAGTGGTATTAGATCTCCTAGCTGCCAGTGGAGTGAGAGGATTAAGGTTTGGGTGTGAAGTGGATGGCATAGAGAGGATTTATCTCAATGATGGAAGCAAGAGAGCATATGAATGGATGGTCAAAAACTGGAAGAGGAATAAGCAGAAGCTTAGGTGTGAGGTCAAACTCCTAAATGAAGAAGCTAATAAACTCCTGCACTCTTTAAATGAGTATTTCGATTACATAGATGTTGATCCCTTTGGCTCTCCAAATCCTTTCTTGGAGGCTTCGATGCTAAAGATAAGGAGGAGAGGAATCCTAGCAGTAACAGCTACTGATACTCCAGTACTCTATGGAGTACGTAAGAAAGCTTGCCTGAAGGGTTATTTTTCCTTAACAGAGAAAACTCCATTCATGAGAGAAGTTGGGGTGAGAATTCTATGCAAACGCATCATCGAAGTGGGAGCTCAGCATGAGTTCGCTATGTATCCTATCTTTGCCCATGCAGAGAAACATTATCTGAGGATCTATTTTCAGAAGGAACTTGGAGCGCAAAAAGCCTTGAGGTTACTGGAGCAATGTGGTTTCCTCACTTATTGTGAAAATTGTCTGCAAAGGAAAGTGTGGTATGGATTCAAATATGAAGAGAGATGTGAGTGTGGTGCTGCAAATAAGGTAATAGGACCCATCTTCCTAGGAGAGATATTAAACCCAATGGTCATCTCAAAAATGTTAAGAAATACAGAGGACCTGAGGATTAAGAAATTGCTAGAGATCGCTGCTGAGGAAACAAATGTAAAGATTCCATATCACTATATCACCACCGAATTTTCCAGCAAATTCAAATTGATGGAACCAAAAGTGGAGGAACTTGTAGGGAGGTTGAAGGAAATAGGAGAGGCTTCCAGAACGATCTTTTCACCAAAAGGATTCAGAACAAATTTAGAAATAAAAAGAATTACTGAGCAATTTTTTCCTTAGACTTCTTGATTTCCTCTTCCAAGTTAAGCTTTTCAATGAGTTCCTTGTATCTGTTCCTAATAGTAACTTCTGTAACCCCAGCTACGTCTGCTACCTCGCGCTGTGTTCTCTTTTCCCCACAGATCAAACTAGCTACATACAAGGTAGCCGCTGCTACACCCATTGGGCCTCTTCCTGAGGTGATCTCACGCTTTGTAGCCTTATCTAGGATCTCCAGAGCCTTACTTACTGTCCTCTGACTCAATTTGAGCTCAGCAGCAAATCTATTTATGTAATCCACTGGAGAGGTGGGGAGGATCCTTATTCCAAGCTCTCTGCATACGAAGCGATAGGTTTTTCCTATATCTTTCTTATCTAAGCTTGGAAAGGCCTTTCCAATTTCCTCCAAGGTCCTAGGTACTCCACAGATGCGGCATGCAGCGTAGATAGAGCCAGCTACTACACTTTCCATACTTCTCCCCCTCACTAAGCCCTTACTTGCAGCACTCCTGTAGATCTTACCGGCCTCCTCTTCCACAGATTTGGGGAGGGATAGAATGCTGGCAGCCCTCCTCAGCTCTGCTGTACTCAACTTCAGATTCCTCTCTAGAGCAGTATAAATTCTACTTTGCCATTTCTCAATTCTCTTGTACACTCCTCTCCTCTTCTGTATCTTCTCTATCTCAGAGGCCTTTCCGACTTTAGTGCTGAGGCCCATATCTGGTTTGGTGTAAGTAAGGGGAGCTCCTGCCCTTCTCTTCTCAGCAGAAAGCCTCTGGTCAAATTCTCTCCAATCCTGGGAGAAATCCACTTTCATCTCTAGGATATAGCCACACCTTCCGCAGAGTAATTCTCCCCTATGAGGGTCCTCTATGATCCTAGTAGATCCACATTCTGGGCACTTCATCTTTGAATCCTTTTTCCCCATCTTAACCACAAGTTTTTTAAAGATTTCGCTTAATCTCTAAGCAAATTTTTATTTAAAAAGCTTTCGCTAGAGTTCTCTCCAGTTGCGCAGGACAGGCCTTTTCCAGACAACTCCTAAAGTGGTATCAACAGCCAATCGAGCAAGAGCCTTTCCTACTCCAGCTCTCTTCAGTTCACGAACTGAAGTGTATACCTTTACTCTTCTCTCAAATCTTCCCCGTAATCCATACGAGCGACAGAATTTACCATATCTGCTTGCTAGTTCACTATCCTCACCATGCCCTGCCATCCTCTTCAAGAAATACTCATTTCCTACCTTTACTTTCTCTAGGATATCTTTTCTCAATGAGCAGCAGTAACCTGGAAATCTATGCTTTCTAATCATCTGGATGAGGTAAGCATTCACATCTATGAACTTAGTGCCAATGAAGCCTAAGTAACTTTGCTCTAAAGGGAGGGTGGAATAAAGGATATAGGCATAGTTGGATCTAAAGTCATCCAGCGTTATTGGGATGAAATTCCTTCCTATTATGGTGTCAGCATCCACGAAGGTAAGAAAATTGTTCCTAGCCATTCGGATTCCGAAATTTCTCGCTTCTGATCGGTTTCCATCAATATCGAAATACCTGATGTATGGAGAGCTTAGTTGTTCCATAAGCTTGGCCAAGTTTCTGCTTTCGTTATCCTTTCCAACGACAATTACTTCCATATTCTCTAGAGGATTACGATCTATCTCCTCAAGTATAGAATTTAAGGTATGCTTGAGATACGGTTCATCCGGGAGGGTCGGAACGATGAAGCTGATCATATAACTAGTTATCTCATGTGAGATTAGTTCTTTAAATAAATTTTCCGTAAAAAGCTTTATTTAGGGCATTCTTTTTCTTTGAATGCTCATAGGGGTGATAGGCAAAACCAATGTTGGTAAGTCCACCCTCTTCAAGGCACTTACATTGGCTGAGGTTGAGATTTCTCCAAGACCATTTACTACAATAAAACCGAATAGGGGAATAGCCTATGTGAGGGTAAGATGTCCCTGCACGGAGTTTAAGCTAAAGTGCAATCCAGTAAATTCCTTCTGCATAGATGGGAATAGATTTGCTCCTGTGGAAATACTCGATGTAGCTGGCTTAGTTCCAGGAGCCCATCTCGGAAGGGGGCTCGGGAATAAGTTTTTGGATGATCTGAGGCAGGCTGACTGCTTGATCCATGTGGTAGATATCTCTGGCACTACCGATGAAAATGGGAATCCCACAACAGGATATGACCCATGTAATGATGTAAGATTCGTGGAGCAGGAGTTGGATGAATGGATATTCTCCATAGTAAGCCAACATTTTGATAGAATAGTAAGGGTAAGTTCCATCAAGGGAGAGGAATTTGCGAAGAATCTCGCTAGGCAGTTGAGCGGACTTGGAATAAGCCTAGACCATATTACTGCTACCCTACACTCCTGCGGATTGGATGAGATGGATCCTAAGGATTGGGGAGAGGAAGAGTTGAGGAAATTCCTTAAGAATCTGAGGAAGTTGGCAAAGCCAATGATAATAGCGGCAAACAAGATAGATCTTCCTGGAGCTACTCAAAACTTAGAGAGACTTAAAAAGGAGTTCCCTGAATTGAGGGTTATTCCATGCTGCGCTGAGGCTGAACTTGCCCTTAGACAGGCTGCTAGGAAGGGGATGATCAAGTACATTCCAGGGGATGATCATTTTGAGGTGATAAAGGTAGATGAAGCCCAAGCTAGAGCTCTTGAGCTGATAGATTCTAAGATCCTCAAGCGCTTTGGAAGTACTGGAGTCCAAGAAGTTTTGAACGAAGCTGTATTAGGCTTGCTTAAATGTGTGGTAGTATTCCCTGTCGCAGATGAACATAAGCTTACCGATACCAAAGGGAATGTGCTTCCAGATGCGATCGTGATGCCAAATGGGACGACGATATTGGACTTAGCATATAAGATCCATAGTATGATAGGAGAAAGGTTCGTAAGGGCAGTAGACTGTAGAAGTTCCAAGCTTCTAGGTAAAGAATACAAGTTAAGGCACTTGGATGTAGTGAAGATAATCAGCTAGCGCTTCAGAAATCTAGGATGTGCTGAAATGAGAAGCATTAAGATGGGGAATGAAATAGATAGTACTCCTAGAAGGGCGGCAAGGAGCTCAATAGGCAGAAGCCTGAAGAGGAACATTCCTATTACTAGTATGAGTAACAGTCCATAGAGAGCAGTCACAAAACTACTAAGTTGCTCGATCATGAGCATGGAAAGCATTTTTTAAATTATAAGCTTTTTCAAAGATATGCTGGAGAGATACTTCAAGATCTTGAGAGGAGAAGTCTTACCAAATTTTCAAATAGCTAAGAGAATTCAAGTGGATAGAATTCCATCTTCCTTAGATGAAAAACTTGAGATTCATGCCGAAAAAATGGAGGAGTTGAGAGAGAGGAGGGAAAAAGTAGAGGATTGTGAGGCTAAACCAAATCTCTTAGATCTTAAGCTCTCAATTCTTCAAGACTATAGCAAAAGCTGCAATTTGTGTGAGCGCAGATGTGGAGTAAATAGAGGGGAGGGAGAAATAGGGTTCTGCAGGGTCAGGGAAGCTAGAGTAGCAAGCGAGTTCCTACACTTTGGAGAGGAGCCAGAACTTGTGCCTAGCCATACGATTTTCTTCGCAGGATGCAATTTCAACTGTGTCTTTTGCCAGAATTGGGACATTTCCCAGTATCCTGAAAATGGAGCAATAATTGAACCTGTAGAGCTATCAAGGATAATCGAGTTTAGATTCAAAGGAGGTTCTAGAAACTTGAATCTAGTAGGAGGGGAGCCAACCCCAAATGCAGCATATATCTTGGAGGTACTGAGGGAGCTTAAGGCGAATATACCAATAGTATGGAATTCAAATATGTACATGAGTAGGGAGCTCATGCAGATCTTGGATGGAGTAATAGATATTTACCTTACAGATTTCAAGTATGGAAATGATGAATGTGCTCTGAGGTTAAGCAATGTACCAAAATATATGGAGGTAGTGAGTAGAAACCACTTGCTAGCTGCGAAACAATGCGAACTGATAATAAGACATTTGATCCTCCCAAATCACATAGTTTGCTGCTCAAAACCGGTGATAGATTGGATAGAGAAGCAGCTTGGAACAGATGTATATTTGAATCTCATGGATCAATATAGGCCTGAATATAAAGCTATGAAGCATAAGGAGATCAGTAGATTTCTGAGGTTCGATGAATACAGGGAGGTAGTAGAATATGCGCTGAGTAAGGGATTTAAGATAAGGCTTTGATCATCTCATTCTAAGCACTCTATTTATCTTATCTCCATATTCTAGGAAAATGTGGGCACTTGAGATCATCGTAGTAAGGCTTCCTATTCCCACATTTACTTCCCTCGCAACTTTTTCCATCAAGATATACTGCTGATATACATTCACGGGCCAGCCTATAAAGAGATCTATGCTCCTTCCGTAGAACGTGAGATTTAGTTTATTTTCCCTTATCTTGAAATCACTCACCATCCAGCTTACTACATTTCTTCTATCTACCTTTGAATCCTCAGTAGGATCCCAGAGGGAAATTACTGCCCTCCTAGAGTTTGGATTCGTCTTAAGGAGAGGAATTATATAGTTGTGAATCTGGTCTACACCATGATAATTAAAAATCCTTGGGCCATAGCAATAATCATAGACACCAGGATTATCCTTTCTGAATAGAGTTTCGATTACTTCATCTATTAAAGGATAGGCTCCAATTCCTAAGTTGGAGAGAATTCCAATGGGCTTAGCTATACTATCCTTAGGATTCCTTATCTCAATCCCCATATTTAGCACTTCTCTACATATCCTCCCATCATAATCTACGAAATCCTTTCCATTCTCCAGTACTAATTTCAATGCCAACTTCCAAGCTTCAGCTGCATCCGAGGCAATTATGTACTTCATCTTAGAAATTCTAAGAGCTTTAGATCTCTCCTAAGTACACCAGAGAAATCGAGATAGATTATGGGGAACCTATAAGTGGTGAGCACGTAGCTAAGCTCTCTACAAGCTTCATCCAAATTGAGCTTTCCAAGTTTATAGAGTTCTAGAATAGCCCCTCCATTTAGCATCCTCCCTACTTTTTCAGCTAATACTAACTTGGATTTGATAGAAGGACTTTCATATAAATCCCCAAGATGTCTAAGCTCTATTCTTTCCCACTCAGGCTCAGTAAAAAATTTCCTATAATATTCATAGATGGCTTGAGCCAACACTACCCTAAACCTTATCGGCATGCCGCATGCCTTGTAGATAGTTTCCTCTATGGAACAGAAATTATTGAGGCATTTTCTGATCCTCTCGAGTACGCTGAGCATCACCTCATCATCAAACCTCTTCCTTAACCATTCATAATTCCAGATCCTCAGATAATTTCTGGAAAATCCGAATACAAAGCCCAGACATTCCTTATTAGTGTTTAGGAGAAATTTGAAATATTCTTGGATCTTTTCTCTTTGGATGGAGCTTCCGATCAGCATTGCCTCGCAACATTTTTTTACCACTTCTTCGAGGGAGCTTACCCTTAACCTGAATTCCGAGGCAAATTTGGCCATATCCAGAGCTATTGTAAAGTTGGAGCAAACAATAGAACTCATCTTCTTTGAATATTCTTCATATACCCCCCATTCGCTCTCATCAAAACCATATACTCCACAAATTCCTCTGAAATATGGAGCTCTAAAGATGGAATTTTGGAGAGTAAGGGGCTCCCCACTTGAGGAGAAATTTTCTATTATTTTAGAAAAAATCTCAAGTTTTTCATAAATTTCATTTGGATTTACCTTAAAAACAAAATTAGGTCTTTGTTGTAGAGAATTACAATATTTTACGATATTTTCTAATTTTTTCTCATGTTTTTTCTGAATTTTTGAAAAATCAATTGAAAATATAATTCTTTTACCAAAATCATTTATTAGATTTGAAATTTCACGAAAGAAGTTGAAAATTTCATCTTTTTCTTTTTCCAGAAACCTTTCAAAATCCCTGATGTAGAGGCAATCATTTACCAACAAAATGCAATTTGAGATGTAATTGTAAAGGGTGCTAAGTTTCGGATGATTTGATCCCTCTACGAGAATGGAATTTACCCTGTTTATCCAAGTTCCTTCCTCATACTTCCTAAGCACACCACGTTGTTCATAGCCCTCAACAGGAAGAGAGGGGAATGGGGGTCTGGAGATAGTAATCTTGATCTTTCTTATTCCTTCTATTGTGATTTCCTCTCCAGAGGTAAGGTTTAAGCCAAATATTTTCTCTCCTTTTCCTACTTCACCATAAGTGGCTAGCAGATTTGAACGAATTAGTTTGTTGAGGTAATAGAGTACTCTCCTATGAAGTTTAGCCTTCTCCCTGAGCGCCAGCTTCTTCTCAGTTTTTCCATAAAGAGGACTCTTCAAAATTTCCTCAATTTGGGCTGCTTTCTCATCAATTGCAGTGAGAATTTGCCAAGTAGTGAGCTTAGCACTTGTATTCTTCCTAAAGAGCTCTAGAATTTTTTCCTCCACCCCCACCATGTTTTTTCAAAATAAATCCTAAAATATAAATTTTTGTTTCAGAAAAATTTTGAAACAAATTTCTGAACCTTTGAAAGAAATCTATTTTTAATCCAAAACATTCCTAAATTATGCGCCTAGATGAAAAGGACATAAAGATATTGTCCTTGCTGAGGAAAAATTCTAGGCTCTCCCTGACCAAGATAGCGAGGAAAGTGGATTTACCGATTAGTACCGTTTATGATAGGATAAGGCGCCTGCAAAGGAATGGAGTGATAAAAAAATATACCTGTCTCTTGGATTATAGGGCAATCGACTATCCAATCGTAGCAAGGGTACTTTTGAAGGCAAATTCCAATAAGGAAAGGGTTGAAAATCTATTAGCAAATTCCATCTATACCAACACCTTCGAGAAAATCAATGGAGACGAGTTCAATTACTTCAGCACCTTCATAGCTCCAAGCATGGAGGAACTACAGGAGTTCATAGAGAGGATCACTGAGAAACTCGGGATTCCAAATTATAAGGTTTTTTACGTGATCAGAGAAATTTCAGAGGAGAAATTCCTAGAGGATCTAGAGTTCCTGAAGTTCAAGCTGGAACCAGCTCTTAAAGTAGGAGAGCAGTCAAGTAATTAGATCAATTTCAGAAAACTTTCAGCACTTTCCCTCATATAGGTATTGTTGAATAGCACGAAGATTTCATCTGCTTTTACTTCATTCAACTTTTCTCTGAGCTGCCTGAGCTCCCCCACAGAATATCGGTAATTATAATTGATCCTTCCTCTATTATAGCTGCCGTGAAGCCTAAAATAGGCCACTTTTTTCACATAGCTGGGTAATCTCACAAAAGGGTCAGTTACCTCTATCAAATCGAGCTCTTTGCAGAGTGCAGCGAAGGTATCCTCATCCCAGCCTCTAAGTTCTAGAGCTATTGAGACTCTATCTCTCTTCACTTTGGAGAAGAAAGCCTTAACTGCTTTCCTATTTTCACTGCTTTCCTTAAAGCTGGCTGGAAGTTGAAGAAGACATACTCTAGCCCTCAAAGCTCTGCAGATCTGAATGGTATCTTCCCAAAATTTTAGAACTTCCTTAGAAGTTCTTAGAAATCCCACTTTCTCTCCTAATTTTTGATAGTCCTTAATTCCACTCCTCTTCCAAGTAGGAGAGGTGATGGGATGAGTAATACCTTGGAAGGCTTTTAAACAGAAGACGAAGTCCTCAGGTACTTGACTCCTCCATTTTAATGCAGTTTCGAGCTTTGGAAGCCTATAAAAGGTGCTATTGATCTCCACAACCCTAAATAGCTGTGAATATTTCCTGAGCCCTCCAGGAATTCCACAGCAGCCTACGTGGATCTTCATTCTAGACTCCTCCCTAATCTTTTCACAACTTCCTTCTTTCCTAGGGCGATGATGAGATTAGCCAATCTCGGACCCTCCCCCTTTCCGATGAGAGCAAGATAGCACTTTCTGAAGAACTCCTTCACATCTCCAATTCTAGCTACTTCATAGATTCGCTGCTGGAGCACTTCACTGTCCTCTACTTCTTCTATCACTTTCATGAGTTCTCTGAATTGTCTTGCCTCCAGCTCATTTAACTCCACCTTAGTTCCCTCTCCCTTTAGCCTGTAATTCTCAGGAGCATATTTTTGTACCCAATTAAAGGCATTCTTCAATCTGAGCTTTATCCTCCTATCTGTTTCCCCATTTCCTTGATAATGACCAGTGCGTATGAGCACATTCTTTACCTTTTCAAGCTTGCAACCAAAGAGCTGGGAAAGGAGGGCTGCGAAATCATATTCTAGATTAAGTGGTCTATGGAACTCCTTATTTGTGGATATCTCATAAGCTCTCTTATAGTTGAGATCTTCTCTTGGGTTATTGGTTGAATATACACCAAAGAAGATCTTTTCAGCCTTATCGAATTCAAATGCATTATGGAGAGGGAGATCTCTCAAATTGATATCCTTAGCCTTTGTAATTTTTCCGAAGTTCAGCCAAAACTTGATCTCAGGAGCACTCATCACCTCTAGGAGCATAGGGATCGTAATCACGTTTCCTTTACTCTTGCTCATCTTTTCTCCCATTACTTGGATATGCTCATAGATCACTGGTACAGGTGCCTCCCAACCAAAGAGCTTCACGAGTTCCTTACCAGTATCCCATGAGCCTCCATGAGCAGCATGCTCCTTCCCAAATGGTTCGCATACACATTTTAAGAAAGCCCATCTTGCTGGCCACTCCACCCTCCAAGCTAACTTAGCATTTCCATCCAAAATATTCACCTTACCTCGATATCCACATCCCCTCACGATATATTTCTTGTGGAGAATTGTTTCCTGAGGATCGCAGAAATACTCTGCTTCTATTCCGTCGCATGTGACTACCTTGGTTGTGGAGATCCTATGACACTTCTCACAGATTATGTTAAATGGATACCAATTTTCGGGGAGAGGTTCCTTCTTATATTTGTTTAGGACTTTCATGATTTCCTTACGAAGCTCAACTGCTTTTCTTAAGCTCTTGTTATACATTCCTTTCCTGTACATTTCAATTCCGAAATATGGTTTGGGCCTTATCTCTAGATCCTTCAACTGGTTTAAGAATAACAGTTCATAATGTCTGGCAAAGCTTTCATGACAACCATGAGGGTCTGGGACCATAGAGACAGGAAAGCCTAGATAATCCTTGAACTCCTCTGGAAAGCCGAGAGGCACTGATCTAAATGGGTCCATATCATCTGAAACCCAGATGAGCTTAGCTTTTTTTCCCAGGTCATTGAGAGCAATCCTCACTGCCTCCCCACGAATAAGATCACTAGCATTTCCTATATGGGGTTCCCCACTCATAGAGGTGCCTGTGACTATTACATATTCTCTCCTCTCTCCAAACTTCTCTATTATTTGCTTTGCCACATTGTCTGCCCAAAACATAAGTTTATCCAGAAGATCAAATTTTATAAGCTTTTAATGAGAAGCACATAATGTGGGCCGGTAGTTCAGCGGCAGAACGCTCCCCTGGCTAGGGAGAGGCCCCGGGTTCAAGTCCCGGCCGGTCCATCATGTAGTTGAGTATCTCCACTACAATCTAAGTAGGGGGAAGAATTCAAAGAATTAAGAAGATTTCAGGCTCCGTAGAGTTTCTGCAGACCAGTTATGTCAGGAGGCTCAAGTGTCCTCTTCTGAATTTCCCCATAGGTAGAGTAGCCATACATGGTAACTGCCGAACAACTAGGATCGTATACATCTGCCAACCCCACTCCATGTCCTGTTTCGTGAGTGGCTATGTTCTGTAGATCCATCCCTTTGTTAGCAGCAGTACATTCAGTAATTGTACAATCATACCAGTTATAATCTGTGTCGAACATTACATCGAACTCTAAGATCTGTCTCCCCTTTCCTCCTACTGGAACACCACTCCATACCACAGTAACCGCAATTACTCCTTCCTCAGGATAATTTCCGAGAGAATATTCATTCCTTCCATCTGGAGATCCGCTATCCCAATTTGCTGAAGAATCTACCAAAGCTGTTCCAAAGAGCTTAGTACTGGTAGCAGTATCCCAAGTTTCAGTACTTGCTATTATTGCTTCCAAGCTCAGATTGGGATGTACCACATAGTTCACTGGGAGGGATTTCCATTTCACTCCCAACAATTTGTAGCATGTGGGAACTTTGGCCTGAGGCGAAGAGGCTTTAGCATAGTGGATGAAGATCATTTTCTGAAAGCTCCATGGCTCTATCCAGTCTAGGGAGGGTGGATATCGCTTTCCTTGCTCATTAGCTTGAATTGCAATCGATCTGGATGTAGGAGCTAATAGGAGAGCTGCTACCAAAAGAATTCCGATCGAGATCCGCAAAATGTTGCGCATTTCCTAATTCCTCAAAGAGGAAGATGTTTAAAAGCTTTTAGATTTTGCTCAATCTATTTAAACTTAGATGACCCTTTCTTCTAAATGTGCGGAATAATAGGATATGTAGGAGAAAGGAATGCCTCTAGGATAGTACTTGATGGATTGAGGCATTTAGAATATAGAGGATATGATTCAGTGGGAGTAGCCTTTCTTACTGGAGAAGGTCTCGTAGTGAAGAAGGATAAGGGTACAGTGCTTGAAGTTCACAAGAAGTTAAATCTCCTCAGACCTCGAAGTAATTTGGCAATAGGTCATACCAGGTGGGCCACCCATGGAAAGGTATCAAAAAGAAATGCACATCCCCACCTTGATTGCAGCGGAAGCATAGCAGTGGTTCACAATGGAATAATCGAGAATTATCTTGAATTGAAGGAAAAGCTGATGAGGAAAGGACATGTATTTAAGAGCGAGACAGATACAGAGGTCATAGCTCACCTCATCGAGGAGGAATTGAGGAGGGGAAAATGCCTCGAGGAGGCGTGCACAGTACTTTCAAAACTGGAGGGAAATTTTGCCATTCTAGTGGTGAGAAGTGGGGAGAGAAAGATAGTAGCAATAAGGAAGGGTTCTCCTCTAGTGATAGGAGTAGCAGATCATGGCCTCTTTGCAGCTAGCGACATCCCAGCCTTCCTAGAACATACTAAACAGGTGATCTACCTTTACGATTATGATATGGTAGTACTGAACTCTAAGGTAAGATGTTACAATATAAAGGGTGGGAAGCTGAAGAGGGTGAGGAGGAAAGTGGATAGAGTGGATTTTGATGTGGATGAAGTGAGGAAGGGGAAGTTTGAGCATTACATGCTGAAGGAGATCTGTGAGCAGGTGGAGACGATCAAGAGAGCTATAGCTCAGAAGAAGGAGATAGTAGAGAGGATTACGAGGGAAATGAAGAGAGCCGAAAGGGTTTTTCTCATAGGATGCGGATCCAGCTATCATGCTTGCTTAGCAGCTAGCTATATCTTTTCTAAGGTAGTCGGAAAACCTCTAAATGTGGTGCTGGCCTCAGAATTTTCAAGCTACCAATCATTTCTAGATTCCCACACTTTGGTAATTGCAGTTTCTCAATCAGGAGAAACGTATGATGTGCTCGAGGCAGTTAGAGTAGCTAAGATGAGGGGAAGTAAGGTGATCTCTATAGTGAATGTTCCTGGCTCAAGCCTTACTAGAGAATCCGACACATTTCTGCTAATGCATGCTGGTCCGGAGATCTGCGTACTTTCCACTAAGACATATACTTCCCAATTAGCCCTCCTCACTCTTCTGGCATATGCGATGATAGGTAAATATGAAGAAGGGAGGAGGAGGTTGAGATACCTATGGAATGTGATATATTATCTTACTTCTGCTACTATGAGGAAGAAGCTTAAGGAGCTGGCTCAAAAGTTGAGGAGGGCAGAGCACATATTCTGCATAGGAAGAGGACTTCAATATGCGACCGCCATGGAAGCTGCTCTCAAGATAAAAGAAGTTTCCTACATTCATGCTGAGGCATTAGCTGGAGGGGAGCTTAAACATGGCACTATTGCTTTAATAGAGAAAGGTACTCCCTGCATAATCTTCGTAGCACAAGATAATGAGAAGGAAATAATCTCGAATGCGTGTGAGATCAAGGCGAGGGGAGGGTATATTATAGGAGTTTCCCCTAACTTTCACGAAGTGTTCGATGATTGGATCAAAGTTCCTGAAGCTGGAACTGAAAATCCAATAGTCCAAATCATCCCGATCCAAGTGCTTGCTTATCAGCTTGCCATTCTCAAAGGATTTGATCCTGATAAGCCTCGAAATCTGGCTAAGGCAGTATGTGTTAAATAGAAAAGTTTTTTAAGTTGTCACTAAATGGTAATTATATGGAAAGGCTCAAAAAATTCTTGAGAAGGAAAAAAGTCCAGGAGGCCAAGTTGATTGAGAGGAGGGAAGAAGGAAGAGTGAAGAGCCAGTTGGAGGAACTCTGTGGTGGAGACGATGAACTTTATAGAGCTTTGCGCTGGATAAACCTAGATCCTAGAGGCAAGGATCCTAAGGAATATGAAATGAAGGCTAAGGAAGAGGAGAAGCAGGGGAAGCTCCTTCATGCCAGAGTAAATTATCATGTAGCTGGTAGCTTATATCTCTATGCTGGAAATGCTAGAAGTGCTGTAAAATGCTTTTCAAAATGTTCCGAGCTTCACAAGAAATTATATGGAGAGAACTCCATCCACGAAGCCTACGAGTACTTGAAGAAGCGTGAAGGAGCTGAAAAAGCGATACCTATACTCAAAACTTATCTGGAGCTAATTGTCAAAGAGGAGAAGAAGAAGGAGTAGGGAAAACACCTTAATAAGTTTTTCACAATATTTTCCATTTTGAAGTATTCAGCTCCATTTACCCTTTCATACAGAAAGACTATTCCACTTTCAATATCTATCCACAAAATTATATTGAAGCTTGCAGGTCGTAGTTTATGATAAAATTTTCTTTACACCTTAAGTTACTTTTGTGCTAGGAAATAATTTTTAGATATCCTGGAGACTTTATAGCCACACTTACTCAATATTTTTGCACATCTTGCTAAGTGTTTCTCATCATGACTTTCGAAAATAATTCTAGGATAAACTAATAAAACTTATTCCGAGTCCTACAGTTAGAAGATGGCTAGAAAAAGCTTTTTTAATTTTGGTTTCTTCCTTATTGGAATGGTAGCAGATTTACTTCTCTGGGGAGCTCTCGGTCAATTAGTGAGGAGTGCGGTGGGTCTTAGGAAGGCAGCACTGCGAGGAGACAAACTCAACTTTCCGAAGTGGTTCTCCTCCGTGATCCTTGGAGCCATAGTTGGAGCTGGAGTAGGAGTGGTGCTTCAGCCATATGTACCAGTCAATACTTGGATAGTGAGCTTTTTCGCCGGCTATGCTGGGACAGATTACCTCGAAGGATTAACCGAGAAGAGGGTCATCTAATTCTCTGAACTTCTTGCTCTTCTTTTAGAATTAAGAAAAGTGAAGTATGAGGTAGGTAAAGGGAGAAAAAGGAGGTGATCCAGCCGCACGTTCCCGTACGGCTACCTTGTGACGGCTTAGCCCCCCTCGCCAGGTTTAGGTTCGTGACAACCCGAAGATTGCCACTCACCTAAACCCGACTCGGTTGGCTTGACGGGCGGTGTGTGCAAGGAGCAGGGACGTATTCACCGCGGCGTGATGAACCGCGGTTACTAGGGATTCCGGCTTCACGAGGGCGAGTTGCAGCCCTCGATCTGAACTGGGCGTAGGTTTAGGGGATTTGCTCCCCCTTTCGGGGTGGCATCCCATTGTCCTACGCATTGCAGCCCGCGTGTAGCCCTAGGGATTCGGGGCATACTGACCTGTCGTCGCCCTCACCTTCCTCGCCCTTAACGGGCGCAGTCCCCCTAGTGTGCCCTACAGCAAGTGCTGTAGGTAGCAACTAGGGGCGAGGGTCTCGCTCGTTGCCCCACTTAAGGGGACACCTCACGGTACGAGCTGACGGCGGCCATGCACCTCCTCTCAGCGCGTCAGGAAAGCCCTTTAGACTGTCCTTCATCCTGCTGTCGCCCTAGGTGAGGTTCCCGGCGTTGACTCCAATTAAACCGCAGGCTTCACCCCTTGTTGTGCTCCCCCGCCAATTCCTTTAAGTTTCGGCCTTGCGGCTGTACTCCCCAGGTAGCCCACTTAATGCTTTCGCTTCGGCACCGCGAGACCACTAGGGCCCCGCGACACCTAGTGGGCAGCGTTTACTGCTGGGACTACCGGGGTATCTAATCCCGTTCGCTCCCCCAGCCTTCACCCCTCACCGTCGGACCCGTTCCAGCCAGGCGCCTTCGCCACTGATGGTCCTCCTGGGATGATAGGATTTTACCCCTCCTCCAGGAATACCCCTGGCCCCTCCCGGTCCCTAGCCCAGCAGTATGCTCTGCCCGCCCTCACTGCAAGTGAGGATTTCACAGAGCACTTGCTGGGCCGGCTACGGGTGTTTTAAACCCAATAATTGTGGCCACCACTCGCGGGGTGGGTATTACCGCGGCTGCTGGCACCCATCTTGCCCCCCGCTTATTCGCCCTGCTTTTTACACAGGGCAAAAGCCTCCACCAAGAGGTGAAGGCACTCGGGCTGGCTCCACCTCCCTTTCGGGAGTTGTGGAAAATTCGCGCCTGCTGCACCCCGTGGGGCTGGGACCCTTGTCTCAGTGTCCCTCTCCGGGCGCCCCCTCTCAGGGCCCGTACCCGTCTTAGGCTTGGTGGGCCATTACCCCACCAACTACCTGATAGGATGCAGACCTATTCTGAGGCGGCTCATCCACATCCGGATGAACCTTTCGTTGAGAGGCCTTCCAGAAGCTCTCAACTATGGGGGATTAGCCTCAGTTTCCCGGGGTTATCCCCCACCTCAGAGTAAGTTGTCTGCATATTACGGAGCCGTGCGCCGCTGAGCTTAAAGCTCAGCAGACTTGCATGGCTGACCCAGCCCGATAGCAGTGGCCGCCGGCAGGATCAACCGGAGTTACAGCCGCAAGCTCCCTTTACCTACCTCATACTCTAAAAAAATTAGAGTACTCATTTTGTTGCTGTAGTCGGATCCGATTGTTCATCTTCTCAATCCCAATCTCGCCGGAAACTACAGCAATAATAAACTACACAGCTCATTTTATAAACTTTTCTTAATCCTTTAATATCTTGATTTCCTATAATGAATTATGCCAAGGAAAAAAGGAAAAAAGGGAAAGGGAACGAGGAAGGGTAAGCGAGCAAGGAAAGTGAGCAAATGCTTGAAAGTTGAAGTGAAGCCTGAAGAACGAGAGGAGGAAATTCCAATAGAGAGACTAGAGGAATTTGAAGAAATCTAGAAACAAGTTGAAAGGGTTCTTAAGTCAAGAGTAAGATTAATAATCAGCTCGAGCTCTCCTTATTCTAATGGCCCAAGTGGCGTAGCCAGGTAACGTGGCGGCCTGTGGAGCCGCAGTCCCGGGTTCGAATCCCGGCTTGGGCCCTTTCCCAACTGCAGTGAGCATTTAGAGGACAATTTTCACAGAGAGGATTTCTGGCTCTACAGATATCCTTTCCAAATCTTATTAAGAGCTCGTGAAATCTTACCCTATCTTTTCTCTTTATTCCTTTTTTCAATTCTCGTTTAATCTCATCATAATTGGCTTTTCTGCTAACTATTCCTATTCTCTTAGTAATTCTGGTTATGTGTCTGTCAATTGGGATTTCCCCACATTTCATACAATATGCCAAAAACACGTCTGCAGTTTTAGCGCCTACTCCAGGGAGAGCAAGTAATCTTTCCCTAGTCCTTCTAGGATCACCTTTCACTATTAGCTCATTAACGGAGCCTCCATATTCCTCTACAATTTTCTGAGCGAGCAGCATTATTCTTCTGGCTTTGATGCGATAAAGCCCACCGACTTTGATTGCTTCACTCAACTCTCGTTCTGAGAGTTTTAAAATATTCTCAGGAGTGATGGAGCCTACTTTCTTTAGCAGGTTGAGATAAGCTCGGGCAGTATTTTTGGCATTTGTATTTTGTGAGAGAATAGTGATTACTAGATTGGAGAAGGGGCTAGCAAAGTCCTTCTCTCTGAACCCCTTGAAGCCTCTCATCTCTTCTTTCACTTCCTTCCATAGATCAACGTTTCGATAAAATTTTTCCAAGATTTGGAAGACCTGCTTGCTTTTAACCATGTCTGTCTTAGGAATTAGTAGGCTTAAAACTTATCCCACAAAGTTTTTTAAAACCTAGAACTGCTAGTCTTGGATATGGGTTTCCACCTATTTAAGAGAGAAGCTAAGCTCAACTCCATCTTGGAAAAAGTAACGAAAGTGATAGACCCAATTATTACAGAACTATTAGTGAGCTATACAAATCAAAGGGGTGGAGAGCTCGTTACCTATCAAATTTCAACTGGCGGCAAGAGGATCCGTCCAACGATAGCGATTTTGAGTTGCAAACTACTTGGAGGAAAGCTTGAAGATGTAATCTATGGGGCTGCAGGGCTCGAGATACTACATAATTATTCCCTGATAGTCGATGATATAATAGACCATAGTATCCTGAGGAGGGGAAGACCAACTACTTGGTACAAGTTTGGAAAAGCGATAGCTGAATGTATAGCCGTGGATTATGCAGCTGCAATTTTTCAAGCAGCTAACAGGTGTAAAAACCCTTCCCTAATTTCGGAGATCTATGCTAGGACGATGAAAAACATAGTTGATGGAGAAATCCTAGATCTGCTCTTTGAGCAGGCTGGGAGGGAAGATGAACCATACATTCTCCAAAATAGGTTTTATGAGATCGACGATGAAGATTATATAGAAATGATATCTAAGAAGACAGCATCTCTCTTCCAAGCCTGTTGTGAAGTCGGAGCCATCTGTGCTAATGCCACCCCCCAACAGTTAGAAGCACTCAGGAACTATGGCTTTTACATCGGCTTGGCTTTTCAAATACGTGATGATATGCTCGATATCTTTGGTGAGGAAAAGGTGTTCGGGAAGAAGGTAGGGAAGGATATAGTGGAGAGAAAATTGGGAAATATAGTATTACTTTATACGCTCAAGGAACTTCCACTAGGCAAGAAGGAGGACTTCCTCAAGATTCTGAGGAAGATGGAAATAAATGAGGAAGATGTGAAGAGAGCACTCCGACTCATTGGAGAGACTTCGGCCAGCCAGAAATCCTATGAGCTTGGGAGGAAATTCGTTGAGATGGCCAAAGCCCAGTTAAATGATATGCCCAATAACAAGTACAAAGACATGTTGGAAAGAATCGCAGATTTCATAATGGAAAGGGAGAAATGAAGACAACTTCTTTTTCTCTCAATTAAGCTGAAAGTTTAAAAATAGCAGAAGGATTTTACATCTTGTGGTCATAGATACTCTAAAAAAGCTTCTAGTTAGGAAAATAGTTCAGTTTAAAGTGATGAGGTTTGAGTTCGGATTCGTTTCAAGTGCTTACAGTTATAAGAGAAAGAAGGTTTTTTTCAGAGAAGTTTTACTTCCAACCAAGTTTCTTATAGAGATGGGAGAGGACCTTAAAGATAAGGAAGGATCAGAAAAGCTATTATATCAAATTGGTAAAAATTTTACTTGGAATTATTGGGAGGCACTTGGGGTAAGTGAAGTGAAAAATTTCTATGAGATAGAGAAGTACTGGAAAGATGCAGAACTTTTCATGGAAATATTTTATGCCTCTAGCATAAATCATCAAATTTTAGCAGAAAAACTGCTTTATATGCAGCTCAGAAATTATATGATATGCAGTGAAGGTGGAACCAGTTCTTTCAACTTAGGGACATTTGCAGGCCTATTAGGCAGAACAATAAAAGACAAGCAGATAGAGGCTGTGGAGGTGAGTTGTCAAGGGCAAGGTAGAGAGTACTGTGAGGTGTACGTTGGATTACCTTCAGAGTTGAAAAAGAAAGTGCCGGAAACAGAAATAATAACTAGTGAAGTAGAGGAGTACAACGCGTATGATTTGTCTTATAAACTATATAATCGCCCAGTTTCCTCTTTTCGTGGAACTAGTCTATTAGATTTGTTGAGGGAAGACATATTTTCTTATAGTGAAGGTACCCTTTCATTGCTTGGCAGATTTAGATTTTTTCCGTTGGAAATACTTGGATTACATTTATTAGAGAGAAATTTAGAAGGTCCAGTTTTAAAAGCATCTTACGAAGTGGGAAGGGAGATAGGTGAAGTACTGCCACGAAATGATGTAGACTTTTTATTCAACCTAATCTCAGCTTTGGGATTTGGAGTAAGTGTACCAGTATCTATTGCTGGTGAATTACGTGTTAGAATAGAGGGATATCCCTATAGTAAACTGTTAAATTTTAACTTTCCCTATCTACGAGGTTTTATCAAGGGGCTTATGGAAGGAAGCCTTGGAGGAGAGTATGAAGTAAAGCCAGACAAGTATTTACTCGGTAACAATTTGCAACTTCTCTTAGTTATTCGGAAATCAGGTTGAAACCAGTTCGGCGAAAAAGCTTTAATTTTTCCAAGAGTTTGTATCTTATAGTTATGAGAACTGTGAAGGAACTGGCAAGAAGGCTGGCCTGTGAAGGATTCATTTCAGCGCTTGTATGTCCCTCTGCTGTTTTTCTCTCAAGTACAGTGTTACGCCTACCTCTCAGCTGGGATTATCTTCTAATTACTTATTTAGGAACTCATGCAATTCTGCTTTACAATAGATACGAAGAGCTGGAGAGAGATTTACTTACCAACCCAACTAGGTCAGAATACATAAAGAAGCATTTCAAAGCCCTTCCAGTTATAATAGCTATTTTTTTCCTATTGGCGCTTCTTATTCCCCTCCTCCAAGGAAGAATCTTGGGTACAAGTTATGCACTTCTCCTCTTGTTTCTAGGATTGATGTATCCCAAATTTTTCAAGAAACATGTGAGAGTAATAGCGTTTAAAGATGCCTATGCAGCCTTCCTTTTGAGCTCAGTTGTCATACTCGCTCCAGTTTACTATTCTTACCCAATCACTCCTGCTTTCCTCCTACTATTTCTCTTCATCTTCCTAAGATTCTTTGTGAATACATGCTTCTTTGATGTAAAGGATGTGGAATCAGATAGGAGGGAGGGCATCCTCACTTTATCTGCAGCTCTCGGAATAGAAAAGGCCATTAAAGTACTGTGGATAATGAGCATCTTATCTCTCCTACCCCTAGCCTTTGGAGTGATCCTTCAAATCTTCAGTCCATGGATTTTAATTTTCTTCCTAATTTTGCCATATACTTACTATTTCCTAAAGCAAGGATTGGTCAAGGGAGCTAGGGAAGACATATTTCTCTATTACTATATCGTTGACGGGGAGATGGTATTTCTCTGGCCAATTCTTTCCATTTCATACTTTTTCCTCCAATAAAAAGTAAGAGCATAACTCATAGCTTTTAGTGAATGTTGAGAAAAGTGGTTCATAAAATTTAAATGTTTGTAAAATGCTGAGGAAAAATATGGATATAAAGGTCATAGGAGCTGGCCTTAGTGGATTAAGTGCTGCCTTTACTTTGGCTAAGAGCGGATTTGAAGTAACGGTATATGAATTAGGGAGAAAGCCATCCAGTAGGATCATAACCGGCATTCAAGGTTTTAAAAATTTCGGGAAGAGGGGAAAAATCCTATGGAAAATAAGAAAAGATTTGAAACTTCCAATAAGCTCTAAATATTTTCTACCATTAAAGAGAGGAACACTGCTTTCTCCTTCCTTTCGGGAGTGTGAAATATATTCTAGGGAACCGATTTTCTACTTGGTGAAAAGAGGGTTTTTAAGTGAGGATACGATAGATATGCAACTTTATTTCTTAGCTAGGGATGCTGGGGCAAAATTCATTTTCAATAAGAGAATGGAAGAAAGAGAAGGAAATATTGTGGCTTCTGGCCCACGAAAGGGAGTCCTCTGGGCTTCGGTGATGCATTTTGAAAACGAGGAAGAAGGGAATGAGGCCTTATTGTATTATAATAACAACTATGCAGAGGGGGGATATATTTGGGTGTTCAGATACCAAAATCTGATGGATATAGGAATCCTTACTTCAAAGAGGGATAAATTTCTCCCTCAGAAATTGAGGAAGCTCATTTCGAGACTTAAACCATTGAAGGAAAGAACTGGTAGGGCGAAGTTAATCCTTCACACGCACGGAATTGGATTTTATGATATTCCATCCTCAGCTCGAAGGGATGGCAGGTGTTATGTAGGAGAGGCAGCGGGCTTCCTCAATGCTTCTAAAGGAGAGGGTATGTACTATGCTTTGGCTTCGGGATGCTTGGCAGCTAAAAGCATAATTACGGGGGAGGACTATGATAAGCTCTGGAAAAAAGAGTTTAAAGAGGAGCTAGTTGAAGGTTTCAAGAAGAGAACGGTGTGGGAGAGGATGAAGAATAAGGATTATGAGGAGATGATCGGGATGTTGGGAAGTAGAATAAGTTTAGAGGAGTATAGGGAAAAAGTAAGGAAATGGATGAAAAGTAAACCAGCAGTCCTACTTTATCCATTTTTTCTGATGAAATGGAAACTCTTAGGAAAGCTTTAGCTTTATTTTATTATCTGGAGTAAAACAATAATTTCCCTACCTCAAATTTGCAAACGAAAATCAAATAAATCCTATTCTATCAGCGATTCTTATTACCCTATTTGCCTCCCTCTGTATTTGGGCAGCTTGGTAAGCCTGTTCTAACCATTCTATTATTTTCCTCAACTTTTCCTCACTTGCTTCGAAGATGATACCTCCAATGTTTCTTCTCCCATAAATTTCGATGGCATTTACCATAGGAGCTACTTTGCAAAGGACTTCAGGTACGCTGAGAAGCTTGCTTTTGCCACTAAATCTGAAGATCCCACCTTTCCTTACATTCACATAAACGTCTTTCTGGACTTTTTGATGAAGTTGGGAGGCAGCTCTCTTTATAGCTCGTAAGGGCAACGTATCTCTATCTACACAATAAACTTGAAAGTATTTGGAATCATAGAACCTCATATTTTCTAGCTCCCTCATCGTAAACGCAGCCAAGAGTTGGGCCATTTCAGCTTTTTCTAGGAGTTCTTTGCTCATTATTTCACCATGCTTAGCAAGCTCTTCCCTTGCTTGAGAGATTTCGTCTTCTCCAAGAGTAAGAAGATATTCGATGCTCCTCACTTCTCTCTCCAGTAAACTTGGATACCTTTTAGCTCTTGCAGTGTCACAGACTTCAGCTATCTCCTTGAGCTTTCTTGCCTTCTCGTCTCTGAAGCCGAAATGCTCGAAGACGAGGGTAGTGGTTGATGGAGCATTCACATCCCAGACCAATATTCCTCTCTCCTCTAATGGGGAGAGAATGGATGGATCTAACATGGATGGGTGATGATCAAAGAATTTGACTTCGAGGCCAGCTTCTTCCAATTGGAGCAAGTAAGTAGCCAGTTCTTGATTCAGTGCTAGGTCAGAACAGATGAGAGTGTTGATTGGCTTAGCCTTGGGGATAAGATCCCTCCTATATTGGGGGATGTGAAATATCTTGAAATCTTTCCCATCTTCTTCCAGTTTCCTTTGAATCAATGCTCCTGAGAGGATCCCATCTAAATCATTATGATGGAAGACTA
Organism: Candidatus Haiyanarchaeum thermophilum; assembly: GCA_025920425.1. Lineage (GTDB taxonomy): Archaea > Nanobdellota > Nanobdellia > JAPDLS01 > Haiyanarchaeaceae > Haiyanarchaeum > Haiyanarchaeum thermophilum. Next base: position 304,777 of record JAPDLS010000001.1, on the reverse strand, counting down.
TGACATCTGCCCTCGAGCCTGGAATGCTTTCAAAATAGGATTTTCTTTCCTTATCTAGTTGGTTTAGGGTATATAGGATGAGCCTCCTAATTTGAGGATTTTCCAGTAGGACCTTATGGAATAATTGTTGGCTCTTTTCAAGTTTGGATCTCTCCTCAGCGAGCATCTGCTCCAATTTTTTCTCCCTCTCTTCCAAATCTTGGATCTTAACTCTTTGCTCCTCCAATAACTTCGTTAGAGAATTCACCTTCTTCTCCAATTCCTCAATAGAATTTTCTCTCCTCCTAAACCACATACTGTGGAGGAATGATGTTAAATTAATATTTTTTACTACTTGAATGTGTAAATTTAATGAGGCATAAGTTGGATAAGCTTACTCGAATTAGCTATTAACTTGCCTCCATAATACACTTTAACTTCAATTTGATATGGTCCAGGATATACTCCTCCACATCCTGAGGTGCAGTAAGGAGTTTTCTCCACGAAGAGAATTTCATTCCTTCCTGGAGACAAAGTTACTAATCTGGAGTCGTTGATGTGGGCATAACCTCTAGCTTTTATCCCAATCAGATCGACGCTTACATTGTTGAGATAACTTTTGCTCCAGATCGTAATTTTGACATACATATCCTCGAATGAGGAGTAACTCTCCTTATCTGTGGAGAACTCCAAAATGCTTAAGTTGACTTCACCTCTCTTGGGAGAGAAGGAGATTTTCTGATCCTTAGAAGGACTTCTTAAATACAGATTTGGCCAAGGATAATTTGCCATGAAGACTAAGTTGAATAATGCGAAAAATGTAAGCAGAAAGAGTAGAGTTAGGGAAACCAGCTTTTCCATGTTCAGAATTTCAGCAAGTTGAAGTTAAAAATTTATCTAACTTAGACTTTACCTTCAAATGAAGTTGCTTAAGCTTTTCTTCATCTACCCTAAACTTCTCAGTTATTTTCTTGAGAACTTGTGGCTCGGGTTTGACTAATAGGAGGGAAACAGCAATATCTAGTTTTATATCTCCACTCAAAAGCTTCTTCTCTGCAGCGAGACGAGCATAATTTATAGCTCTACTCACCTCTTGTGCTGAAAAACCCAATTCATATCCATATCTAATCACACCCACCTGAGGGGGATGAAGCCTAAGTTTGAGTTTAAGCAAGTGACAGATTTTTCTTATACATTTCTTAATTCTTTGTTCATTTTCTTGAGTGAAGAAGAGAATATCCTCCAAAAAGATTGGAAGTCCATAGGAGCAGGCTAGGATGTAGAGGATTGAGCCAACTACACAACTTCTGCTCCTCCCCCTTGTGAAACCTAGATCATAGAGCTTCATATAGAGAGTTAATGCATCCGTCCTAACACTCCTACTTTTGATTGGAAGGACATCACATAGGAAGTTTATTTCCCTGAGGGCAAGTTCCCTAACTCTTTCCTTTTTGGCCTTCAACTCACTAGGGAAGATAGGTTTCGGCACTATTATCAAAATCTCTCGATCAATAAAAATTTTCAGAGAGGTTCAGATAATTTTTATAAAGCTTCAATAATAGGAATGAGTAATGATAAGAAGCCTCATAAGAGATGTAGTTTTCTTATGGATAGCATATGAGTTACTCTTCTCAGCATTCTACAGAGTTGAGTTGGGAGCCATTAAGATGGGGATCTATGGATTTTTGATCTTAGTATTTGTATTGTGGTTCCTACTCGAAAGGATAGGTTTCCTCAGGAAACCGACATGAAGATATTGAGCAAATCCGAGATCTTCTCTAGACAATATAGGAGGTCGGCGAGGAGGGCCAAGTATTTGGCCCAAAACGTTTTTCTAGATTATGTGACGAGTAGACACGCTAGTTTTATAGTAGTAGATGATCTTAAAGGAAGGAGACACATAGTGCTTTATAGGAGTGATAAACCAATCAAATGGAGCTGCGACTGCAAGTGGTATTCTACTAAGCTTAGGTTCTGTGCCCATATCTTAGCTGTAAACTTAAGGCTTAATCTCGATGATGAGCTGAGAATGAAGATAGAGAAGAATTTAAAAGAGTAGATGAGAAGTTAAATTAGAAGGCCCCAGTAGCTCAGCTGGAAGAGCGACTGCCTTGTAAGCAGTAGGTCGTGGGTTCGAATCCCACCTGGGGCTTTAAACTTTTTTCCAATAGCGAAATTTTTTAAAATTTTCAGGACGAAGCCCAATATTTATAATGTAAGTGGGCGCATAAATATCGCTTTTCAACTGTGAGCTCGTGCACTCACAATCCAAATCATTCAATTTTTTAAAAAACCAAATTCGTCACCGCCTCCTAACTATCAGTATAGAAAAATCCTCTATAGGAATCTTGCTTGCGCTCGCTTTGCTATAATAGGAGATTAGAAAAAAGATTAGGAGCTATTCATCTGTCTTTTATAATATTCAATATTTTATCCACCAAGTTTTCGTTACTAATGGTAAGAATATTGTCTAGATATTTGTTGAATGATTTTAGCTTAAATTCAGAACCATCAAAGTATTTGACTTTAGCTCCTGCTTCTCTGGCAATTAGGATACCAGCTGGATGGTCTTCGATTTCTGGCTTTAACGATATTATTGAGTCTATTTTCCCTTCTGCCAATAAACAAAAATCCAACGCCGGCGACCAATTAGTCAAGATTCTATAAACTTTACCTGTTAAATTAATTATTACGTTTTTTGCAAGGAATGGGGTTTGATAACTTGTAACTACCGATACTGTGAATTTATTTAATTCTCTTTTTGTCTGAATCCTGAGTCGTTGATCGTTAAGAAACGCTCCTTTATTTAATTCAGCCCAATATAGTTTTCTTAAAACAGGGTTGTATACAACGCCTAAGATAATTTCTTTGTCTTTGATTAAGGAGATAGAAATTGAAAAGTATGGTATTCCTAACCAGAAATTACTGCTACCATCCAATGGATCTATGATCCACAGAAATTCTGAGTCTTTCAGTTTTAATCCTGCCTCCTCAGAAAATATACTATGCTCAGGAAAATTTTCTTCTATAATTTGGATTATTTTATTTTCAGATTGCTTATCAGCCTTACTAACTAAATCTCCCATTTTCTTATAATTGAATCCCTCAATCCTGCCAAAATAATGCATCAAAACTCTGCCTGATTCTTTAGCGGCCTTAATTGCTGTTCTTATGTAACTTTCCATATTCTCATCTTATTCAACTTTAAAAATTCTGCAATATTAATTCTTTTCCAAATTTCCCCATCGTTTCTGCTTCGAGAACTCAGCTTCTAAATTTCTTAGTGATTAGGTTGACAGAGCGAGAAGGCTTGCGAAGTCTTGCGAGGAAGAGGTTATTTATCTCTAAACATGCAGGGAAATGCTACTAAACAACAAGGCGCAAGTCGCTCCAAAGATAAGGCTTGAGAAATTTTACATGCCAAAATAAGGCACTGAAATAATTATTTGTTATTTCAGGGGTAGTTAAAATTAAAATTTCGCTTTTGGAATTTCTCTCCAGGTCCCACTGGGGCATTAACTCATCTTCAATCTCATGATGGTCATATGAATAAAAAGATAGCTAACAGAATGCTTATTTCCTACAGTTAAATGTTACGGAATTAGCAGGAGTTGATGCCATATAGCTACATTCCTCACTTATACAATTGGTATCCTTGATCCTAGTATGAGTATAACCCCTGATCCAAGCATTTTCGATGAAGATCTGAGGATCTCCATCTCCAAATATCTTAGTAACTACGAGTTCACCACACACAAATGTAACTGGGCTTAACCTTTGGCACGGAGTAGGAATACCAAAATACACCCCATCCACCCAGAAGTTACCTACTGGGTCCTGAGAGGAATTGTACCACAGATATCTTATTCTTACGAAGCTCGTGCTTGGATAATTACTGAAATTCAATAAGAATTCCTCATATATCCAGTCAAAGCTACGAGTGTACTCTTTCAGCAAAATTTCTCCAACTTCTTCGAAGGTTTTGTTAAAGAGGAGGAGTTGGAGGAACATACTCCCCACTTGGATTTCAGCCCTGATCCGGTGAGAGAAAATATATGGAAGGGATGGATCTATTTGAAGAAACTCTGATGAGAAAGATGCTTCATTGAGAGCACTCATCCTTAAGGAGTTGTTACCATAATATTTAATTGTGTTATCTATTTCTCCAGTAATCCTCTCTGCAATTTCCTGGTAGATTTGCCTGAGCTCTTCAGGGTGAGTTCCTTTGTAAAACTGTCCCCCACTACATTCAGCTATTTCCTTCAACAACTGCTCCTCAGCCTCTGTACCAAAACCCACTGTGTAGAATGTGATCCCATACTGCTGGTAGGCATTGCAAGCCAGTTGTTTAGCTTCTTCCTTAGCTGCTACTTCATTGTAGCTTCCATTCAGCATAATATTGGCAGCCCCATCACTCATGAGCACAACTACTTTTCTTTTATTACTATCCTTAAGCAATTCGATGCTCTTATTGATGGCACAACTAATACATGTTTGGCCTGCAGTAGCATCATATGAATCTATGATCAGCTTTAAGGCTGAGGTATCATTCGTCAACATATGAGAACTTACTACCTGAGTACCATAGGCTACTAATCCTACATTATGCCCTTTACCAATCACATAATCTACAAAATCCTTATCTAACTTCCTAGCCAATCTAATCCTAACACTACTACAATAGTAAGTATCCCTTCTCACATTACATGTGGAAGCGCATGCTGGAGGAGTTGGAGTGGGTGGAGTGGGAGTACAGCTGGGTACTTCTACTGTTCCACTAGGCTCACAATAAAGTCTGTTAGCACAGCATTTTACCTTTTCCTTACAACATCTGGCCATTAAATTGCAACATTCTAAAGTTCTATCCCTACAAATACTCACCCTTTGACAACATCGATCGGTAGTTATATTGCATCTCTCACGCCTTTCCGCACAACAACCATCAGCATACAATGTACACTGTTTGAGCTGCTGACAGCAGTAATCTGTGATGGTGGTACAATTGCTCCTCTTTTCACAGCACTGATCGCTGTATAGGGTGCAATTGTATTGGGCAGTACCCTCCACACAACAGCACATATAACTAGGAGGACAACCTCCAGCACATGGCTGACTACATGCGAAGTATCCTGGTACATTACAGCTACCTTCTACACAAGCAGTTTGGTAGATCGCATCTCCTATCTGACATTCTCCTCCACTACAGGCTGGTTTGAGCATGCTATATTCTATTCTACTTCCTAAGTTGCATTCATCGGCCAAACATGCAGAAACTTGGCAACTACTCCTATTCCTCCACACGCAATTCTCACATACTGAAGCTATGAAACACTCGAAATTCGAAGGGTCGCAAACATCCTTAATAAAATAGCTTTGAGATACATTTACTAAAACATTACCAGGAGGACAAGCTGGAGAGCCTAAGGCTGAACAGCTTCTATTGCGATATAGGCAATTATTGGCATCATAGCTGCTTCCAGTCTCACATTCCCCATTTTGGCATTGGGATCTATTGGTAACTGAAAGAATAATTGTGGAGCCATTGAAATAAATCCTTTCCCCACCACTTTGAAGGGCACAGTCCGTGCTACATGGGGATGAGACACTTCTTTCATAGTATTGACAGTCTTCATATAGATATCCTACAAAACTTTCCCCAGCTGTACAATCGCAACTCTCTCCAGGCGGTTTAGTGATTGTAGAAGAGGAAGAGGATATATAATACGATCTTTCCCTAGGACAGGCATTAGTTGAAGAACCACACGGAGTTCTCGTATAATAGCTGCAATTGGCAGAGTTGTAATGATCTCTCACATAACATTCATCCACATGACAATATGAGTCGAAAATTCTCACATTATCGTTTATTCCATCAAACGCAAGCGCTTTCCCAAAATAGCCAGGACTCCAATTGGCTTCGAAGATGATACCATCGTTCTTGAAGTCACTCTCATCGAATACACTTCTCCCAACACCTTCATCGAAATGTAAAGAAAGGATGATGCCAGTGAGATTGAAGATCTCAAATACTTCGGAGCCATTACTCAAGCTTCTCGCTGCAGGATTTCCATAATATACATAAATTTCCTTGGTGGAGGAGGGGGGAAGGTAATCAACCTTTATCCAAATTGCTGTGTTTTCGGAATTGCATGAATCCTCTGAAAACCAATAACTGTAGTTGAAAGGCCATTCCCAAGAGTTAAATGATGTGGAATTAGTGAACCTTAGATCCCCACAGTCGCTAGCGAGCTTTCCATCGAAGATCAAATTCCTAGTATCCAGGATGAGCTCAATCTGATAATCTTGTAAGGCTTGGGAGTTAGGGTTGTAAATATAGATAGGTCTCCTATATCTAAATTCTCCACCTGTATTCTCCTCCTCATTTCCTATGGTAACATTTGGCTCCGGTTCAACGAGTTTTCTAGCATTGAAGAATGACCCCATTCTCTCCACTCTTTTGCCATAGAGCTTGCTTACCTCCTCCTGAGTTAAGGTTCTATTGTAGATCCTCAATTCATCTATCCTCCCCTTAAAGGCCTCGCTTGAAATATAAATTGGTTCAGCAGAATTTTTTGTCTCATAGTAAAGAGGCAATGGAGTATGTGAACCTACTAGTACTCCATCCTTGTAAGCATATGAAATACTGTTTTCCAAATCGATTACGAAGACGATGTGGGTCCATGTTTTAGGAGAAATTGAAATTTGTGCTGAAGCTGCTCCCGACCAACCACTATAGCTTGCAAACAGAAGTCTTAATGAGGGTTGGGCACTTCCCCCACAGTCAATTACCCACCCACCATTACCATAACTTCCCTTTCTTATCAATTTAGGCCAATTCTGTGTAGAGCTGGGATCACTGTAATAATAAAACTCTAAGGAGAAGGTCTTAAGCTCCCCAATCTTCAGAGGATCTACTCTAGAAATAGGAATTCCCTGAGTTAATCCTGTAAGGGACTTTCCTAGGATCTGGCACAGATCTCCTGAACTTCTTTTAACAGTTTCACAATTACTCTTTACTCTATCAACCTGATAGGGGAATGTGGAGTTACAAATGGGAAGCTGGACCTCTCCTCCTTCACAATACTCCATAGTAGGAGTAAATAGGGTGGAGCTGTGGAAGGAATAGGTTGACTGAAGGTAATGGCTACCATT
>JAPDLS010000001.1:86467-297546 GCA_025920425.1 Candidatus Haiyanarchaeum thermophilum | reverse complement strand
CCTGATAGGGGAATGTGGAGTTACAAATGGGAAGCTGGACCTCTCCTCCTTCACAATACTCCATAGTAGGAGTAAATAGGGTGGAGCTGTGGAAGGAATAGGTTGACTGAAGGTAATGGCTACCATTACTTATTCCACTTATCCAGTATGGCCTACTTAAGCTACAACCCCCATCTAGGTGGGTAGTAGGTAATAGCTTGTAATTAAACTTGATATCTCCATTTCTATAGATTACAGCTTGAAAGAGTGCTGAGGTACATGTGTCTCTCCCATAATAGCATCTTCCATCCCATGTGATCACCACTCTATCGGGGTCGGTATAGACATCATAATATACATTATTGGAAATGAAACCTCCCCATAGGGGAGCTATTACCCTCTTTGATGCTAAGTCAGTGGAATTTGGACAAGAGAAAGAGCTCCAAGACCAAGGGGGTGAAGATTCAGAAGAGGTGAGGGGAACTATGAAACCAGAAGAATGAATATAAAGTTTGGAATAAGTCACTCCAAAAAAATTAAATGCCCAAGGAAGATCTCTAGTAGTGTAGGAGGAGATTCTATAGGAGAAATTTTCCCATGTAGGATTTGTATACTGAAGTGTATAGTTTATCCAAAGATTTGGGTATGGTTCATTACATTCTCTTCCTTCGATGAAAGTGCAATTTTCCCAATCATTTTCCACTCTCAATTGATAATTAGTAACAAAATATCTCTCCCTATTTACACAATATTTTTCCTCAGAGTCTAAATACTCAGTGCATTGGATCGAAGAATCCTCTTCATATATGCAACTTGAAATACTTCCAACATTGTCTAGAGGGCAATTGGTGAATGTAGCTAGATCGTCCATACAGGCCTGCATGCTATTTGAGAGATCTGTAATCAAGATCGTATCTACCTCCACAGCTGGAGCCGTCCACTTGTCTGGAATGCCATCATTATCGAGATCTTCCTCGAAGTTGGGATTCGGCAGAAGATTTCTAATAATTTGGAAAGAAGTAGGAGGAGGAGTAGCATTTATAATTCCTCCTCCTACATTCAGTATTTCCATGATGGCACTATTTTCAACGATGTAGCACTCTCTTCCGTAGATTGCCTTTTTCATAATCTCCTGAAAAGCTTTGGCATGCTCCTCAGCCTCCTTACTGTAGGAGTAAAGAAGATTGATAAGCCCAGAATATGCTATGAACACTATCACCAAGGCAAACAGAATGAGCAGACCTATCACTATCGTTCTTTCCATTAAGATAAGGTAGGGTTTACGATATTAAAAAACTATCTACCAGCTGAGATTGTTCTTTTAAAGCTGTAGTTTTAGGAATTGCTAAGGAACTGCGAGGCGACATAAGATTTTTTAACGAGTTTTTGAGTAGCGTAGATATGATAGAGATAGCATTGATATCTCTTCAGACCCTGGCTCTGGGATTGGGTTATTGGGTGGGGAGAAGGAATGAAGGAGAAATAATAAAGAATGTTGGCCTCTTCGGTGAGGTAGTTAAATTCATAATTCTCACACTAGCTTCATTTGAGCTAGTGTGTTTGATAGCTGAAAACAGGGATTTAATTCTTACTACCCCAATTTTCATCGTGAGCGCTTGGATAAAACAAAAATACTCAGTAAGGGGAGAGGAAATTGGGATTCCAATATTATTGAGCACTTGGATTGGGATGCCGAGCTTAATTATCCTTTGTCTCCTCCTAAATCTCCTCAGAGGTTCACTTATCTATCTGAGAAGAGGGAGGATTGAAAGAGCCATGGTGAGTTTAACCCTAATAGCTATCCTCGCTCGAGCATTTCTAAATTTCTCCAAAGTATTAGGCATAGTGGCAGTAATGTTAATAATCTGAGGAAACCTAATTTATGGGATGAGAGTATTTGTAAAGACCTTTGGGTGTTCACTCAACAAGCATGATAGCGAGGTAATTCTAGGAATTCTCGCTAGTCATGGCTATCAATTTGGAGATCTACAGAACTCAGAGATAGTAATCGTGAATTCTTGTGGAGTGAAGCAGCCAACAGAGAACAAGGTAATAAACTTCATCAGAAAGTTGAATGGAAAGAAAGTGATAGTGACAGGATGTTTGCCTCTTATCAACCAAGAGAAGATAGAAGAGCTTAAGCCGGATGCGATTCTTGCTCCCTCTCCTGGAGAAAAGATATTGGTAGCATTGGAGAAAGTACTCGATGGGGGTAAATTTATAGATCTCCAGCAGAATACTCCAAGTTTAACTCTTGAAAAGGTAAGACTCAACCAGATAATAGAGATAATTCCTATCTGTTATGGTTGTTTGGGAAACTGTAGTTACTGTTGTGTGAGGTTTGCAAGGGGAAAGTTGAGAAGCTACAAGGTTGAGGAAATTGTATCAAGGATAAGAACTGCATTAAGTTCAGGGGTCAAGGAGATTTGGCTCACTGCCCAAGATGTTGGGGCTTATGGCTTAGACATAAATGAAAACCTCATCCACCTCCTTCAAGAGATAAGCGAAATAGATGGAGAGTTCTTAGTGAGGGTAGGAATGATAAATCCGGAGCATTTCATTAAGGTTTTCGATGACCTTCTTGAAGCCTATAGGTGTGATAAGATCTTCAAGTTTCTGCATTTACCAATTCAATCCGGAAGTAATTCTGTGCTTAAGCTCATGAACAGAAGATACACTGTTGAGGAAGTAGAACCTCTTGCCATGGAATTCGTGAGAAAACTTAGAGCCACATTGGAAATAGACATGATCTGTGGCTTTCCTGGAGAGGGGGAGAAGGATTTTCTTGAGAGTTTAGAATTGGTGGAGAGGATTAGGCCAGATATAGTTAACGTTTCGAGATTTTTTCCGAGACCCAACACTCCAGCAGCCAATATGAAACAGCTTCAAGGTAGAGAGGTAAAGAGGAGAAGCAGGAAGCTTTCAGAGATCTGTAGGAAAATCTCTATTTCTAAAAACTTAGAATGGATAGGTTGGGAAGGAGTAGCCCTAGTAGATGAACTTGGGAAGGATTCTACATTAGTTTCTAGAAATTTTGCCTACAAACCAATTGTTATCAAAGGAGGGGCAGAACTTCTGGGAAGCAAAGCTCTTGTGAGAATAACTGATGCAACCGAGTCCTATTTACACGGCGAGATCCTCAAAATTTTTAAAGATAAGAATTCTTAGGTTGTTATGGAGAACCCATTTCTGGAGATAGTAGCAAGCGGGGAGGAGGAAATAGTTGGATCTAAGTTCAAGGAATTTTTAGAAAAGGTGAAGAAAGAAATTCCAAAACTGATTGGAGGAGAGAGAATTATCCTAATAGTGGGGGAGCCTGGGAGCGGTAAATCTTTAATAATAAAGAAGATAACTAAGGATCTCAGGAGGAAGAAAGTGGAGGTACTTTCATTCTCTCCAAGGCTTATAGACGATCTGAGAAATGTGAGGGAGAAAGAAGCAATTGTAATCGAGAATTTTCATCTCATAGAAGCTCTCAATCCAGAGGAGACCAATAAGATAATAGAGCTCATCCTAGAACTGACAAATGCTGGAGTGACCTTCATCGTCGAAGCTTCCCCATCTACGGTTCAGATGTTGAAGAAGCTGGGAAGGAATATAGCGAGGCAATTAGAGATATTTGAGGTGCCGAAGCTCACTCAAGAAGATTTATACGAGTTCATCCTCTCCAAATTGAGGAAGGTAAGGGGAAAGAAAATCAAAGATATAGAACCATTTACTAAGGAAGATGTTGCGAAGATCTGGGAGAAATCCAAAGGTAATCCAAGGATGGCAATCCTCTTGGCCCAAGTGTTGTACGACATTAAACTGAGATCATGAAGTACAAATTCGAAACACTCATCCTTTTGATCTCCTTATTTTTAATTGCTGAATTGTTTGGATTGTTTTCAAACTCCAATTACTTCAGTAGAGAATTACCTTACTCCATTACCCCTCCTGAATGGGAGCCAGAAATAGCCCCTTTCTCCTTCATGGTAGTCTTAATTTTTGCTACACTCATACTTTTATTTCTCATGAGGAGGAAGGCAAATTTCTTATTGAATGCTTGGTATTTTCTGGCCCTTCTGATCTGTTCTAGTATAGGTCTGGCTTCCTTTCTTCCTGAGACTTCAGCATTGGGTATAGCATTGATCCTTACGATCATAAGGCTAAGCGAACCAGACATCTATATCCATAATCTAAGTGAAATTCTTTCCTATTCTGGAGTCACTGCAATCTTCCTACCGTTATTCACACCAATTACCATACTGATCCTCCTACTTGTGATTTCAGTCTATGATTTCATAGCAGTCCATAAAACCAAACATATGATAAAGCTCTTCCAACAGCAGAAGAGTGCTGGAATCTTACCTGGCATCTTGGCACGCTATAGAGATGAAGTTGCTTTTTTGGGAGGTGGAGATGTAGTTTTCGTAATGCTCTTCTCGACTGTGATGGCTAAGTTCTATGGAATAGCATATGCTTTGATTTCCATTTACCTCGCTACAATTACCATCTTCTTGCTTGGAGTTTTTGGAGAGAGGAAGAAGTTTTATCCAGCTATGCCATTCCTAACGTCTTCTTGCCTTCTTAGCTTTTTGATAGCTAATGTTCTTAAGTAACTCCACCACTTCTAGCTGGATTTTCTGTTCTATGAACTCCACCTTTTTTAAGATCTTCTCATTTCTAATGTTAAGCTTAATCAAATAGCGTAGAGAGATGAGTACCCCGAATACGAGTCCCGCCAGAATGCTGAGGAGGTAGACATCCATTTATTCCGTCTCCCCCTTTTTACCCTTTCTGATCTCAACGAAGGAAGGTGCAGCCACTACCCAATCTTCGTCTATTGCAATTACCTGCCCGTTAAGTGCCTCTACAGTTTTCTTTATCTTATTGATGGCTCTTTGTAGCTCCACTCTAGATTTGCTTCCCAATGGTTTGATATTAATTATGGCAATTACACTTCCAGTCCTAAGAGAATCTATCACATATTTTACATCGTCAAACTCGTCTAGAGTGTATTTTTCGCAGAAGATCTTGGCCGATATTTTCTTGGGGACAGGCTCAAGCTCCACAAATTCCTCGGAAGCTCCTGTTTGGCTTTTGCTTGGAGAAAGTTTTTCAGTTATTCCCCTTAATTTTTCCAACAATCCGGCCATGTTAAATATGGCTGAGCTATAAGTATTTAAATTTATTCATTGCTCTCCAGTAAGCTTACTACGTTCCAGATCTGCGTCCTAGTAAAGGCTGAGACATTTGGATCTTCTGAGATCTTTTCCAGCTCATGGAGGGCTTTATTAATTCTAATACTCACCTCGAGGCTCTCATTCTCAAGTGCAGCTCGGGCATTTTTCACAGCTTCCTTTACATTCTTCGGGACTGTCCTATCCTCATAGATCTGGTTCAGTATCATAATTGCTTGGGCCAATTTTTCCTTACTCACCTTCCTCACCACTTTTTGGTTTTTTCATCTTCTCAGCGATTCTAGATTGAAGTTCATTCAGTTTGGAAGCAATCGAAGTGATCTGCTTATCGAGTGAAGATACTCTAAGATTAATTATTTCCTTCCTCTCCTTCAGAGAAGAAAGTACTGAGTCTCTATCCTTCTTGATCATTACATTACTCACGATCTCATAAATTTCAGAATCTATGCTCTTCTCCACTTCCTTCATAGCAGCTTCTATCTCACTCAACTCCAGCTCTAGACTCTGCTTTTGCAAGAGGAGAGCTTGATGCTGTTGCTGGAGCTGCTGTAGTTTAACCACATCTTCTCTAAGCTCTTCAGGAATTTCCAGTTCGTAACCCATTTTAGATTGCCTTTATCCTCTTAACTATTTTAGGTCTGGCCTTAAAAAAAACTTTTCCCCCGCAATATGGGCAGCGAATCTTCTCCACTTCCTTCCAAGAAATTTCACGATGACAGTAGAAGCAAATATACTTTGTCATGGTGAAAATGCACCTCCAGCGATTTTAACTCCACAGCGTTTGCATTCCCAGATCCCATGGACTTTTCTCCTCAAACTCCTCTTACCACATACTGGGCAATTATATTTCTTCCTCAGAATTTCCTCTATCTTCTCCAGTTTTCTCCTTATCTTTAAACCATATCTAGCTCCCAAACTTCCAACCCTACCCTTCATTTCTTAGATTTCACCACTCAACGCTTTTTAATTTTTCTGGGGAGACGGGGATTTGAACCCCGGACCACTGGCTCCCAAGGCCAGCATTCTACCAAGCTGAACTATCTCCCCAGAATAATATACTTGCTTTAAAATTTTTTATATTTAGCTATGGTTTGAATTAGATCTATATGCCCGAGGAATAGGGCTCTACAGCAATATCTTTTCAATCCTAGCTCATCCAACACTTCTTTAGCATTCCTCCCTTTTGCTATCTCTTGTTTGAACTTTTCCCAAAGATGGGCTACGGGCTTTCCACATGAAAAGCAGCGTACTGGAATTATCATTTTAACTACCTCTTAGAGGTTTGCCTTCCTCTCCTTGCAGCTGAATAGTATGGTTTCTGAGGTTCGGTCCTTCTTACATCTGCCACTAGCAAATGCCTATCGTACTCTAAGAACTTCTGCTTCAGTTTATCACTTCCACTATACTCAAGGATGGCTCTAGCTATGGCGATCCTAGCAGCCTCTGCTTGAGACATAATTCCCCCTCCTTCCACATTTACCTTTATGTTCACCTTTTTAGCTACCTTATCCGCTAGAATGAGAGGTTCAGCTATTTTCAATCTGATTAACTCAGGATAGCAATCCAATCTTAGGGAGTTTATTCTTACAATTCCCTTACCAGGAGTTAAGTAAGCCTTGGCAATTGAAGTCTTTCTCTTTCCCACAGCGATGATCACTTTTTTCTTCATCCTTTCCACCCGAGCTCCCTACACACCTCCTCAAGAGTGACAAACTTTGGGATCTTAAACTTGGATTTATCAAACTCTTCAAGCTTTATAAAGTTTGCATCTTTGAACTCCTCGGGAACCCCTATGAATACCTTTATTCTTCTCAATGCCTTTTTCCCCTTCTCCTTCTTATAAGGGAGCATTCCTCTCAGAGCCCTTCTAAATACAAGATCCGGCCTCTTCGGATATTTTGGTCCCCATCTTGGAGATTTTCCCCTTCTCCTCCTCTGCAGATAAGTTTCTATTACGTGCCTCCTATCCCCAGAGATCACACATTTCTCTATGTTGCATACGATTACTTCATTTCCAAGGAGAGCGTTTTTTGCTATGTAGCTACAGAGCCTACCCAGCACCTTACCTTCAGCATCGATAAATATCTTAGCCAATTAACTTCACCCCTGAACCGCGAGGATTTTGCTGGAGGAGAGTATCAATCCTTAAAATTTCACCTCCAGCTTTTTGAATTTTTTCAATAGCTGCTTTGGAAAATGAGAAGGCCCAAATCTTAATTTTGTGATCTAGAGAACCGAAAGCTAGGACTTTGCCAGGAACCACTACCACATCCCCATCCTTAGTATATTTATTTATTCGGGCTAAGTTTACTCTTCTCCATCTCCTCCTAGGCTTCTGGAGATCTTTAGCTACCCTTCTCCAGATCTTCTCTCTTCTCCTCATCAGAATCTGGATTACTCTGATTAATTGGGGATTTGTCTTCCTAATTCTCAGCATTTCGAAGAACTGTCCTTGAAAATTTTTAAATCTTCCTAAAAACTACAAGAAGATGCAGGGGTACCCAAGCGGTCAAAGGGGCAGGGCTTAGGACCCTGTGGCTTAGTGCCTTCCTGGGTTCGAATCCCAGCCCCTGCAGCGATCACTTTTTAATTTATGTTTTCATTATTCCTCCTATGATCCCAATGGAAATAGTTGCAATCTTGGGGCTTAGCTCGAGTGCAGCAATATTTTCCTATTTTATTACACCCTACGTGAAAAATTTTCTGGAGGATTCAGGCATTGTGGGAGTAGATCAGCAGAAGAGGGGTAAACCTTCAATAGCTACTTCAGCAGGCATAGTTCTGTTGTTGAGCTTTTGGGTTGGTATTTCCCTTTTAGTATTTGTAGATAAATTCATATTAGAACTTGGAATTACTGTAGAGAACTTGTTTGCAGCATTAACCTCAATCTTCTTAGCAGTATTCACAGGTTTACTTGATGATCTAAATCTCAGAACTCGGAGAGTTAAGCAGGCAAGATATGGGATTAAGGAGTACAGAGTAGGACTTAAACCTTGGCAAAAGCCGCTTCTTACTCTTCCGGCAGCTGTGCCTCTTGTAATAATAAGAGCAGGAGTTACCAAGATGTATTTACCCTTTATTGGTCCAATAGATTTGGGGGTAATTTACAATTTAGTACTGGTTCCAATTGCTTTTCTTTGTGTTACGAATGCATACAATTTCTTAGCAGGTATGAATGGACTGGAGAGCGGACTAGGATTAGTTGCCTTCTCAGCATTGGGAAGCTATGCACTCATCAATCAGGAATGGAGCTCAGCAGCCATAGCTTTCTGTACTTTCTTCTCCCTGTTGGGATTCATCAAATATAATTGGTACCCTGCTAAGTTCTTGCCTGGGGATAGTTTAACTTATATGCTAGGAGCATGTTATGCTAGTACAGTAATAATTGGAAATATGGAGAAGTTTGGGATCTTAGTGTTTACTCCTTGGATAATAGAAGCCTTCCTTAAGTTAAGATCAAAGTTCTCAGCGAAGAGCCTAGGAATCCTACAAAGGGATGGAACACTTAAGCCGCCATATGGAAGAAAAATTTACTCGCTTACCCATTTGGCGATGAACTTAAAACCAATGGAAGAGAAGGAAGTTACGCTCTTCCTCATAGGGTTTGAAATCATAGTGGTAATTTTATCCTTTGTATTAACATTGCTCAGGGTTGTGTGAAATGTATGAGGCTTCTATCATAATTCCTACCGAAAACGAAGAGGAAAATATAGAGAGAGTTATAGAGAAGATAAGAAAGCTGGGGAGAAAATATGAGATAGTTGTGGTAGATAAATCGAGGGATGCAACTCCATATATTTGTAAGAGGTTGGGAGTTAGGGTAATTAGACAGAAGAACGATGGGAAAGGAAATGCATATAAAAGCTACTAAGTTAGGAAAGAAGATGATAGGAATCTCTATTCCATACCTTGAAAGAGCTGGAAGGAAAAAATTTTTCAGTTAAAAGAGATATGCTCAAAATATTAAAGCTTTCAGTGGCAAGCAGGTTAGGAAAATGATCCATAGAAAAATTTCTTTCTACAAGCTCCCATTGCTAGTGGTATTAGTATATGTGGTAATGTTTGGAATACTCTTCAGAGACTTTAATAAAGGCTTGTGGTGGGATGAAGCTAGCTTTCTGATCGTAGTTAAAGAAATCGTTGGACAAAAAGTATGTGGTTCAGAAACTAATCGAAGTTGGGAGTGGGCAAGATTTCCAGGATATCCTCTCACTCTTGCACCATTTGTGCTCCTTTTTGGTCTAAATCTGAGTGTCCTCAGAATTCTACAGACAGTATTTATGATTGTTTCTCTATGTTTCCTATATTTATTGGCTTCTGAACTTTATGGTAAGAAGGTTGCATCTATCTCAATTATCTTGCTCTCCACCTCTTGGATTGTAATGTTTTACTGGTTACGTCTGTTGGCCCATATAGAAGCCATGGCCATCGCTATCTTGGCTATTTATCTCTTCTACACAGGATGGTTTAGAAATAGCCCAATTAGACTCGCATTAGCTGGATTGGTACTAGGATTCATGTACCTACTAAGAATAGAAGCGATTCCAATAATTCTTGGATTACTCATCTTTTTGATCATAACTGAAAAGCTATCTTTCTTCAAGCAGAAGAAGTTCTATATTTTAGTAGGAACTTTCCTTATTCCATTTACATCCTATCAACTCTGGCAGTATCATCGCTTTGGAGACGTGTTCTATCAAGAAAGATTAATCTACGAACTGGTAAGGGAAATGAATGAAAGTTACTTCGCGTATTTTGAGATGCTTCCCCATGTAATAGCTGGCAGTATGTTTGGGATTCATATTACCCTCCTCATCTTCATTATAGGCTTAGTTTACATAATCCTGCACTACAAGGAAAAGAAATACTTACTTCTCGCAGTTCTTTTCATATTTTACCTCCTTACCACATCGCTATCCCCCCACCATGAAGATAGATATCTCATCCCAATCCTACCAGTTACATTCTTAATAATATCGATAGCAATTGTCCTAATAACGAATACTGTAGTGAAGCAGGAGCATTATAGAGTTGCCCTTAGTTTCTTACTTACCATTTTTCTCTCCTATCTTTCGCTCTCCTATGGATGGCCAATAATTAGGATAAAGGCGCCAACTTACTCAGTAACACTTGAGGCAAGTAAGGAGTTAAATAAACTACCCAATACTTATGTGATTGTCCCCTTTTCGGTAGAGGCTCCCCATCCCCAATTATGCCTTTTTGCTGAAAATAAGATATTCTTAAAACTTCCAGTCTTCGAAAATCTTTCATCTGAAGAAAACTTTAACTTGCTGCTACAGCTCGCTAGAGAGAAGGATGCTCTAATTTACTACGCCTTTCCATATGATGGGGATGTGGATTATTTGACATTAAGAAGATTTTTTACTCTCTATGGATTTGATGAGACTTCATACTCAAAGTGGTTGGAGAAAACAGGACTGGAAATAGTTAGAATTCTGAGAGAAGAGACTGGAGCGTTAGTGATAATCTATAGAGTAAAGAAATGAGAGTTTATACTTTAGGCCATAGCACTAGAGATCTCGCAACTTTTCTACATCTCCTAAAACATTACGGAATAAACCTAGTAATAGATGTTCGCAGATTTCCCACCAGCAAGAAATTTCCTCACTTCAATAAGGAAGAACTCAAGAAGAGCTTGGAGGAGAATGAAATAGAGTATATTCATTTTTCGAAGCTTGGGGGATTTAGAAAGGAAGGTTACGAGACCTTTAGCAAGAGTAGGGAATTTGAAGAGGCTTTAAGAGAGCTGATAAAAATGATGGAGGCCAAGACTCCTGCGATTCTATGCAGCGAGCTTTTGTGGTTTAGATGTCATCGCCGATATATTGCAGAGGCATTGGTCAAATTAGGCTATCAGGTAATTCACATCTTCGACGAGAATAGAGTGCAAGTTCATGAAATAAGGGATAAGGATGTGCAAGAGAAAATGAAACTCAAGATATTCTGCGATAAGAAGGCTAAGCGATTAACCGAGGAGGGAAAGTAGATAACATAAGAGTTTAGCTGCAATTTCCTCGGTAAAACCGTCAGGTATTACCTCTACCAGATCGAAGCCCACTATTTGGGCACAGCTATGAATTGTGGTTAGAACTTCACAGATTTGAATCCAGTTAAATCCATTTGGCTCCAAGTGGGAAACTCCCCTAGCTATGCTCGGATCGAGCACATCAAAATCTATGCTCAGATATATCCTCTCTCCTTTGAGGAATTTTTCGATTTTCTCTAGACATTTATCGAAATCCTCATCGAGTTCCCATTTATATAGAATTTTGAGGTTTTTGGAAGAGTTTGCAAAAACATATTCCTCTTCACTTATGCTTCTCACCCCTATTTCAATTACCTCTACTCCATTTTCCACAATCCTCCTGCAGAAGGTGGCATAATTTAACTTACTTCCCTCAAATTCATCTCTCAGATCGGCATGTGCATCTAGGACAACGAATTTTACTCTCTTTTCGAATGCTGCTAGAGCTCCGAAACTAACAGTATGTTCTCCTCCAATTATCACAGGAATCTTGCCCAGCCTAATTACTTCCCCTACTAGTTCCTTGATCCTCTTCATACTTTCATCTACTTCTCCTCTTGGCAATTCGATTTCTTTTGAAGTATAAATGGCTGTGGGCACCTTTTTCTTAGTCTTAGGGTCGAATATAGAGTCAATATGGAGGGAAGCATCGATGATAGCCCGTGGAGCATTCATCTGACCAGGCTTGTAGGATTCTGTAGAATCAAAAGGAATAGGTAGTACCACATATTTGGCAGCCTCCAGTTTGCATTCTAAGCCAAGAAAGGTACGTGGAGGTTTAAGGTAGAGGTAAGGGAGTTCCATGCTATCCCCAAGCTTCTGGATTTTAAAAATGTTGATAAATTATATGCTTTAACATAAAAAAATTTATATCAAAGATTCTGAATGTATTTAATTGGGCGAAAATGGCTAAGAAGAAAAAGAAGAAATAACACTTTCTTTTAAATCCTTGTTCTTATTTTTATTTTGTTGCTTCCAAGATCTTATCCTTCATAGCATTAACGAGAGCTCCTACGTTAAGTCCAGCAAGTGCCTTTCCTATGTCTTTTTCCATATCTCTGAGTACATCGAAGAACTGGAGAGGAAATATGATTTTGGTCGCAGTTCCCTTGCTGATTTCCTCGAGTGCTTTGATATAGAGATACATTATAGCTCTATCATCCAGCTTGGTCGCTGCCTCCCCAATTGCTTCAATTGCTACCTTCCTCGCTTCTGCCCTAAATTTGGCTGCTTGGAGGAGTTCAGCTCTCACGAACTTTTCCTGCATTGCTATAGCTACCTCCTCTGGCGGGGAAACACTCCTTATTTGTACCGAGCTTACATCGATCCCCCATTTCCATGTAGCTAGTCTTACCCTCTCAGCTATCATGTCATTCAGCTTATCTAGATTGGCGAATACCTCCCTCATGTAAAGCGAGCCAATCACGTTCCTAGTTTCAGATTGGATCAAATTCGTGATTGCAAATTGATAGTTCTCTACTCTTAAAACAGCCTTACTAGGATCAACTATCCTATAATAGATGAAACCGCTTATGGCTAATCTTAGATCATCCTTAGTAAATGCTTGGGGAATGTTTAAGCTGAGCATCTTAGTCCTTACATCGAGTCTAGCAAATTCCTTCTCGAAAAAGGGAATTACTATGCTCCATCCTGGGCCAGCTATTCGATTGAACCTTCCGAGCCTGAAGATCACGGCTCTCTCATACTCATCATACTTCTTCACGAAGAAGGTAAAAAATGCCCAAAGGATCACGGCGAGAAGTAGGAAATATACTAGGATGGGATTTGTGAAGAGGAAGTATAAGAGTAGGAAAAAGCATAGAGCAAGCATGACGATCATTACTTCCTGCATACTTATTCTAGGATGATTTAGCTTTTTAAGTTTATCAATCAAAAAGTTTTTGTTTTTTTGGAGGATATAATCTTCAATGATAGAGATAGTTTTTCTAGGGACGAGCAGTATGTTCCCCACCAAGGAGAGGAATCATACTTCCATTTACTTGAGATATGAGGGAGAAAGGATGCTATTTGACTGCGGAGAGGGGACCCAAAGGCAGATGAGAATAGCTGGGATCAGTGGAGTAAAAATAAAGAGGATATTCATTTCCCATTGGCATGGAGATCATGCCCTCGGTCTAGGGGGGATAATTCAAAGTCTAAGTGCAAGTAAGAGGAGGGAGATGCTGGAGATCTATGGGCCGGATGATACTCAAAAAAGAGTCAAATCCTTGTTGAATGCATTTTCGTTCTATAGAAATTTTGAGATAAGTTGTCATGACATTAATGTTGCAGATCTGCAAGAGATCTATGTGGCCGAACGATTTAAGATTTTAGCATTTCCACTACTGCATTTAATTCCATGCTTGGGATTCGTTTTTCAAGAAAATAGTAGGAGAAAAATTAAAGTAGAGTATACGAAGAAGTATGGATTGGTGCAACATCCAATTATGAAAAAACTGCAGGCTGGGGAAGATATAGTTTGGAAAGGGAAGCTCATAAGGGCAGAAGATGCAACTTATATAGTAAAGGGTAAGAAGATTTGCTATATTCCAGATACAAAATATTTTGATAAATTAACTGAGTATTGTAAAGATGCAGACCTCATCATCTGTGAGGCATGTTACAGTAAAAAGGACTCCGAGCTAGCTCAAGAGTATTATCATCTTACTGCAGAGGAAGCAGCCAAAATAGCTAAGGAAGCTGGAGCGAAGAAGCTAATTCTCTTTCATTTCTCTCAGAGATATGCAGACCCTAAAGTATTGCTGGAAGAGGCGAGACAAGTATTTAAGGAAGTAGAACTAGCCTACGATTTTATGAAGGTGGAATTGAAATGATAGAGGGTGTGAAATTGCTTCAACAAATCAAAGAGGGAAAGATCTCTAAGGAACTTGTAGATTTTCTGGAGGTGGGGCAAAAGAGACTCTCCCCTCTCGAAAAGAAGTTACTGGGAGCTATAATTGAGGAGAATTTGGGAGGGAGAACTCCAAAGTTAGCACAATTAGGGAGAATTCTCAAGCGAAGTAATACGATAGTTTACCAAGTAGCTACACGGCTTAAGCAAAAAGGCCTCATCTCTGACTTTACTCTACCTGAACTAATAGTGGTGTATGGGAATGTAAAGTTCACACTACCTCCAAGATTAGATGCAGCTACTGGCTATGATAGAAAGGAATTCAGCGCAAGGGGATCAAGTAGGTCTTGGAAGAAGAAACTTTTGGATGGAAGGGCAATTCAATACCCAAGATACTATATAGCGTTGATCAAGAAAGATGGAGAACCTGTTTTTTCAAACATTTTTTATTCTGATGATCTCGAATTCAAGGTTTGAGCTTGGCGATTCTTGTAGCGATTTAATATTTCTTTAGAAAAATATTTTATGGGGGAGAAGGACATTATAAATATGGAGTTAGAAGAGGAGGAGAGAAGAGATATAGTTCAAATGTTAAATGAGGCTAGAACGCTACTGCAGGCTGGTAAAATAAATGAGTTGAAAGATTGTAGCAATAAAGTAATTCACAGCATGACCATATATCAAGACAAATATGCTACCAATGCAGCAGTCATCGTATATGCCATCTCCAAAACATTGGAAAGATGGAAGCTCAAGCAAGAGGAAAGAGAGCTGTCAGCTTTTGTAAGGGAGATGAAAGAAGAGTTAGAGAAACTTAGCTCTTTATTAGAGCGAGGGGAATTTGAGGAATTTTTAATAGAATGTGGGAAAGTGAGAGGGAAGATAGCCCAAGTGGATTCTCATTTTTCAGACTATATGGAAGAAGTATTACATAAGGCTAGATTGAAGAAGGCAAGCAAAGTATATGAGCATGGACTAAGTATAGGAAAGGCTGCTGAACTGCTTGGCTTAAGTGAGTGGGAGCTCATGCAGTATGCTGGAAAGACCAAAGTCCATGATGTGGATGAAAGTAAGATAAAGGATCTGAGGAAGAGGCTAAAGGAGCTGGAGGAAATTTTCAAGTAAAATGAGGACAATAGTCTTGGATTCTAGTTCAATTATAAGCCTCTCTACCACATGTCTCCTTTGGATCCTCAAGAAGTTGAAGGAAATTGCCCATGTGAGATTCGTAATTCCAAGAAAAGTGAAGGAGGAAGTGGTAGATATCTCCCTAACGAATCCCAATTATCAACTGGATGGGATTAGGATTCTCAATTATATAGGGGAAGGAATAATCGAAGTGGTGGATGATGCTCGAATTCAAGGTTTTGCCTCTAGGTTTCTAGATCTTGCTAATAATTTATTCGTAGCTAGGGGGAGAAGCCTTAAGCTCATTCACTATGGGGAGGCTGAAGTTGTTGCTCTCTCTAAAATCGTTGGTACTAAGAATCTTTGTGTTGATGAGAAAACTATGAGAATTCTACTTGAAGATCCAATTGCTCTGAAGCGCTTAATGGAAAGGAAATTGCATACCCCTATTGAGATAAGGAATGAGAGGTTGGAGGAGTTGAAGAAAAATTATGGAGATTTTCTGATCTTCAGATCAGCAGAGCTCCTCATGATCTCTTATAGGAGAGGGGTATTTACCGACTTTCTCGCTGGTTGTGGAGTAGATGGATGGATTAGAAAGAGGTTTCTGAGAGGAGCACTTACTTCCCTTAAATTAAATGGATGCTCAATATCTAGAGATGAAATCTTAGAATATGTTGAATTGATTTCCAAGAATCATTCAGAATCTGAACTCAGCAGCTAGCTTTTCCATAGCTAGCTTCTCCTCAATTTCATAAATGTGCTTCCTAGCTTCTATAACTGCGTCTGGATTTACTGAAATTGAATCTATTCCACATCTAACTAGGAACTCGTTGATCTCTGGATAAACGCTTACACTTTGACCGCAGATTGAGACAGTTTTTCCGAACTGGTGGGCTACTTGAATCAAGTGTTTCATGGCTCTGAGCACAGCAGCATTCCTTTCATCGAAGTAACCCATCTTTCCGAGAATCTGAGAGTCTCTATCAGCTCCTAAGATGAGTTGGGTAAGATCGTTTGAGCCTATACTGAAACCATCACATAGCTTACTGAATTCGTCTGCCAAGAAGATGATGCTTGGCACTTCCGCCATGAGCCAAATTTGGAAATCCTCGCTTCTTTTCAATCCCTCCTCCTCCATGATCTTAATACATTTTTCCACTTCCCAAGTGGTCCTCACGAATGGTAGCATTACCCATACATTCCTCAACTTAAATTCTTCCCTCACCTTTCTAATTGCCTTACACTCTAACCTAAAGGCGTTTTCAAATTCATTTGAGATGTATCTTGAGACTCCTCTCCATCCAAGCATGGGATTGGCTTCTTGGGGCTCATATTTTTCTCCTCCCTTGAGATCTCTATATTCATTTGTTTTGAAATCTGAGAATCTAACTACTACAGGTCTAGGTGCTACAGCTTGGGCTACCTTAGCTATGCCTTCTGCGAGTTTATTTACATATTTCTCCCCCTCACCTTTCTCAAGCAGATAGTTTGGATGTTCTCCTATATAGCTAGCTATGATGAATTCTATTCTCATCAGCCCTATTCCATCGAATGGTAAGTCCTTATATTCATCTATCTTCTCAGGTACTCCTAAATTCATGTAGATCTTAGTCTTTGTTTTAAGCCCCTTCACCTCCTCAAGGCTAACCATTTTCTTCCTCTCAGATGGCACCTCTATGATTCCTTTATATACTGCCCCATTTATGGCATCTACAGTCACAAGCTCCCCGTCCTGAAGTAAGGCAGTTGCATTTCCAGTACCTACGATGCATGGAATCCCTAGTTCCCTTGAAACGATTGCAGCATGGCAAGTAAGCCCTCCTTCATCTGTAATAATGGCTGCTGCTTTCCTCATAGCAGGTACGTAGTCTGGGTTGGTCATCTTGGTTACTAGGACCTCTCCAGGATTCAATCTGTGGAGCTGGGATGGGTCGAGGATGAGCCTTACTATTCCACTTGCGATTCCAGGAGAGGCAGGTAAACCTTTTAAGATCTCCCTACCCTTCACTTCCATTTCCTTACCTTTCATTTCCTTCACTTTCTGTAGAGTGGTTACTGGCCTAGTTTGGACTATGTAGATCTTACCATCTTCGATGGCCCACTCCACATCTTGGGGAAATCTGTAATACTCCTCAATACTTCTGATTACCTTGGCCAGTTCGACTATCTCCTCATCACTCAACTTCTGGGAATTCTGTTTCTCAGAAGGCACTACTAAGGTAACATTTTTGCCAGTATAGGGATCTCTAGTTCTCAATATCTTCTGCTCCTTCACCTCCTTTTTCAGGATTTGTAAACTCTGCTTATCTACTAAATAAAGATCTGGATTTATCTCTCCGCTCACGATAGCTTCCCCAAGCCCGAAACCAGCTTCTATTACAATTTTACTAAGATCTCCTGTTACAGGATCACATGAGAACGCTACTCCAGACTTTTCTGAGTTTACCATTTTTTGAACGATTACCGCTATTTCTACCTGCATATGCTTAAAGCCATGCTTCGCTCGATAGAAGATGGCCCTAGCTGAGAATAGGCTTGCCCAACACTTTTGCACTCCTTCTACCACCTCACTTTCTCCACGTACATTCAGGAAAGTTGCCTGTTGACCAGCGAAAGATGCGCTAGGTAGATCCTCTGCAGTAGCAGAGCTTCTTATGGCTACGAATGGAATTTCCCTACTTAACTTTAGGATGTCTAGGACCTTCAAACTCATAGGAACATACCTCTCTGGCCCACCTGCTCCTAGCATTTTGTAGGCCTCGATGATAGCACTTTTTATCTCCTCGGGAAGAGGTGTAGTTATGATCAACTCCTGAATCCTAGACGAGGTAAGTTGGAGAGCCTGAGTATCGTCTACATTCAGTTGACTTAAAAGTTCCTCTATTTTTTCCTTCAGATGAGTACTCTCGATAAAGTCCCTATAAGCCTTCGCTGTGACGATGAAGAATGGAGGAACTGGGAGGCCTGCTCTCAACAGTTCTCCTAGGTTAGCACCTTTTCCTCCTGCAATTCTTACATCTTCCTTACCAACTTCTTTATTCCATACAATGTATTTTTCCTCAAGCTTTTCCATATATGGAAATAAGTAGGAAAGACTTCAATAAATAAATTTTTCTAACTTATTACTACTTTGCAATTGCCAGGTAGCTTAGCGGCAGCCCTCTTCAGAGCTTCCTTAGCAATCTCTACATACTTTTCGCTTGTCTTTACGATGATGAGCTCTTGATCCTTTCTTACCCTAGCAGCTCTTCCACAGGGTTTGCCGAAGGCAAGACTCATACCTCTTTGAAATCTATCTGCTCCAGCCACAGTAGCGAATGAATGTTCTCTCAACACTTGATGGGGATAGACATTGATCCTCATGAAATAATTTTCTATTCCAGCATTTTTCTCCAAGAATTTATTTGCTGTTACCCTCGCAGCTTCCAGAGCATTTTCCCTGATCTGCATCTCTGCGTTGCTCACGAGAGAAACCTTCTTCTCAAATTCACCCTGCTTATTTCCCATTTCAAATACTCTTAACTTGAGAGGAGGAACACCAGTAATGTAACTCTTTTCCCTAAGCCTAGATACCCTCACATAGGGACGTTTTGGGGTTCTATATACTCTAGCTGGCTTAAGCCTTACCATGGAAGATTGAGAATGTGGGATAAATTTAAAATTTTTGATCGATTTTTGGAGAAAGTGGAAGAAGCTCTAAAGGAACTGAGAATAGCTGAACATCTGCTTGCAATTACCTCCCAGCTCGTGAGCGATCCTAAGATAAATGCCTCAATTTTCGAGCATCTCTATAAGGCATTGGTGATGGCAGCTAGAGAATTTATAGAAGTGGAGAGGAGGAATAGGGGCATAGGTTTCATTCCTCAGGATGAGGATCTAGCTGTAGGTTTCTTCATTGAGAACTATGCTGGAGAGGTAGGGGAAGGGGTTAAAGAGACGTTGAGAGAAATGTTAAGGATTAGGGCGATTCAGAGGGAAGGAACTACTCTGGGAGATGCCACCAAAACCATTTTAATTTCAAAGGACTTTGAGTTGAGTATACTTGAGAGAAAAAAGCTTGAAGAGTTGGACAAAGTAGTGAAGGATGTGATAAACTGGATAGGTGAGAAGGTTGGAAAAGGAGGAACTACTTAGAAAGGCTGAGGAGGAAATAGAGAAGGCGAAGAAGATCGTGAGGGGGGTGGAACATTTGCCTCCTGAGAGCATCAAAAATTATCTCCAATTCCTCCTAAATACTCTCAATTATCTTGCTAAGGCCATGTATGGTGAGGATTTCATACTTGATGAGGTCTCACCACAACTCATAGATGAGAACCTCATCCAGATCCTGGAGACATATTTCTATATCAAGAGTTTACTGCAGAGAGATTTTAAGAGAATATCTAGGACAAAGTTCAGAGCTGATTCGAGAAAATATTCAATTTTCTTCACTAAGGAAGATATGGATCATCTATGCGAAAGAGTGAGCAGTTTACTTCTTGCGTTTAGGACTGGTCTTTGATCTAATCGTTTTGAAGATTTCAAATATTTCACGTTCAAATTTCAGGACAAGCCAAGCTATGAGATATCCTACGATGGCTCCCCCTATTACATCCAGAGGATAATGAGCAGCCAAGTATAATCTACTGATTGCTACAAGAAAGGCTATAAAGTAAAGGGGACCACTTGAGTATTTAACGTATCTTGATGAGGCTTTAGCTATAAAGAAGGCATTGGCGGTATGGCCTGAGGGAAAGGAATCTCTTCTATTCCCAGCTGGTCTAGGAAGTGCGAAGAGGAGCTTGAGAATGATCACTACCAAGTAATTTAAGAGAAGTCCAAACAAGATTAAGAAAATCTTCTTATCCCTTTTTATAAGTAGAGCCAAGCAGAGGATAAGTAGGAGGAATGGTGCAGAAAACAAGAAATCAAAAAGAAGGGCGAGGTAGTCTAGTATTGGATTTTTAGTGGTTTGGAAGACATCGATTACATCTTCCTCCCAGCTCATCTGGAGGCTACTATCATAGTTGAAGTCCTCTCAATAGATTTGTCCTTCCTTATATTGAGTACAAAGTTCTGAAGTGCTTCCATCGATGGTACTTCCACTTTGATGATGATATCATATTCTCCATACACTATTCCTAGGTCCTTCACCTCACTTAGCTTGAGCAACCTCGAAGCTACTTGGTTTTCCTTTCCTGGCGCCACTACGATGAGGATATATGCTGTAACCATTTTACTTCCCTTCTTTACTATTTCTTTCTCCTTAATAAAGGATTCGGTAAAATGCTGAAGAACTGAGCTTACTCCTAGAGAATTGGGAACATGTTTTAAACATTGTAGTTCAATCGATTGTGGTAGTTTAAGAGATGCTAAGACTTAAAGATAGCCCTCTACGAGTTTGAATAACGAAAGATTAATAAATTAGAGTTCCTTGTAAGTTGGAGGGGTTACTGGATGATGATGACAGCTGAAGAGGGAAAGTCACAGGTAGAAAAGAAGGAAGGAGTTGGTGAAGCTAAAATTAAAATTCCTAAGTGGATCATCCTAATTGGAGTCATCGCAATTTTAGGAGTACTAGCATATTTTCTCTACTTGTACCTTACCCCAAGTGTTACGGGAGGAGCGGTATTAGGGAGAGTTGAAGGTGCAATCATTACATATCTTTATCACCCCAATTGCCCTCCAGAGTATTGTAATGTTTCTCAGCTCAGAAGTTGGAGTGAGGAATTTGGAGTAAATTTCCATTCGTACTTTGCTGAATGGATGCAGGGACATGTGGCTTTACTTTACTCTAATGATAAGGTATGGATAGTAGATTTCTCAAGCAAAAAGAATTTTGCAGATACCATTTGTAAGGCAATTGGAAGCGAAAATGCCTGTAGATTTGTGGAGGAAAACTTAAATAAGACTTCAGTGGTCAATGTAGATCTCTTTGTGATGAGTTATTGTCCATTCGGAATAGCAATGGAAAATGCTATCTATCCTGTTAAGAATTTGTTGAAGGATAAGCTAAGAGTAAGACCTTACTTTATCCTCTATCCCTCTTGCTCCTCCAACGATGGATGTGAAACTAGAGAGGTAAATGGAATAAATGTGACCCTTTGGGCCATGCATGGGAATCAAGAACTTTACGAGAACAAAAGACAGGCGTGCATCTACAAGTATCTAGGAGAGAATGTGTGGTGGGAGTATGTATATTGTTTCAATCAAAATAAAAATGCAGACACATGTTTGCAGAGACTAGGAATAAATGTGAACGTGATAAATGCATGTATCGAAAATGAGGGCTTCTTCTTCCTTCAAAAAGATCAGGAGGCATGTGCCAGCTATAATGCTTGGGGCTCCCCCACAGTATTTGTAAACGGGGATCTATATACTGGGGAAAGGACCCCAGAAGGTTTCAAGAATTTCGTTTGCAGATATTTCATAGAAAGACCGAGCGAATGCGCCCAAAGATTAAGCTCTACTAGTTCAGCTCCTTCAGGCCAGTGCTAATTCTCCGAAAAAATTTAATATTAAGTTAGGTTTCCCAATTTAGCTGAAAATGGGGCTCTATCAACAATTGGCTAAGACATTTAGAGAGGAGATCGGAAGTGGGAGATGGAAGGAATTACTTATCAAATTGAGGAGGGAGAGGGCCATTACTAGGGTAAAGAAACCAACCAGGCTGGATAGGGCCAGAGCCTTAGGCTACAAAGCGAAGAAGGGATTTGTAATAGTGAGAGTTAGAGTAAGGAAGGGGGGGAGGAGGAGACCATCTAAGCGCGGGGGAAGAAAGCCAAGCAAGGCAGGGTTGGTGAGATTTTCTCCAGCTAAGAGCCTAAGACTCATTGCAGAGGAGAGAGCTGCTAGGAAGTTTCCAAATTTGGAGGTACTCAACAGCTATTACTTAGCTGAAGATGGAAAATATAAATGGTTTGAGGTGATCATGGTAGATCCAAACTCTCCTACAATAATTAAGGATAAGGATGTAGGGTGGATAGTGGAAAAACAGCATAGGAGGAGGGTATTTCGAGGCCTAACCGCAGCTGGTAAGAGGATGAGAGGACTATTACATAAGGGGAAGAAATGAAGAGGGAGGAATTACTTGGGATAAGATATAAAAAGTCCGAAAATTTTTCTGAGTGGTTTAGCGAGGTGGTAGAGAAATGTGGACTTGCCGACATTCGTTATCCTGTTCAAGGCTTTATCGTGCACAGACCATGGTCATTCTTCGTAATCCGCAAAATAATTCAGGCCTTCGAGGAGGAGCTTGAGAAGAGAGGACACGAGGTAGCTTTATTTCCACTAGTAATCCCAGAGGAAAATTTGGTCAAGGAGGAGGAGCATACAGGATTTAAGCCTCAAGTATTTTTCATCACAGAAGCAGGGGAGAGGAAGCTCTCCCGAAGACTAGCTTTGAGACCTACATCTGAGACAGCAATTTATCCAATGTTCTCACTTTGGATTCAGAGTTATACAGATCTTCCTCTCAAAATCTACCAGTCGGTGACAGTTTATAGATATGAGCATGTCACCAGGCCATTCATTCGGGGAAGGGAGTTTATTTTCATAGAGGCCCATGATGCATTCAGAGAGCATGAGGATGCTCTCAAACAAATTAGGGAGGACATGGAGATTTCTAGAGAAGTAATTACTAATAAACTAGCCATACCTTTCATCTACTTTAAGAGACCTCATTGGGATAAGTTCAAGGGAGCTGAGGATACTTATGCTGCAGATACTATAATGCCTGATGGAAGATCTCTTCAGATAGCATCAACCCATGATCTTGGGCAGAGATTTTCAAAAGCATTTGACATAAAATTTGTGGATAGGAATGGGGAGTGGAAGTATGTATGGCAGACATGCTATGGACCAGGTGTGTGGAGGATCTTTGCAGCCCTAGTGAGCATCCACGGAGATGATAAGGGGTTAATTTATCCATTTGAATTCTCACCAATTCAAGTAGTAATTATACCTATCTTCTACTCTGAAGATGAGAAAGAGAAAGTACTGAGGAAGTGTTCAAATATTGCTCGGAAGTTGAAGGAGTTTAGGGTGAAGATAGATGACTCTGAAAAGACTCCTGGAGAAAAGTTCAATCACTGGGAGATGTTAGGAGTTCCATTTAGGTTAGAAATAGGTATCAATGAGGTCGATGGGAATTTTGTGACAGTTTTTAGAAGAGATAACTTTTCCAAGATCAAAGTAGAAGATGATAAGCTAGTGGAAAGCATTCTAGCATTGAGTAAAGAGATGCTAGAGAACCTAAGAAGGAGGGCGGAAGAAGTTTTCAGGAGCATGATTTCAGAAGCCCATAGCAAAGAAGAGCTGCTCAAACTAATGAACGAGAAGAGAGGATTTATTAGAGTTAACTTTTGCAATGAGGAAGAATGTGCGAGGAAGCTTAAAGAAGAGACAAATGGATTAGAGGTGAAAGGTACATTGGCTGACAAAGTAGAAGAGCCAAGTGGTAAATGCGTGTGGTGCGGTAAAAAGGCGAAAGCAGTAGTATATTTGGCTAAGTCCTACTAGAAATGGAAGCCGAGACTTTGATGAAATTAGGCATTACAGCAATCCTGCTTGGCATATTCCTTACCGCAGTCGGGATAATAGCAAATGTTAGAAAATCTAAGAGTGAGGTTGGAGTCGTTTTCCTCATCGGCCCAATTCCTATAGGATTTGCCACTTCGAGAGAAGCTCTATGGACTGTTCTCCTCATAACTCTGTTAGTCCTACTAATGATGTTGATTTACTACTTATGTTTAACAAATCTGTGGAGATAAGCTTTTAAACAAGAAAAAAGAGGAACATCTTGGGGACCTGCTTATCGAAGAGGCAGATCCGTCACATTTCCGCAAATTAAGTGAGAAAGAAATCTTAGAGCGACAAAGAGAGGGGAATTTTGAGGAGGAATTGATTGCATTAGGTTCTATCCTCATGGGTGAAACCTTAAGCTATAAAGAGAATTATATTATCTATCGCGATCAAGCTACTGGGAGAATATGGGTAGATTTGATTCATCTCAAGGAAGATTGGAAAGATTGTATAAGAGAGGTTATTCTCACATTCTCCCCAAGAATGCTTTATATCTCCTCCACATCCCCACTAAATGTAGAGCTCGAGTGCTTTGGTTATCTCTTAAAGAGGAGTGTAGAGGAGGAAGATTACCAAATTCCCCTTGATGGATTCGATGAAAAATTTAGGGGGAGGGAGTATAAGGGGTTGAGATATGTTGTGGAAAAGGCAAAAGAGAAATTTAAATTAGTAATAAGCAAAGATTTCACCTGCGCCCATTCCTATATAATTGCAAATTGTATGGAGAGGATAAAATTCGAGGATTGGGATAAATGGTGCTTTATGAGGATCTCAGAATATTTGAAGAAATTTCCATCTCCACTCCTCTTCAACGCTTATAGAGGTAATAGGTTAATCGGCTTCGATTTGGTGGATTTTACAGATACAGTAATGATAGTTCCATATGGCTTCTATCTTCCATATAAATATGTGGCCGATTTCCTTATGTACGCAGAGATAATTTATGCTAAACAAAACAAGTATAAGTGGTTAGACATAGGTTGGGGTTGTGATTCTGGGGTAATTTGCTTCAAGAGAAAGTGGAAGGCCATTCCTAGATTCAGAATCTTTATCTATGAATTCCTAAAGGTGGGGAGTGGGGTCGCTGGGATTCGAACCCAGGACCACTGGCTCCCGAAGCCAGCATTCTCCCAAGCTGAACTACGACCCCTCAAAGTCAAATAATTCCAATTGAGTTTTAATTAGTTTCTCCCCTCTTTCCTCATGTATCCTTTCACCCACTTGTTCTTTGAGCTGCTTAGCGATCTTTGGGCCTATCAATGAGGCCAATTTCTCATAACTACATTTTTTTACATCCCTACTGCTTCTTATCATAGCGTTCCAGAGGATCCTAGCCCTTACCCTTCCAATTCCTCTAAATCTCACTAAACTTAGTAGTTCCTCCTTCACTCCGTGCTCCATCCTCAATCTTAGCTTGGTAAGTTCCTTTACTCTTTCCTTCATTCCCAAGAGGAGGATGAGCTCACGAATTGCGTAAAGGAGCCAATCCATGTTCACCAATCTGCTTCTAAGCTCCCCAGGAGCGACATTATACTTCTCTAAGATCTCATCCTCAGTTTTTTCCTCGATCCAATCCAAGAACATGAGTGCAGTTTTGAATGACCTCAGAAAATCCTCATACTCATAACTCCAGATCTCGGGAATCTCGGAGATGATTAAGTCTTCATATTCAACTAGTTTTGAATTAAGCTCAGGGACATCTTTACTCCTCAGCTTAAGTAAGGGTTTGGCTTCGGTCGTGGTGCAGAGTAACTGGAGGTAGGAGAGCTCTGAGAGCTCTTTTCCTTCCGAGCTCTGCATACCCATTATCATCTTATGCGCTGATAAGGGGTCTATATAAAGTTCGCTCACTCTCTTCCCTATTCTGGTTACAAGTAATTTATTCTTCTTCACTTCTATGAATCCCCAGTTCTTCAGCTGTTCTATCACTTCCAACACATTTTTTCTTATCTCCTCAAGATCCCCAAATTGATGGGCGTAGAAAGTATGTCTGAAGAATTCATCGATCTCATTTGTATTTCTTATGAAGAGGTCTGCGATCAAAGCTAACACATGCATCCTAAGTACTGGCTGGGATGAGAGCTTAGAGTAGATTGCTTCAGGTTCACCAAGAATGTAGCGCTCTAAGATTTCATCTACCTCCCCTTTGGTATGGACTATTGCTATTCCTAGCCCATATTCTTCTAGTCCTGGTCTTCCACTCCTCCCAATGTATTGTTTCCATTCGAGGGTTTTAATCCAATCATACCCGAACTCCTCATCATAGCGCTTGAGGTCCCTTACTATTGAACAGAAGCTTGGAATATTTACTCCCAAGCTGAGGGTGGGAGTGCAGCAAATTACTTTAAGAATCCTATCTCTAAAGGCATCTTCGATCAATTTGAGTTGCCCTCTTACGACTCCAGCATGATGGAATGCGCATCCATGCTTTACACATTCACTTAATGCCTCACACTGCTTGGTAGGTCTTTCTAAGTAGTTGAGCACATAATCACTTATTTCTGCAAGTTTGGCCTTTTCCCCTTCACTTAGGTATTTGGTTACAAGCTTCGAAGCCTTCTTCGCGAGAGCTTCAGCGAATCTCCTTGAGCTGAGGAAGATTAGTACTTGCTTTCCCATCCTCACAAAATGTTCGATGAGAACGAGGTCTGCTCTATCATACTTTTTCTCGATCTTTTCCTCCTTCCAAAGCTTACCATTATCCCAATAGCATAGAGACGAGTCATGAAAAATGCATTCATACAACTTCACAGGTCTGAAATCACTTGTTACTAATTTAGCATCGAGCCATTCAGCAATTTCCCTAGCATTTCGGATGGTAGCGGAGAGAGCTATGATCTGGAGATCATCCACGAGTTTTCTCAGCTTAGCTACTAGGATCTCCAACACTGGCCCTCTGGCATAATCATCAAGCAAATGGATTTCATCCAAAACAAGGGTTTTTACCTCTTTCAGCCATATGGCTCCATGCCGAATGAGACTGTCTAGCTTTTCAGATGTGACTATGATCAAATCGTACTTCTCAAGCCATGGATCACTTGAGTCCAGATCTCCTATCGAGATAGCTACCCTTACCAGATCTCCATAAATTTTGCTGAATTCCTCATACTTTTCTACAGCTAAGGCTTTCAATGGGACAACATAAAGGGCCTTCCTTTTCTCCTCTATTATGTTCTTCAAGCATGCCAGCTCAGCTGCGAAGGTCTTACCTGAGGCTGTTGGGGAAGATATAACTATATTTTCTCCATTTAATATTCCGCTCTTTATGGCCTTTCTCTGGGGAGGGGTGAGCTCAGCAAATCCTCTAAGTCTAACTTTCTCAAAAAGAGGAGGAGGTAAAAGTTTCTTGAGTTCAGTTATCTTCACATGATTAAAATAGGTGGAGCTGATAAAAAACTTTTGAATAAAAAAGATTTAAATAGGATTACAATTTTGTAGTAGAAAATGAGGTCTCAGCTTGCAGTCCCCATAATTATCTTAGTAATGCTAGGGATCATCCTTTTCTTCCTCATTGCAGTCTCCCCATCGGTGAAGAGGGAGTACCTAAACCTTACCACACCAACCACAGCCCCTAAGGGGAAAATAATTAGCTTGGCAGAGGAGCTGGTAATAGGTGGAGCTGATGGGGAAGAAAAGTGGAGAAAAACCTTTCCAGAGGGCTTTGTTTTGAGTAGGACTACTAGGAATGAGACCCTGCTTCAGGAAAAATTGAGCCTCTCATCGAATATTCTTTCTGCTATCTTTGGTTCTCCATACAAAAAATACTCCATAACTCAAATAGATGAAAATACGAGGGAAATTCATATCAAGATAAAGTTAATTGGGAAGGATTCAACTCCAACCGTCAAACTTGTACTAAACAACCAGAACATCTTAGAAAAGTCAATGGAGGTCGGAGAGGAGTTTTACTACAAATTTGAGCCAATCCAAGCTACAAATGAGCTGTATGTGTATTGTATCTTTCAGGGTTTAGCCCTCTATCAGAGCTGCAGTTATGAAGTGGAGATCATGAGAACCCAAGAATTTACATATAATCCAGAGAAGAGCTTAAGTTTTTATTTAAGCAGAGGAGATGAGGCCGAAATACTCAAAATATTTGTACATACTGGAGAGGCAACAGGAGCTTTTAGTTTATTCATAGATGAGAAGAAGATCATGAGTGTGGAAAAAGTGACTCCATATACGCAGTATAATTTCAGCATCTATTTGAGTGAAATAGGATTGGGAGAAGGAAGGCATATCCTCAAGCTTTCAGCAGGAGATAATTCCGAAATTCATGTTAGAGCAGTAACACTTGTTACTCTTTTTGGGAGAGAGATGAAGAGGGAAGAGAGCTTTACTTTTTCTCTAAATAAGACTGAGCTCATCCAAAAGAAAGTGAAGTTATTAATGAGAATAACTGATGTGGAGATTCCAGGTACTCTTTGGATTCACCTCCTTGAGACCAATAAGCACATTTACGTAGCCTCAGGCAGGACACTAGACTTAATTACTATAGAATTTGGGAAGGAGGATTTAGTAGTGGGGAGGAATACGTTGAGGCTGTATGCCCCATCAGGCAAATTTAGAATTTCAGATTTGAAGATCTTGATTGAGTAAAAATGCAATCTCCACCTCCTCCACCTTATCCTCCCTCAGTAGAGGAATATTACAAGGAACTCCTGAAGGAGATGAAGGAGAAGAGGAGGGAGGACATAACAAAAGAAGTACCAGACTGGATTTATTATCCTATTATTTTTATCCTCTCCTTTTATGCTGCTTGGGGAGGTATACCTATTAACTATTTTGAATTAGTAATTCCGTTCATAGTATTCTTCTCCCTCATCTTCTTACCATTAGCAATCCTAAGGGGAAAAGATATAGCTAGGAGAGCTAGTGGTGGAGATCATGAGTTGAGGAAAGAATATGAGAGGAAATGGTCAATAGGGAATGTATTATCTAGGATTATCATCGCTAGCTTCGTTGCCTTTGTCTCAATGACTTACTTGTATCCCTGGATGGCTGCAGCAAGAGCATATACTTCCTATATATTCCTTATTATTCTTGGCATTTACATCTTGATCTTTCCATCGCTAGCGGGGAGAGTAGAATATGAAAAATTATTGGGAAGGCGAAAGAAGTGGGGAATTAAGCGAGTAAGAGGTTGGTTGGAAAGAAGCAGAGAGGAAATTTCTACAGTATATGAGAGATTCAAAATTTTTTTCCTCATTATAGGCTTTGCACTAGTAGGAATAGGAGGTTACTTTTTGTATAGTGCTGGGGGATTTAGTCTCATGGTAATTATTCCATTTATACTCTTAATTCTCATAGTTTCGATATTGTATGTGTATCTAGGAATTTCTGATCTGAAATATGGATTACCTAAAAAAACTGGAGGGGCGGTTCCTGCGTTGCTCTATCTCTCAATACTTCTTTTTACCTTTCTTATACTCACCGGCAGTATCGCGATAGGAGCTATGAGCGCTCCAGCTCCTCAGGTGGGAGGACCATTTGCTACAGGCTATGGGATTGGTTATCCACTATTCGGTGTGCTTGGAGGAATGATCTTCACTTTCATCTTCTATTCCATTTTTGGGGCAATAATACCAAAAGGCTGGGTAAGTTTTTTCCTCTCACTAGTTCCAACTTTCATTCTAATTTTCTGGATTTTTCCAGCCATCCTTCCTATAATCAACATACAAATTCAACCTATCCTTCCAGTGATCGGTTGGAAAATTGGCTGGACTTGGAGCCTTTCTTGGAGCTTAGCAGATCTCTATAAAACCTTGGATTATAGAAAATATTTGGAGCAGGTACAAGCCCAATATGAAACCTTATGGTGTGATGTATATGGAATAGAGTGTAAAGGTTCCACTCCTGAACTCATGCCTACTTCTGGGGTTAGGATCTCTGAATTCAAGAGCTACGGAGCTACCTACTGTGGAAAGAACTTTTCTGTAATAGCTAAGATAGAGAACATAGCCAACTACCCAATTCAGATCCAAGCATCTTTAATAAATCCTTATAGCCAGTGGATGGCTGATTGGTTAACAGCATTTGCTCTTACTCATTGGACTTGTTTAGAGGAACTTGAAGTCTTCCCTGAGTGTAATAAAACACTTGTACTCAGACCGAAGCAAGGTTATCAATACAGTTGTGTTACGAATATAAAACCCAAAAATACTGAAATAAGTTCGTTGAGCTGTGTGTTGAGAATTGGAGTAAAGATGGACCTCTACTCCTTTTCTAGGTTGCCGATTACTTTCATAGAACAAAATTACTCTTGGAGCTTACAAGACTTAGGTTTCCTCACTAAATCTGAAGTTCCAGCCATTGTTACCCTTGGCCCAATCAAACTCAACATAAATACTGAACCCCAACCGATAGATTTAAGTGAGGAAAATAGGACGATGTATATCTTCGTCTCTAGTGGGAGGGCAGATATAGCTAGTGGAGAGGTAACTCCCACTAGTTATTATCTACTACTTCCCAGAGAATTGGGTAATTGTTTACCAGAGGGAGATTTTAGTGCAGTAACACTAGATGAAGTGGTCGGTAACTGTAAGGAGAAGGAAGTGAGAGAAGATATCAACTCGTGCGGAGGAGGAGACATTTCATTTCTTGACATTTCATTCCACGAGGATGGATATTTGTTCTTCAAACCTTGGACAAATGGGAATTCGACCACTTTGTTATACGTGAGGATTGATGTTTTATCTCAGAGCTTAAACTACAATGAGAGCAAAACTTTAGATAGGCTGGAAGTATCAAACTTAAGTAGAGAAAAGATTGAGATAAAAAGTGTTAATTTCTCTTCGCCCAAAACCTTCCTCAAGGCAGGAAGTCCAATTACTGTGAGATTCTCTTTCAGAAAGGGGGAGAGAGAGTATCAATGTGCGACTACTAGCCTAAAAATTTCGCCAGGCACATATTGTAGGCAGTTTGGTGGTGAATTGAATTCAATTTTGAGCAACTTGACCAGTTTATATAATTACAACCTACACATACTCACTCAAAGTCCCAAAGAGTTCAAATTATACACTTGTCCTATTAAAGTGAATAAAACTCTGCTCGAAAGCAGAGTCTTCAAAAGCTTTCTGATATATGCAGTAGCCACCTACACCTATTTAACCTATGGGGAAACTACAGTATCCTGTAGTGTAATATGAGGAGAAGAATCCGCAATCACTTCAGCATTTTTTTCTATTTACTCATATTACTCCTTAGTTTAGGTTGTATTGCTAAGGAGGAAATCCCACAGAGTTATGAGGACATCAAAGTATTGTTCGCTGGTTCTAAAATAAGTAGGGTAGCTCCAGACACAAATACTTTTGTAGTAATTACGATAATGAACAATGCACTGGGAGGAAATGCTACGAGTGTCATAGTAAGCCTAGAAAATGTAGAACCTTTCCGAATAGTAGAGGGAGGGAAGGAGTATAGTAATCCATCTGAGAGGAGAAAAGGTAGTCCTTACGGATATACTTGTGATGATGGTAAAGAAGTGAGGACGCATTGTATGGAAGGTATCATGCCCGGAGAAATAATAGATTTCTTTTGGATATTGAAAGTTCCAAGTAAGGAGGAGATAGGGAAAATGGTTTATGACCATCAGATGTATTATACAGTGAAGTATAACTACGTGGCAAAGTTCATTTATAGGATAACTGCAATCAATGAGGAGGAACTCATAAGAGGCAGCAGGGTTTCGAATTCAATAATCTACTCTACCCCAAGTCCCATCAAATTCGAAGGAAAGACTCCAGATAACTATGTAGTTTTTTCTACCAACCAAAGTAGGGAATCTTATTTGATATTCTCACTTTCAGTGATCCCAGAGGCTAGGGGAACTGTGGAAGGGGACTTATCGATTACAGTATTCTATCCTTCTCAAGAGTATATGCCATCGGAAATCGAAAATTGGATAAAGGTTTCAGAGGGATTTAGTAGGAACATAAGCGCAATAGAGTTAGCTACCTCTCCAGAATTTTACCTTCCACTCAATCTTCCACCAGATCTACGCCCATTTATCAATTTAGATTTTCGAATAGAGTTGAACTATACCTTCATAAAAAATGGAAATTTTATGATTACAGTAGTGCCTATTAAAATATGATGAAGGAGCTTGGATCTTTGTTGATACTTCTTATTCTATTGGGATGCATTCAAATTACCCCATCCCCTCCAAGTGGAGGAGCAATATATGGGGGAATTAGCGTTTATATGTACGGGCCTAAGAGGGTAAAAAGAGGGGAGACCTTTGAGCTTAGAGTACAGGTGACTAACAATTTCTCCGCAACTTTGAAAAACGTGAGGGCATTCCTCTACAGTCCAGATATATCTGTGAGCTTACTCCAGCAGAGGATCGATCTGGGAGACCTAATTTCTGGTACAAGTAATGAAGGTTACGTAAACTGTGCTTTGAATACGAAAGCATATCCAAACATGGAGTACAAGATCTATGGGAAGATATGCGTAGACAGAGAAGTAGAAGGATATCATGAGATCATTATCGCCTCGGATCCCAGCATGGTAAACACGAAGCCACATTCTAGCTTAGATAAGGAAATAATTTCAGTAAGCTTTATTGGTATTGAAAATGTATTTTCGCCTGTCCATGAGATAAATTTCACAATTAAATTGAAGAATGAACTGAGCGGAGAGATTACTTCTAAAGAAGTGGGTCAACCTTGTGACTCTATAATAAAAGAGATTGAAATAAGGGTACCTAGAGATGATATAATTGCAAGCCTGTATGCCTTCCAGAGGTATGGGAAAGTAATAGATGGAAATATAAGAGTGAGATTAAGTTATCAGAATGAGAGTGATAGGTTATTATTACAATTGAAGGAAAGTAAGGAAATTAGAGCATACATCTCCTTAAGGGAAGAGATTCTAGAGATGTTGAAGAGTGTAAATTTCATTAGTTTTCCAGTTTACTTTGGATTAAATTATACTTACTGTGTTGAAGCTCCTGCATTCACATTTACCTCTTACTGAGGATAAATTTTAAAAAGCCAAAGCTTCTACGAATTAAAGAGCGGAAAATGAAAAAAGAGATCCTCTTGTTTGCGAGTCTAACACTACTCCTACTTTCTCTAGGATGCATTCAGCAGGGTTGGTGGCCTCCCACAATCCAGCCTCCGGTAACACTAAAAGTAACAGTAAGACCAAGTGCGCCTAGTAGCATAATTATAGGTGAGACAGCAGAATATAGCTTAGAGATAAAGAATGGATATCCTAAAAACATAGATGATGTAGAAGCCTATATAAGCTCACCAGACGTGACAGTATCAATTCAAGATCCATATTTGCAAATTGGGACTATCCCAGCTGGGGATACTACTACTATTACCGCCCAGTTTTCACTCTTATCTTCTGCCAGGGAAAACAAGAGTTATTCAATCGTTGGAAAGCTTAAGTTCAATTATCTGCAAGAGGCTAGCTATGAGTTTGTATTAGCCAACAAAAGCGAGTACGCAACTGGAATTACTCCTAGATCCTATGTAGAAGATGGTCCACTTACCATTACGATGAGTGGAATAAAGGATGTCATCACCACTACCTCATTTAAACCTACACTCACCATTAAAAATGAGCTGAATGGCTTTGTAAGTTCCTCAAATGTAAGTGTGACTCCCGATTCAACTCTTACTGAATTAGTGATCAAGATAAGCAAAGAGTTGATCACAGGATTTTCGGCTAAGATAAAGATGAAAGAAGTTAATGCCACACTACAAGATAATTTCTACGTGCTTCAAGTGACAGATCCAAGCCTATTGAAATTAGAAGCTAACAGGTTAGATGTTTACCTCACTATAAATGTAAGGCCTGAAAAGCTCACACAACCTACTGCTTTCAGAGATGAAATACTACTAAGTGTAAAATATGGATACGTAATCAATATACCTACCATTACATTTACAGCTATAGGTGCAGCTTAATCCTTCTTTAATTTTTATCAATTCTAGAATTGATCTAAACGTCGTTGGAATGGGTAGAAGTTTATTTTACTTACTTCGAAACTTTCATCGAAGATAGGCCTACCATAGACTCCATCGTAGCCGGGAATATATTTTACTTTTCTTTCCCTTACTTTTATTATTGCATCTGCAATTTCCTTACTTGTGACCTCAAGTAGTTTCTCTTTTGGGACCATTAGAAGCACATCCAATTCGTTTTGAAATTTGTTAATCAGTTTATTATGCTCTTCCAGCACCCTTTGAGAGTAAAGTTCACCTATCCCCAAAACTGAGGAAATGATTTCATAGAGAGGAAGCAACGTCTTAAATGGAATGGCATTTTCTGGAATAAATCCTTCCTCCCTATCGGCTAGTTCCTCAACTCTATGTAGTACTCCAACAGTCAATTTTTTTCCACACTTTGGGCAGATATTACCCAGCTTAATGGCATCGATAGGATGTAAGCTTATCTTGCAATTCCTGTGTCCATCGAAATGATACTTTCCGTAATTGGGATCCACCTCAATCGTATATAAAAATCTTTCCCTATCTTTACGTCTTATCACTTCCAAGATCTCCCAGTAATCGATCTCTTTGAGTTCAAATACATTGGCTTCTCTTCCGAGTCTCCATGGATGGGGAGAGTGACTATCGCTGTTGCTAAGCAAAGTGAATCTATCTAAGGAGCTCAATCTCCAGTTCATTGGAGGATCACTGGAGAGTCCTGTTTCTAAGGCAGATATGTGCTTTACCTGATCTTGATAGCATTCTTCTAGAGAATCGAATCCTGAGCGGCTTCCGAAGCATGACATCCATGGAGTCCAAGCGTGCGCAGGGTAGATGAGAATATCTGGACTTATCTCCATTAGTGTCTCTACAAGTTCTGGAGCACTCATCCTCAAAATTGGCCTGCCATCAGCACTGAGGTCCCCATATTTGGAAAGGGATTCATTGATTTGGGCTACGATCTCAAAAGAGGGGGCATGAATCACATGATGAATCCTCCTCCATCTTCCCAGAAAGGTAAAGTATGTAGCTACTTCTGTGGTAAGCGTGAAAAAAACGCCCTGGTAACGAAACACTCCATTCTCAGGAATGGGCTCAAGTTTTTCCTTCAGCTCAGATAACCACTTAGGATGTGTAAAATCTCCAGTACCCACAAGATTTAATCCTTTCACTCTCGCTCCGGCAGCTATCCCGTCTAAATTCATTTCCTTGCTCGTAGCCCTACTCCAGAATGAGTGAATGTGGAAGTCAGAGATTACCCTCATAACTATCCAATGTATCTCGTCTCCTCTACTTTAGGTTCGGTAAGAGCTTTTCTTCTAGTCCTTTTTCTCTCTATTTTCCTACTTTCCATCCTCTCTATTTCCTTGTCTAGATCCTGTAGGGAAAGTCCAAGATTTAGATAATCATTCAAGATTCTCAGTATTTCCCTACTGCTTTTTATTCCAGCATATTCAGGCATAGTCTTAGTCTCTGCGAGGAGACTAATTCCCTTCATTCCCCTTAACTTTCCTAATCCAAGGAG
The DNA here is from genome assembly GCA_025920425.1 of Candidatus Haiyanarchaeum thermophilum. Lineage (GTDB taxonomy): Archaea > Nanobdellota > Nanobdellia > JAPDLS01 > Haiyanarchaeaceae > Haiyanarchaeum > Haiyanarchaeum thermophilum. The sequence continues at coordinate 262,322 of JAPDLS010000001.1, read as the reverse complement.
AAGGCCTGCAGCTCCTATAATCAAGTTCACACCAGAACCATCGAAGATTACTCCCAACTTCGAGAAATCTTTTATGTATTCTTTGGTAGTAATTGCCCCATAGACTCTTACTTTATTTAACTCTCCGATTACTGGAAAGCCCCCCAGTGTGATTATTTCCTTCACATTGAGTTCCTCTGCTATGTCAAGAATCTTTTCGGCAAGGAGATAACTGTAGTCCTCCCTCCCAGGTTGGTAATCTCCAGATACAAATACAATGTCCCTTCCTTTCTTATTCTTGTAATAGTAGAAATCTATCTTTGGCAGCTCTATTGTGGCATCCTCATTTACGAATACGGAATTCGGAGAGATGTAGGAATAAATGGAGAGATATGGTCTAGCATTCAACTTATTGATTAGATAAGAGACAGCTATTCTAGCTACATTTCCTATTCCTGGCAGACCCTCAATTAGGAGAGGGTCATTTAGCTTCACTTCTTTCTCGAATTTTTTGATCAAAAATTTCATTTTCTATACTTCAGGTATTTATCTTGGAGGGAAAATCTCATCGGTTTTCTCTCAACAGTCTTTCCCCCACACAACTTGCATATGGGCTTTAATGTATAAATCCTACAATTTTCACAATATAAAATTTTTGTCTTCATTCCTCCCTCTTCATCTCGATCTCAAGTCCATACTTCTTGGATAAGTTTTGAAGCTCAGCTGAAAGGGAAGAGAGGAACTTCTCTATTTGCTTGTAATTATTGGAGGTAAGTTTAATCCTGTACCTCGGAGCCCCAAAGTAGGAGAAGGTAAATTCCATCCTACTTCGTCTACACTTCTTACTTATCTCATCAAATAGATTTCTTATCTTAACTACACCATCTCCATCGAAGCTTTTTAAGGTCAAGAGCACTGAAATGGAAACCTTAGAACTCTTAAGATAATCCTCTATTACATCCATGAAACTCCCTATCCATTTCTCATCAACTCCAAGTTCCCTCAAGGCTTCTTCCCCTCTTTCAGCAATTTCTGGAATTATTGCTCTCAAGCTTCCATATTTTTTGAGGATCTTATAACCAATAGCATTATATGCCTCCTCTAGGCTTGAGTTGATCTTGGAAGCTGCTGCTTCCAGCATTTTCTCAACACGATTCTCGTTCTTCCATTCATCTCTCTTAATGAGCTCTTCAGTCCTACTCACTCTCTTCAAGGAAACGTCTATGAATCCTGTCTTTTCATCTACCTTCAGCACTTTGCACACGATAAGTTTTCCCTCCTTTAGTATTTCCCGAATATCACTTACCCATTTAGATGAAACCTCAGAGATGTGGAGCATAGCCTCTTTATCTCTATATTCTTCTAATGTAACGAATGCCGTATGTGGAGTGATTCTACTTACTTTGCAAATTACAAGTTCATCCAGCTTTGGAAGTCCCTCTTTCTTATAGAACATATCTAAGAAAGCACCTCCAAGATCTTAGCATGCACCTTTACTTTGCCTCCTGTAGGGGTAGCCAATTTCCTATTGCACACCAGACACTTCACTACCATACTGGCCTTCCCGAAAATGATCTGCTCACTTTTGCACTTAGGACAGCGTACTCTTAAAAATTTGCTCGTCATTTTTCAACGAAGCTGAATTTTTTAGCCTTGATTCCAATGGAGGGAGTGATCCTATTACATTCAGAGCACTTGTAGAGGAGAGTAACTCTCTTTGTAGTCTTTACCCCATGTCTAGAGCTCTTCATAGTTTTTGGCCTAGGAAAGCCTCCATACCCTTTCATGATTCTCTCGAATTTCCTACTGCTTAACTTGAGTGCTCCTCTCTTTCTAGTAAGCTTGAGCTGACTTACCTTGTGGAGAGTATGTTTTCTGCAATACTTGCAATACCTTCTCACCTCTTTAACTTTCTTCATCTTCCACCTTCACCTCCTCCACCTTTCCTAACTCAATCAGATGTTGAGCTATTTCCTTTGGGAGGTTTGCTACTTCCCCCTCCTCATATGGTCCGTAAGTATTTCCATCAGTCCATAAAAATTTATCTATTTTTTCTATTACCCTTACGAGCTGCTTATCAGAATGTGGCTTCTTCGGCTTTGGCTGGGTTTGGAATAAGTTCTTAAATCTTTCCCTATACTCCCTTAGGATCTCCACAAGCTTCTCAAAAAGTTCCCTCTCATCTGCAAGCAACTTGCTGAGATCAACATTTCTCGTTTTAACTCCCACTAGGGCAAGATCTAATATCTTCCTCTCCCGCAGGTTGTACCACTTCTCGAGAGCTGAAAGTGCATGTTTTATTTCCAGCTCTAGCTTTTCCGCCATCTCCCTCGAGAGTTTCCCTTCTTCTTTCCTAGCCTCTTCTAGGAGTCTTCGCTTCTCGCTAAGATAAATAGATACTTTCTTAAGGAAATCTTCCTCTACCTTTACCAGACTATTCTCCTCTTTCTCCTTCCTAAAGACCTTTCGAATATCTTCGTAAGTTAATATCTCCTCTTCCATCTTAACCCTTTCTGTATCTCCTTAATGCATAGGTAAGCGGGTTTTTTATTTTTTTACAAAGTTCATCAGGAGCACATACTCCCATGTTACGATAATAGTTCTCGTGATCACAATTCGGAGGAGTATACACTTCCCTCAACTTCTTATGCCAGTTGAGTTGAGAGTTTATATAGGAATCCCGCAGGGGCTCCACATTTCTCTTATTCCACTCCCAAATTATCTTCTCCACAGAATTCCAATCATAACCCATAAGGCGCAGGAAGTTGATGAGGATAAATATAGACCTCTTCCTTCCGTCGCTCACACCTCTCAAGATACTTTTTATACATGGAGGGAAAAATTGTTCAGGAATTGCCTGTTTTGGTAACTCGAATCTTTCCCCAATCTGCCTAGAGACTCTCTCCTCCACTTCATGCCTTGCAGCCCAATCGAAGGCTTGGAGGAACAGCTCCCTAGCGCTGTATAATTCATAATCCTCCCTACTTAAGAAGTCCCCTTCAAATGAAACTTGGAATGGTTTGGCCTCTTCCTTAGAGAAGCTTAGAATTTTACGTTTGTCTATAGGTATACTGATCAACCAAGTCTTTTCATGAAGGGAATATGGGCATCTCACTAAGTGCCTAGAGGAGATAGCTACTGGATCTATATCCACTAATTTATAAGGATTTATCCCAAGTTCTTCATCTATTAGTTCTTCCATTTTTAAATTGGAAAGCCTACACAATTCCTCGAGGGAGAAATTTGTCTGGAGTTCCTCAGCCAGATGCTTTTCGATCATCTGTTTAAGGTAGGCGACAATTATCCTAGCAGCTTCAGGAAACATTCGATCCACAAGTTTTTCTCCTACTCTGTGTGGGAATGTCTCAAATGGGACTGCGATGTGAAATCCATTTCTTCCAGAGAACTTCACAAATATGTCCTTCACCCCATGAAGCTCTAGGGCTTCAATGACTAAAGGAGCACAAAGCTTTGAGAACTCAAAGGCCTTTGCATCGATATCTATTATGAGATCCCAGCCTATTCTGAGCTCATCAAGTTCAGATCTTTTCATTTCGCTCTTCAGGAGCATAGGATTTCTCCATCTCTCAATGCTCATGTGAAGACTAGCTACCCCTTCCTTTATTAACTCATCATAATCCCTCTCAAACAATATCGCTTGAGGTCTTGTCCCAAATTCCCCTGTGAGGAGAAGAGGTACAACCTCTCTATCCTTAGCTACCTTTATTATCTTTTCCTTCACCTCTGCCTTCTTATAATATCTAATAATATCGCTAGGCTTCATACTTCTCCCATACATTCGAGTTTTATTATTTTATCCTATTTCCTCTTCGATAATTTTCTAATCCTCACAGCAACGTTTTTATAATTAGGGGTTTTAGTATGAGGATCAAAGGAGAGGGGAATCAATTTATTTACTAGAAGCTCATCATCGAAGAATGGGGCTACAACTATTCCTTGGGTTACCCTAGGATCAATTTTCACTTGAGCCTTGAGTTTACCTGCTCTTGATTCTAGCTCTATGAGATCCCCATCCAAGATTCCAAGATCTCTTGCATCGAATGGATTTAAATAGCAGAAACCCTTATCCAAGAATTTTTTCAAAGTTTTGGACCTGAGGGTGGCTTCTCCTGTACAGAAGTGGTAAGGTTGTCTAGCAGTGATGAGCATAAAATTAAACTTCCTATCAGTTGTTTCCTCAAACCCTCTAAATTCTACTGGGTTAAATCTAAAGAACTTCGGAGCCTTTTGGGTGAAGCCATCGAAGCCAGAATATATCTCCTTAGCCCTCAGATGTCTATAGGATGGAATTACCTCAGTGATCTCTTCAAAAATGTCGATTTCCTCCTCGTAGGGGAAGATTTTCTCAACTTCCAGTAACTGAGCCAATGAAACTAGGATCTTCCAATCCTGCATGGAGGAATGCAATGGAGAAATAACTCTCCTCACATACCTTACCCTTCCCTCAGCATTTGTGATTGTACCTTCTTTCTCAAGTAAACTACAACTTGGTAGGAGCACATTCGCAAATTTCATAGTATAAGTAGTGTAGTGGTGTTGGAGTACTATGAACATCCTGTTCAAATTGCGATGCACCTCATTCAGATAGGGTAAAGATTTAGCAGGATCCATGGCTATAATATAGTAAAATTTAACTGGATCCGAGATGAATGTCTCAGTGAGGGTTTTACCTATCCTCTTAGGAAGCTCAACTCCCCATAACTGTTGCAAACGATTTATATCCTCTTTACTCCAAAAGTCCTGAAGGTTTGGGAAGCATCCCATATCTCCAGCCCCCTGAATGTTTACTTTTCCTCTAAGGGAAAGCAGGTAGGCATTCTTCGCTATGGCTAAATTGAGAAGGGAAAGCACGTTCTCCACCCCAAAGATGTGTTGGGTAAGGCCCATTCCATGCATTATTCCAAATTTCTCAGCACTTCCAATCATCTCACAAATCCTTTGTAGAATCTCCTTTTCCAATCCGCAGATATATGAAGTCCTCTCTAAGGTATAGGAGGAAACTGTTTGCTTGAGTCTCTCGAAATTTTCTATACGCTTTACCTTCTCCTCGATCAAATCGAATTCGATTAAATAATTTAGGATGCAATTGAAAAGTGCTACTTCTGTGTTGGGTTTAAGACAAATAGCGAGATCCGAATACTCAGAGGTTAGGTTGAAGATTGTCTGCACTGAGATAATTTTTGCCCCTCTCTTGTATTTGGCATCCATCAGCCGATTGAAGGCTACAGGATAATTTGACCTAGGATTAGTACCTACGAGGAGAACGCAGTCACATTCGCCGATATCCTCTAGAAAATTGGGGCTTGTAGTGATTCCGAAGCTCTGGTAAAGTGCGTACAGAGTGGGCGCATGACAGAGTCTTGCGGTAGTGTCTATATTATTTGTATGAAGTACTGTCCTAGCAAACTTCTGAATAACATAATTATCTTCATTAGTAAGTTCTCCAGAACCAGTAATGGCTATTTCCTCCCCACTATATTTCTCTATTTCCTTTCTAATAAACTCAAGTGCTTCAGTCCAACTTACCTCCTTAAATTTCGCCTGCTTACTTCTCCTGATCATAGGGTTCTTTATTCTCTCTACGAAAATAGGTTCAGCACAAGTAAGCCCCTTCACACATGGTTTACCCTTACTTACCTCATCTTCTGGATTATGAAGCACTTCTATTTCAGAATCTTTTATCTTAAAAGTTAGAGCGCATCCACATCCACAGTAAGGACAAATAGATGGGATTACCTTCATTAGATAGGCTAGAAATGGATCAATTAAAAAGTTTGTTATAAGAGGAGACTTATGGACGCTATGGAGACGATTCCAATTGAATTGAGAACGAAGGTAAGTACCATGAGTTTCCTCATATCGTATTCTACAGCAGCTAGAAAGAAAATGGCCAATTCATCGGGGAGGGGGGAGGAAATGATAAATGCTGCTATCAATGGAGCAAATTTTTGAATCCAGAGGGCATTTTTCCTCATACTTTCAGAGAGTTTCACATACTCAAACAGTCTCCTCGCTCTCCCACTCCTTTCTTTCAGGGTAGTGGCCAGTAATTTGATCTCAGGGATTATTGAGAGCTTGAAGAACTGAAAGACCAAGACATCTGCTAACATTGAGCCCACACCCCCAATTATTCCTATCATAACTGGATGAAGGAAGCGGGCTACATCATAAATTAACACGATAGAGAGAGGAATAGTAACGAACGAGGCATAAAGTAGTCCTGCTATGAAGGCAGTGAAGTAGGAAAACCTCTCGCAAAATCCTATTACTGCCTTCTCAATCATTGGGTTGGAGATGATGTGAAAAGAAATGATGAGAAATGCTATAAAGAGTATAATGGATTTGTATTGAAAAATAATTCTTAAATAAGATGGAAATTCTGGCATAGCAAAGAGAGGGGAGGACATAGTTTTTAAATTTAACCCTTCGAATTAGATCTCCAGCTTATGGTTGTGATCGCTTGAGGAATTTTTGGGCCCGCTGGGACTTGAACCCAGGACCTTCGCCGCGTCAAGGCGACGTCATAACCCCTAGACCACGGGCCCAAGCTTTAGAAGGCTTTTACAATAAAAAATTTTTTCTCAAAATGGTTACGGGAAAGATAGAATTCTGCTTAAATAAACAGCTTTATCTTCACCACTTATGCAGGCTCCAACTTTTTATGAAATAGTATGTAAGTTCTCTAAGAGATTTCCTCTACGTGGGAAGGCTAGGGACCACGAATTGGAGGAAGCGCTTAGCTTTCTGGAATGGAGAGTAGGTGGGGAAGATGTAGTAAATGCTGCCAGAGCAATCCTCATCCTCTCATTCCTCATTTCCTCATTTCTCCTAATTAAGTGGTTCATGCCTCTTCTATTACTTCTACCATTTCTGGCATACTATGCTTTTCTAGAATATCCTAAGTCAAAAGCTAGGGTGAAGAAGATGCATTACATGGCGCAGTATATTGAGGCTTTGGCTCAGATCATGAGTTACTTAAAAATAAATCCGAATTTGGAAGTAGCCATTTTACGTTCAATTCATGGTTTGCGGGGTAAGTTGAAGAGGGAGTTGGAAGAGATTTTGAGAAGAGCTAGCCTAAGCGGAAATCTAAAAGAGGAATTGATTAGGTGGTCAGATTCCAAGGGGACTGTGATAAGGACAAGCATCTATTACGTGATCTCATCCCTCTCCTATGGTAAAAAGGAAGAGAGGAGTTACCTCCTAGATAGAGGTTTCAAGCTGACCCTCGATTCCATCCTAAGTGAATTTAAGAAATTTTCCAAATCGATTTATTTTCCAGTCCTAATTATATTTTCGCTGAGCAGCACAATTCCATTTCTCCTAATTTCATTTACTCCCTTTTCCGCCTTTTTCATGAGTAAAGGAGCACAATTCTTTCTATTGATCTCACCTTTTATTCTTCTACTCATCGTATGGGCGATCTCCTCTAAGCTACTAGAGAAGAGGCCCCTCATTTCCTTTTCTTCTCTCCCAATTCCTAGGGAGATGGAGGAGAGGAAGCTTTACTTCTGCCTACTAGTTTGGTTTGTGATAGCATTTCCAGGCATACTCTCCCTCATCAACCTCCTCTCCTCAGGAAGAGGGCTTTACTTGTGTATGCTCATTCCGATGGGGTTGAGCATTGCTTTTTCTCTTTACCATTATCTGAAAGTTAAGGATCTAATTGGGGTTGTAAGGAAGAATGAGAGGATGGAGGAGGAGATCCTAGATTTTAACTATCAGCTAGCAATGAGGGTTGAAGGAGGAAGGAGTGTTGAAGAAGCATTGAGTTTTTATTACACTTCCTTTAAGCATACAGAGATCTCTAAGGTGATGAGGAGAAAGATGAAATTAGCTAAGAGGTTAGGCTTAAGTTTGAGTGAAGTTTTTTCTAAAAAGCTGGGGGACGAAAGAAGAATTCTTTCGAGTAAGGTTAGAGTTTGCCTTGGAATCTTGAAGCAAAATTGGAAAAATTCTGAAATGTTGACCAACATGTTATTAACAATTACCCAATATTATGGAGAGTTGAAGAAATTGGAGATGGAAGTGAGAGATATGCTGAGACAAGTTATTGGGATGATGAGGATCACCTCAGTCTTTCTAGCCCCAATTATCTGTGGATTGGTAATAGGAATTAATGAGATGCTCATTTTCTTAGCCCAAAAAACTCGATTGGAACTTGGATTTAACTTCTTTCTCCTTGAGGCTTCACTTCATCCGGAGGTCCTTTACTTAGTAATTGGAATGTATCTCCTATGTCTTTCCTATCTCCTCCTCAAATTAAGCACTGCCCTCGAGTTTGGTGAAGATAAAGTAAGATTCTCCGAGGCAATCTATAAGAGCCTACCACTTACCATATTCATACTCCTAGGCTCATGGATAGTTACTAAATGGTTTTTTGGGGTGATGATATGAATAAGAGGGGAATTGAGGGAATGCCATTGAAGTATATGGTACTAATGATAGCGATGGCGTTGATTATAGCACTTATTGTCTCCACTTACACTAGTTTGGGAAGTGATATAAGGAATGCTACCTCTACCATCGGAGAGTACGTGAGAAACTTGACATCCAACTTGACTAAGTAAATGGAGGAGTGGAGCTATCTTGCGATAGGGATACTCAGCAGTATTTTCATACTACAAATTTTCTCTTTTCAGATTGAGAGGTGGATCAGGATGGAGAAAAGCTTAGCAGTGATCTATACTCAGAGGATAGTTGAGAGAGCATCAATGCTTAGGAGCATGAGTGAAGGGAGTTTCGATAGATTTGAGATCTTTTTGCCTAGAGGTTCATCGATCTTAGCAAATGCAGAGAAGGATGTGCTAGAGGTATTTGAGGAGGAAAACCATTTAGAGATCAAATTTCCCGGAGATATACTCTATAACGTGACGATTGGCGAAGGGAGAAATGAAGTAGTATTGGTATTTGGAATGAAAGAGTGGGAAGAAAAGGATAAGCTTACGATCATCTTCAGATGATTCAAATACCACTAAGTCAAATTTCAGCACTTATTTCAACATTCTTCATAATCCTCATATTTTCATCCCTCTTCCTTTCACTGAGTGAAGCCCTATATTTACTTGAGGTTAAATATTTCTGTGGGTCCCTCCGTTCCATTATCAATTTTCTCAACTTTTCGAGGGAAAATGTGAGTTTAAGCATGAGGGGGATAGGAGGAGAGATTGTAGCTGAAGGAACTTCCATCAATTTTTCATCAAATCGGTATAAGTGTGAAATGGTGGTAATTACAGAAGTTGAGAGGACCCGAATTGAGGTGGATTCTAAACTTACCTTGCTGAGGGATGGGAATAGGGTTTACTTGAAAAATGGATGAAATAATTTTCCTTATAAGTTTACTGATAATGGTGACTATGCTCCTAGTAAGCTTAACTTTTTTCTTTACCTATCATCTAGGGGAGCTTGATAGGAGCTGGGATCTAGTAGAGAGAAATAGAAACCTTTCCTTTCGCCTATTTGAGGAAAAAGTTGATGATCTAAATGCTAGTGGTGAAATTTGTCTCCCATATTTGGACAGGAAGAAAAATGAACCTACCCTCCTCTGTTACTAAGGGGAATGTGTCTCTGTTGGAATTGCTCATCCTTTTCCTCGTGGGGAGTGCCCTCTTGCTCATTCTAACATTAAAATTAAATCTTCAAATCTCAGCAGTAGCTCGGGAGAGAGTAGGTCTTGAGTATACAGGAAGATTGCTCCTTACCATGCTGAAGAGCAGAGTAACGGAACTCAACAATCTTACACTGGCTGAAGCAATTTCTCTATATGTCTGTCAGCTTCTGGAATATTCGATACTAAATCGAAGCGTAAGTAAAATCATCTCAAAACTTAATAAACCAAGCTACGAATTTATTCTCTACATGCAAGGAGATAAGGAGGCAGTATTCTATAGTGCTAGGAGATCTGTATGCTTGGAAAAGATCCCAATTTTTTCAATGAAGTTGCATTTTCCATGCAATAGAAGTGCACAGCTCTTCTTAGGAATTTATTCTAAGTATGAAGAAGTGGAGAAATGTTAAAATTCAGGCAAATACCTCTGTTCCTTTCCCAGATATTTGGAAATTACCTTTAACATTTCCCTATTTAGCTTGATCCAATATTTTTCGCTGGGGATATTGAATCTCTGAATCATTGAGAACTTTATTTCCTTCCCCTTATATTCTACTTTCCTATTTCCATCATCTTTAATCCTTCCCTTGAATAACTTTAGTCTCTTTCTCCCACTTGCATCTTCTTGAACGATTACCCCGAGGATCCATTTACCCGTGATCTTCAATATTACAGTGTCTATATCCTTCCAAGTAAGAGTTCTCTCCATAATTATTATAAATTCTCGGATTTTTAAATTGTTTTATGTGCTTTTTCAAGTGCAGAGAAATAAAGAAGGCTAAAGAAGACATAGTTAAATTGAAAAAGAGTATCGAGGCTCTAAGTGCGGAAGTGGGCCTTCTAAGAGAAGAGTTGAAGAGGAGGGGTAAGGGTGGTCAAGTTTAAGGAAGCTGAGGCCAGGTTATTCAAGAATGTCTACGTGTGCAAACGATGCAAGACAAAGCTAAGGGCAGATCCAGAGGATGTGAGGAGAGGTAAAGTAAAATGTAGGAAATGCGGCTCAAAGGCGTTGAGGTTGAAGCATAAAGAGCTTAAACGCTAATTTCCACTATTGATTCCTCAAATTTTCTCTTGATCCTCGTAAACTCCTGCAATTTTTGATTTATAGTGTATTCAATCCTATTCAGTTCTTCAGCGCAGAGACCTGAAGTTTTGAGAAATGCTGTGGCATTGAGGAGCTCACCGAATTTTTCACTTATTTCTTGGATAAGCTTCTTGCCAGCTACTACCAAACCTAAATTTTCTCCCAGCAGTTTCTCCTTCTCTATTCCCTTGATCTTATCAGTTAATTCATTCAATGCAGATATCTTATGTTCCAACTCCTGCCAATCCTTCATGCTTAAACACTGAAAATCAAGATATTTAATTTTTTTGTGAAGTAAAAATTTAAAATCATATTTTTCCTTTCAAGTTGAATGATAGATCTGGTGATCGTAGGTGCTTTCTATTTAGCTTTGATAATATTTTTAGTTAAAAATAGGAGAAGGGTGGAGATTATTGGGAAAGTGGTGTTTCTATTAAAGGGGAGGAGAGGGATAAAAACCTTTGATAAGTTAGCCAAGATAGGGTGGTTGTGGGAGATCATCTTTACAATAGGGGCTGTGTTCTGCATCTTTCTAATTTTCTCAGGCATTTACTCGATGCTCGCTTACTTTTTTCTCCCTACTATTATGGGGGTAGGATCTCCCCAGACAGCAGTATTTTTAATCATTCCATACAAATCTACTTTGCTTTTCTCAATTATCTTGCTCCTACTGGTGCATGAAGCTTCTCATGGAATAATGGCAAGAGTAAAGGGAGTACGGATAAAGTCCACAGGCGTGGGAGCATTCTTATTTATTCCTCTAGCTTTTGTGGAAGTGGAGGACAGAGACCTTGAAGAGTTGAGGAGATTGGATAGAATTAAGATCTTCTCAGCAGGTTCCTTTACAAACATTCTCGTATATCTTATCTTAGCTCTAATCATCTCCAGCTTTCTTCATCCATTTTTGATGAAGGAAATGATGGAAGTGAAAGGAGTAAAAATATCCTATGTATATGGGGGTACTCCAGCCTATGAGAGTAATTTAAGTGCGGGTATGGTGATTCAAGAGATCAATGGGGTAAAAATTAACAATCTCTCCGATTTTAGAATGGTGATGGGGAAGGTAGGGGTTGGAGAAGAAATAGAGTTAATAGCAGACCATAAGAGTTTCAGAATACGAACTTCTCCTCATCCCCAAAATGAATCTAAAGCCTATTTAGGAGTCGGACTGAGTGAGGAAGTAGGGGTGCGTGAAGATGCAAAAGCTAAGTACGGGATAATTGGAGATTTCATTCTTTGGGTATATGACTTTTTATTATACAGCAGCACCCTAAATCTTCTAATAGGAGTAGTAAACCTGCTCCCACTTTTTATTACAGATGGTTCAAGACTCCTCTACGACTTCTTAGATTATCTCATTAAACATGCAGGGGTGAAGCGAATGGTCTATAATGCAATAAACCTTTTGACCGTATTTCTCTTCGCATCAGGAGCCATGAATGCCCTTTTCAGGGGAACCTTTTTTCTCCTCTGAAATAACTTTTTTATTGATAGAAAATTAATTTTATCTGTATGCCAGCTAGGAAGAGAAGGCCTAGCAGGAAGAAATTGTTGGAAGTATTTGAGAATGAAGAGATTCAGGATTTCTTAGAAAGAATTGTGGGAAGGGAAGGAATGGAGGTTGTGAAGATATTGTTTGAGAAAGGCTTAGTCAACGAATTCAAGCTGGCAGAGATGGTAAACAAGGAGATAAATGACGTAAGGACCATTCTCTACAAATTATATGCTCACAGGCTTGTTACTTTTTCGAGGAAAAGAGAGAGGAGGAGAGGGTGGTGGATATATTCTTGGGAGATAAATTTCGACAGATTGTTTCATCTGCTCAAACGGGAAAAAATAAAGAAGTTAGAGATGTTGCGGAAGAGGATAGCTGAGGAAGGGAGCATTCAAATTTTTGAATGTCCCAAATGCGAACTGAGGATGGGGTATGAGAAAGCCCTAGAAAATCTGTTTACTTGTCCTAAATGCAATGTAGTATTGAGGGAGAAAAGCTTGGAGAAAATAGAAAAGGAACTGGAAGAGGGGCTCAAGAGAATAGAGGAACTGGAGAGGATCTTTAAATAGCCCCGGGCGGATTCGAACCGCCGTCGCAGGGTTTCTTCCTCATCTGGATCAGTGCTTTAGACTCCGTCCAAAGCCCTGCATCCTTGACCGCTAGACGACGGGGCTATATAGAATATAATTACCAACGTCTCAATAATTAAATTTTATTCCCTCCTCCTTCTAAGGAATTCATACAACTTATCGAATCCTACTTTGACAGCTTTCCTAAGTGAAAAGTCAATATGATGAATTGTAGTATGGTAGGGTCTGATCGGGATCCTCACTTCATATTTATTTCTTCCCACCCGTTTAACATGAACTTCGATTCTGTCCCACTCAGGAAAGATGAGATGCAGCTTTCTCAATATAGGTGTTATTGGCTGCATTAGCGTCTGGGTTATCTCCACTCCAGAGAACATCACTTCCAATTTTCGAGACGATCTTAATTTTTCTAGTAAATCTCTTCTTAGGATAATGCCTACAGGTTCGTCCCTTTCATTTGTCACATATGTGCCCTTGAGTCTTTCTTTGAGCATGTAAGTGAGTACTTGGGAAACTGGAGTATCTTCCCTTACCTTAAAATGCAATTTTCTTAACACTCCTTTTACTTCGGTTGAGATCAGTTTCTCAGGCTTAAATTTCAGCTTGTTGAACCTTTTGAGGCTAAGTACTCTAAGAATATCTATAAGTAGCACTATCCCTTCAACCTTATTCTGCTCATCTACTACAGGAAGTCTATCTATCCTATAAAACTGCATTATCCTTAGAGCTTTTCCGATATTGTCATCTGGATGAATGGGGGCAAAATACCTTCGCATAACATCCCTAGCTTGGAGTTGTCTGAAGATTGGAGCATCCCTAAAACTAGATAATATATCATATTCAGAAATAATTCCTACCAGTTTTCCATTTTCATCTATTACTGGTAAGGCTTCAACACCACTGGCTACCATCAATTCCAATGCTTCCTCTAAAGTAGCTTTTCTATGAATGAGGGGAGGAGAGAACATATAGCTTCCAACATTTCCTGAGACTTTTCCTAAATATAGGAAATCGTAGAGAGTGACAATTCCGATTACCTTTGAATCCTCAACTACAGGAAGTTCCTTGATATCGTATTTTTCCATGAGGGCCACAGCCCTCATCACATCCTCATCCTTAGTAACGGTGATCACTTTTCTTTTCATCAGATCTTCTACAAGCATGAAAGTTTAAGGATTACTAAGTTTATAAAGTTAGGCTCCCTAGTGAAGTTATGAGATTCAAATGTAGTTGCGGCAAGATTCATGCGAGTGATCTCGAATTCATTCAAATAGATGAGAGGGTAGAGGACCTAGGTAAGCACTTATACGAGTTGAACATAGGTAAGAGATGTTTATTAGTATTTGGACCAAACGTTTATCTGAAGTTTGGGAGGAGGTTAGAGGAGGAACTTAGACCTTATTTCAAGTTGAAAAAATTTCTGGCAGATTCCTTCAATTTGAGCAATTTCAAAAAACTGAATAAGATTGGAAGGAAGTTCGATTTTCTAATAGGAGTGGGTGGAGGAAGTACTATAGATTTGGTGAAGTTTAGTAGTTACAGTTTAAACAAATGCTTTATAGCTTTTCCAACAGCCCCCTCCCATGATGGTATAGCTTCTCCAATAGTTTCAATTAAGCTGGCTTCATCCAAACTCTCTCTTCTCTCTAGACAACCAAAGGCAATTTTCATCGATTTGTCAATCTTAATGGAGGCCCCATCTAGACTGAGATTAGCCGGTTTTGGAGATATAATAGCTAAATATACTGCCCTCGCTGATTGGAAGCTTGGGAGGGATGAGATCAACGAATATTACTGTGAGGAGATAGCAAAGATGGTGAGAAGGAGCTTGAAGGAAGTGGTAAAGGCGAGGAAAGAAATAGCTAGTGGTAAATTGTCTGGCTTGAGGGCCCTATCTGAAGCTCTGGTAAACTGCGGGATAGCTATGGCTTATGCCAGATCATCCAGGCCATGTTCGGGGAGTGAGCACTTGTTCTCACATTACTTAGATATTCATTCCAGTTCAAATGCACTCCATGGGGAGAAATGTGCGTTAGGTACTATAATCATGAGTAGGTTACATGGACTCAAATGGAAGAAAATTAAACAGATCATCCACTCGGTGGGGCTTGAAACTAAGGCAGAGATGCTAAATATAAATATAGATGAGCTAGTAGCTGCAGTGGTAAATGCTAAAAATTTGAGGATAGATAGATACACGATTCTCCATAAACTGAATTTGAGTGAGGATGAGGCTTATAAGATAATTTATGAGGTTGGAGTGTAAAAAGGTTTATAAAGTTGTATAGCTCTCGCTTCCAAGATGAGGCAAAGGAAGATAAGGGGAAAGGCATTCCTTCTCCTTCTATGTGCGGTAACTCTATTCATTCTCTTCCTTTTCACAATTAGCCTGAGGAAAGTGGAGAATGTGGCGTTAATAAGGATAATTGGGGAAATAAATAGTGATAGTTCAATTTTTGGAGGTGTAAGCAGTGTAGAGATAGTAAGACAACTAGAGCTTGCAGCAGGAGATCCGAACATTATGGCGATCGTGCTCGAGATAAATTCTCCTGGAGGGAGCGTAGTAGCTATAGATGAGGTGATAAGGAAACTTTCGGAGATAAATAAGCCCAAAGTGGCTTGGATTAGGGAAATGGGTACATCAGGGGCATACTGGATTGCTACCTACTGTGACAAGATAATAGCTAATGATTTTAGTCTCACAGGGAGCATCGGAGTTACTGCCAGTTACTTAGAGTTCTCAGGATTTTTGGAGAGATATAACATATCATATATCAGAATCGTCTCAGGGGAAAGAAAGGACATAGGCTCCCCGTTCAAGAAACCCACTGAGGAGGAAATAAATATTTTCATGGAAATAGTGAGGGAAATCCATAGGAAGTTTATCCAAGATGTGGCTCGAAATAGGGGGTTGAATGAGAGCTATGTAGCAGAGATAGCAGATGGATCAATTTTCTTAGGTAAGAGGGCTCTCGAGCTCAGACTTGTAGACAAGTTGGGGAGTGAGAAAGAAGTAAAAGAGATGGTTAAGGAGTTGAGCAAAGTGAAGGAGGTAAGATTTAAAGGCTTTGAGGAGAGATTGGATTTGTGGAAACTTCTGTTTTCTCTTTTTCCATCTTCTCCCTTACTGAGATTAATGGCTTAACTCTTCTTCAGCTGTTCCCAGAGATTCTCGAACATATAATCTAATGCTTTTCCCAAATGTTCGCTGTTGACTAAGATGGCTGTTTCAAAGTTTGGGCTTACTGTATCTGGGGTAGGGAAAAATACAACATATTTACCATCAATCACGCAGAATCTAGCATTCACATCCTTTAAGTTCTTCACTTCTGCAGCCTTTTTCAGCTCCTCAACTACTTCTCTGTTCTTTTCGGTGATAGGGAATGCTACTTTGATCTTGATCCCTTTGTTCCTTACCTTTTGGAGTACAGGAAGCAATTTCTCCACCTTTCTTATAATTCCTTCCTCAGAGCTTACGATGTATATCTTCTTTTGAGCCTTTTTCATAAGATCGCTAAGTTGACTATAGACATTAAGGCTTCCTCTCAACATTGCACTTATCTCCTCAGCTTTTACATATTCTTCCCCCTTCTCATAGAGCTTATTGAGCTCCTGGAAGACTTCTGTTTCCCTTATCTTGTCTATTAGCTGCAACTTCCTCTCTGCTTCTTCCATTACTACCTTCTTAAACCTCTCTATTACCTCAGATGGAGGGACTGCTATGAACTTAGTGGGTTTTCCTAGCTTCATGATCACGAATCCCTTTCTCTCTAAGCTCTCGAGGATATCATACGTCCTAGATCTTGGAACTCCAGAAATTTCACTGAGTTCTCCAGCGGTGCTTACTCCTTTACTTAAGAGCGCAGTCCAGATCTTAACTTCATACAGATTTAGATCGAAAATTTTCCTAAGTCTCGCAAGCAGGTCTTCGCTTACTACCATTTTTCCACCTTCCAATAATAAACGTTTATAATATTAAATTTCATCCTTATAAATCTTCTCCTTTTCACTTTTTCTGCATTTCATAAAGGGCCTTAACCCTCTCCAAGGTATCACATTCTTCTGGAGATTTATCAAATCTTATTCTCACCAGCCTTGGAAACCTGAGTGCAAAACCGCTAGCGTAGTGGGGGGACCTCTGAATTTCTTGATAAGCTACCTCTATCACTAACTTCGGAGCTATTCTCACTTCAGTTCCCTTCTCAGCCACGATATGTGGTTTGAGCAGATTGGTAAGTTCCTCAAATGTTACGTCGGTAATTTCCTCTTTCTTTTCCTTTATTCCAGTCCCCAGCATTCCACATTCCAAGAATTTGCCTGTTACCTCATCCCTGCATGCTAGTACAAATGAGCCAAGCCAGCCAGCTCTCTTACCTGTTCCCCAACTAGCTCCAACTATTACTAGATCGAGAGTTTCCATTATAGGTTTTATCTTGTACCATCCTCCAACCCTCCTACCGAACATGTAGGTAGAATTTAATACTTTGAGAAATATGCCCTCCTGCTTGGCATTAAGAGCTTCTTGATAGAATTCCTCTAATTCCTTCAGATCATCGGTTATTATCTGTTTAGCCAGTTGGAATTTGCCTTCCTCCACTTTCACTATTTTTTCCAAGATCTTCCTCCTCTCGAGGAATGGAATATTGAAGAGCACTTTGCCGTCTACATATACTACATCGAAGAGATTTACTTGGATTGGGATTTCCCTTACCATCTTATCTATTTCATATTTCCTATGAATTCTCTGGCTCAATACTTGGAAGGGAAGTGGGGATTGAGTTCTGGGATCTATGGCTAAGATTTCACCCTCTACAATACATTCGTTAGGAATTAAGCACCTTCTGCACATCTCTACTACCTCTGGGAATTGAGTAGTTACATCCTCCAACCTCCTCGTGAAGATCCAGATCCTATCTCCTTTCTTGTGGCACTGAGCCCTCGCCCCATCGTATTTCCATTCTGCAGCTACTTTTCCGAACTCCCTTACCACTTCCTCGATATTTGGGGCTTTTTCTCCAAGCATGAGCTGGATAGGTTTTCCTAAAATCGGCTTTACCTTGAGCAATCCCTGAATTCCCTGTTCTTTTGCAATTTTGGCTACCTCTCCGAAATCTGAGGTTACATTCCAAGCATAATCTACGGCTTCTATAGCTTTCTCCAATTCCTCCCTGTTTGATGGATCCTTAACTAGAAAAGCTCTAGCGATAGCATCTCTTATGATCCCTTCAGCTACACCCACCCTTAGCTCCCCGAGGATCAGTCTTACCACATATTTAGCTTCCTCGGCAGATGCATTAGAAAGAAGCTCTGCTACCAGCCCTATCTTTCTATCCACCGTCCTTGGGCCAGTGAGCTCTGCACATTTTTCTAGATTCTCAAATAACTTATCTAACGTAAGCTCTCTAGTTAATAGGAGGTACTGCTTCCTAGCCTTTACGGCTTCCTCAGTTGCCATTCCTAAATCCCCAGTCTTCTTGAACAACTCGTTGATCTTCTCCTCCGAGAAGCCAGTAGATATGCTAATAGCTCTAATCAAGAGTTGAGAAGCCACACCTATTTCCTTCCCAGTATACTTAGGAAAGATCTCCCCGCTCAAGAGAAGCAGGACTTTCGGAAGATATTTTGTATCTACTTGTTTGAGGAAGTTTTCTACCACAGAGGTAAGCTCTAGTCTTTTAGTAGTTGATTCGAGCTGTTTATAGACCTTAACTACCTCAGCGAATTTCATAATAAAAATACAGGAGGGGGAAATATTTTATTTTTATGTTAAGCATAGGTTTTTTAACTATAAAATGTTCTATCCAAACTTATGGACGTATTTGAGTGTATCTTTAGGAGGAGAAGTGTTAGGAGTTTTCTAAACAGAGCTGTAGAAGATGAGAAAATATCGAAGATATTGGAGGCAGCCATACATGCCCCAAGTTCAGGAGATTTGCAGAATTGGCTTTTCATCCTGGTGAGAGACAGGAAAAAGAAGCTCCAGTTAGCTGAGGCGGCTCTAGGCCAGATGTGGATGACAACAGCAGACGTAATTATAGCTGTATGTTCGAAGACTAGTAGGGTCACCATGAGATATGGGGAGAGAGGTAGACTATATGCTATCCAGAATTGCGCAGCAGCAATAGAGAATATGCTTTTAGCAGCTACTGCTCTCGGATTGGGCTCATGTTGGGTTGGTGCGTTTGATGAGACAGCAGTGAAACATATCTTGAATATACCTCCAGAAATAGAAGTACATGCTCTTATTCCAATAGGTTATCCCGCTGAGAAAACCATCAAGCCCAGGAGGCTTCCTTTAGAAGAAGTGGTGTTTTTTGAGGAGTTTGGAAAAAAATAAAAAAAGGGTGGGGGTGCTAGAATGAGCATGATCAGCGAATAACTGAGATTCCTAAATCTTCATTCAATTCTCTTCCCTCAACCTTCTGAGTCTTCATTGGTCCAAGGATGTATGGAGATTTTACTCCTGTGACAATAGTCATCACTCTGAGCTTTCCAGCCATATCGTCCTGGATCCTTGCTCCCCAAATTACAGTAGCATTGGGATCTATGCTTGCCGTAACGAGTTCTCCTATCCTATTCACTTCCTCCAATGTAAGGTCTGGACCGCCAGTAATATGGATGAGAGCTCCAGTAGCTCCTTCATAACTTACATCTAGTAGCGGATGCTCCAATGCCCTCTTCACAGCTTCCTGTACCCTATTCTCAGTTGAACTTTCTCCGACTCCTATCACACTTACTCCTCCCTTCTTCATTATAGCCTTTACATCTGCGAAGTCTAAGTTCACTAGGCTTGGAATAGCTATGGTTTCCACTATTCCCTTGATCATGGTGGCTATGAGCTCGTTAGCTACAGCGAATGCTTGAGTAATTGGTAGACTTCCAGCTATTTCCACAAGCCTATTGTTGTCTATCACAATTACAGTATCACAGATTTCCCTAAGCTTCTGCAGTCCAATTTCTGCCTTATCTATTCTAGCTCTCTCTATGTTGAATGGCATGGTAACTACTCCTATCACTATTGCTCCAAGTTCCTTTGCAATTTGGGCAATCACTGGAGAAGCTCCAGTTCCAGTTCCCCCTCCAAGTCCTGCGCAGATCCAGACCATATCGGCTCCTCGGAGAGCTTCCTTGATCTCCTGCTGACTTTCTCTAGCAGCTTGCTCTCCAATTTCAGGATATCCTCCTGCTCCCAGACCTTTGGTAAGTTCCTTTCCCAGGATGATCTTGATATCCGCATCTCTCGTGTCGAGCTGCACTTTATCTGTATTGCATGCTATAATCTTAGCTCCCTTCACACCCTTGTGATATAGCCAATCCACCATGTTATTTCCAGCTCCTCCTACACCAATTACTTTGATGTTGGCTTGGCCTGCAATCAATGCTTCGAAGTTTACTTCTTGCTTGGCTTGCTTCAATGCATTTTCGATTATGGATTCCATTTTGTACACCTCACCATCGAAAACTTTTTAAATTTGTTTTACACTCTTTATTCTAGCTAAGAACGAGTTCTGGGGGGTCAACTTCTAGAGTTAACTCTGCTGTGAAGATCTATACTTAAAAAATTTTCTGCATTGGGAGAAAGATAGCAATTAATTACTGGTGAATAGTGATAAATGTTAAAAACTTAAATTCCATCTACAAAACATGGAATTGGTGGAGGTAATAACTAAGACGGGCAAGTACAGAGGAATTCTGTTGCCATCCGGAGAGATCTTTGACAGAGGTTTTATTATTCTGAAGTTGGAAAATGGCTACAACATTAGGATAAGGAAGAGCCAAGTAAAACAAATTAAACGGATTAAAAAGTTACCTCAACCCAAACAGGAGAGAGGGAAAGAGATAAAGTTTGAGGAGAGTCTACCTGTGGTCTCAATTCTATCTACTGGAGGGACAATTGCTAGTAGAGTAGATTATTTAAGCGGAGGTGTGCATGCCAGTTTTGAGCTTTCTGATATCTTAGCCACTGTACCTGAGCTCCTCAAACTTGCTCAGTTAAGAAGCAAAGTAGTAATGCAAGTGATGAGCGAGGATATGCACGTAGGATTATGGAAGAGAATAGCAAGGGCAGTATTTGAGGAGCTAACAAAAGAAGATGTGGATGGGGTAGTGGTAACTCATGGTACTGATACGATGCATTTCACCTCAGCCATTCTCAGCTTCGTGTTAAGAAATCTGAATAAGCCAGTAGTGCTTACTGGCTCTCAAAGAAGCAGCGATCGGGGTTCGAGCGATGCTTTCCTCAACCTCATCTGTTCAGTGAAGGCAGCCACTTTAGATATTGCTGAAGTAATGGTATGTATGCATGGTTCATCACACGATGATTTCTGTTATCTGCATCGTGGTTGTAGGGTTAGGAAGATGCATACTTCAAGGAGAGACGCCTTTCAGAGCATTAATGATAAACCTATAGCTAAGGTCTTCTCCGATGGAAAGGTAGAGTTCCTTAATACATATAGAAGGAGAGATGAATCTAGGATTAAGTTGGATTTAAAGCTTGAGCCGAGAGTAGCATTAATTTACTCTTATCCCGGAGCTGATCCAGGAATAATAGATTTTTTTATAGATAGAGGTTATAAAGGAATAGTAATAGCTGGCACAGGGCTTGGGCACGTACCAACTTCTTTCAAGAAATACTCCTTCATCCCTAAGCTTAAGAGAGCATATGAGGAGGGAGTAGCCGTTTGTATTACATCTCAATGTTTATTTGGGAGGACGAACCCATATGTTTATAGAAATCTGAGGCTGGTTTCAATGGTAGGAAAGGCAATTTACTGCGAGGATATGCTACCTGAAGTAGCCTACTGTAAATTAATTTATGTGCTGGGAAAAACTAAGGACTTGGATGAAGTAAAGAAATTAATGCTTACGAACATGGCTGGAGAATTAAAGGAGAGGAGTGAGTTCCATGATCAAGCCGGAACTTTTTGATAAATTGGAGAAGATCTTAGAAGTACTGCAACTGAAGAAGGTAAAATTCTCAATCCTCAGGAGTGAGAGTCTTGAACCTGAGTTTGTAAATCTCATTTCTGGAATTAGGGAGAGTTTTGATGAACTCCATAAGAAATATAACGTGAAGGTCTATAATCTCAGCTCATATCCAGTAAGCTCTGGAGAATTGAGCCCTGAGCTCTTCATCAAATTTCTTAAGGAATATGATGAGAAATTTAATTTAGAGTATACGATGATAGATATGGGATTTCTATTAATAAATCCAAGCATGTTTTAAAATGGGGATAGATTACAAGAAGCTCGGTGTGAAGATAGGGTTGGAAATTCATCAACAATTAGATACACATAAACTCTTCTGTAGTTGCCCAAGTATTCTGAGAAATGATCCTCCAGATATCAGAATACGCAGAAGATTGAGGGCTGTCGCTGGAGAGCTTGGGGAAGTAGATATAGCTGCGAAGGAAGAGGAAATACGGAGGAAGAAGTTTATTTATGAGGCATATTCAGATACAACTTGTTTAGTAGAACTAGATGAGGAACCTCCTCACCAAGTAAATGAAGAGGCACTGGCTATAGCTGTAGAGATAGCTAGAATGTTACACATGAAGATATTTGATGAATTGTGCGTGATGAGGAAAGTAGTAATAGATGGAAGCAATGTTTCAGGATTCCAACGCACCATGCTCGTAGCAGAAAATGGCTATATAGAATGCTCATTTGGAAAAGTGAGAATTTCCCTATTGGCACTTGAAGAAGAGGCTGCTAGGAAAATCTCAGAAGGGGAAGAGGAGCAAGTATTTAGACTTGATAGACTTGGAATACCCCTCGTAGAGATAAGGACAGAGCCAGATATGAGTACTCCGAAAGAGGCTAGAGAATGTGCCGAGCGAATAGGCCTACTCCTCAGGATGACTGGTAAAGTGAAGAGGGGGATAGGCACGATCAGGCAGGATGTAAATGTATCAGTAAGGGGAAAGGGGAGAGTAGAGATCAAAGGGGTACAGGATCTAAGACATCTAGAAAAGATAATAGAAAATGAGATACTTCGTCAGCTGAGTTTAGATGAACTCTCACAGAGATATTCTCACTTACTTCGACATAAATTTGAATGTAAAGACATATCTCACATATTCACCAATACCAAGTGTGAGATGATAAGGAAAACCCTGAATAGTGGAGGGAAAGTATTATGCATGAAAATCCCCGATTTCAGAGGACTTATGAAGTGGGAGATTCAACCAAATAAAAGATTAGCCCAAGAGATTCTCGAGTACATATCGAGTTTCTCAAGGATAAAGGGTTTCATTCATAGGGATGAATTGCCCGGATATGGGATCAGTGAAACTGAAGTTCTTAGGATAGAGGAGCACATAAAGTCTAAGGAAAACGATAATTTCATTCTCATCTTCGGAAAGGAAGAAGAGGCTATTGAAGCACTGAGATTGGCATATGAAAGATTGATTGAGCTTATCAAATATGGGGGAATAAATGAAGTACGTGGAGTAAAAGAGGATTTAACTACAAGATTCATGAGGAAGTTACCAGGTGCTAGTAGAATGTATCCTGAAACTGACTTACCTCCTGTAAAAATTAAGAGAGAAATGCTTACCAGTAGATTGCCAGAGACTCCTGAAGAGAAAATAAAGAAGTTCATCAAACTTGGTCTTTCCCCTGAGCTAGCTCAGCAGATAGTTAGGTCTGAAAAACTTGAATGGTTTGAGGAGCTGGTGAAAGAATTCAAAGGGGTGAGGGGTAGTTTAATAGCGAAGTTGCTATTCAATTCGTTGGAGAACCTCAAGAAGAAAGGTTTAGATGTATCACAGGTTAGAAAAGAGGATATAAAGCAATTACTTCGACTTTTGAGTGAAGATAAGATCGTATTTGAAGCATGTGAGTTGGTCTTGGAGGAATTTCTGAAAACTGGAGAGGAGATTTCAGAGATAATTGTTAAGAGGAAGCTTACCAAGCTAAGTAAATGTGAGGTGAGGAAAATAATTAGAGAGCTATTCGCTGGGAAAAATTTGAAGGAGCTTGGACTTCAAAGAGCTCTGAACATCGCGATGAAGGAGTTAAGGGGAAGAGCAGAATATCCAACTGTTGAGAAGTGTGTAAGGGAACTCTTCAAGCAATGAAGTCTAAGAAGGAATTGGAGATAATCTTATCAAGGCTTAAAGATCTTGAGAAGAGATATGTAAGGTGGGAACAGTATACTACACCTAGTGAGGTCGCAGGTCAATTACTTTGGATAGCTTATCAAAGAGGTGATTTAAAGGGGAAATTGGTAGCAGATCTTGGGTGCGGAAATGGAATTCTAGCAATAGGCAGCGCCCTTCTCGGAGCTAGGAAAGTTGTGGCAATAGAAATAGATCCAAGAGCTATAGAAGTAGCTAAAAGCAACTATGAGGAGTTGAAATCTAGGTATGAGATGAGCAGAATCGATTTTCTCTGCATGAATATAGAAGATTTTTCCCAGAAAGTGGATGTAGTAATCATGAATCCTCCATTTGGAATAAAGCGGAAGCACTATGACAGAATTTTTCTGAGGAAAGCATTTGAAATTGCGAATAAAGTATATAGCATTCACAAGATCACTTCTATCAAATTTTACGAAAAATTTGCCAAGGAGTTTGGTTTTTCATCACACCTTCTCCATAGGTTTGAATTCAGACTTAAGCATTGTATTTGGTATCACAGGAAAAAATTCCACAAATTCGATGCAGGAATTTGGTATTTTGAGAAGATTTATAAAAATTAGGCTTTTGGTTTAAACTATGTACACTAGTGATGTACTCAAAACTGCGAGAGAGGGGGCTGAAGTAAGCTTATTCGGTTGGGTTTATAGGAAGAGAGAATTTAAGGATAAGATCTTTATAGTACTTAGGGATGCAAAGGGAATAATTCAATTGGTGGTGAAGAGAGGGAGTAAAGCATTTGAAACAGCTGAGCGAGTTACAATAGAATCCAGCATTAGGGCGAGGGGAATACTTCATCAGGACATGAGAGCTCCTGGAGGATTTGAGGTGATAGTGGATGATCTGGAGATAATTCATTTAGCAGAGAGATTTCCGATAAGTAGAGATGTAAGTAAGGCCTTCTTACTAGATATAAGACATCTCTCCATAAGGAGTAGGAGAATGAGTGCAATTTTCAGGGTGAGGAGCAAAGTAATGAAATTCATACGGGAATTCTTTGAAAGAAATGGTTTCATTGAGATTTCTCCTCCTATGATAGTATCGGGAGCATGCGAGGGAGGAGCAACTCTCTTTGAGGTGAAATATTTCGATGATAAGGCATTCCTTACCCAAAGTTGGCAACTCTATGCAGAAGCATTGATCTTTACTATAGACAAGATCTATACCATTGCCCCAAGCTTTAGGGCTGAGAAATCTAGGACGATCCGACACCTCACAGAATACTGGCATGCTGAAGCTGAGTGGGCATTTGCTACCATTGATGAAATAATGAGAATGGAAGAAAACCTGGTATATGAAATATGTAAGCGGACTTTGGAGGAATGTAAAGATGAGCTTGAGGTACTTAAGGTAAATTTAGAGAAGCTGGAGAAGCTAAATAAGCCCTTTAGGAGGATGACATATGATGAAGCTCTGAAGATACTTAATGAGGGAGGATTCAAACTCCAATTTGGAGATGATTTAGGCTTTAAAGAGGAGAAATTTCTTGCCAAAGATGGTCCTGTGTTTGTATATGCCTACCCAAGAAAGATTAGGGCATTTTATTGCAAGGCCTATGAGAACAACAAGGAGCTGGTGAAATCTGTAGATCTCCTTGTACCAAGAATAGGAGAGCTTAGCTCAGGAAGTGAAAGGATAGATGACGAGGAGGAATTAATTGAGAGGATTAGAGAATTCGGGATGAATCCTAAGGAGTATGAGTGGTATTTGGATCTGAGGAGATATGGGAGCATTCCCCATGGAGGATTTGGGATGGGAATAGAGAGATTGTTGACTTGGCTCCTTGATCTTGAAAGCGTATTAGACGCAATCCCATTTCCTAGGACACCTACTCGTAAGTATCCATGAAGATCCTGTTAGATTCAAATTTCATCATCTTTGCCATAAAACACAGATTAAATCTTTATGATAGGATAAGTGAAGTAGTACCTGAAGGGTTTGAATTTATCCTGTTAAAGGATTGTGATGAGGAGATCAGAAAAGTTTTCAAGAGAGAAATAGATGAGCTTCTCAAAAGCTGGAGGGTGAAAATAGTGGAATTTGAGTTTCCTGGAAGTGTGGACGAAAAAATCCTTCAGTACGCCAAACTCAATCAGTGCGCTGTAGCTACCTTAGATGCTAAGTTAAGGAGAAAAGCTGCAAAACAAAAGTTACATATAATTTACCTCCATGATTATAGGGTAGAGTTCAGATAAGAAGACTTAAATATAGAAAGGAATATAAGTTAAAAGGCCTATCCCTCTCAAAATGTACAAGATATTAAAGGTGAAGGGGAGGATAAGAGTACCGCCTTCCCTACTCAGAGAAAGCCTCGAGAAAGCAATCAAGGAGACGATCGTAAGTGAATATTCTTCCAAAATCTTCAAGAATAATGTGTTGCTAGTGCCATGTGGTGTAGAGGAGATAGGAGAGGGGGTGATAATTCCAGGAGATGGTGCAGTTTACTATGAGGTTAAGTTTTCAATTTTGGCATTTGAGCCTGAGCTTCAAGAGATAGTGGAGGGAAATGTTGTCCAGATCACAGAATTTGGGGCGTTCGTACGGATAGGGCCAATAGATGGGTTAGTACACATCTCCCAAGTGGCTGATACTTATATGAGCTACTCCAAGTCAGGGAGTCTGGCTTCTAAGGATGGCAAAAAATCTCTGAAATTGGATGATAGAGTAAGGGCAAGAGTCATCGCAGTAAGTATGAAATCTCCAGAAGCTAAGATAGGATTAACTATGAGGCAACCTCATTTGGGAAAATTTGAGTGGATAATGGAAGAGAAGAAAAAAGCTGAGAGTGGGAAGGAGAGGGTGAAGAAATGATCGAATATGCCTGTAAGAAGTGTCATGCCCTCTCTACCGAAAGAAAATGCAAGTGCTGTGGGAGCACTGAAGTAAGTACTAATTGGAGTGGTGTGATAATAGTTTTAGATCCATCCAAATCAAAAATAGCTGAGCTTCTCAAGCTAAGAGCTCCTGGAGAGTTTGCAATTAATGTGGAGTGAAAATGGAGCTCGATGTGATTGAAAGAAAAGTGAATCCCTTCTTCATGAGAGAAGAGATCAAATTCCTAATTAGACATGATGACAAGACTCCTAGTAGGGAGGAAGCAAGAAAGATGATAGCCTCAACTGCTGGGTGGGATGAAAGTTTAGTTATAATAGTAGAGCTCCAACCAAAGCTGGGAAAGAGAGAATGTGAAGGGATAGCCCATCTATATAAGGATAGGGAGTCCATGCTCAAGTTCGAGATGAAACATTTATTAGTAAGAAATAAAGTAATTGAAAAGCAGGAAA
This sequence comes from Candidatus Haiyanarchaeum thermophilum, assembly GCA_025920425.1. Lineage (GTDB taxonomy): Archaea > Nanobdellota > Nanobdellia > JAPDLS01 > Haiyanarchaeaceae > Haiyanarchaeum > Haiyanarchaeum thermophilum. The sequence continues at coordinate 235,121 of JAPDLS010000001.1, read as the reverse complement.
AGGGTGAGAAAAGTGGAGAAGGCGGGGGAGGATGAGAAAGAAGTAAAGAGGAAAGGTAAGAAGCAGAGGAAGAAGAGAGAAGGAAGTAAGAAGTGGGAGAAATATATAGTTGGCGAGGATGGAATTAAAAGGAAAAATAAATTCTGCCCAAGGTGTGGGCCTGGAGTTTTCTTGGCAGAACATGCTGATAGACTTACCTGTGGTGGATGTGGATACACCATATTTAAGGAGAGAAAGAGTTGAAGTATGCTTGGGAATTGAAGCTACAGCTCATACTTTTGGAGTGGGGGTAGTAGATGAGAATGGGGAAATAATTGTAAACGAAGTGGCTAGATATCCCAGCTTTTCTTTTGGAAAGAGTCCTACAGAAGCTGCCAAGCATCATTTGGAGAAGAGCGATGAACTCATCACCCAGGCTCTAAAGAGAGTAAAGAACATAAGTTTACTAGCTTACTCCAAAGGTCCAGGCATGCCTCCCTGTTTGCTAGTAGGGCTAAAGAAGGTGAAGGAATTGGCAAGCAAGTTAGATCTGCCTGTAGTTGAGGTAAATCACTGTGTAGCTCATCTAGAGATAGGTAAGCTCGTATGCAAGTGCATAGACCCTATTTTTCTATATTTAGCTGGAGGAAATACTCAAATCATTTCCTACTTAGATGGAAGGTACAGAGTATTTGGGGAAACACTTGATATAGCAATTGGCAACCTCTTCGATAGAGTAGCTAGATTGCTTGGCCTCCCATTTCCAGGAGGGGAGCACATAGAACAACTTGCTAAGAGAGGGAAAAGATTGATAGACTTACCATACTCAGTCAAGGGTATGGACATGAGCTTTAGTGGGATCCTAACTGAGGTAGAGAGACTAGTAAACGAGAAAAAATATAAGGTAGAAGATTTGGTCTATTCCCTCCAACAGGTAGCTTTTTCTATGGTAATTGAAGCTGCCGAGAGGGCGATGGCTCACTGCAAAAAGGATGAGCTCCTCTTAATAGGAGGAGTAGCTAGAAATAAGGAACTGCAGAGGATGTGTAGTATTATGTGTGCTGAAAGAGGGGCCAAGTTTTATGTAGTACCAGAGAGCTTTTCGATGGATAATGGAGCAATGATCGCTTGGAATGGGATCCTAGCTAAACAAATGGCCACGAAGGAGCTGAGTAAATTAGATATAAATCCAAAGTGGAGGGTGGATGAGGTGGAGATAACGTGGATAAAAGGATGAAGCTTCAGATAAAATTTGATGGACCATTTGACTTTGAGAAAAGTCTTATAAGAGACCAAATACCGTCCTATCTCTTTCGCAGAGTTGGGAGAACCTTCGTAACATGTATAGAAGTACTGGGTGAAGACATTCCCATTAGACTCTTTAGCGACCTTACTTTCCAAATTTTGAGTAGGGAGAAAGTGGAAAAGTTAAAAGTAGATGGAATGAGAAGTAAACTTACATACTTTTTCTGGCCAGAATTTAGACTCTCCGAACTCTATGAAAAATTATCTCGGAATGAAAAGTTTAAACAAATTATAGATGGGAATTATGGAATGAGACCGCTAAGGAGTTATGATCTAGATTTTGCGATAATAGTTTCGATCCTCCTTCAAGACGTAAGTGATAGGGAAATCGATAAGGCTCTTTCGATGATTTCAGAAATAAAGTGGATTAATGGGATCCAAATATTTAAGGTGAAGAGGATTAGGGATTTGATGGAGAATGTAGAAGAGAGTAAAGATTTCCCTACCTTATATAGGTGGTTGAGGAGAATGTTAGATAAAAAGTTCGATGTGGAGACTCTGTGGAACAAGAGTACTGAGAAAATAGTCGATTTCTTCCAGAAGTGTGGAGTAAATAGGTATAATGGGGAACTAATAGCCCTCTACGGGTTTGGTAGAGAAGATGCTTTCCCTATCGACGAAGAAATTGGGAATAGGTTTAATCAAGTTTTTGATACCTCTTGGAGTTTGCAAGAGATATATCAATTCGTGAAGGAAAACTTTGCAGGTTACTGTGGAGCGATTTGGCTCTACCTAAGAAAATGGTGGAAATAATAGGGGCTGAGGCCAAGATAAAAGTGGGGAGAAGCAAGGTAAGAAAGGAGAGGATTAGGAAAGGGTATAGGCCTAGGAAGTTGGACCTTATTCTTAGGGAGAGGAGAACTAGAAGTGAGGTGAGAATTTTAAACGAGGCTAGGAGGGTTGGAGTGAGGGTACCAAAGGTAATAAGGGCTGGTAAATTCTACATTGAAATGGAAAAAATAGATGGACCAAACCTAAGGGATGTACTTGGATCACTAGGAGAGGATGAGAGAAAGAGAATTTTCCATGATCTTGGAGAACAGATCGGAAAATTGCATTCGAACAACATCATTCACGGAGACCTCACTACAGGAAATGTGATTTTGAAGGGAAATGCAGTCTATCTAATAGATTTTGGGTTAGCATTTTTTTCTCAGAAAATTGAGGACAAGGCTGTGGATCTTCATCTTCTCCAAGAGGCATTGAGGAGTAAACATTTCCACGTTTGGGAAGAGTGCTTCAATTGGGCAATTCAAGGATATAAAGATGTGTATGGGGATGCTGAAAAAGTGCTGAGGAGGGTAGCTGAAATTGAGAAGAGAGGAAGATATGTCAAGAGGGGAATTTAGAGAATAATTTGGACATTATATTTCACCCCACTTTCCATAGCATCCTTCATTATCTCATTGACTTCCCCTAGGAACTCCTTTATTACTTCATGTGCCCTTAGCTTACCTTTTTCTATCTCGTCCATTTTCTCTTCCAAACTTTTTGTTAGCTCCTCACTTAAATACTTTCCATACTTCTCTCTCAAAAAAGAGTAAACCTTAGCCCCGAGTGGAGTGGAAAATAGTCTCATATTTATCTCATTCACATACTTCCTTCTTTTTAGGATCTCCAGAATCTTGGCATAAGTGGAAGGTCTTCCTATTCCCTTTTCCTTCATTAATGAGATTATTTCAGAGTAAGTAAATGGATAATTGGCTCGGACGATTTTCCTCCTCACTGAGGAGATATATTGCTTTCCAACCTTGATCTCAGGTATTTCTCTCACATAAAAGGGTATAAGCCTAGAGAACCCTTCTTCTAAAATATTGGTGGTGAATTCATAATTAACTTCTTTTCCCGCTACTGAGATTTTTAGGAAGACCTTTTCAACCTTTGTAGATTTCATTTGACTTGCTATAAATCTTCTGAAGATTATATCATAGGCCTTGAGTTCCTGTTCACTTAAACTAACTCTAATAGTTCTTAGGGCAATCATACTCCTCAATCTTTCTGAATCTATTGCCTTAGTTGGCCTAATACATTCATGCGCCCCTTCCATTTGCCATCTTCTCTCCATAAAAAATGCCTCCCCAAAGTTTGAGGATATGTAGTCCTTAGCTATTGCTATTCCTGTGTTACTTACTGTAGTGCTACTAGTTCTATGGTATGTTATCAGACCACTTTCGAAGAGTTTCTGTGCGATCTTCATGGCCTCGGTTGCATTGATTTTCAAGGAGGAAGTTAGGGCAGAAAGTAAGGTATCAGTAGTGAAGGGGGGGTAGGGATGGATTTCTTGGACTACTCTCTCCACTTTCAATATTTCCACGAACCTATTTTTCAAAATCCTCTTAAATGTCCCAATTTCGCCTCTTAATGAAATTTTAAGTCCATTCGCTAGAGTGAGATTCAACAATTCCTGCTTCTCCTTCAATCTCTTAGTTCTTTCATATATCCAACCGAGCACAGGTGTTTGCACTCTGCCCGCAGATAAGTTAGTATTGTGGAAGAACCTCCAGAGTACAGGGCTTATACTGAAGCCTATCCATCTGTCCTCAATTCTCCTCACTATTTGGGCTTCTACTAAATTCATGTCAAAATCTTCTAAGCTCTTTAGGCTACTAATTATTCCTTTCTTCGTAACCTCATGAAACTTTACCCTCTTTATATTAGAATTAAATGGTTTGAGTAAAAGATACAGATCAAATGCTATTTTTTCCCCCTCAGCGTCCGGATCAGTTCCTATTACTACTTTATCCACTAAACTTGCTACTCTCCTCAAGACCTTAATCCTAGGTCCAGCATCTACTAGTTCACTTCTATTACAAAAAGAACAAACATCCCCATCTACATCCCTCCCACAGTGGACACATCTTTTGATTGGTCTATAAATAGGAATGAATTTTTTTCCAACTTTGACTCCAAACAATCCCTCCACCAAATCTAGATCGGTGATGTGGCCTTTACTCGCGGTAATTATTGCTAATGAATTCTCCATGAAAACTTCGAATGTCTTAAGGTCTCCAATTTTCTTTATGAAGGGTTTACCGAAATACCTTGCAATGGTCCTAGCTTTGTTAGGAGATTCTACTATGAAGAGAATGGTGGAGAGAGAAATTTTTTCCTCTACCTTCAATTTATCCTCTTGTGCGAGCAAGACTTTCCTTCTATCCTCATCTATTTCCCTCATCACAGAGACTACATCTATCTCATCAAAATTTTTCCATTCTATTTCCTCTCCCAAATAGCTGATCTCCTTTATCAAATTGTTGAATGCTTTTTCATCATCTATTACAACAATACTTAAACCCTTTGTTAGTCCTCCGATATAGAGCCTACTCGTCCTTCCACTCGCTTGAAGATAAGCAATTTCATCCACAACAAGAAAATAATACTCATTCTTTTCCATTCCAAACGATATAATCGGCGATTTTCTTATAGCTTCTATCACTCTATGATCCTTCAATATTTTATTGAAAAATTCCATTCCGTTCATCGCTACTTCTCTTACGTATTCCAAAAATCCTTTCAATCTTATCCCATTCTGCAAAGCTTCCCTAACCAATTTCAGTTGTTCTGCATTTAGAGTTTGAATCTTAGCAAGTCTTCTGACGAGAGTTTCAAAATCTTTTCTATACTCCTCTCCAATGGCATGAGATATATTGTTAAGCAGCATGAGCCACTTTGCAGGATGAAATTCTTGTAGATTTATCCTTATTAGGAATTTTGGAACTCCAGCGAAAATAGCATACCTTATCCTATGGGGCAAATCAATCCCTCTAACCAGTGGACTTCTTGTAGTAGCTATTCCTATCAGAAAGTCGAGTTCTCCCTTCTCAAACATTTCAAAGTACCTCCTGTTAGGCTTTAAGAAGGCCTTCGCCCTGATACTTCTTGCGCAGAGATACTGCTCTAGACTTTCAGCGAACTTACTTCCCTTGTCACTGGGGATAAAGATCAAGGCCCCTCCTCCTACCCTTTTAATTATCTCCAAAATTTCCTCTTCCATAGATCTTCTCGGTTTGAGATAAGAGTCTAGTACCTTCCTTCCAAATTCCACTCTACCTCCGAGAGTGAATCCAAAAACCCTGCTCAGGAGGAGGATACTCCTCGTTCTTTTTCCCCTAGGAGTGGCTCCGCTTACAATGATTTGAGAGCGAATTTCTTCCTCTCCTTTAATTTTCTCTATCTTTTCGAGTGCGTTCTTCAACTCCATTTTCTTTTCATATACGTTCAAAATTACATTCTTCATCCTTTTAGGCAACTTGAGCATCTTGAAGACGAACATAACACTTTTACTTCTCTTAAGAAAGCTATCTACATCGTCAACGAAAACTAAATCTACAAGTTGAGAATTTATTTCTTCCCTTTTGATTATGCTGAGATGTGTGGTAACTATTATATTCGCTGTAAACATCTTCCCGAGCTGCTCCTCTTTCTCTTTTTTAGTTAGCAAACTGTGATAAAAGGCTATTTCCGTTTTGAGGTTGAGACTTTCTTTGAAGCTGATGAGTTTCTCGCTTACCTGATGAACAAGAATACTTGTGGGTAAAATTATGAGACACCTTTTTCCCATCTTAGAAGAGGCGTAAAGACTCAAGATGATCTGCATCGTGGTTTTTCCACTTCCAGTTGGAGCGATCAGGGCAAAACTTTCCCCATCTAAAAACCTCCGTGCCCAAAATCTCTGTAAGGCCCACATATTTGTCCTTAGAAGTTTCTTGAAGATTTCCTCTATTTCTCCAAGCATCCTATTTCTTATGATTAAGGAAGTGAGGAAGCCTTCCTTCATCTCTCTTGAATGCTCAGGTAAACAGATTTCACAGGGCAAACCTTGCTCCAACCTCTTAGAATTTACTCTACCTCCACAATTTGGACACAAGTTCTTATACTCTAATTCTATCATATTTAATTTTTAACTAGACGAGGTTTATAAAGCTTGGATACGAAAAATTTATTTTTTACTACAATGATACCTAGAACTAGGTGCTGTTGATGACTCGATCACAACACTCCCCAGAATTCGATGGTAGTGGTGAATACAATGAGTATTCACCTTATCGTCGAATTCATGGGAGTAGAAGCAGAGAAAATAGCGAGAGTAAGGCCTCTAAAGAGAATTCTAGATACTGTTATTTCTAAATCTGGCTTGAAAGTTGTCTCTTCGACTTTTCATCAATTCAAGCCTTATGGCGTCTCTGCTGTCTACCTTTTAAAGGAATCTCATCTTAGCGTCCATACTTGGCCGGAGCTAGGCTATATGGCATTGGATATTTTTACCTGTGGTGATGAGAAATGTGCCTTTAAAGCTTATGAACTTCTTGTTAGAGAGTTCAAACCTAAGAAAATAAAGAAAAAGGTAATGAGGAGGTATGGTCAGGGGGTCATTCACAGATAAGATAAAGTTTAAAAATTGCTTCCTATACCTTTGAGAAGTGGAAGGTAAAGTCAAGAGTTGGATAAAATATAAGCCGAATGAAGTAGAGAAGCTAGTGATAAATCTATTCAAGGAAGGACTTCCTCCTTCAAAGATAGGGCTCGTGTTGAGAGATGTGTATGGAATTCCAAGCGTTAAAGCTATTACAAATAAAAGCATTTCTAAGATTTTGGAAGAACATAATCTGAAAACTGAATTACCTGAGGATCTGATCTCTTTAATCAGGAGAGCTGTAAGGGTAAGGGAACACCTCAAAGTTCATAGGAAGGATAAACACAGTGCTAGGGGGTTACTTTTGATCGAATCTAAGATTAAAAGGCTCATTAAATACTACAAGAGGGTCGGAAAACTTCCTCAAGATTGGGAGTACGATCCTGATAGGGCGAAACTACTGGTAAAATGAGCCTCGAATTCTTGGAACAACTCCAATCTATAGCTAAAGGCATAGATGAGATAATATCTTCTTCTCAGAGGATTAGCGTGTTTTCCCATTGGGATGCTGACGGGATTTGTGCGGCTGCATTATTGGCGAAGTTACTTCTCGAAAAACATAAGGTCTTCAAAATTCATTTCCTGAGGCAATTGGAAGAGGATAGGTTGGAAAAGTTGAAAAACGAATCGAGTGACCTCCTGATTCTGCTAGACTTTGGCTCAGGCCAACTTCATAAGACAACCTTCAAAGAAATTTTGCAAGGGAGGAAGGTAATAATTATAGATCACCATCAAATTAAAGAGCAGTATCAAGTGCAACACTTCTATCATGTAAATCCGTATCTTCTAGGAGCAAGTGGTGAGGAAATCTCGGCAGCAGGAGTTATGTACTTTTTAGCCAAATATCTTAATCCAAAACTAGTAAAATTGGCTTACTTAGCATTGGTAGGAGCATATGGAGATAGGCAGGAAAGGAAAGAAGGATTCATAGGTCTCAATAAATACATTCTCCAAGATGCTGAATCTAACAAAGTAGTAGAAGTTAAGCATGGACTAAGAATCTTTGGAAGGCTAAGTAAACCTCTTCATAAAGCCATAGAACAATGCACTTCCATTTTCATTCCAGGGGTAAGTGGTAATGAAAGCGGAGCGGTACAATTCCTTTCCGAACTTGGAATTAAATTGAAAGACGAGAATGGGAACTGGAGAAGATTGAGTGATTTAAGTTTGGATGAGGAGATGAAACTGGTTACTGGAATAATCCTCCAAAGATTGGAAAATCTAAGTAATCCTGAAGATGTATTTGGGAATATTTACGAAATAAAAGGGAAGGAAGATATACTGAGTGATGTATATGAGTTTTCTACCCTCCTCAATGCATGTGGTAGGCTTGGAGAGGCCTCCATAGGTCTCTCCCTCTGTTTAGGGGATAAGAGATACTTGGAAACATCTAAGAGACTTCTACAAACCTACAGGAAAAGCATATGGAGCGCATTGGAGTTTGTGTACGAAAATTTGGGGAGTAGTGATATATATGTACAGGAGGAACGGTTTACAGCTATTTTGGGAGGGGATAAGATCCCATACAATTTAACAAGTACTATCACTTCTCTCATCTTGAATTCCACAGCTTTTCCTACAAAAGAAATAGTAATCGTTTTTGCTAGGATGGAGGAAGCAGTGAAGGTATCAGTAAGGAGTAGAGCGAAATCTTACAACATCGGTAAATTGGTAAGGGAAGTAGCTGAGGAACTTGGAGGGGAGGGAGGAGGTCATTTGAAGGCCGGGGGTGCCAAAATAGAAAGTGGCAAAGAACATGAGTTTATCCGTAGGTTTAAGGAGAAATTAGAGATCTCCAAGTAAAGAAGGAGTCTCCAGTATAGTGGAGTAGAGGATCAAATTTTTCCTCCCTTATGATTTCTCTTACTACTTTTCCGACAACTAGATAGTGGTCCCCGAACTTTTGAGTGAATTCTACCTTACATTCCAAACTAATTGGGGCCTCCTTGATCAGAGGAGGCCTTATTTCCTTGGCTTTTTCCACACTTAATCCAGCTAATTTAAATTTGTCTATATCTTTTCCAGAATAGCTTCCACAGATTTGAGCCAGCCTTACCTGTTCTCGCTTAAGTATATTAAGTCCAAATTCTTTAGTAGTTTCAAGATTTGTGAGGGTGAACCTATTTTCCCCCACAGCAAGTGCTACAAATTTTGGTTCAAAGCTTATAGGCATTATGAAGCTAAAAGTAGCCACATTGGGAGAACCATCTTTACTTATAGTAGTTATTAGAGCCACAGGTCTCGGAAAAATTTGGGCTGAGATCTTCATTTTTCAAAGTAATTTATCAGCTCACTTAATTCCATAGCATTTTCCTTCTCACTATCAAGTCTATTTATTTTCCTCGAGGGATAAATATCATTTAATTTGAGAAAAAACCAGTTACTCCTAGCGAACCTACACCCTATTAATGCTTCACATCCCCACACCTCAGCTAACTTTCTTATCTTCTCCACTTCATCCTCTTCTAGGTAAATTGCATCTTTTTTGGTACTCTTACATTCCACAACCAAAATTTTTCCTGATTTGCCGATCACGAGATCACAGGTAGGAGACTTAGCTTTTCCAGAGCCAGCTACCCTTACTGCTCCGATGCCATGCTTCCAGAGTAACTTCATTAACTCCCTCTCGGCTTCACTTCCTTTCTTATAGGTCCTCACCATCTTATATTTTAATTAAAATTAGCAGTACTTCCTTATAAACAATTGTTCCCCTTCTAAGGAAACCACCATAACAGTTTCCTAAAGGATCTGAGAATGAGATAGAGATTTCCTCATTTGCTCCAACAATATGAGTTAGAGTGTATGGGCCTGATGAAAAACTCCTAGTGTGGGGTGGAGTGAAAATTACAACCCTTCTAAGTCCTCCAGTGCCCCCAATGATAAGAGGATTGTTCAGTTCTTTCCTTATTTTTTCTATCTCATCAAATAGATCTAGATTTGCTTCTATCCTTATTCTCAATACTTCCAAAGAGATCACCTATATCTAACTCCAAGGCCGAGGCAGGCATTATGAGGCCCCAGTTTTCCAACACTTGCGGATTAAGCTCTCCAAGTATCCCTATTTTTTTCCCATTCACATAGATCTCAGCACATCTTCCTTCGATGAAGGTACCAGTTACTACCTCTTTGAGAAAATACTTTATTCTAAATTCTCTTAAGATGCAGTCAAGTACCGATTTCATGGAGGAGAAACTTGCCTCTTTATCTAAGAGAATAGCTGAGAGGTGAATTTTTTCGATGATTTCACCATTATAGAGATGAAAAACCTCACCAATCTCGAAGAGCTTCTGAGGGTAAAAGTATCTCTTGTTCCTAGAAGAGAACTCTAGGAGGCTAGGGAGGATACTATTTCTGAGACATGAGAACTGGGAAGTAATTGGATTGAGCAATTCCACTACCTCATTCCTCTTCACATTCATTTGATCGAAGAGCATTTGGGGATTAGTAAGGGTGAAGCTTAGAATCTCATGAAAACCTAACCCAATCAATACTTCCCTCACTTCATTTAAAAATTCCCAGAAAGAGTCCACTTTTCCAGTAGTAGGTAGACTAAATGGTTCTGGAGTGAGGTTTTCATAGCCATAATGTAGAAGAATTTCCTCGATAACATCCACTTCATCCATTACATCCTCTCTATAGAATGGGATTTGTACCTGATAGCCTCTTTTGGAGCTGAGGAGATTGAATCCTGAAAACTTCAAGAGTTTCCTTAGAGAAGGAATACTGAGCTTTACTCCAGATTTTTTCCAGAAATGTTCGGGATTAAATGAAATTTTCCTATCTTGAAAAATAGGAGATCTCCTGAGAGATCTGGGATAGTGGATTATGCTTCCATAGCAAACTCCTCCCATATCAATGAGATCCATACTCATGATCTTGAGTACCCTTTCCACAGATTTCAGTGAAGTACCAGTTACTTCTACTAGAATATCGCGGGTATTTTCTGTAACTCTACCTAAGTCATTTGAGTTTATTATAGGAGGGAAGGAAAGTACTTGGCCTAGGGAATCTGTGAGGAGAGGATAAACCTTCGTAGATGCCAATATCCAACCATATTCCTTCCCTTTCGGATGAAGTTCTAAAATTTCAGCTAAGCTCATTTCCTCCTCAAATCCCAATGGTACGAATCTAACTGTAGAAGGAGCAATCTTGTAATAAATTGGGGGCCTAATCTTACTAAAATCGTAGAGACCAATTGAGGTAACCTTTCTATTCCTTCCTATTGTAGCATCAAGTCTTTCCTGAACCTGAATAAGTTCCTTGATTTGCAAATCATTGAGCTTAATCCCTTTTATTACAGAGGTGGCTATGTATGGCCTAATGCTCCCCACCATTTCGTCAACGAACACATGAAGGGAATAAGATTTTACTGCGTATTTCTTTGGAGCTCTCCCAAGCATTCTTCCGAGTTCTCTAGCTATTCCTCGGAGGGAAACAAGTTCTACCCTGTTAGTATCAGCCAATTCTAACTTGAGAACAGGTCCAAGCTCTTCTACTTCTATTTTTAGTCTTCTAAGGAATTTTACGAGTTCCTCATCAGGAATGTGTACCCCTATCGTATCCATCAACTGTGACCTATCTATTTCCAGCTTCATTTTGAATCAACCACCTCAGATCTCTGGAGAATACGTTCCTTATATCCTTGAATCCTTCCTTCAGCATGAACATTCTATCCAACCCTAGCCCCCACGCAAGCACCTCTTCTTTTATTCCTATTGGTCTAAGTACCTCGGGTCTTAGCATTCCAGCCCCACCTATTTCTATCCAACCAAAACCTTCCTTATACATTGCTACTTCAGCACTGGGCTCTGTGAATGGGAAATATGCTGGTAAAATTCGATAAGCTTCAGCTCCACATAGCTCTGCAAATATACCTAAGATATAGATGAGATTTCTGAAGTTCAACTCCTTTCCGATTACAATCCCATCAAGCTGGAAAAATTCAGGTAAATGCTTCCAGCTTAGCACATCTGGTCTGTAACATCTACCGATGGTAAAGTACTTTCCAGGGATATCGAGTTTAGATATTAATTTTCTGATGCTTACTGCGGTACAGTGACTTCTGAGCACATATCTTCGTGAAAATTCCTCAGAAAATGATATCCCCCAACTTTGTTCATGAATCTTCCTCACTCGCTTAAGCATCTCTCTAAACTCCTTAAGATCACCACTACTTGGATTTTTAATGAAGAAGATGTTGTGAATATCTCTTGCAGGATGGTCTTGGGGCATGAAAAGTAAATCACAATTAAAGAAGTTCATTTCAACTATAGGTCCCTTCATTTCTTGAAATCCAAGGCCTAGGAGGGCTCTCTTGATCGAATTGATGAATCGAATATATTTGTTGATCCTCCCAGGGAATAACTTCGGAGCCGGAGAATGAATATCATACTTTCTAAACTTCATAGTTTTCCATTTTCCACTCAAGATCAACTGGGGGGTAAGCTGATCAATTTCCTTCCCTTCTTTTACCCATTTCAATACTTCCCTTCCAAGCATAGTGATAGTAACACTCCTTTCCACTTTCTCCACTTTTTGAACGATTCCCCTTCTCAACATTTCGTGGAGGAATGGGGATTCAGGGATTACCCCCTCTGAAATATCCCGGAGCACTTTCCTCTTCTCCTGAATTTCTGGGAATTCATCCCTAATTAGTTCTATCGAATTCTCAGCTAACTTGATTATCCCATTCCTCTTCAATGTCCCGATAGCAATATCTATTTCATCTTTCTCTATACTGCCTGAGTTAAGAAGCTCACAGATTCTGATCTTTTTGACACCTCTCAGGAATTTGAAGATCCTCTCTTCTGGAAGGCCAATCTTCAGATATCTGCGACCAAGCTCAGTAAGTGTATATATTCTTTTATGCTTTTCAGAAACTTCTATTAAACCTTTACTTTTGAGCCAGAGAAGAGCTCTCTCCACATTCGCTTCTTTTAATCCACTAGCAGCTGCAAGCTCCTCTACTGAAAGGGTCTTATCACTGAGGGCTTTAAGCACTTTCCTCTCAAGTGCGTGCAGCTTTTCAGCTAACTCTTTCTCCTTTGACATCTTCAAATTTCAGTTCACCTCTTAACAGTTTTTCTAAAACTTCTCTTAATTCATTTAAATTGATCCTCACTTGTTGGGAAGTATCCCTATCTCTTATAGTTATGGTATCGTCCTTTATGCTTCTGTAATCTATAGTTATCGCAAATGGCACTCCTATTTCATCGTACCTATAATATCTCTTCCCTATAGAACCTTTTTCTTCATATACATACTCGAAGTCAGATAGAAGCTTACACACTTCTTGGGCTTTTTCAGGAAGACCATCCTTTGCTACAAGGGGAAAAACACAAACTTGAATTGGTGCGAGTTTAGGAGAGAGGGAAAAGAATATCCTATCTTTGGTTTTCCTATATGTCAAGTCAAGTATAGCCAAGATACTTCTATCCACTCCAATCGAAAGTTCAAACACATTTGGCAATACCCTTTCGCCTCCATCTAGCACTTTTAGGTCAATTCCGCTATGCTTGGAATGGGCTCCTAGGTCATAATCTCCCCTATGATTACAAGCTACGAGTTCGAGATAGCCCAAACTAGTAAGTACCTCCAGATCCCACGCTTCCTTAGCATAAAATGCCTTCTCATCCTCAGATAGTTTTCTAATCCTCAGGTTTTCATGAGGGACGCCTATACTCTCATAAAATTCATGGATGAAAGCTAAATGGAAGGCTACTAGCTTACTACTTATAATTCCGTTCTCAACTGCCATTTCAGGAGTGGTTTCAATAGATCTTCCATTCACATACAAATTTAGTCTGAATGACTTGAGCCAATCAAATTCTAACTCATCTTCCTTCTTTGGATTGAAGAATACTTCAATTTCAGCTTGAGTAAATTCCCTCATCCTTACTAGAGATTGTCTGGGGGAAATTTCATTTCTGAAACTTTTTCCAACCTGAAATATGGCAAATGGAAGCTTTCCCCTCATTGCTTTGAACACTCTCTTGAAGTCCAAAAAGATGGCCTGACAAGTTTCTGGTCTCAGATAACACTCATGCTCCTTCATTCCCACATCGACTTTCAACATTAAATTGAAGAGGAAGGCCTTAGAGAGCTTTCCTCCACATCTTGGACATCTGAGCTTAAGTTTCTCCAGTAAAACATTAATCTTATCTACGTCCTTCTCCGGAATCCTTTCTCCAGTTTTCTCCTCAATTATAGTATTTGCCCTCACAGCCTGCTTACATTGAGTACACTCCACCACAGGGTCAACGAAACTCTTTAGATGGGAACTAGCCTCAAATACTTCTCTAGGCAAGATGATAGAGCCATCTATTTCTACACAATTGAGAAGCTTGAGCTTCTTTCTTAATGCTTCGATGAATTTTTGCTTAATAGTATGTCCATAGGGTCCATATTCCCAGAAGCCGGCTGGGGAATTCGGATAAATCTCGGAAGTTTTGAAGAAGATACCTCTTCTCAAGGCTACCTTAAGCACATCATCATAACTCATGAGAGTACTTAAGTTCTCCAAATTTTTTAATGTTTATGCTTTCCTAACGATGAGAATTGAAATGAGAAATCCAAAGGTGAATGAAGCAATGATAAGACATATTCGAATGTAAAGTTCCTCAAGTTGTGAAGATTCTTCCTTACTTATGAGCCAAGCTCCTCCCGTATACGGGAGGGGAGTTGATGCCCTTAGTACTTCTATCGAGATCTTAGCAAATTCCTTGGCATAACTCAGATAAATTAACTGTTCTGTGGGGTCATCTGTAGTAGATGCAAATTCCTTATAACTTAATCCCAAGAAGGGGAGGACTCCAAGAGCCTCAGCCTCATTTATAGTTTGGGAGGCAATTTCATTCTTCAACTTCACTTTCTCAGCAAGAGAGTCGGATCCCAACCCCCTAATTTCCATTACCAAATTAGCTCTAGCTTTAGCCTCAGCAGCTTTGAAAAGTGCGTATACGTAATCTCTCCCATCCAAAGCAGCTTGGGCTAGACGCAAGAGTTGGTAGGCACTGCTGAGGAAAGAATCTGTTTCCAAAGTAGAAGCATAAGCAAATGCATTGTAGGCTTCCTCTAACTTTCTTGTAGCTACTTCCTTTAACTTATCTTCTTCAAGAACAATACTTTCATTTCCCATAAATCTATTGATGAGGGAATACCAGGATTTGGAAGCGATCAATTTTGCCCGTGCTAGTGCTAGTCCACTGATCAGCTCACTAACTGTGGAATAATTGGTACTTACCAATTGTTTAGCTTCGCTTAATCTACTAAGAGCAATGAGTGCGGCCTCGAGAGCCCAGTGATGACTCAAATTGCTTGAGTAAATGCTTTGCTTAAATTCCTCTATCTCCTTATTCAGTTCAGATTGTACTTCTCGTAAGTAGAGGGAATTATTTTTGTATCTTACACTGAGATTTATTATTTCTATCCTCCTAAGAGCATCTATGCACTGGCTAGAGGCAGAATAATATTTTCCAGATTGAATGAGTGAAGGCGCTCCAAGAGTTTGATTTATATTAGAGAGAGTGTTCAAATATTCATTGCGTTCCCTGTAGTTCAATCTAGAGGTAGTTACAAGGCGTTGCACTTCTTGGATGCTAGCATAGGTAAGATTCAAGAGATGATTACTTATATTAAGCATAGCCTCATTGAAGGCTTGGGTGACTTCCTCCACGCTTTCTAATTCCCTCCTTATTATTTTCCTGTTCGTAAAAACCTCAAATGCTTCCCTTATATCCATTACTTCTATTACTTCTAACCCCCAATTTTGCCTAGCATATTCTACTATATCTACTGGAGTACTCTTTATCTCCTCATAGTAATAGCCAGGTAAACTCACAACACTCCTCTCCTGCATGTATACTATCCTTTCTCCTTTTGGAATGAGGAATTTTTTTGCACCATATTCAAATGCAGCCTTAGCCTTTTCGAAGACTCCTCCTACTGGACCTATACTCCCATCAGGATTTATAGTACCAGTAATAATTATATCTCCACGCAGAGGAGTTTCAGAGAGAGCAGCTAAAGTAGCTATAGTCATAGCTGCTCCTGCAGAAGGACCTCCAATTATAATGCTTTCAGTTCTAATTGTATAGTAGAAATTGAAGTTGCTGCAGTTTACGGCTAGAATTTCACAACTTACTTCTTTAGCTAAGCGTGCTGAGGCTTGTGTATCTATCTTAGTGAGAGGTATAGTCTCTACAAATACTTTGCCAGTACCGTTTGTTACCTCAACATATAGATCTCCAACTACCCCAACCAATGTACCGTTCTCTGTCTCCTTGACTCCCACAATTTTTGTATTTACTGTAAGGGCCCAAACAGGAGTACAAAGGAGGAGGATCGTCAATAAGCATGAAAATTTTCCCCTCATCAGAACTGGAAGACACATTTCAAATTTAAAAAAATTAGCATCAGCGATCACCTCCTTCTCTTCATGAGGCTCAGTAAGAGGTTCGCATCATCTGCAAAATTAAATAAAAAATGAAGAAATTTAAATCTATTCGTAACTTTCCTCTGAAGTTTCAGGCTTGGATGGCTTCGTTTCCTTTACCTTTCCAGCTGCGATCACATCATCTATCCTCAAGATCATAATAGCAGCCTCTGCAGCACTTTTGATGGCTTGCACCTTTATCTTCAGCGGTTCTATTACTTCTTGCTTCAACATGTCACTTACTTTTCCCTCGTTTACATTAACTCCGCTCCAGATCTTTCCCTGTTCATGTTGAGCTCGAAGTTCAGCCATTATGTCTATTGGGTCGAGGCCAGCATTTTCAGCTAGAGTTCTTGGAATGATCTCTAGAGCGTCGGCAAATGCCCTCACTGCTAGTTGCTCTCTTCCACTCAATTTTTCTGCATATTTCCTCAGTTCCTTAGCTACTTCACTTTCAGGAGCTCCTCCTCCCGCGACTACTTGTCTGGTTTCGATTACTGCCTTCATGTTTCCTATTGCATCATCCACAGCTCTTTCTATTTCATCTACTACGTGTTCTGTACCTCCTCTGATGAAAATAGTGACTGCTTTTGGATTCTTGCACTTCATTACAAAAGTATAGGCCTCCCCAGCAATTTTTCTCTCCTCTACTATCTGTGCAAACCCCAGATCTTTCTCACTTAGATCATCTAGGCTAGAGACTATTTTAGCGCCAGTAGCTCTTGCAAGCCTCTTCATATCGCTTTCGGATACCCTTCTCACTGCAAAGATTCCTTCCTTTGCTAAGAAGTGCTGGGCCACATCATCGATTCCCTTCTGACAAAATACCACGTTTGCTCCGCTCTTCTTGATCTTTTCTACCATCTCTCGAAGCATATTTTCCTCCTGCTTTAGGAAAAGCTGCATCTGCTCTGGAGTTTCTATCCTTATCTGGGCATCAATTTCAGTCTTCTCTATTTCTAGAGGTACGTCGAGGAGAGCGATCTTCGCATTGTAGACTATTTTTGGCATCCCTTCATGTACCCTTTCTTTATCAATTACTATACCATCTATGAGTTCTGTATCCTCGGTACCTCCACCCATCCTTTTTTGAATCTTGATATTGTCTTTGTCGATGGTAAATTTTCCATCCCTTTCCTCTTTTACTTGCAGCGCAGCTTTTACTAATATATCAGTTAACTTCTGGCTTACAAGTTCACTGGCCTTTCCACGGATAGCAGTCTCAACGACTTTTCTCAGATATTTTTCCTCGTTCTTCTCATCTACTTTGATGGCAATTCTGCTTAAAATCTCCTCAGCTTTTTCTGCAGCAATTTTGTAACCGTTAGCTATTATTGTGGGATGTACTTCCTGATCCAAAAGAACCTCTGCATTTTTCAGGAGTTCTCCTGCAAGCACTACAGCAGTGGTAGTACCATCCCCTACCTCTTCTTCCTGTGTCTTAGCTACTTCTACTATCATCTTGGCAGCAGGATGTTCCACTTCCATCTCTTTCAAAATCGTAGCCCCATCATTGGTAATGGTGATATCTCCTAGAGAGTCCACTAACATCTTATCCATCCCCTTGGGGCCAAGTGTTGTTCTTATGGTTTCAGCCACAATTCTAGCTGCCATGATGTTCATTCTCTGAGCATCCCTGCCTACAGTGCGTGTATATCCTGCTGGCAAGATCAAAATAGGTTGAGTCCTAGCTTGCTCTTCCAAATTTCTCACCCCCTTTTACATAATATAATCTCTTTTAATAAGCTTTTTTTCCAAACTCGAGGATAATTAATATAGATTAAATAACGGCAAAGGATTTAAAGTTTTTCTCACTAAGTGGATTCTAAGAATTCATTCAATCCTCTCTGACCATCCTCAAAGAATGTGGCATTGAAGCCCATTTCATTCAAGTGACTAGCTAAGCGCTTGCTTGAACCATGAACGAGGATCGTAAGTTCTGGATTTACTTTTGAGACGAAATTCACTAGGCTGTGGAAATCCGGATGGTCACTGATAGGAAAGGCCTCATCCACATCTTGGAGAATCTTAAAGCTTTTATCCACTGCAAATCCGCTGAAGATAGCTTTTTTTACTTTATATTTTCTGGAGAATATCCTCATCCATCTCTTCGAGGTTGGGGGGCAGATCAAAATGAATGGTACCTTAAGCTTTCCTACACTACACACTTCGTTAATGGTAGGAAATCTCTGGAGATTGAATTTTGTGGCATAGATATTATTTATTCGCTCCACTTCAGGAGAGAGGATTACATTCTCAAATTCCTCAGCTAGCTTAGTTAGGATTTGGGATTTACCTATTTTATTTCCAATCAGAATCGTGCTGTATCCCTTACCCAAATTATCCTCTATCCAGTCTTTACACCAGTTCACAGTAGTTTCGAAGTCAGGGAAGGTGAAATAGGGGTCCCCATATGTACTTTCCATTACTAGTTGATCGATCCTACCGTCAGCATACTTCAAGATTTCGTCCACATCGATTGGATCCATGAAGAACCTTCTTTTATCACAGAAATCTCCTGTATAGAGGAGTGAGAAATCTCCATACTTTATGAGAAAGGAGGCAGAGCCAAAAATGTGGCCCGAGGGAAACATGCAGATCTCAAGACCTCTGGAAAAAACATATGATAGGTTTTCCCTGAGTTTTCTCCTAGCTGAGATGTTGATGAGATGCTTGGTAGCATTTGAGCATACTACAAATCCCTTACAGCTTTTAGGTATATGATCTGCATGGGCATGGGAGATGAGGAGGAAATCTTCGTCTCTTACATCTCTCACATCTATCCCTATCTTCTGTCCCCCAAGGAGTATTCTCAACCCTTTTTCCCAAGTAACTTTAGCTAAGGCCTTAACCATGAAATCTCATAATAAGTCACATCTCCCTCATCATCTACGATGCCGACAAGCAACTTCTTCCTAGCACCGTGGGCTACTCTCATCATAGCGGCAAATCTCTTCCAATCAAAGCTTTCCTCTTCGCTAACGAAGAAGGCAGCCCACTTACTATGGCCTTCTCCTGGTCTAATTCCCCTATCATAGACTAGGAAATCTGCCCCAAATTTGAGAGCAGTTTTAACAATATAGCCTCTAGATCTTATCTCCCTATATCCGCAGAACTTTATCCAGAAGCGGGGATCAAATGATTGAGCTATGCTCACGAACTGCTTGAAATCTAACTTCTTAGAATCGTGGTATACTTCCAAGAAGCCCTTCTCCATCAAATAAAGAGCTTCCACGAATGATAACTCATTCCTATCATTTATTATTTTCCCATAACATCCTTTATTGTAGAGAGCAGAGGCATCTTCCTTTTCCTCCACGATAACTTTATTTCCTAGAATTATACCTTTAATTTTCTTTTCCTGCATAAGAATTATTAGTTGAAAAAATTTTTAAAAGCTTTAGATCTCTTCTACGATGCTTCTTTTTCGGAGAAAGTAGATCACTAACCCCAAGATGAGGATGATAGCTGCTAGCCCGAGCCAGAAGGAATAGGCTCCAATGAGGATGGCAAATGGGGCAAAGGTAGGGGAAAAAGCATTCACTTTGATGCTTCCACTCCTTATGGGGATATCATCCACATATAAAGTATAGTTGAGAATGTGGGAACCCTCTGGTACTTGAACTAGATTTATGGAGATGACTTTCTCCTCTTGGGGGGATAAAGAAAAGGAAGTTTCAGAAATGGTATAATTGAGTTCACTTTCGATCTCAATATTGTAATTTCTCTTCCCGAATCCCACATTTTTTACAGTAAAATTTAAGGATGAATTTTGAAGAGGAAGGAGATCCAATTCTTGGGGAGAGATCTCCATTAAAGTTTGCTCATATTCAGGCTTCACTACTTGGAAATTTACTACATTCTCCTTGCAAGTAAATGATCGTAGAGAACATATGATCAATTTTATCTTGTACTCTCCTGCTGAGGCACTATCAGTCAAAAATTCTATCCATAAGGTCTTCTCCTGAGAAGGTGGTAAATAGAGGAGGTTTTCCTCCACCCTATATTTTTCCCATCCTTCCACCTTCACTACATAATCATCTTCCATATTCCCCAGATTGTAAATGGTAAGGAAGAGTCTGGCTGAAAATCCTCTGGCCACACTTAAGTTTCTGGATGAAGGCCTTGTTTCAAAGGCATAATTTTTAGAATTTACAGTAACCACTTCATAGCGAAGTGATTTATTATAAATATTGTACGCCTCAAAGCTAACATTGTGCATCCCCATCTTCGTTGGAGCTATGAAGAAAATGGTAAATTGAGAGGTAGTATGCTTTGGTAGATAGAAGAGTCCCACCTCAAAAATTTGCCCACTGTGAGAGTACCTGAAATATACAAATTCGTCGTAATTTCCAGAATTATTAATGGTGATGAAGGCTCTTCCCACATCATTGGGATAGAATACAAATCTGTCGAAAACTATGTTTGTGATTTCAAAAGTATGAGCTTGAACAGTATGAATAAATAGAAGAGCTATTAAAGCTGGGAGCAGGGATTTTATTTTCATTTTTATTTAACTAAAAAGTGGTAATATTTAAAGCTTTTGATAAAGGCTCCATAGAATTGAAATGGGGCTGCTGGGATTCGAACCCAGGTCTACGGGTTTCCTCATCTGCTTCAGCGCTCCATTACTGGAGCCCGTTGTTCTGACCAGCTGAACTACAGCCCCTTACTTAGATTTTAACTTTTGACTTTATATTTTTTCTCCCAGAGGAAGAGGAGAAGTGCCATACTTCCCAAGCAGAGAGAAAATAGAGAGAATGTAATTTTCATACTGAATTCACTTAGAAGAGCTCCTCCTAGCAAAGCTCCCAATCCAAAACCTAAATGTTTTATACTCTCCAACACTCCGCTGAAGAAGCCCAATCTACTTGGAGAGAAATGTAGTGGGAAGGTGTGATTGATTACAAGAGAAGTAAGCGTAATTCCCAAGTAGAAGAAGATAGAAGAGATGATGATAGGGAGGAAATCAAGGGTAAGTGAAGGAATGAGAATGGCAGAGGCTGCGAGGGCACACCCTATCATTAGCCCACGTTTCCATCCAAATTTGTCAATGTAGATTCCCATTGGAATTTCTAGGAGTAAGGCAGGAACTGTTTGTGCCAGAAGAAAGATGCTTATCATAAGTATAGAAAAATTAGCTTCCCATAGAATAATCGGCATAAAATTGCCATAAATGGATGAAGATGCGAAAGTAATTATGGTAATGCAGATGATTGAAATGGAAAATTTAATTTTCCTCTTCAACTCAGAGAAAGATCCTCTAATTTCGGCCCAAATTCCTACCTTTTCAGTTACTTTAAAACCCTTCAATTTCAATGAGGTAAGGAAAGAGAGGGCTGCAAATATGCTGAAAAAGTAGAATGGCAAATTTATGCCTAGGTCCCCTAAATACCCTCCGAAGAGGAGGGCTAGGAGATAGGCTAGATCTATGGACACAAAATAAATACCTATATACTCTCCCAAGTGCTTTCTTGAAGTTTTTCTCAAATATATCCAGGAAGACGACCAGAATAGGGCAGAGATGAATGCTTGATAAATTCTCACTATCACTAGATGGAGAAAATGCTCACTTGCTAAGTAAAAGAGGGGAAGGGGAACATACATGAGAGTGGATAATTTAATTAGCTTACTTATATCCACCTTGTCTCCAATTACTCCAAATAAAATATTGGTGAAGATGGCTGAGATAGAAAAGATGGAAAAGACGATTCCACTCAGGAACAAATCTTGAGTGATCTGATTAATTTTGATTGAGAACACAGGTGAGACTATAGCCCAGCTTAATGAGATGAAGAAAGTAGGTAATGTGAGCGCTAGCACTTTCTCAAACTCCTTCCTCTTATTTAGCGAATTAAAATATTCTATCACTCCCATATTCTTTGCAGAAAACCCAACTTCTATTTAATATTTGTCGATGTTGAATCATTTGAAGCAGAAACATTCTTTCAACTCTTAGACTCCAGAATTTTGAGCTATGAATGGGGATAATGAGAAAAGGTCACGTAAATTTAGTTTTTACAGTAAATTGCTCATCTTAACTTAAAGATCTCGGGGAAGAGCTCACAAGCTTTCAGAAACCAAGGAGTGATCTTATTCTTCTTCATAAATTCCCTCAACTGCCTTGGGGTTAGCCATTTAGCTTTTGAAATTTCAGTTCTGTTTGGAGATATCTTATTGTCAACTACTAGTAAGAAGAGAGCACAGATCTCATGCTCCACAAGCTTCGTTATTTCATCGGATTGCTCATAGTAAAACTTTCCAAGCCATTTCAATTCCTTCCTACTGATCTTCATGTTCAACTCCTCTTCCACTTCCTTCATAGCTTGAGTCACATATCCTCTTTGTCCCCAGCGGGGGTGGCCTGCTACACTGCAGTCCCAATAAGAAGGGAAAGGAGCCCTTATACCATGGCATATAATCCTCTTAGGATTCCTTTGAGTAAGATAGAAATTATTTTCATGATTCTTCACTACAATAAGGAACCCGCGGTGCAAGATACCTTCTTTGTGGGCTTTTATTCTATCCACCTTACCAAGAACAGCATCCCTCTTATCAACTCTTACTAAAACTTCCCCCATCCTTGAAAGAATTGGCTCCAACCAAATATAAATTTTACCAAAAAAGCTTAAGTAAGGATAACATAAATAAGTTATGATAGATGTACATGCCCATTTGATGGAACCAGAGTTTGATTCAGATAGAGATGAAGTAATAAAAGCCTGTATGAAAGAGTTGGTAGCAGTGATTAATTGTTCAGCCCACTGGCAGGAACTGGTGAGAAGCCTGACACTCTCTAGGAGGTTCAGCAATTTCATATTCACTACTGCTTCGATACATCCTATCTATGTTCCTGAATTGAGTGAAGAAGCGGAGGATAATTTTTTTAGATTAGTGGAGGAAAATGAGCATGAAATTTATGGGATTGGGGAGACGGGATTGGATTATCCTGTTGAGGAGAATGTGAAGAGAAGGCAAAAGGATCTCTTCTTAAAACACATCCAACTAGCTATAAAGCTTAGGAAGCCGCTCATCGTGCACGCCCGTAATGCGTTTAAAGATGCTTTAGAGATCCTTCAGCAATATGGTGTTAAAGATGTAGTAATTCATTTTTTCACTGCGAGGGAATTATTGGGAAAGGTAATAGAAAATGGCTGGTACATTTCAGTTAACACATCATTGTTAAGAAGTAAGAAGATTAGGAAGATTGTGAGGGACATGCCAATCGAGAATATATTGACCGAAACAGATTGTCCCTGGCTGGATCCAAAGGGAGGGAGGAATACTCCTCTAAGCATAAAACTAATAGTTGAAGAGATCGGTAGGATAAAACGGATGGAAGTGAAAGAAGTAGATGAAATTACCACGAAGAATGCAATAAAATTATTTCAGCTTGGGAAAAAGATAAATAAGCTCAATGATTAAAGTATTGATGGACCTACTTGTTTTCATTATAGGAGTGGTAATAGGGGCATTGGTTTGTTATTTCTTTCTGAAGGCTAAGCTCTCACTGGAGGCAAAAATTAGGGTAGAGGAATACATCCAACAACACATCGAGGAGATAAGAGAGGAGACCTTAAAGAGGAGTAGAGCTGTGCTTAAAGGGAAAATAGCAGAACAAATGGTAGCACTCCTCCCAGAGTTTCCCTACAATCCAGCAGATGCAAGATTCATTGGCAACCCTGTGGATTATGTGATCTTCGATGGCTATACTCAAGTGAAGGATTCGGGAGGTGGGGAAGTAAGGATAATTTTCCTAGATGTGAAAAAAGGAGAGAAAGCCCAACTCACTAGAGAGGAGGAGGCTATTATGAAAGCAGTAAAGGAGAAGAAAGTGGCTTGGCACTTACTTCATTTGAAGTAAGTTATTTAAATTACTACTTATAAGTAAAGAAAATGGAGGAGACGTTACAGGAAGAATATGGGGGAAAAGTGAGAGCGATAAAGGAATGGCTTAAACAGAAGCTAGGAGACAATTATCCAGCCAAAATCTACATGTTCGATCCTAGAGTGGTAGGAGATGCAGAGGTAATCTCTCAACTATGTGGAAAGCTAACGCTCTTCTGCTTGATAGATGAAAATCATACTCCAGATGATGCCATCCCGCTAGAGAGAATCCTAAAACAGGTAGAAATAGAGTTAATAGGAAAGGAAGATAGAGATGGTCTGGTGAAAGTATATGATGGAGGCTTTTCGAAGCCACCTGAGATATCACTTTGGGCTATATTGGAGAAGAAGGGAATAGCTAAGAAAACTGCACAGAAATACATGGAAATGGGGTTGAAAACTAGTGCGAGTGCAATCCAAATAGTTCTAGATAATGTAAGCAGAAAACCTGAAAAAGCTAAGAAATTAATTGAGGAACAGCTAAGGCAAGGAAGTTTAGAGAAATATATTGCTTGAGGGAAAGATATTTTTAAAAAAGTAAACTCCACGTAATTATATTATAAAGTGGGGAATGTTTGGACCACATTTAATGCTGGATTTATATGGATGTGATGAGAGAAGACTTGGGGATATACAGTTAGTTAAAAAATTCCTAGAGGATCTTCCAGCCAAACTCTCTCTGAGGAAGATCTCTGAGGCGATAGTGAATTTTTATAGTACACCTACTCCAGGAATTTCAGGATTCATATTGATCAGCGAGAGCCATATAACCATTCATACTTTCATTTATGAAAGGTATGCAGCTGTAGATATCTTCTCCTGCAAACCCTTTGACGAGAAAATAGCCATTCAGGAAGTTCAGAAAATCTTTGAGCCCGAGCGGATGGAAAAGAGGTTAGTAAGTAGAGGAAAATATTATCCAATCGAAGTGAGAGAAAGACTGCGAAGAGAGAAATGAGTAACTTTACTAGATGACAACTTTTTAAAACTTAGAATTACTATTCTTTCTCGATGAGATATTTCCAACTAGTGGTGATTCCAATCCTTTTGACACCCTTTTTTAGCTTTGCATATTCTCAGTCAGATCAATTCAACCCTCTACCAACTGTGGAGATAAAAGCCATATGTGGGGATCGCATATGTGCTGAGGGTGAAAACTGCGACAATTGTCCCCAAGATTGTAAATGCCCAATTAATGAGACCTGTATAAATGGTACATGCGTTCCAAGAGGCAGGTGTGGAAATTATATCTGTGAATCTTCTGAAAACTGCGACAATTGTCCCCAAGATTGTAAATGCCCCATTGGCTTCTCCTGCTCAGAGAGGGTATGTGTGTCTAAGATTCAGGCTACAGGGTTTGCGGTCCTACTTGTACAAGTAAGGGAAAAAGCACCCACATTGCTCTTAAGTGTAATAGTGCTTTTACTAGCTATTTTGATCAAGAAGAAGATGAGTGAGCTTGGGATCGGATGAAAGCTCAGTTGTTTCTACCCTTCTATGATACAGCAGACCGTTTCCTAAGGAAAATTCCGGTGATCACGATTACCCTTGTGTTTCTAAATGTAATTATATTCTTGATCAGTCTTTTTGATTTTGAGAAAATTATCATGACCTTTGGCTTTATACCTGCCAAATTTGATCTAGTTACCTTGTTTACATCCATGTTCCTCCATGGTGGGGTGGATCATCTTTTTGGGAACATGTGGTACTTGCTGGTGTTTGGAGATAATGTAGAGGAGAAGCTTGGGAGGATAAGCTTCCTGTGGCTTTACTTCACCTCTGGAATTTGCGCAGCATTTATTCAATATATTACAGATCCATTTTCCGAGATCCCGATAATAGGAGCGTCAGGAGCAATTTCAGGAATTCTAGGAGCTTATTTAGTATTTTTTCCGAGAGAGAAGGTGCTAGTGAGGATAGGTTTTAATTTCATCTATCTTCCAACATATGTCATGCTTTCATGTTGGTTTTTGATTCAGTTCATTTTTGGAGCTATAAGCCTTTTGGGATTCATGGGGAGTAATATAGCATTCTGGGCCCATATAGGTGGCTTCATCTTCGGAATACTGGCCGCTTTTCTCATAAATTCTCGGTCAAAATCTAAAAGGAGAAAGCTATGAGAATACTTAAACACATTTATCTCTATCGAGAGAGAAGCAGAATTGGAGATTGCAATACTTATTATCTAGGAGGAAAATACAACATTTTAGTTGATCCAGGAAATCCTAAGTTCATTCAATCGAAGATAGAGGAAATGGAGAGGGAAGGAGTAGATATAAAGCAGGTGAGACTAGTGATAAATACTCATGCTCATCCAGACCATTCTGCTGCAAATAATTTCATTGTGAAACTGAGTGGGGCTAAGATTTTCGTACATCCCTTGGAGCTTAGGTCCTTTGAATTCAACAAAATAATAGCAAGATTCTTGAATATAGAATTTTCAGACTTCAAAAGTAGCTCAGAAACACCAAAGGAAGAGGGGATTCAGATCCTTCATACTCCCGGACATACTGCAGGAAGTATTTCTATCTATCTTCCCCATTCTAAGACCATCATCACGGGAGATTTGATCTTCAGAGGAGCAGTGGGGAGAACTGATCTACCTGGAGGGAGTAGCTCTGATCTTAGGAATTCCCTAGCCACTATCTCTAAACTTAAGATAGCATATCTCCTACCTGGTCATGGGGAGATTGTAAGTGGAGAGAAGGAGGTTCAGAAAAACTTCAAGAAAGTGAAGGAACTTGTGAAATTTTAAACTTGGATGAAGAATGGTTCAACTCTTTTCTCACTTATTCGCAATAGAGCGATAGAGGGTTTAGTTATCAACGGAGGTAAGGGATTTGTAGCACTTCCGGGATTGATGAAGAGCCTCTTTCCTTCCTTTAGGAGGAATTGTCTGTGAGTATGGCCAAATACCAATATATCGAATTCGTGAGTTTCAGCTATATTTTTCATCTTTTCAGTACCCATAATGCCAGCATCGTGGACTACTCCTATTTTATATCCTTCTACCTCTATCGAATTTATCTTCGGAAGAGTTTCTACTACCTCCTCTAGATCCATATTCCCACATACTGCAATTACTGCAGCATTTTTTCTAAGTTCATCGATAACTGAAAGTTCCACTAAATCTCCAGCATGAATTATTAAGTCTACTGAGCTGAAGATTTCAAACACTTTCTGTGGAATGAATGATGCTCTAGTTGGGATATGGGTATCTGAGATGAGTCCTATCAGCTTTCCCCCCTCTTTATTGGGCTTGAAATTTTTCAGCAGTTTTACTTCACCCATCTCAAATTATATATTGTGAAGGAGAACTTAGCTTTTCAAGTGCATAATTTATCTCACTAAGTATCCCTTCTTCAAATGAGTTTCGACATTTCCTTCTCTGAAAGTCATCTCTAAGTTTTTCCAGTAATAAAGTTACCTTATGTTTTGAGGGGGAATTCAGATTGTAGTTGATTCTCCTCAAATCTAGGAGTAAGCCTATGGAAAGCTGGTCTATTCCCTTTCTGAGTTTCTCCTCAATTCCCCACAATTCAATTATTATATCTTCCAGCATTCCAATTCAAAGAAAAACATGCTTTAAAAAAGTTGTGAAACTCAGAAATGCGGGGGCTGGGATTCGAACCCAGGAAGGCACTAAGCCACAGGTTTCTGAGACCTGCCCCTTTGACCGCTTGGGTACCCCCGCTTAAATCCACAAGATGCTCTAGATTTTTATTTTTTGTCTGAAACATGCAGGAAAAAGTTGATTAAGTTTGAGAATAGTTTAAAAGTAGTGGAAAAAGGTATAATTTACCTATTAACTGGTTTTGGCATCATCTTACTCCTATTTACCTTGTTCCATCCCCCTCTTCTTTGGGATGAAGTAGTCTTCCTCAGCAATGCTAAGGCAGTAATTGGGGAGTCAAATTATGTGGAGAACTTTAGGCCCCCTCTTTTACCTCTTCTCATAGGGAGCGTTTGGAGGATTACAGGTAAGGATATAATTATAGCAAAGCTTCTAGTAGCCTCATTTTCTCTATTTTCCCTCTATATGTTTTACTTAATTGCTAAACTTTACCTAAGAAGACAGTATGCAATTCTCTCCACCTTTCTATTAGCCTCATCTCATCTCTTTCTCTATTGGGCTTTTAGAGTTTATACAGATATTCCCCACCTATTCTTCATCCTCTTTTCTTTCTACCTATTCAGAAGGAAGAAATACTTCCTCTCAGGAATTGCTATCTGTCTAGGTTTTCTCACTAGATTTACTGCAGCTATTTTTGGCTTCTCGATGTTTCTCTACTTCATATTTTACAGAAAGTTTAGGGAGCTGAGATCCTTCTTGGCAGGTTTTATTATACTGGTACCATGGTTAACTTACAATTTAATAATGTATGGCAACCCGATTTATGATTTTTATATGGACTATGTGCTCTCCTCCAGTTGGTCAGCACCTTATAGGGAACCTGAAATTAAAGTAGTTGAGAATTTAATGAATGCTATGAACTTTATGCTTCCATTCTTGCTATTGTCCATTCCTCAGCTCAACAAGGAGGAAAATTTCTGTATCTTGAGTTATTTGTTACTTTCCATAATCTTCATGCTTATAATGAACCTCAAAGATCCGAGATACTTGCTTATGATTTTGCCATTCCTCTATCTTCTTTCCTCTCAGGGAATTTCCTCACTAGAGCAGAGAAAAGTTGCGGTACCATTTATTGGTTTATTTATTGCCTTTTCAACGTTTCAAATTATAAGGGCCTTAGAGAATGAAGGAAAATGTTGGCAGAGTACTTGGGAAGCCATTGTGTACATCTCTGATAGAGCCACTGAAAATGACACCATCATAAGCAACTTTTGGCCCTACTTTGGATTTTTTACCAAATCCAAGGTTTTTTCCAACTATGATGAACTCGGGAACTTAATTCGCTATCACCATCCTAGCTTTTTGGTATTTAGGGAAGATGAGAGAATGCCAAGGCCAGAGGTAATAGGTATCGTGAATGAGAAAGTAATTGAGGGAATATGTAGTAATGTATGGATTTATGAAATCGAAAATTCATCTTTAATCTATGAAGCTTAACTTTCTACTGATTTTAGAATTGTAACTAATCCTCTATCAGCATCCACCTCTATTAAATCACCAGTCCTTAGCTTACTTATATCTACCTGATCTACCATAGGGATATTCGCTATGACTGCTCCAACCACTACTACAGGATCTGCCTGCCGATTCACTATGGCCTTGGGAGCATATCCATTCTTTGCTAGAGAATATAATACATAACTGCCTACTGTGGAGCCACTCCCATGGGGAAAGCAGAAGATCTTGTCCTTCACATATTTTCCATAGATATCGAGATGTTTTCCGATTACCTTTCCAGAGGTAGGATCTATATCACCCAAAAAGCTAATTGGCTTATTGGATACGAGAGCCTCCCCTATACATTTTCCCCCAACTATTCCCCTTCCTTGCAAAATTTTCAAGGCATAATAACCCCCATCTCTCAGAGAAGCATCTTTATCCATCTTAAGAAGTTGGAGAACTTCGCCTTTTTAGAAATTTCGTTTGCTAATACTGATAGGTGATCTTTCTAGAATCTCGGACAATTTTGAAAGATTTCGCTATTGGAAAAAGGTTTAAAGCCCCGGGTGGGATTTGAACCCACGACCTACTGCTTACGAGGCAGTCGCTCTTCCACCTGAGCTACCGGGGCCTCATCTCTAGGAGAAATTTATAAAATTAAAATTCTTCCCATTATGAATGGAGATTCAACCGAGTTGGAGAGCCATTCTCATATGGATCTATGAGAAGAATTTCTTGCCCATTTTCCTTACCGCTTTTTCAGCATATGTCATCTCAGATCTCCTACTATGGGCAGGGAATATAGGCATGGAAGTGGGGATTATCATGAAGTACGGCTCAGTAATGCTGGTTGGAATTACCCTAATTTTACTTTCATTGAGGAAAAAGCTGATGAAATATTACATCCTAAATTCTTACATTCATCTCAAGCATTTCTTGGGATGGAAGAGGATACCATATGAGGAGATAGAAGATGTTAAAATAGAAGCTCCCCCAATAGCTGGCATTCTTAAAGTAGGCAACATAATAATCGTTACTCCAAGAGGGGATTACAGGTTGGAGGGTTTATCGAATCCAGAAAAGGTTTTCGAAGAAATAGTAAGAAGGAAGATTGAGCTAGAGGGCAGGCTCTTCAGAAGACCCTAACTTAAGCTCCCTCTTTACTCTCCTTTCCTTAGGTAATAGGTTTTTAATCTTACCTCCCATGGAGAGTCCTGAGCCTAAGAAATCATCTCCATACTTGAGAATTACTATTCCTCTTTCCATTTTCCTCTCCAAATCTAAGCCGTTTAGCCACTTTAGGGCTTCTTCCTCTGTGAGCTCAACTACATTTTTCTTAGCAATCTTTCCTAAGAGCTGAGAGGCCTCTACTGAGAGTCTAAACTTAGTTGAGCTCTCAAAGAAACCAAAATATAGTCCTATCCTTTGAATTCGCCTCCATAGAGGTTTGAGATCAAGCTTGACTATGTCGGGAGAGCAGATAAATACTTTTCCACGATTATCGATGAGAAAAACATAATTTAACTTCGGTTCAATTGAGAAACGTTGGGAGATGATTTCTAGAACCCTTCTTACTTCTTCATGACCCATGATTCTTACTTCCTTCATTTTTTTATGATACTAGCAACGAAAAAGCCTTCAGTATCATTATCTTGGGGATAAATCCGCATACAATGCCTCACCTCATCATCATAACGCTTTCCTTTCCATTCTACTATCCCTTCTCTGAACTTGAGTCCTTTAAGCCCTATCTTCTCAATCTCAGCATTTTCATATTTCTTGAGAAGAAAATCCACTACCTCCTCGTTCTCCTCTGGAGCTAGGGTACATGTAGAGTAGACCAACCTACCCCCCTCTTTCAATCTCATAAATCCAGTAGCTATAAGTTTCTTCTGTAGCCTCGAGAGCTTGAGAATCATCTTAGGATTCCACATCTTAGCTATCTTGAAATCCTTTCTTATCGCTCCTTCGGAAGAACATGGAGCATCTACTAAAACCTTGTCGAAAGAGAGTCTAACCTCACGAAATAGATTTCCATCCATCATTGTAACTATACAATTGGTTACCCCACATCGCTGGAGATTAGCTACAAGCGGTTTGATTCTATCAATTCTTACGTCATTGGCTATAAGGAGCCCAGTATTTCTCATGAGCTGGGCTATTTGCGTGGCTTTGCTTCCTGGAGCGGCGCAGAGATCAAGTACCCACTCATTCTCCTTCGGAGCTAGGATGAGGGGAGGAATCATGCTTGCAGCTTCCTGAATATAAAAATAGCCGAGCACGTGTTCTAAGGTGTTACCTAGAGAAAAACCATCTCTCACGATGAAAGCATCAGCATACCAAGGAATTGGTTCAAGCGTATAGCGGGCACCTAATTTACGCAGTAATTCATTTTTTGAGATCTTAATAGTATTTACCCTAATAGTTGTGGGTAGAGGCTTCCTACAGTATTCAATAAATACATCCATCTCTTCTCCCATTAACAGCCTAATTCTGTTAAGGAATTCATCCTTCAATACGAGTTCCATAACTAGGCAAAGTGCTCTCCACATTTATTTTTACCGAAAAATTTTTTAATGAAATTCTCAAGTTCACAAATAAGTATGGTATCTGTAGTATTTTACTTTCACGCGCACCAGCCAATTAGGCTCAAGAAGTTTAGAATCTTTGATGTGGGGAAGACAGACGAGTATTTTGATAGAGAGCTCAATTTCAGAATTCTAGAGAGAGTGGTAAGAAAATGCTACAGGCCGATGAACAGGCTTTTACTCGAACTCATAAAGAAGTATAATCTAAAGGTTTCATTCTCAATCTCAGGAACTTTAATAGAACAGCTAGAAAGCGATTTTCCAGATGTTCTCAATTCTTTTGCCGAGCTAGTAGATACTGGAAACGTTGAGCTTTTAGCAGAGACATATTATCATTCCCTTACTTCCCTGTTTTCAGAGGAGGAGTTCAAATTTCAAGTGAATAAACATGTGAGAAAACTGAAAGAAGTCTTTAATTTCGTTCCCACAGCATTCAGGAATACAGAACTTATTTACTCCAATTATATAGCAAAGCTTGTGAGCCAAATGGGTTTTAAAGTAATGTTGTGTGAGGGCACGGAAAAAATCTTAGGATGGAGGAGCCCTACTTACATATACAAGGCAAAGGGAGTGAATCTAAAGCTGCTACTAAGACATTACAAGCTTTCGGATGATATAGCCTTTAGGTTTTCTAATCCTCACTGGGAAGGCTTCCCCCTCACAGCTGAAAAATATGCTAGCTGGATCAGTGCCCACAATGGTAATGGTTATGTAGTCAACATTTTCATGGATTACGAAACGTTTGGAGAACATCACTGGCCTGAAACCGGAATATTTGAATTCTTCAGGCACTTGCCTGCCGAGATCCTCAAACATCCTGATAATAATTTTGCTACAGTAAGTGAGGCAGCTAGATTATATGAGGCCGTAGACGAACTTGATGTTCCGAACGTGATCTCTTGGGCAGATATAGAGAGAGATCTGAGTGCTTGGTTGGGAGATTCACTTCAAAATCAAGCCGCTAGAGCTTTGTATCTCTTAGAAAAATCAATAAAACAATATTCTATACAAAAAAAAGATGAAAAGCTGCTTGAGGCTTGGAGGAAGCTAACTACTGCCGATCACCTCTATTTTATGAGTCTAAAGTATGATGCTGATGGAGATATTCATAAGTACTTCAGAGATCAAGCATTTCCCACTCCATTCGATGCTTTTGTGGCTTTCATGAACGTAATTCAAGATATGAGATTGAGGATAGAGGGGGAGAATTAAGCAGTTAGGAGACGATATACTTCAAGTACCTGTTCTGCACTCTTCCTCCAGCTTAGGTAACTAGCTTCCTCCTTTCCCACCCTCACGAGTTCTTCAGCAAGTTTGGGATATCTCAACAGAGCCACTATTTTGTTTACCATTTCGTCCACGTCCCAAAAATCCACTTGAAATACATTCCTAAGAACCTCAGAAACTCCAGCTTGCTTGGAAATTATTACTGGCTTATCATGATAAAGGGCCTCAAGAGGAGTAATTCCAAATGGCTCGGAGAGGGAAGGCATCACATATACATCTGCTAATTCATAGAGGGCATCTACTTCTCTATCGGAAAGTGCTCCAGTAAAAATCACTTTATCTCCAATTCCTAAATCAGCGCTTAGCTTGATAAGCTGGGGCATCATCTCACCAGAGCCTCCAACTATGAAGAGAACATTGGGTTCAAATTGTAGCACTTTATGGGCTGCTCTGAGGAACCAATCAGGACCTTTATGTAAGGTAAGCCTTCCCAAGAAAAGTACTATCTTATACCTCTTAAGCTTCTCCAAGTGGAGCTCCCTAATTCTCTCCCTTAAGATAGCCGCGTTGTATACTACTTCCACCTTCTCGGGGGGTACATCATAGAAATTTACAATTATGTTCTTAATCCGTCTGCTCACGGCTATTATCTTGTCAGCATGTGCAAAACCATATTTCTCTATTTTGTAGTCCAAGAGTTCCCTATTTAGGTTTCCTCCACACCTGTCGTAGGAAGTGGAGTGCACATGGAGCACTAGGGGTTTACCGAATTTGTACTTGAGCTCTACCCCTGCTGGAAAGGTCATCCAATCATGACAGTGGATCACATCGAAGTGCTCTAATTCAGCTATTTTGCATGCTAGTCTCTTGTATTTCTCCAAATTTTCAGAGGTGTATGAGAAATACACTTTAAGTTCTGAGTCCTCAAGTCTAAGATATGGATAAAGCTTTATATCCAGCTCATAGAATTTCACTTTATTCCTCGGATAATTGGCTGAAATTAGTTTCTCAAATTCATGCCTTAGATTTTCAGGAATTTTTGGGAGAAGATAAATTATATCTACTCCTAGCTCACCCAGTTCCTTCGTGAGATGATAACACACCACCCCCAACCCCCCGCTTTTCATCGGAGGGAATTCCCAAGCTAGCATCAACGTCCTCATCTTAAACATTTCTCAGAAAAATTGAAACTATTTTATATTTTTTGAACTCACTGAGCAGAAATTACTTTTTAGTCCACTTTACCTTGCTTCCCTTCCTTCCAAGTTTAAGCATATTTTTTTCACATTTTGAGGAGCAAAAGTAGAAAATCTTCCCATCATTCCTCACGAACATTACACCAGTACCTGGTTTAAGCTCCTGATTACAGAAAGAACATTTCATTTCCTCCCTCCAGTTAGAGGTTGAGCTTCAAGCTCCGTGTCTTTCAACATCAAGATATCTTTGAGTCTTACTGGCCCCTTTACATTTCTCCTGATCACCTTGCCTTCATCAGGTCCTACTAGGATTTTACATCTTACTTGGGTAACTTCCCCGCGTACTCCTGTCCTTCCGATGATCTCAACCACTTCTGCAGGAGTAGCTTCAGCTAAGAGAGAACTATCACTAACCTTAAGCTGTTCTTCAGCAGCAGCCTCCTTAGCTCTCTGCTTCTTTTTACCTCCCATTTACTTTTTACCTTTTAGAGCATTGACCTTAGCTATCAATTCGTCGAGTAACGCCTTTCCATCTCCTGGATCTATTATGCAAGCACTTGCAGCTGCTACTTCTATTCCAGCTGCTGCCCCAAGGTCTGCTTTACTTGGCACATAAGTGTATGGAATGTTCTTTTCCTCGCAGAGTGGAGGCAAATGCATTACGATTTCTGGAGGGGATACATCCTCTGCTATTATCACAAGCTTCGCTTGGCCTTTCTCCACAGCCTTCGTTGTTTCATTTGTACCCTTCTTGATTTTTCCAGTATTCCTACTTATTTCTAGTAACTGATAAGTTCTCTCCACAAGTTCCTTAGGTACCTTAAACTTTACATATGGGGCCTGCATTTCAAAACACCTCCTTCAAACTCATTATTCATTGGTATTAATGATGAAGAAGCTAATAGCTTAAAAACCTATCTAAATTCTGAGGACCTTCCCCTTCCTCCCCACATTGATTATCCTGCTCTTTCCAATTCGATCTACTTTCCCAAATGTTTCATGAATATGGCCACAAAGCACGAGGTCTGGTTGAAGTTTCTTCACAGCCCTTCTTATTCCTATGCTTCCTACAAAAAATCCTAAATTATCTAGCTTTGTACCGTAAGGAGGAGTATGGGTTACCATTATTTTCTTCCTGGCGTCCCTAATCTTCTCAAATGAGCTCTCCAAGAGCTGTTCCACCTCAGACTCATCGAACTGGAAAATGCCAATATTGCTTAATCCTACTCCAAAGAAACCAACATCTCCTATTCGGATAGCATATCCATGTAGATTGTATACACCTGGAGAATAGAGGGTAGCTAAAAAATTAGCAGTTGCCACACTTTCATGATTGCCTGGTACAAGGATCAGCTTTTTGCAGTTCTGCTTAAGCGGACCTACTAATCCCTCTAAATTAGTCTCAGCTAAAGTGATATCACCACATAATATAATTACATCTACCTTTTCCTTCCTAGCCTTTTTGGCAAGCTTTTTTACTAATCCTAAGTCTCCATGGATGTCAGAAGCAGCTAAGACCTTGAGCGTCATCTGTGAGTAAAAATGAAAGTAAGGGAGGCATTTTCTTTCTTATCTAATCTAAGGAAACCGAATCTCTCAGCTTGGATTATATCCCCTTCTTGAAGTTCTAAACATGCTTTCTCACAGAGACCGCGTACTTGCTGCAGGCTTTCTTTATTTATCTCATGGTTTATGAAGAGGGGTCCAGGTATGAGTACAAGTGCTGGCACATTTTCATCTGTTACCCACTGAATTTTGAGCATTTCCCTCTTCAATTGCTCCCCTACGAAAGTGGCTGTTATTTTATTCCCATTTATTTCCTCCACTTTTATATTATAGAGATACTTTAATCTAACTACCTTCTGCTTCCTCAGCAGATCTAGATCATCTTTACTGATAAAGAAATGGCCGCTTGTCTCAATTTTTCTGACCCCCAGTTCCCGATTGGGATGGTTACGAAGTATTGCTTCCTTTCTTGGAGCATTTATTACTTCAAGCTCTATTGGATTAGGTACGAAGAAGTATCGCTTGGTAATAGGATCGAGTACTTTTCTATTTACAGCATATAACATTTCCCATTCATATTCATGATAGGCTTGGGTGATTCCAACTTCTATGGTGAACCTTCTTAAAGCTTCAGGGACGATTCCCCTTCTCCTTATAGCATCTACAGTAGCAAGCCTAGGGTCATCCCAGCTATGAATGATACCTTGCTTGATGAGCTCTCTAATCTTCCTCTTCTGAATCGGAGTCCCTCTGAAATTGAACCTAGAGTACTGGATAATTATTGGATTCTTCATTCCGAAGAGATTCCTGATGTAATTTTGGAGTTCTACTCTCATAGACCCAAATTCAGCACTTCTCAATACATGAGTCACACCACAGAAACTATCTTCAAGTGAGACAGCGAAATCATATGTAGGCCAGATCCTGTACTTCTTTCCCACTAATGGATGTTCCGCCTCCACTATTCGAAAGATCACAGGATCTCTCATGCAATAATTCTTGCTTTCCATGTCTCCTTTCAACCTAAGAACTGCTTCTCCCTCCCTATATGTGGAGAACATTCTATTCCATTCCTCTAGGTTTTCCTCAACACTTCTTTTAGTATGCTCACATGGCTTACCTAATTTCCTTAGCTCGCTTATTTTTTCCTTAGGGCAATTACATACATATGCGCTATGTTTGAGGATTAGTTTTTCAGCATACTTATAATAATTCTCCAGATGTTGAGACTCATATTTTTCAAAATCCCACTTAATGCCAAGCCATTTATAACCACGAATGAAACTCTCATAATATTCTCTTCTCACTTTCCTAGGGTCAGTATCTTCAAATCTAAGCCAGATCTTTCCTTCATATTTCTTAGCGTAGAGGTAATTGATTATTCCACTCATAGCATGACCGATATGCATATACCCGCTAGGCTCTGGGGGTAGTCTAGTAACCACTTTTCCCATCTCAGCTTGGGGCAACTCTGGAAGTTCCTTCTCCTCTTTCACTTTCCGTATTACAAGTAATTCGGGAGCACATCGTTCTAACTCCTTCTCCTGCTCCTCAAGGCTTAAAGAATTTACCTCCCTCACGACTTTCTCTACGATCTTCATTACTTCCCTGATTTTTTCCCTAAATTCTGGCCTCTCTCCGAGAAGTTTGGAGAGTATAGCACTTGCCAAGGCTTTTCCCTCATGCTCTACAGCATTTTTGAGGGCGAATTTTCTGATCAAAGACTCGAGTTCTTCATTCATTTCCATGAAAAATATGAGACTTTATTATTTAATATTTCTATCCAGTACAAGCTGCTTTAC
Source organism: Candidatus Haiyanarchaeum thermophilum (assembly GCA_025920425.1). Lineage (GTDB taxonomy): Archaea > Nanobdellota > Nanobdellia > JAPDLS01 > Haiyanarchaeaceae > Haiyanarchaeum > Haiyanarchaeum thermophilum. The sequence continues at coordinate 197,711 of JAPDLS010000001.1, read as the reverse complement.
CCTTTCAAATTTTAGGTAAAGGTTGCATTCGAAAGCTAAAGCAGCAGCGAGCGGCAGATAGGGCGTATTCCTTCCACTTTTCAAGAATGTCTGAAGTAATGGGTTCATTATCTTCTTCATATTACCGCTTATCTTGAGGAGAGTAAATAGGGCATCATCTTCATGAAACTTCAAATTTTGAAGATTCTGCTGATTTAAAATAAGTTTTCTCCTGTAAGAACTGATGAGGGAGTTGAGGAGTGAGGGAAGGCTCTTGGTGAAACCACATTTTAATTGTTCCTTCCTCAATTTCTCAAGTAGATCATTTTCGTCATCTGCATAAACCAAGTTATAAGTAAGGCCTACCATTTCCTTAGTATGAGCATCACTTCCAGCTACATAAAATTTGTTTCCACTCCTAGCAAATTTCAATGAATCATTAATTGAATAAATCGAAAATGGATTATAGGCCTCTACGAGATCTGTCCTCAAATTCCTTGGATCCATCTCCATATAATTCCAGAGAGTACCACATGGATGGGCAGCCACACTCAAGAGATTCTCATCTCTGGCCCTGTCCAAGACAACTTCAAGGTTCTCTCCAGGATTAAAGTGTGGAAACTTTGGACTGTCAGAAAGCAGGAGGAGGTGGGCATATCTCTTTCCCAATTTCACATCCAACTCCATCCCAGGAATTACAATAAAATCTCTATATTTCTTGGATCTTTGAAAAGCTCTTGAGAAACCCTTAGTAGTATTGTGATCAGTGATTGCTATTCCAGAAAATCCCTTACGGTATGCTTCATCTACCATCTCCTCCGGAGAGTCGCAGGCATCGTAACTTAAGTATGTACCTCTCGAATAATAAGTATGAGCATGAAGCTCAATTAGTTTCATATCTTAAGCTCTTGGAAATTTTGGAGGACAAATACATCTTTATTCAATTCATATCCTAGCTCATGAGCCAACTCCACAGCATGCACTATTTTGTCTAACCCTCCATGTGTAGGCAAGTAATATTTAGGACCAATCGTTTTCAGGAGCCAACGATGATCCTCTCTGAATGCATGACCAGATACATGGACATCCTTAAAGATCCTTACGCCCTTATTCCTCAATCTCCTCTCTAGATCTGCCCGATGAGCCCTATTAATCGGGGAAGGTATCACTTCAGAGCAAAAGATCACCACATCTTCGTTGCTCAACTTAAGTGGAGTTTCATCCCTAGCTATTCTGAAGAGAACCGATCTCGGCTCTCCTTGATTCCCAGTGCAGATAATTGCATACTTTCCAGGGTCGTGGGATACCTGCTTTAGGGCCTTATCTATCTTCTCTTTTTCCCCAAGCACTTTGCAGTATTTTGGAAAATTGATCAGATTTATCCTTTCGGCGCATTCGATGTAAGTAGCGAGACTTCTTCCTAGAAGGAGGGGTTCCCTCTTTACTTTCCTCAGCATTTCTACCATCATCCTAATCCTAGCCAGATGACTGGAAAAGGTTGTGAGGATAAGGAGTTTCTCCTCAGAACCGACCCACTCTAGAATATCGGAAAGCATTTCCTTTACTAGACTCTCACTATAGCACCTTCCCTCCCTCTCTATTCTGGTTGAGTCTGAGATGAGGAGCTTTGCTCCCTTCCTTTCAGAAATTCCGGAGTAATCTGTTTTCTTTCCAAGTAGAGGATGATCATCGAATTTGAAGTCGTTAGCATAGAGTATTTCCCCTTCCTTACTTTCAATAGAAGCCATCACAGTTTGAGGGGTGGAATGAGTAACATGCAGAAATCGGATGAGAAAGCTTGCAATTCTGTAACTGGAGCCTGGATTAAGTCTTATGAATCTTGGAATCTCCGTTCCTCGCTCTTCATAAAGACTCTGAATTACTTCGATCGTAAATGGGGTAGCAATTATTGGGGCCTTGTACTTATTTGCTAAGATTGGAATTGCCCCACAGTGATCTAAATGAGCATGAGTACATACGATAGCCTTAACCGATCTTCCATGTTTCTCGAAGAAATCTAAATCATTAGGAACTGCTTCTCTCTCCATGAGTTCAATTACATTCATTTGGGAGATATTTCCATCCTCTATTTCTACTACCTTCTCGATCCAAAGGCCACAATCCAATAGAAGGGTATCATCCCCTACTTTGATGGCAGTCATGTTTCTACCTATTTCAGAATATCCTCCAATTGCAAAGATGTTCATACCACTATCTCCTTTCTCAACAGCTCAACCTCTCCTTCCTGTATGATAGCTCTTCCTCTCCACCTTCCCTCGTAGATGGTGAATTCTTGGAAGCCTGAAAAATTCCCATACTTCATCGTTTCAAGAAGAGCCTCGAAGAGCGGGAAAGTCTTCACATTGATGGAGGTAGCAGATTCGCTCCTTTCCACCAGCTTAAAGTAGATCTCAACTTTGACATTTTTGGTGTTTAGCTCCCTCTCCAATTGAGAGACTACACCAATATCTTCCTCGCTAAACTTAAGCCTCAACGCATCCTCAAATTGAGGAGTAATCACTGGTCTCCACATTTCCATTGAGAACGACCAATCTCCTGAGGGGGAGGAGAGCTCTAGTCTGAGAGTAGTCAAATTTCGACTCACTGGTAAAATGGCCTCCAGTTTTACATAACCATCTTTCCTTAGCATTTTCACGTCCATGGCTTCCTGAGTTAAAGTAATCCTATTTTCCCCTATCCTTTCAGGGGTGGTGAAATTTTGGGGAAGTGGAGTTGGAATCCTAGAAACGTAGGAAATGAATACCCCAGCAATTCCAAATGCTCCCAACAAAAGGAGCAGATATTGCCAAGTTCTCATAAATCTTAAAAGCTTTATAGCCTTATTTAACACTTTCTATATATGCTGGAGATAAAATATCATGATGGGTTGGCCAGAATAGGGATATTGCATACTGAGCATGGGAAAATAGAGCTTCCAGTATTTTGTCCAGTGATAAATCCAAATAAACTCATCGTAGAGCCAAAGGAAATGGCTAGAAGGTTCAAGGCTAAGATGATAATGGCTAACAGTTACATCATCTTCAAACATCCAGATCTGAGGGAAGCTGCTCTGAGGTACAGGATTCATCGTTTGCTCAAATTTAAAGGAGCAATTATGGTAGATAATGGAGGATATCAAATTCATAGATACAGAGGAGTGGAAATAGATTTTGCAGAGATCCTTAAGTTTCAAGAGGAAATAGGCGCAGATATAGGCATAACTTTAGATCTCCCAACTCCTGCCTCAGCAGGGAGGAGGGAAGCTAAGAGGAGTGTTGAGATCACCCTCCAGAATGCTAGGGAAAGCCTTAAGCTGATGAGGAGAAAGAATATGTTGTGGTCGGCACCGATACAAGGAGGAAAGTTTTTAGACCTGATCTCGAAATGTGCTAAAGAGCTCAGTAGACTGCCATATGCTATGCATTCGCTTGGAGAACCTGTACAGTTTCTAAATAATTATGAGTTCACCCAAGTGTGTTACATGGTCCATGCAGCAAAATCTAAGCTGCCAATCAGCAGAGCATTTCACCTCTTTGGAGTTGGACTACCTTCATTTATGCCCTTAGCCACTCTTCTTGGGTGTGATATCTTCGATAGCGCTTCTTATGCTCTCTTCGCAAGTGATGATAGATATATGACAGACATAGGAACTCTAAGGCTTGAGGAAATGCAGGAATTACCATGCAATTGTGAGATTTGTTCTCGATACGATATAAAAGAGTTGAAGGAAATGCTTAAAGGTGAGAGGGAAAGATTGCTAGCCCTCCACAATCTGTATGTGCTCTTTAAAGTGATTAAGGAAATAAGAGAGGCTATAATTGAGAATAGGCTCTTCGAGCTTTGTGCTGTCAGGTGCAGAAGCCATCCTAGATTGTTTGAAGCGTATCTCAAGGCTTTGAGAATATTCTCCAAACTTTTCGATAAGTATGATCCCATGAGAAAGAGAAGTGGCCTCTTCTACACTGGAGAAGAAACTAAACTTAGACCAGAAATAAGGAGGGCCAAGATGAGGGTAAGAAGGATCTTTGGAACTAAACTTATTCCAGCTGCCCTAGATCAGACCTATCCTTTCTTCCAATCTCTCTCGATCGAAGGAAAGCCTCTATTTAAATTTAGTAAAGGAATAGTTAAGGATCTCGAGAGGATAAGAAAGATAGCAGATTATCAATTTGGAAGAGGGATAGGTAGAGTTCTATTTCCCGGTAATGTTAAGATCTTCAAAAGCCCCACTACAGGAAAGATAAGAAGAATATACTCTGACTCTGAACTTTTAGCTACACTTAGGCCAAGAGATGGTTTCCTATGCTTGAGGATAGCTGGAGCTTTGAGGATTAAGGATAAACTCAAGAATAATCGAGTCTTTGTGGAAGGAAAACCTGAGGTTGAGGAATTGGTAAGGAGTGGTAGAAATCTCTTCGTGAAGTTTGTTGAAAGGGCAGACCCAAATATTCTACCAAGAGATGAAGTATTGATCTTGAACTCTAAGAACGAGTTGCTTGGAGTGGGGGAAGCTGTGCTGAGTAGTGAAGAAATGAAAGTAATGCAGAGAGGAGTTGCTGTGAAAACTAGGGAGGGGCTCAAACTTCAAAGATAATGGATGCATACCCTACAGAATTTTCATAATCTCCTGTCACATCACCACTCGTGTAATATTTGAGAAGCCTACCTTTGGCCCCAATTCGTTTCATCAGGATGAGCAGAATGGTGATAGGGATGTAACCACATACAGTAAGACCCTCCACCCTCACCCTCTTGAAGAACTTCTCAAAATTTAAGCGCAAGATTTCATCGATGATTTCTCTATCCAGCTTATACATATTTTCCTTTATCTGGGAAATGAATGGGAGATATCCATACATGGAGCCATAATGAGTGAAGTCTGAGCTTGCTAGTACTACTCCAGGCTTTTCCCTGAGGATCTCACAAATTCCTTCAGCAAACTCTAGACATTCATCCAATTCAATTTCCCTGAAGAGTATGGGGACGAATTTAAATTTCTTGAGTGAAAATTGCATAAATGGTAGTTGAACTTCAATACTATGCTCATAGGCATGAGCTGTTTCATCTAATTGGGCTAGTTTTCTCCTAATGATCTCAAGGACTATTTCCCTATTTACTTCACATATTCCCAATGGTGTCTCTACATCCATCTCCGAGATAGAGATCTTCTTCCCCATTCCATGATGATTTACTCCTAAGATTAGGAAATAATCTGGCTTTTTTGCCTTAGCAAGTTCGAAGTATACAAAAGATGCGCATGCTCCTGAGAAGGCATAGCCAGCATGCGGGGAAATAGCACCAACTATCTTGTGTTCCTCCCGAAGCTCGGGAAGTTTACCAACTCCAAGCTCCGAGAGAAAACATGAGTTAAGTTCCTTGATGAGAGAATCTCGCTTAGCACTATAGAATTGACCGGCGAAGGTAGCTTTCCTAATTTTCCTATTCATGTGAAGTCACTCAACTTATATTTGAATTCCTCATCTTTGCTGATAATTCCCTTTCTCTTTAGGTACTCTCGTGCTAAAATCCAGAAGATGAGAGCAAGAGCCTTTCCAGACTTGTTATTGCAAGGAAGGATCAAATCTACATTTGTAGGAGTTACGTTTACATCAGCCAGCACTATGATAGGAACATTGATCTTGAGAGCATCTTGGAAAGCTACCCTATCTATCCAAGGATCACAGATTATCACCACCTTCGGTGTGGGAAAGTTTTGAGAATATGTCGGATTGGTGAGGGTTCCTGGCAAATAGCGACCCACAATTGCAACAGCTCCAACCACTTCGGAGAATTTTTGGATTGGATTACGGCAGACATCCCTTCTCCCTACCACCAGGATCTCATTGGGCTCAAATTGGCTCAAGAAATTGGCAACTATCCTCAATCTCTCATCGATCTTTCTCACATCTAGAATGTTGGTACCATCACTCCGAATGCGGAAGACAAATTCCTTCATGAATTTAGTCCTACTTTTGCTGCATATGTGGATCCCGCTAGCCAAGTATTTTTCCCTAGGAACTAACAACTCCATTTTCGTTCAAGATTTCGATAAGTCTTCTAAGTTTTAACATCCTTTCCCTCGTTACCACAGAGATCTTGTACATTTCACATCCCATAGCCAAATCCGCGAAGATTCTTTCTGGAGTTTCTACAGATCTATGCGAAAAAACTCTTAAATATTTAAACTTTTTTGCAAGTTTCATCACAGCCAAAGTTTCTGAAAGAGAATAGCATTGATTTGGTTTAATTATACAAGCATTTATGGCGTGATGGGAATTTGCGACTCTTAGCCTCTTTAATCTAGTTGCTACCAAGTCATCTCCACATATAATTACCTTTCTTCTAAAGTATCTTTTGAATTTACGAAAGCTATCGAACGCATTCTGATGGAATGGATCTTCAACATATCTCAAATTATATTCCTCGGTGAGAAATTTGATATACTTGAGCTGGGAATCTTCATCTATCCTCCTATCAAGATACTTGTATCTTCCCCTAATAAAAAACGAGGAGGCGGCTACATCGATACCGATCGCGAGCTCGGTTTCACTTTCGTAACTTACCGATTGTACTATATTTGCCAGCAGATTGAGTACTTGCTCATTGGTAAGTTTAGCTACTATTCCTCCTTCAATATCTGTAGTGAATGTTATTTTTTCCCTTTTCAAGAACTTTAAAGCTCTTTTATACACTAATTTGTTGAGAAAAATATTTTTCTGCAGCCCCACGTCGGAAGTAGGGAAAACTAAGAATTCTTGGAATTCTGGAGCTCCTAGGAGAGATGTATGTTTTCCCCCTCCAAAGATCTTGGAGATGATGAGAGGGGGCCTAGCTTTCTTGAATAGGAGCTTCCATACAGGGAGATGTCTTTCCAAACTTAGTCCTTTTATGATAGCCAAGGAAATAGGAAGGCATTTACATCTTTTCTCGAATTTGAGAACATCATTTACGTTTCTGAACTCCATACCTCTACATTTAGTAGAAAGTCTCTGAATTTTGCGTATCTCTCTTCCTAGGAGGAAAGGATACTCAAAAGCACTCCTGCTAGTTCCGACTGGAACAGACACTCTAAGCTTGCCTACATCGCTATCTACGTGCACCTCTAAGAAATCCTTCCCTGCAGAGTTTTTCTTTATAGAAGGGATTGCCCTAAGAAATATCAACTTACAGCCCTCTCCACCATCTGTTTGAGTTCTTTTCCTTTCTCCAGAGCTATCTCAATACACTTCATCACCTCGGCAAACTTGAGACCTCCTATTTCTCCTCTTTTCTGAAGAGCATTGGTTTTTTCATCAGTTACTATTACACTAAGGCCAGCTTCTAAGGCACTTTCCTCCCTCAAGTTTGGGTCCAGGAGGAAATGATTGCCAATTTTCACAAATGTGCAGCATACTGGAATTTTATTTACTTTCAATTTTTTCTCACACCATTTTCCATAGACTACCTTATCACCCTCTACGATTGGAAATCTAGCAGTGAGGAGAGAAACAATTGCCGCTAGAGCGCTTGCATCAATTAAATTTCCATCATGATTTAGTATGTAAATATCTACGAATATTCCCCATACCTTTGAGCCAGCTTCGATGCAAAGGGATTTTAGATCTATAGCATTGCTCTCTCTGATTCCCCGGTCTACCACCCTTGCAAGCTCTATAGCATCTTCATTAGGAGGGCCTGGTTCGAACATAGGAGAGGCCAATGGAGCAAATTCAGCATTTACTATTAGTACCCCCTCATCTGGCCTATCTTCAAATGGCTCAACTATATCCATCTTTACTCCAGCGAGTACTTTAGTTTCTCCCAGTGATACGAGAGCTGATCCTTCAGCATTTTTAGAGACATTCACGCGGATCTGGATAGGCCTGTACTCGAAGAATTTCCTTCCATCTATTCTCAATCCCCTGTTTACCATATCTATAATATATTCATATACCATCTCCTTCACCCATGTAGATACTTTCGGCTCTTTCTTTGGCTTTTTTGTAAATTTCCTCGCTGATGATCCCATCTTTGAATTTATCCTCTAGCTTATCTACATCTATGATTCTTCTTCCCTCTTGGTCCTCCACCACATCTACCTCAAGATCTATGCATCTCGCAAACCTTGGGGATATCTCAATTGGAGTACAAATCGAATAGTATTTTCCCTTCAATTCTCCCTTAGAATTGTAATATTCATGGAGGAGGAACTCAGCCCCCCTCCTCACTTTAGTGATGGCATAATCTCCAAGCTCGGTTTTTAGGTTTAGCCCATCATAGCTTCCTCTGTATCTTATTGTCCTCTTGAGCTTAATTATATCTGGAGTGATTTCCTCAATTTTACCCTTTATCACTATACTTTTCCCATTTAACTTCTTGCAGACCACTGTGTATAGAGATCCTACTGGAGGAAAACTTTTCTGCAGTATGGAATTAACGCAATTCTCCACGACATCTTCCCCAAATTTCTCAGCCAAAGATTCGGCCAAATCTACAAGTTCCATATAGTTAAATGATTTAAGTTCATGATGCTTGCAAATAGTGGGGGTTACCTTTTTACGTAATTCATCCAATTTAGCCTTAGCTTCCGGACCAAAATCTATGAAGTATGTTAGCAATCCCTTCTCCAGCAGTTGGGGACCATTGCATTCTTGAAAGAATTGTTTGATCTGTTCCTCCTTCTTGAAGAGCTCCATCATTTCCTTCAGCAGTTCTTCATCACTCTTTCCTTGCGCTAGTGCCTTCCAGAGCACTCCATATCCTCTAATTTTAGCTTCATGACTAAGACTCAGGAGCCTTCTATTCTCTTCTTCGTCTTTAATATGTTTGCTTACCTTTGTAAATCCATTTTTTATCAGGATCAAATTATTACCAAAGATTCTCAACTGGGTGGAGAGTAAATAAAGATCCCTATGGTAACCTTTTGTCTGTACCAATACTTTTTCTCCCTCCTTTAAATAACCCCAATAGTGGTGAAGGGGAAGAATTCCCTGAGAACCTCCTAGGTCGATGAGTATGTTCTTATTTCTCTGATCAAATTTTCTAATTATCCCACAATAGATGGTACCTATTTCCATTTTCCTTATGAAGATCTCTTTAAAGTACTTTCTTAAGAGTTCAACCACCTGCTCACTTCCTTCTCCATGGATAGTAATCCCGTTAAGGTCTTCCTTATCATAGATAAGGATATCTGCTCCCTTTTCCTCGTTTTCTAGCTTGAACCTTTCATTAGCTATGGGAGATTGATCTACGATTTCGAAATTATGCTCTAAGAGTAACTGGGTAAGTGCTGTGGAATATATTCCTCTAATTCTTACTTTCATATTTCCACATATTTCCTCCTAAGAGCTTTCTTTTGGATCTCATAGATCTCTAAACATCCCTTAATCCCCAGTTTTATGATCTCCCTCAACTCCTCTAGGCTCACTTCCCCATCTAATTGAATAAGAGTAATATAATCTTTGTTGGGCATGTATGCGATAGGGACATCTGTGCATTGCTCGCTATCTTCCTCTTCCTTAGTGAGGTCAAGTACGATCTCACTTCCCACTTTTCCTGCAGCTACTGCAGCTACTAGATCTCGCATAGGCACTCCCGCATCTGCAAGAGCCAGAGAGGCTGCACAGATGCTTGCACATCTGGTCCCTGCATCAGCTTCGATCACATAAGTATAGATATCGATTGCAGTCCTTGGAAATTCCTCTACGAAGATAGCTGGGGTGAGAGCCCTCTTTATCATAGAACTCAGCTCGATCTCCCTCCTCCCAGGACTGGGAGGTTTCCTCTCAGGTACAGAAAATGTGGTCATATTATAATAGCATCTTACAATGCTCTTCTCAGGATCTTGGAGATGTTTAGGATGAAGTTCCCGCGGCCCATGAACTGCAGCCAGTACTGCTGTATTTCCTATCTTGAAGTAGGCTGAACCGTCGGCACTACTAATTACTCCTACCTCAGCTTCGATCTTCCTCAATTCATCATTTCTCCTACCATCACTTCTCATTTTATTCGCCCTCCAGCATCTCTTTGATCTTCTTAGTCAATCCTGAAATGTGGGATTCCTTCTCTATAGTTAATATGGCTTTCGTCGCCTTAATTTCTCCAGCTAACGTTCCCTTGATCCAGATCCAGCCGTTTTGACCTGGAATAATTTCACACTTAGTATATTCTTTGATCATATTAATCATGCTTCCCTTCCTTCCTATCACCCTAGGAATTTTACATGGAGTGATCTTTATTATTTTTCCCCCTTCCAACTTTTTGGGGAAGACATTCTTCGTGCTAAGTTGGATGATCTTAGATTTTGGTACATTGATTACTCTAGCTAGGATAATGTCATTTATATCGAAGAACTTGCTGAGGTCAACTTTGAGAAGATCTACAAATTCACTTGACACTTCCCCAATAGGAAGGTTAGCTAAATAAGGGGCTCCTATATCTACACTCCATCCAGAGAAACCTATATCCACTATTTTTCCTATTACTAAGTCATTCTTATTAGGTACATATTTGCCGGCTAAAGGAACTACTTTAATAGAATCTCCCTCCACCTCGAGTAGGCCTATCTTACTTGCATAGACCCTATTCCCTTCACGATAGACTCCTCCTGAAGCTTCTATTTCCCCTTCAGCGATCAATTCTCCAGGAATTACTATATCCTTGTTCTTGAAGTATATCCTCATCTAATCACCTCTACATGGGCATTATTCGATGAGAGTTTATTGAGCTTATTGATCACTTCTACTTGCATTCCTGCAGGGACCTTAATTATGGAGAGCAGTGATCCATCATTCAACCATTCCATCTTCTCCACCTCTCCGAGTTTTTGGATTTGACCATATGCTTTCCCTGCATATTGGGGAGGAATTATGCTTTTTATCCTAACTTCTTCGAACTTTAGTGGAATTATCTGCCTAAGCTTCTCCACCACTTCCTTTACTTGCTCCTCTGGCTCCTTAAATGGATCTATATGTACTTTTGCCTCCTGCAGAGCTATTTCTATCCTCTTCTCGGGAATGGGCTTTTCAGTACGAGCATCAATTGCATTCATTGCTATAAGTGAAATTATCCTTCTTCTCTTCTCCTCTTCCAATTTTTTCTTATACTCAGCTGTAAGCTGAACTTCCCCTTCCAGTACGATTCGTTTAGCTATCTCAAAGACATCATCGGTGCCAAACTCTTCTTTAAGTCCTCCAGCCCTATCCCCCTTCCTAGCATCTTTGAAAATCTCAGGAACCACAAGTATTTCCCTTATATCCACTTTACTTGGATCCTTTCTAAATTCCATAGCCTTATCACATTCAACTAGGATCTCAAAATTTTTACTACCCTTTCTCAATCTAGCAATTACAGCCTTCTCTCCTCCCATACTTATTTCACTAATCTATTTATCTCTTCCTTACTCAGCTTTCTGAACTTCTTAGTGGAAGTAGGTATTACGGCTATTTCAATTCTCTCCTTTTTAAATTTGTTTCCAAGTGCACTTTTCAGTGCCTTGATGCCTAGTTTAATTCCATCCTCAAGTGTTGCATTCTCATCGTAGTTTTCCTCCAACACTTTATTAGCTGTTTCAGCATTCTCTCCTACAGCAGTAGCCTTATATTCATAAAAAATTCCGCTGGGCTCGGTGAGGAAAAGTCTAGGTTCACTATCCACACCCCCTATTACTAGACTTACTCCGAAAGGTCTAGCACCCGAGAACTGAGTATAGTATTGTTTAATATCACATATATCTTTAACTACATCTATCACCCTGATTGGTTCATCATAGATCAATCTATGTCTTTGCGCCTCTTCTTGAGACCTCTCTATTAACACCCTTCCGTCCGAGATGAGGCCACTCATTGTAGCCCCTATATGCTCATCTATCTGAAAGATTTTCTCAACACTTTCCGGAACTACTAATTTTTCGAAGATTCTCTTGTCTGCAATTAGTACTACTCCCTCTTTTGTGACTATTCCTATGGTAAGGGCACCTTGCTCTACTGTTTTCCTAGCATATTCTACTTGGAGCAGTCTTCCATCTGGGGAAAAAATGGTAATTGCTCTATCATATCCTAAGATCTCTGAAGGCAATGCAGGCATATTTATGCACCTCTCATAATTTCCCTTATCTTCCTTAAACTCCCACTTACATAAAGAACAGCTAAATTAATAAATTTATTGTTAGCTTGAGAAACTAGGCTTAGAGAGAGCTTGAGTTCATCTACAAACCTATGACCTACTTTCATTATCATGAAATTTCCACTCCTCTCTATGAACTGAAGCTTAGCAGCTCCGAATCTTTGTTCCCCTATAAAACTTTTGAGCTGGGATCTTATGAGGTTAAAAACAGATAAAATATCTACATCTCCTTCCGTATAGATTTCAACTAATACATACCTCTTCTTCTCCCTCATTCTATTACCACTCCCGGCATAACATATTTTCCCTCTACCCTAGCTTTCTCCCTCTTAATTATCTCTAGCTGAGGTAAGTAAAATGGTTCCTTATATCTTTTTATTCCAAGCAGACGCGAAAAAGAGAGAAGATTGCTCAGAGCTCTAAGTTCAAAGTAATTAGTAGCACCACTTCCTATAATGATAGGCATCTTCTTTTTCTGAGCTATACTGCAACTTCTTTCCATTTGGTAGAATCTTACACTCCTATCTTTTGCTGTGAGGAGGCGACGGAAATCTATGAGCAAAGATACTTTCGTCTGAGCAGCGAATTTAGCTATTACCTCATTGATTTCATCTGTGTGAATGGCATCTACTAGTCCCTTTTGACATGCTATTTTTAACAGATTATAGTTATTAGTAGTAAGCACTGTGAAGTTTCCATTCTTCGATTTAAGTAAAGATTTGAGTTCTCTCACAGAATTGGCCTCCAGCTCCACTCCTTTAAGTACCTGAAATTTCTCGACATTCTCTGGAAATTCTTCAAAGAAGCATGCTCCAACGAACCCATGAGTTCTAAGAAAATTAATTCCTCTCAGTAGATCATCTCCCCTGAGCTTTACGAAAAAATCGTAGTACATAAATTTTTAAAGTAAGGTACGGCTTTTAATAATTACTTGGGACCGTAGCGCAGCCCGGGAGCGCGAGCGGCTGAAGACCGCTGTGTCCGGGGTTCAAATCCCCGCGGTCCCAATAGTAAAGTTTATTTATGAAGTTGGGTTCAAGAAGATTGTGACGAGGATAATTACAATAGCGAGTGGTAAAGGGGGAGTGGGTAAAACCACTGTCACAGTAAATCTTTCTCATGCCCTCTATAAGCTCAATAAAGATGTGACGATTATCGATGCAAACCTTACTTCTCCTAACATTTATCTTCACATGAACATTCCAATCACTCCTACCACATTACATGATGCTATGAAGGGAAAGATCTCGATAAAGGAAGCAGTATATCTCCATTATCTTGGAGTTAAGGTAATCCCCGCAAGCATTTCCCTAAGAGATCTGAAGTTCAAGGAGAAGAAAAATTTAACAAATTTGATAGTGGATCTTATTGGTACATCTGATTTTATCCTAATAGATGCCCCTCCAGGCCTAAATGAGGATACGATAGATGCACTAGATGCTGGAAATGAGTTGTTGGTGGTTACAAATCCAGAGCTTCCAGCCACTGTAGAGGCACTAAGGGTAATAGAATTTACTAGAAGAAATTGGGCGAAGAATATAAATGTAATACTTAACAGATATTCTGGAAAGAGTTGGGAGCTTAGACCAAAACATATAGAAAGCTTCTTGGAGGCCCCAATCATCTCTATAATCCCAGAAGATGAGAATGTAAAGAAAGCCATAGTGAAACGTATCCCTGTGGTCGAGGCCTATCCAGAATCTAAAGCAGCTTCAGCGTTCATGAAGCTTGCCGAAAAGCTCTTAGGAATAAGAAGGGTAAAAGTACGGAAGGAAAGTGCAATTTCTAGGATCCTTAGATTTCTTGGGTTAGCGAGGTAAATTAGAACCTGTAGAAATACTTTTCCAGCTTAACAATTTTTCCATTTTTTACTTCTATTCCTTCATTCCTCAGGAGCTCAATCTTCTTAATTACCCCCCACTTATATCCCCCAACTCCTCCATCACTTCTTACCACCCGGTGGCATGGAATCTCAATTGGTTTTGGATTTTTAGAAAGAATTCTTCCCACCACTCTTGCCAGCTTTTTGTTTCCTATCGCTTTAGCGAGTTCAGCATAAGTGGTTACTTTTCCCTTAGGAATCTGCTTTACTAATGAGAATATTTTTTCTGCCAGCATAAATGAACTAAGCTTTCCACTAAAAACTTTTTTATCTCCTCATTCTTATGAAACTTATGCTCAGGGCACCGATAGTTACTGTACTTGGACACATAGATGCTGGGAAAACTACGCTTTTGGATAAAATTAGGGGTACTGCCATTGCTCAAAAAGAGATTGGTGGGATTACCCAACATATTGGAGCTACTGAGATTCCAATAGAATTCGTAGAGAGGATCTGCGGAGAGATAATTAAGGGCTTCAGGGTAGAAATCAAGATAAGAAGCATTCTCTTTATAGATACTCCAGGACATGAAGCCTTTACCAATTTGAGGAGGAGAGGGGGAAGTATTGCTGACATAGCTATAGTGGTAGTGGATATAAATGAGGGAGTTCAGGAACAGACGAGAGAGGCAATAGAAATAAGCAGAGCATTTCAGGTACCATTCTTCATTGCCCTTACGAAGATCGATACCCTGCCTGGTTGGAGAACGAGAAGTACATTCTGCTTCTCCAAGAGCTTGGAGCAGCAAACAGATGAGGTGAAATTTGAGTTGGAGAAGAAGATAGCCCTAATAACTGACCAATTGGCTAAACTTCAGTTGAATGCAGATCTCTTCAGTCGAGTAAGAGATTATGCTCAGACCATTCCAATTGTTCCATGTTCTGGAGTGAGTGGAGAGGGGATAGGAGAATTGCTCCTTCTTATTATAGGGTATGCCCAGAAATTCCTTCCAGAGAAATTGAAACTAGAGTTAGATGCTAGGGCTGAAGGTAACGTACTGGAAGTGAAGGAGGAGAAAGGAGTCGGTAAAACTTTGAATGTGATCTTATATAGAGGAAAGCTTCGTGTGGGAGATTGGATAGTAATCGGAAGCAGTAAAGGAGCCATAGTCTCAAGAGTAAAAGCCATTCTAAAGCCAATGCCGTTACAGGATATGAGGGAAAAGTGCAGATTCTACGAAGTAGATGAGGCTCTATCTGCATGTGGAATAAAGCTCATAGCGAGCAATGTAGAAGATGTAATAGCAGGAATGCCATTTATAGGGTGTGCTGAAAATGAAATAGGGGAGGCGAAGAAGAGAATAGAGAGGGAAGTGAGTGGATCATCAATTGAAGTGGATGAGGAAGGAGTTATCGTAAAAGCTGATACACTTGGAACGCTTGAGGCAATTGTAAGTATCCTTAGAAGAAATGGAATCAAGGTGAGGAAGGCAGAGATAGGTGAACCAAATAGGAACGATCTGATAGAGGCAATAGAAATGAGGAGGAAGAACTTATTCTATGGAGTGATCATGTTGTTCAATGTGAAGGTAAGTAGAGAAGTTGAGAATATGGCAGTCTCTCATGGAATAAAATTGTTGAGGAGCAATGTAATCTACAAATTGGCAGAGGAATATGAGGAGTGGGTAAAGAGAGCTGTGGAGGAGGAGAAGAGGAGACAGCTAGAGAAAGTGACGACTCCATTTAAGATCAGAGTATTACCTGGATTTATATTTAGACAGAGCAAACCAGCAATAGTTGGAATTGAAGTACTTGCTGGGAAGATAAGGAGCAATTATAAAGTAATGAGGGAAGATGGAAAGCCAATCGGTATAATTCAGAGAGTGGAGCAAATGGGTCAAGAACTACCTGAAGCTAGGGAGGGAGAGAGAGTTGCAGTTTCAATCGATGGAGCCGTGATAGGGAGGAATGTGAAGGAGGGATCAGTTCTCATTTCAGATATAAGCGAGGAAGAATATTCCATCCTCACAAAACTCCAAGATCTTTTAACCGAGAATGAAAGAGCTGTACTGGAGAAAGTGGTTGAGTTGAAGAGAAGTAAAGATCCTTTGTGGGGGGTAAAGTTAAAAAGTTAATTCTCATTCCTATTATGGATGAAAATCGTAGTAAATGATCCAAAGACAGGAAAAAACTATCAGCGTGAGCTTACTCCGGAGGAGGAAGCAGCATTGTATGGGAGAAAAATTGGTGAAAAGATCATCGGAGACATAATTAAACTTCCAGGCTATGAATTGGAGATAAGGGGAGGAACTGACAAAGATGGCTTTCCAATGCTAAAGAGCGTAGAGGGAGTAAGAAGGGCAAGGGTACTTCTCTCAGGTCCTCCAGGATTTCATCCGAGGAGGAAGGGGGAAAGGAGGAGGAAGACGGTAAGGGGAAATACAATAAGTAGTGATATAGCCCAAGTAAATCTTAAGGTAATAAAATACGGAGATGTGAGTCTAGAGGAGTTGTTCAAAGGGGAGGGTAGTGGAGGAGCCAAAACAGGCTGAAATCACGATTGGCACATGTGGTCACACAGGCTCAGGTAAAACTACTTTACTTTATACTCTCACAGGTAAACTCACCCTAAGCCATACCGAAGAACTGAAGCGAGGAATCACGATAAGATTGGGTTATGCTAACTCTGAGTTCAGGAAATGTCCTAAGTGTGAGCCTCCTGAAGCTTATACCACAAGTAGAATTTGTAAACGGTGTGGTTCACCTACCCAGCTCCTAAGGATCATAAGCTTTGTAGATTCTCCTGGCCATGAGACTCTCATGGCAACGATGTTAAGTGGGGCTGCCCTCATGGATGGAGCTCTTCTACTAATAGCAGCAAATGAGCCTATTCAGCCTCAAACCAAAGAGCACTTAGCAGCTTTACAAATAATTGGAGTGAACCAGATAGTTATCGTGCAAAATAAGTTAGATGTAGTAACTAAGGAGGAAGCAATGAAGAACTATGAGGAGATCAGGAAATTCATAAGCAATACTATAGCTGCTGACTCCCCAATTGTTCCAGTATGTGCTCTCCAAGGAGTAAATGTAGATCTCCTCATACAGGAGATAGAGGAACATATCAAAACTCCAAAAAGGGATGAGAACAAGAAGCCACTCATGCTTATAGCTAGGAGCTTCGACGTTAATAAGCCTGGAACTAATCCCCTAGAGTTGAGAGGGGGAGTAATTGGGGGAGCTCTCAAGCAAGGAGTACTTAGAGTAAATGATGAAATCAAGATTATTCCAGGGATTAGGAGTGAGGAGAGCAATGAATACACACCACTATTTACTAAGATAAGAAATATTCATACCGGCATGGGTTTCGTGGAAGTAGCTAAACCTGGGGGAAATATAGGGATAGAAACCGAATTGGACCCATATCTTACCAAAGCAGATAAATTGAGTGGTAATGTAGTATGTTTAGCCAAAGACGAACTTCCAGTATACTATGAACTTGATCTCGAGTTTCATAAGCTAGAGAGGATAGTAGGAACTAAGGAGGAGATGAAAGTAGAGCCCCTTAAGGTAAATGAGATCCTTGCCATTAATGCTTGGACGATGAAAAGTATAGGAACAATTCACAGTATAAGTGGAGATAGAATGCGAGTGGCCCTGAAGATCCCTGTCTGCATTTTGCCTGGTGAGAAAGTAGCGATCTCGAGAAGAATAGAAAATCGCTGGAGATTAATTGGTTATGGGGTAGTGCTTTGATTCTTTTTGGAAGACGGAGTAAGCATCAAAAAGAGGAAGGCTGAGAGCAGAGCAAGAATGCACCTCCTATCTGGAAGCAAATAACCAGCAGTAAATGCGGAAATTACAGCCACCACTCCCATGATTCCATTTATGGATGCCCCTCTGATGATTTCTAGTATTGGGGCAGCAATGGATAATGCTGAGAGAAGTGATGAAATGAAGAGTAGGATCCATGGATCTAAAATTCCTAACTGGGGAAAGATAGTTAGGATAATGGATTGGGCTGGATTAATTCCTGCCTTAGCACATAGCCCATTGAAAAAGGAAACTAATAGAAGTATGCTTAGAGCTTCCCTCCCATACTTTATCATTTTACATCGAACCTCAAGATTGCTCCTATTCCTCCAATGGAATAGAGCATTTCTCCAGCTTCATGTTTGAGGCTTATTAGGTAAACTTTAGCTCCAGTTCTTTCAGCATTCTCCAAGATTGGCTCAACTTCCTCTAATTTCTCATCCAGGAGTTTCTCTGAAATCAGGAGATACTGTACAGCCCCGTATTCTAGAGCCCTCTTCACTTCTTCAAAACCCTTCGCACATTTCTCACCTCTGGCTAGGTGAACCATGAAATCTTGGACCAACTTAACCTCCTCAGCAATCCTACTCTTTCCAACGAGCAGTTCTACATAACCCCGTTTAATTATTTCATTGATTCCAGCAATTCCACTTGTGGAGATCTCCCCAAGCAAAACCTTGCTGGTGAATTCGGGGGGTAAATATTCCTTAAGTACTTCTAAGAACACCTTCTGGCTTCCACAGATTATAGCATCTGGTTTTTTTCTTTCGAACATTTCTATAAGCTTCTCAGCCAATCCCTTGAAGAATTTTTTTCTGAGGCTTTCATACTCCTTACTATCTTTTGGAGGTTTGTGGACAGAAATTTCTCCAATAGGTTGAATTCCAGATGGACCCAACATAGCAAAACTTGCCTCTCCAAAATCGAAAGCACAGAGAAGGATATTTGGACAACGTTCTCTAGCTTTCATAATTTGTTGGATTTCATATTCCTTCCATGTCTTGAAAATCTTGAGCTGACTTCCAAGCTTGAGATCGATGGAGTGATAGCTTTTCAAAGGCACAGCATCCTCCTTAGAGCTCCATAAGATCTCACCTAGAAGACGAAGCCTATTGCTATACAATTTCACTTTTGAGACCCTTATCCTCAACACCAATTTTTTAAATTTTTCCTGTTGCTCAGGAGTTTTCTTTACTTTTCTTAGAGTAAGGGCCTCTACTACATCTCCGGCCTTTATAATTCTCTTTAAGGTCAACAAATCCTCAGGTCTACTTATCTTGAGTTTAGCTATTCCCTTCTTCTTACTGAGGAAAGCTATTTGCACAAAATAAAGAAGGAGATGAAATTTTTAAAAAGTAGGATCAAGTGAGCTTAATCTCCACGTCCCTCTTCTCTTCCTCACTTACTTTGAAGAACTCAAATGGTTTAAGCTTCATGAGCTTTCCTACCCATTTATCGGGAATACTCTCCAGCCTAGTGTTAAATGTAGCAACACAATCGTTGTAGAATTCCCTCCTATCAGCTAATTCATTTTCCAGTCCAGAGATTCTTACCTGTAAGTGCTTGAAGGTTTCATCAGCCTTAAGCTGGGGATAATTTTCAGCAACCGCAAATAACTCCTTGAGAGCTTTTGAGATTTGGTCTGAGATTCTGGCTCTTTCACTGGTAGTAGTAGCACTCATCCATTGTGTTCTCAGCTTGGTGAGTTCCTCGAGTACACTTTTCTCATATTGCATATATCCTTTGCATACTTCAATTAATTTGGGAAGTTCGTCATGTCTTTGTTTTAGGATCACATCTATGTTTGCCCAAGCCTTCTCTATATTTTTCTTTAACCTCACGAAGTTGTTGTAGATGAAGATGAAGAGGAGGATGCAAATTAGAGCTACTATTCCTATCAAGATCCAGAGGAGCAGTTCCAACCCCATTCTTCTGGGAAATAAGTAAGGATTAAAAAAACTTTCTCACCATTTTCACGCTACAAAACTTGAACACAACTACTGATCCCAATTCAAATGAAGAAAATCAACACAGCGTAGAGGAGACCACTTAAAGCAGCAGTACCCATACTTAGAGTGAGGATGGCTCTCCTCTTAAGCTTCTTAACGAGGTCTTTTTCACTCTTAGTAGAAAGATAAAATGGTTCTTTCTCCATTTTCTGTACCATAAGATCTTCATGCCCAAGTACTGTAGTAGCCTCCTCTATATATGGATTATCTCCCACATATCCTAGCACGTAGAGTTCTGAGTTGATTGGAATACAGTACTCAGTGACTCTCAATTTTTTGGGAAAAAATAGGAAGGTAGTTGAGACACCAATCGAGCGGAGAAAGTCTTCAATCTCATAGGTAAATGGGGAAGTAGCCCTATAACTCGGATCCAAATCTAATTCAGCCCCCCGAGGGTCTACTAAAACTCTTCCAGTATCATCTACTAGGTAAAATGGAACGCTCTTCAACTCTACTTTAACAGGGACCCAATAACTACTTCTATGGCTTCTTCTATACTCCTCTACTATATATTTGTAGAGCACACATTCTTGTTTTGAGAAAGGAGATATGAGCTTCTGGGTAAATGGGTGTATTATCCCCTTCACTTCTGAGAGACCGATGGCAAGAGATCTCACTTTGGATGTAGGTATACCAGTTATGAGATAATAATATTTCAGATCCTTGACCCCTCTATAGAAGCAAAAGAGAATGCAGCCAATGAAAAAAGCTAAAAAGAGAGGATGAAGGATCAACTGAGTAAACAGAATAAGGAAGATGAGAGAGATAAGTAAGTATACCATGATAATGCCTGTCGCATATCTGGTACCAATCAGCCTAACTTCCATCATATAGAGGATTTTGTGTCTTACGAAATAAATAAATTTCGTGAATTTGAAGTTTGAGAGAGCATTATGCATAGTTGTGGAGCGAGTAGTTGTGAGAGATCATAAAGTAAATAAATTTAGTGAACAGAGTTGAAATTATGAAATTGGATGAGCCTTTCCTCATCATCAATTTTAAGAGCTACTTGGAGGCTACTGGAACAGGAGCTCTGACCATAGCTAGGGCTGCAGAGCGAGTAGCAAGGGAAAGAGGAATTACCATTGCCTTAGCTCCCCAATTTTTAGATATATATAGGGTAATTAGAGAAGTTAGGCTTCCTATATTTTCCCAGCATATTGATCCCATAGTTCCAGGAAGTTATACAGGTTACGTGCTAGCTGAAAGTGTAAAGGAAGCAGGGGCAGTAGGTACCATACTAAATCACTCTGAAAGAAGGATGAATTTCTCTGATCTGAAAACTGCTATTCAAAGGGCTAAGGAAGTGAACCTAATTACTGTAGTATGCGCCGACAATCCTCAAACTTGTGAAGCTGTAGCTCAACTCGATCCAGATTATATAGCAATAGAGCCTCCCGAGCTGATAGGGAGCGGTATAGCTATTAGCAAGGCTAGACCTGAAGTGATAACTGAAAGCATAAGAATCGTGAGGAGCAAAAATGAGAGGGTTAAAGTAATAGCTGGAGCAGGGATAAGTAGTGGACTAGATGTGAAGCGAGCAGTTGAGCTGGGAGCATGTGGAGTATTGGTGGCTTCCCATGTAGCTAAAGCAAAAGATCCGGAAAAGGCTTTACAGGAGCTGGTATCTCTCATTTGACTAAATCATAGATAACAATGAAAGAGTGGTGTAGAGAATCCCAAATATTCCGAGAATGGAGATGAAGTAAAGGGGCTTATTTCCGAATGGTACTACATAGGGAGGTTTACAGTCCCCATTCTTTCTCGCCCTAATTACCAAAAAGCAAAAAATTATATAGGTAAGACTACCAGCATAAGCCCCACTTATTTCCAACATTCTCATGAAACTTGGAGTGGCTATAAATGCTACGAGAAAGGGAACTACACAAGCTAAGATGGCTGGGATTGGTTTCCTCAGCTGGTAGTCGAAGATGAAGGTATCCTTGAGAACCCAGGCTAGGATGATATATGGAGTAGTTAGGAGGAGCAAAGTAGTTATAGATGCAAATATCTTTAAGCTAAAATCACCGAAACTATTAGTGGCTATTTCTTCCACCCTCCCATCTAGATAACCTACGAAAGCTATGGCGAAGAGAAGATATATGAAGATGGAGAGGAGCATACCTGAGAGGATACATGGTTTCATAAGTCCCTTTTTCTTTTCCAGTATCCTTTCTAGATTAGGAATTACTGAATACCCAGTACATGCAAAGGTAAGTACTCCATAGGGGAGTAATAACTTAGATGGATTAAATTTCAGCAGATTTTCCAGATTTAGGTAAGGGAATAGGAGGAATGAGAGAGTAATAATTAGTAAAATTTTAAGGTAGGAAAGATAAAATTCAACCTTTTCTACCACCTTTAATCCAAGATAGACTACTGGGAATGTAAGGAGAAAGAAAATCGTGATGGTAACTGGAGGCTCAATTCCAAGTATACTATTGAATATCTCTGCTACTCCTATCATATATGCTATCAATGCTCCATATATTCCAAGCACCTGTAGGATCAACATTAAGCTCTTGCTCTTCCTTCCAAGATATTTGCCTACTAGCCCAACTATCTGAAGAGTTTCCTTCGTCCTTAGAGATATTTCTCCAACGTAGAGTAGGATGAGTATACTAATTAAGCCCACTATGATGAGGCAAATGAGACCGCTGAGGAACCCTGCCTTCCAGAAAACGTAAGGAATAGCTAGGATACCTGCTCCTATCACTGTGCCAAGAATGGCCGCTACTCCTTTTAGGAAATCCCAATCCATTATGGTGATTATGGGGAGAAAACTTAAAATTATTTGCTAAGAGGCAATCTGAGAAAAAAAGATAATCATCTATATCCCACAAAACTTAAAAGTTTAAAGATTAACTACTCCCTTATGACTAAAATTTTAGTGTATAAAAATGATCCATGGATCAATAGAGCCATAGCACTTTCAGTTACGAGAAAAAAGAAGCCGATCGAGGAAATTATAAAGGAATGTGAAATGGCTGGAGTTGAGGAATGCAAGAAGTATGTGCAGAGGATTGTGAGAGCTCCTGCAGATAATCCTCCTGGAAAGGGTTTCGGCCATAGAATTGGCATAGAGTTTGGAGATACTTTGCTAATAATCAATCCTAGCAGATTTGAGGCATTGAGGATCTGGAGGGAGGCAAATGCTCTGAATGGAATCAGAATCTCTGGACTTGAGAGATCTTTGAGGATCCAAAAGCCTCCATTTGAATGTATCGATAGAGAAAGCAAATATTTGCATGACCTAGCATTACCTGTATATGAAGAATTTGTGAAGAAAGGGATAGCTGAAGAAGATGCGAGATTTCTCCTTCCAGAAGGAGTAAAGACTACAATCATCCTAGATGCCTCTGCCAACAGAGTTAGAGACTTGGCCAAGCTGGCAAATAGTTTGGGAGATTTTCCGCTAAAAGAGGAGGATGAGCTTAAATCCTCACTGCTAGAGAGGGTTATAGAGGAGATAGGGTTTGTTCCAAATGAAAGAAGTCTATCGGAATGGCCCTTTGAGATGTCGTTTGAGTGGTGGAAGAAAAAGGTGAAATATGGTAAGGGGAACAAGCAGATAAGTTCTCCCCTCTTTTCATGCATGCTTGATTTAGACCTCGATGGAAGCCTCTCCATGTATGCTCAGGCTGTAAGATTGAGACAGGGACTAGTGATGATCGAACCAGTGACCTCAATTGCTAGAAGAAGAAAATTCGAAGTCCCTCCCTCATTTGGGGAGGGAGAGAGAAAAGAATATTATAGAATTGCAAAAGAGGCATGTGATATACAGGAAGCTAAGCTTGAAGAATTAGATGCCACTTATGTGTATAGTCTTTTGTTAGGACAGAAAGCTAGGGGCAAATTCTACGTGAATGCAGCCCATGCTCCGTACATCGTCATGCAGAGAGCATGTGGGGCTGCACAATGGGAGATTAGAAGTAAGTTGGGTATACCTCTCTACGAAAAGCTGAAGGAAGAAGAAAACGTTGGTCCCAGATGTATGGTGATTGGCGAATGTTGGGAACCCCAAACTAGCAGATGTCCACTCGCTAGAGAGCCGTGGAGATATAGAGAGCGTAAACAAGTAGTAGAAAAGTTAAGAGTCTCATCTCAGGAATTTGATGTCCCTTAGAACAAACTTTTAAAATTTTAGGAATAATTAGAATATTAAAGTAAGGAGATAACTACAGCTTTTAAATAGTGGGGGAATATGCCAGAGGTAAGGGAAGTTGCTCCATCTCTCCGAGAGTGGGAAAGAATAGCAGCTCATTCTCACATTACTGGGCTAGGCCTAGATGGGCTTAGAGCCAAGTTTGTGGGAGATGGGATGGTTGGGCAAATTGAGGCAAGGGAGGCTTGTGGTATAGTGGTAAGACTGATCAAGCAAGGAAAATTTGCTGGGAGAGCTATCCTCTTCGCTGGCCCTCCAGGTACAGGGAAGAGTGCTCTAGCGATGGCGATAGCTAAAGAGTTAGGAAAGGACGTACCATTTGTGCCATTAACAGCCAGTGAGATCTTCTCTACTGAGATGAAGAAAACTGAGTTCCTTACTCAAGTACTTAGAAAGGCAATTGGAGCTAGGATTCATGAAGTGAGGAAGATTTACGAGGGAAAGGTGGAGGAGATCTCAATAGAGAAAGCTCCTCATCCTTACAATCCATATCAACAAATTCCGGTAGGAGCTACGATAAAAATCTCCACTACAGATGAGAGTAAGAGATTAACTATGGATCAAACTTTTGCAATTCAACTCATCCAACAAGGAGTGGAGACTGGGGATGTGATTCAAATCGATGTGGATGGTGGGAGAATAGTTAAACTTGGTCCAAGCGAAGAGGCGGTGAAGGATAAAAAATTAGATCTAACGAGCGTCCAACCAGTTCCAGTGCCAAAGGGAAAGATTTTGAAGGAAAAAGAGTTCGTATATCCGGTTACCTTACACACCCTTGATGTCTCTCTGGCTAAGCAAAGTGGAAGTGATTTTTTCAGCCTCTTCTTTGGAGGGAGGGAATCTAAGGAGATTGAACCTGAAGTGAGAAAAGAGGTAGATGAGTACATTAAATCATTAGTCCAAGAAGGGAGATGTGAGCTGTTGCCTGGAGTAGTATTCATAGATGAGTGCAGCATGTTAGATATAGAGACTTTTGCTTTCCTAAATCGAGCTCTAGAACAAGAACTTGCTCCAATTATAATTTTTGCCACAAACAGGGGAATTACGACAATTCGAGGTACTGATATAAAGTCTGTGCATGGAATGCCTCTAGACTTGGTGGATAGGCTTTTGATCATCAATACTAAACCCTACACCGAGAAAGAGATAAGGAAAATACTAGAGATTAGAGCTCAGGCAGAAAAGATAAAGCTAGATGATGAAGCTTTAGATTACTTAACTCAATTGGGCACTAGAACCAGTTTGAGATATGTGATCCAGTTGATGGCTCCATCTTTCGAAATAGCTAAGGAAGAGAGATGTGAGGTGATAAAGAAAGAGCATATAATGAAGGCTGAGAAGCTGTTCGTGGATGTGAAGAAATCTGTAGAATACTTAAAAGAGTATGAGAAGCAATTCTTAACTTAAGGGATCAGCTTTCCCTGTCTTTTTAAGTCTCGGCCAGTTTCGGTGAAATTCTTTAACAGAGTATCTGAGAAAGTAAGATGCATTTCATGAAATTCTGCAATGGGTGGGATTACTAATTTTGTACATAATTTTACCTTTACTGGGAATCGATGTTAATTTGTTATTTCCAAGCATTTTTTACTATTTACCATTTGCCGGAATTTTTTATTTGTCATTCGTATACATAGGTGTTATTGAGGAAATCTTAAAACTTTAATTTTTGCTAGCTTTTTGAAGCCTTGCGTTTTTAAACGCTTGGAATCGAAATGTTTAAGTATGTTTAGTATGCTAAACATACCGATGGAGGTGCGAAGTCATTTTCACTGCATTTCTTAGCGAAGTGATGGGAGGTCTTTTCATGGAGTGGCATTCGCTTGAGCTACAGAAGATAGTTCAACAACTGAAAACTGACCTAAAGCAAGGATTAGATGACGCTGAAGCTAAACAAAGACTAGAGAAGTTTGGAGCGAACCTGCTCGTTGAGGAAAGAGAAGTCAGTTTCTTTGGAATAGCTCGAGAAGCACTTACTGAGCCCATGATCCTCCTTCTCTTGGCTGTGGGCGTACTCTACAGCTTTTGGGGCGAGTTGCGAGACGTCCTAACAATCCTTGGTGTTATACTTATAATAATTTCAGTCGAAGTTTGGAATGAGTTTCGAGCAAAACGATCCATTGCAGCGTTAAAAAGATTAGCTTCTCCTTCAACCGTTGTGATAAGAGAGGGACGGCCAAAAGAGGTACCTACCTCTGAACTCGTCCCAGGTGACTTAATACTCTTGAAGGCCGGTCAAAGGATACCTGCAGACGCAAGGCTCGTCGAATCTTATGGCCTTCAAGTCGATGAGTCCTCTCTTACAGGGGAATCGTTCCCAATCCTTAAAGATGCCAATGTGATTTTACCTAAGGATACAGAAATCGCAGATCGGAAAAACATGGTCTTCGCAGGAACGGTTGTGACCAGAGGCCGAGGCAAAGCTATCGTTGTAGCAACCGGACCTAAGACAGAACTGGGAAAGATAGGCAGGCTTGCCCAAGAGATCAAAGAACCAAAAACGCCTTTGCAAGCTGCCATGAAACAACTTTCAGGCTCGCTCATCTGGATTGCTCTTTTCTTCAGTGGACTTGTTCTGGTGCTTGGAATTATCCGAGGAGTGCCGTGGGAACAAATGGTGCTTATTAGTCTTTCCTTAGCTTTCGCGACAATACCTGAGGAGATGCCAATAATCATTACCATGGTGCTTGGACTTGGAGCCTATGCTCTCTCTAAAAAACATGCTCTGGTAAAGCGTTTGCGCGCCGCAGAGACATTGGGGAGTGTAACAATTATAGTCACGGACAAGACTGGAACCATCACGCAAAACAGATTGAGTATGGTCGGCTTCTACTTCAACGATGAGATTTCGCAAATCAGTAATTCCAGAAAGATTCCTAGAAAACTGTTGGAAACAGCTCTCTTGGCAGTAGGCATCTTAACAGAAGTCGAGGAGGAGAAAACATCACTGGCAAACCCGTTTGAAACTGCCATCCTCGAGGTGGCTCAAAACATGAATATCAATGTTAAGGAAATACAAGGCAGCTATATTCTTCGAAATGAATTTAGCTTTGACAACATCCGGAAGATGGCTTCCTATATCTATGAACATGACAATAATCTCTACGTCTTCTCGAGTGGTGCCCCAGAGGCAGTCCTCGAAAGATCTGTCAAAATATGGAAAGGTGATGGAGAGCTAGATTTAAATGCCAAAGATAGGGAAAAAGTTAGAGAAATCATCTCTGAAATGGCTAGCAGGGGCTGGAGGCTTCTAGGCATTGGCTATCGGAAAATTTCAGAAAAAGAGAGATTATTAGCAGAAGATGCGGAGAGGAACTTAGTCTTCATTGGCATAGTTGGTTTTATTGATCCACCCAGACCTGAAGTTAGAGAAGCTATACGTTTATGTCAGGAAGCAGGAATAAGAGTTATGATGGTTACTGGTGACCATCCAGAGACAGCCAAAGCAATTGCTGCGGAGGTAGGCATAAACACCACCAGGATTCTCTCTGGAGTCGATATTTCTAAGATGAGTGACGAAGAACTGAAAGAGGCACTGAAGACAACTTTCATTTTCGCTAGGACTACCCCTGAACACAAGCTGCGCATTGTGCGTCTTCTCAGGGAACTGGGAGAAATTGTAGCCGTGACTGGCGATGGTATTAATGATGCTCTAGCACTCAAGGAGGCAGAGATAGGCATAGCAATGGGTATACGGGGCACAGATATCGCCAAGGAAACCGCCGACATGATTCTGACAGATGACAACTTTGCCACTATTGCAACGGCAGTGAGGGAAGGGAGGAAAATGTATGACAATCTCAAGAAAGGAGTGCGCTATTACCTTGCCTGCAAAGTAGCATTAGTATCCAGCTTTCTCCTTCCACTCCTTCTAGGTGTTCCCCCACCTTTTGCTCCTATTCAGATCATCATGTTGGAACTCTTCATGGACCTCGCCGCCTCTGCAACATTTGTGGCTGAGCCTGCGGAATCCGATGTAATGGTCAGACCACCTCATAATCCCAAAGAAAAATTCATAACTAGGGCAATGCGGAATAGCATATTTGTAAGTGCTCTAGGACTCTTCATAGCAGTCTCAATAAGCTATCTTTTCCACTGGTATAAGGGTTACAGTCTTATCCAAGCCCAAACCGCTGCGTTTGCAGCTTGGATGCTTGGGCACATTTTCTTAGCTTTCAACCTGAGGTCTGAAAAGGAACCGCTTTATCAGATAGGCTTTCTTTCGAATAAACCGATGCTGATCTGGGCTATTACTGTAATTCTCGTCCTGCTCTTAGGTATTAATGTTACCCCTCTTCAAGAATCCTTGAAAACCACTTTCCTGCCTGAGGAAAGCTGGGCGCTAATCTTGGGAATAACCATCGCAGCAACTTTCTGGATGGAGGCAAAAAAGCTGTGCAGAGCCGCTCTCACGAAGAAACGCAGAATGCAGAGAGAGGATAAATCCAAAAAATTTGAGCAGCTTCCTGAGTCTTGATGATCTATGAGAAAGAGTAAGGGATTCTGGCTGTACTTACGATGTCCACTCCTCCAGCACAACATCCATCCTCTTTTTATTATGTTCAAATAGTGCCGCAATTCTTAAATATTCCTTAATACTAAGCTTCTTATTATCGAATTTGATATCAATGGTGATATAAAATGTTTAACGATGAAGAGTTTTCACCTTCACATCTTTCACCGTTTAGGTATTGGTTGAGGCATGTAGCTGCTGTGCCAAAGGGGTTCTTGCGTTTCCAAGTGCTTGAGCTTTTGAGTGAGAATCCCATGTCCGGTTCAGAGATTATCAGTGAGATTGAAAGGCGCACTGGTGGCTGGTGGAAGCCTAGTCCTGGTTCGGTTTATCCACTTTTAGCTTGGCTTCAGGACAACGGCTATGTTCGTGAGGTGCCGTCGGAAGAAGCTGGTGTGAGGCGTTATACGTTGACGGATAAGGGAAAACAGCTTTTGGAAGAGCAGCGGAAAGTACGCTGTCATTTTCGCATGGGCAGAAAGTTTTTCACTTTGCCCCTCATGGGTGGGCTTTGGCTTCGCATACCACCAGAAAAAGCCGAAGAAATCCGTGAATCTTTTAGGCGGTTGTTCAAGGCTTTGTTTAGTTTGGGCTTAACTCTTGAGGAGCGTTTCAGCGAACAAGCTTTGAAAGAGGTGTTAGCGGTTTTGAATGAAACAACACAACGGCTTGAGGAAATAGATAAAAAGCTGAAGGGGTGAAAAAGCATGGTGGACGAGGTGATCAAAGCTGAAAATTTAACGAAGGTTTTTAATCGAAGCTTGGTGGCAGTAGATCATATAACCCTCAGTGTCCGTGAAGGCGAAGTCTTCGGTTTTCTGGGACCAAACGGCGCAGGCAAAACAACAACTATAAACATGCTAATAACTGTGCTGAAACCAACCGAAGGCACCGCGTCTGTGTTGGGCTTTGACGTTGTTAAACAAGCCGACAATGTCCGAAAGGTGATTGGCGTTGTTCCTCAAGAGTACACAGCAGACGAAGACTTAACTGGCTATGAGAACATCATGCTTTGTGCAGACCTATATGGGATTCCCAGAGATGTTGCCAAAAAACGCGCTTTGGAGCTGTTGGAACTCGTGGAGCTGATAGATTTCAAGGATAGGCGAGTTGAGACCTATTCAGGTGGGATGCGGCGAAGGCTTGAGCTTGCATGCGGCTTGATAAACCGTCCAAAAGTGCTTTTTCTAGACGAGCCTACTTTGGGTTTGGATGTGCAAACCAGGGCTGCCACATGGGAGTATATTCGGCGTTTAAAGAAGGAGTATGGCATGACGCTTTTCATGACTACGCATTATTTGGAGGAGGCTGATGCCCTCTGTGACCGTATAGCTATCATAGACCACGGAAAAATAGTCGTTACTGGCACACCAAGCGAGCTTAAAGACAGCCTAGGAGGAGACATAATCACTCTAGCCATCAAAGAAAACGCCGATGTAACCGGCATAATTCAAAGCGTTGAAAACGTGAAGGAAGTTAGAAAGGAAGATGGCTCTTACCGAATTAAAGCCGTGAAAGGCGAAATAACAGCTCCGCTTATAATTGAGGCTTTACTGAAGAAGGGCTTCACCGTGACGAGGCTTTCGCTTACAGAGCCGACCTTAAACGAGGTTTACCTAGAATACACAGGTAGAGCCATTCGCGACACGGAAGAATCCCGGGCTGAGTTCATGACTCGGAGAATTCACTTAAGGAGGGCTAGACAAAGATGAGCAGCGCTGAAAGTGTAAATGAATGTCACCCAAGCTTCGTTAGAGGCTTATGGGCTTTAACCCATAGAGAACTCAAAAAGTGGCTCAATGACCCCGTCATGCTAGTCATGTTTGTGCTTCAACCCTTAATATGGATGGGTTTGCTTGGCAAGTCTATGAACATAGGCGGCTTGTTTTCACCCAATAACATAAACCTGCCACAACAGATACCAATTCCAGGAACTGCCATTCTTTATCCGCCTAATCTTCCGGAAGTGGTGCTTAAGGGCGCTGCGCTTTCACAAATGATTGCCCAAATGGGTTCAAAAATAATGGAGGATATATTTGGGGTTACAGACTACTTCAGTTTTATGGCTGTGGGCATGATTTCCATGATCGTCGTGACCACCACTATGTTCAGCGGCATGTCTATCGTCTGGGATCGCCGTTTAGGCTTCTTAGATAAAGTGATTAGCACACCAGTTTCACGGGCAGCCATAATATTCTCGAAAATTTTGAATGCCACTTTCCGAGCTATGTTCCAAGCAACAGTGATTTTGGCGCTTGCCTACCTATTAGGATTAAAGTTGAGTCCCACGTTTACGCCGTTGAACCTTCTGGGCGTTTACGCCGCTATATTCTTGCTTGCTGTGGGGCTCTCTTCAGTCTTCATAGCCTTCTCCATAAGATCCACACGGATGGAACGCCCCATGCAGTTTGTAAGCCTCATCACCATGCCACTAATGTTTGCAAGCAACACTTTCTTTCCTACAAGGCTTATGCCGGACTGGATGCAAGCCCTAGCCACAATCAACCCGCTCACATACCTAACAGACGCCATGAGACATTTAACCATACTGCCCATGGATACAGCTACCCTAATAAAGGACTTCACATATCTAGGCCTATTTGCAGCAGTCTTAGCCACAATCGGCACTGTCTTGGCGTGGAAATATTTGACGAGGTAACCAGTCGTTTAACAAATTATTTAAACGCTGTCTCATCCCTAGAAGGACTGAGAGAGCTACAGTTTTGTGCTTAACTAGATATTTTGATAGTTGTTTACTATATTGTTGGCATTTGGAGCTTAGCACCACTGAAAAGACCTATATAGTCAAGTCCATAATAGCGGCGCAAATTCGTTGACCATTCCTGGTTTTTGATTAGGTCTAAGGAAAAAAATTGAAGCATAGATTTAATGCCCCCGCCGGGATTTGAACCCGGGTCTACGGCTCGAGAGGCCGTCATCCTTAACCGGGCTAGACTACGGGGGCTATGCATCTCAGAAAGGAATATAAAGTTTTAAAGTTTGTCTACTCGGAATGATGAAATTAGTGGAGTTGAAGAATGTAAGAAAGAGCTATAGGATGGGTAAAGTAATTGTTCCAGCTCTCAGGGATGTTAGCCTACAGGTAACCCGTGGGGAATTCCTAGCAATTCTTGGACCATCTGGGAGCGGAAAATCAACCCTTCTTAATATAATTGGATGCTTGGATAGACCTGATGAAGGAGAGGTAATAATTGATGGAATAAACGTTCTGAAGCTCAGAGATGAAAAGTTGGCTGAGATTCGGTTGAAGCAAGTGGGCTTCATATTTCAGTTCTTCAATCTTTTACCTAGGCTTACTGCCCTCGAGAACGTAGAATTGCCTTTGCTCTTAGCTGGAGTTGATGAGAAAAGAGCTAGGGAGAGGGCTAAGCACTTGCTTGAGCTTGTTGGATTGGAATCGAGAGTTAATCATAGACCCTTCGAGCTAAGTGGCGGGGAACAGCAGAGAGTAGCTATTGCTAGAGCTCTGGTAAATAATCCGAAAATTGTATTAGCCGATGAGCCTACAGGCAATTTGGACACGAGATCTGGGGAGGAAATAATCCAGCTCATGAAAAAACTGAACTCCAAACTGAAACAAACATTCATTGTAGTTACGCATGATCGCAAGATAGCAAGCATAGCCAATAGAATAATTTACCTTAGGGATGGTATGATCGTGGGAGAGAAATATAGGAGATGAAGGCCAAGAAATTAGCTGGACTGGCTTGGAAGAACTTGAAGCAGAGGAAGTTAAGGACATTCCTCACCATCCTGAGTATAAGTATCGGAATTACCACCATAGTAGCTGTAGCTTCGCTGGGAGAGGGCTTCAGGGGGAGGGTCAGGGAAAGGATGGAACACGGGTTTGAGCTAGATGTGTTGCTCGTATTTCCTGGAAGCTTTACCGCAGGCTTAAGGGATGGCTTTTCCAGTACAGATATGGAGTACATTAGAAATCTGTCGGGGGTGAGTCTGGTTACCCCACTCATTACCATTCCAATTACAGAGACAATTAATCTCACCACTGAGAATGGAACAAAGCTAGGAGCATTCACCATCGGAGGGATAAATTTCGGAGAAATGGTTGTGATGTTTCCAAATAGGTTTACTCTCCTTTCAGGAAACTTACCAGCTGAAGGTGAAACTAGTGCCATACTGCTTGGATATAAGGCTGCGTTTATAAACGGAAGCCAAGTAGCTGAAATTGGGGATAAAATTTTCCTTACCATTCTCCAACCAAATGCTACTCCTCCTTTCCTACGTATCAATTTCAGCGTGGCTGGGATATTAACAAGACAAGGTACATTAGGAATTACAAATTTTGACTATTGGGCATTTATATCTCTGGATGAAGCCATAGAGCTAATCAGAAACAAGGATAAACCCTACCAACTTTTGATAGTAAAGGTATCGAATGTAAGTCTCGCAGAAGAAGTAGCTAAGCAAATAGAGCGGCATTTCCCCCCATATTCGGTAAGTGTTTTTGTTCCTACGAGCTTTGCTAGACAGGTAGATATAATTTTGACTCTAGTGGAAATGTTCCTAATAGGAATAGGATCGATCTCCCTATTGGTAGCTGGTATTGGAATTATGAATATTATGATGATCAGCGTAATTGAAAGAACTAGGGAAATAGGTATTTTGAAAGCCATAGGGGCTAAAAACTCCACTATCCTGTTGATGTTCTTGGCCGAAGCTCTCCTCATGGGAGTAAT
The DNA here is from genome assembly GCA_025920425.1 of Candidatus Haiyanarchaeum thermophilum. Classification (GTDB taxonomy): domain Archaea; phylum Nanobdellota; class Nanobdellia; order JAPDLS01; family Haiyanarchaeaceae; genus Haiyanarchaeum; species Haiyanarchaeum thermophilum. Next base: position 164,597 of record JAPDLS010000001.1, on the reverse strand, counting down.
TGGAGGGGTTTTAGGGCTTTTTACTGGGTATTTTTTCTCCTATGGGCTAGCTAACCTCCTCAGCACTTTCATCCATCGCCCCACTATCAGTGGGATACGCACTCCTGAGGTTCAAGAAATTAGGATCATTCCAAACTTTTCGCCTCTCTGGATGATAATAGCCTTTTCCTTTTCTATAACGATCTCCCTCATTTTTGGCCTCTATCCAGCTAGAAAGGCTGCTAAGCTCAACCCTGTAGAGGCTCTGCGCTATGAATAATAAACAAAAGAAGAGAACAAATTAAAAGTTTTGTCTGTAGAGTTCGCCCAGCGGCCCAACTGTATAGCAGTCCCCAACTTTCTTTATCAGCTGGATATTTTCACTGACTGCCACTATTTTTTCTATTTCTGTAGGAGGAACTCCAGAGGCCAATAGAGAGGTAACAAGGTCTTCCCTAGCGATGCCTTCCTCACAAAGCTCCAGGATTTGTCTCGCTATATGTGGCTTAAGAGCCATTCCCACGATAAAGGCAGCACCCTTTGGAGTGAGTCTTAATTCCTTCCTGTTCTCACAGAGATTCTCCTCTATCATCCTATATCGAGAGAGGAGACGTAAATAATCTTCCAACTGGCTCTTGCTCAGCTGGAGTGTATTTGAGAGCTCCTTAGTATTTGTTGGACTGATGAGGAGGCGAAGCAAGTGGTTCTCAACCTTAAGTGAAGGTCTCTCGCCTGTGAATGAAAAGTCAAGACTCATTGGATAATAAGATAGCCCTGCATCTTCTATTTTCTTCTCCATTCCAGTTATCACTTTCTGGAGAACTTTCTCGAGATTTTCCCTAGAAAGTGGAGAGGGATTAAGTTGTAATTCATCCAGAACTTCCTCAGCGATCCTGTCACCTAACCTCATTTTTTCCACTAATGAGGCAGCGGCTTCCCTTATCTCAGAGGTAATTTCAAATTCATCAGGAGTTGTCTTTAACCTTTCTTTGATTTGGGAGTAACTTGGATCTATCTTCACTAGATCCTCTATCAACTTCATTGCTAACTCCTGATCCGATTGGATAGCCTGCTCTAGGTGAGGGATGACGATTTTCTCAAGAGGGGTAGCATTTTCTTTCCTCTGCTGGAGGATGCGTAGGGCCTCCATACGTTCCTGAAGCTCCAATTTGCTTCTTTGCTTTTCTAGATAACGCTGAAGGTTTTCCAATTTTACCACCGAAATTAGGTAAAGGGATCTTAACTTAAAAAATTTACTACTGAGAAATTAATCTATGTGCTGACTACTCCTAAAAATACAGTCATCAGTAAGTTTCAGTTCATTGATGGGAAACCTGAGCCTTACTCGGTCGTCTGTCCTATCAAATATCCTCTTATTCTTCAGAATTTCATTTGCCCTGCTTGGAGAAACTCCTGAATGCAGCTCAGCTGTCTTTATCTTCAACTCATATACGTCAGCATATTCCCCAAATTTGTAAGATGTAAGATAGGTTCTTATGGCAGCTATAATTGCTCTCCAAGTGATATCTTTCAACATGTAATTTCCACTCCACCTCTGCCTCTTCTCTCCATCTACTAACATAAATTTGCAATGGGATCTGCCTGAATAGTCCAATGAAAGATATGGCCCGCTTGTGGGAGGACAGCGTTTTACGATCTCGAAGCTCCATCTAAGAACATCTGGAATTTTTTTGAAGAGATTCTCTTCTATATAGATTCTCCTGGGAGAACAAGAAATTAGTTCTTCTAGCGAGTTTATCCTCATTCCAAACTCTTATCCATGTACTTTCCTCAATTCTCCTTAATAAATCTTCCGTAGCTTAGCAAGGCTTGGAAAAATTTTTAAGACCTGAAACTCAAATATTTTCCAATGAAAGAAATGAAAGTTTTTTTGGTGAAGAATTACAAGAAGGTGAGTGAAGATCCTATGTTAAAAGCTGTAGGCTTTTCAATAGAAAATGCTAAGAGCTTAGGAGTGAATGAGGATGGTTTCTTTCTCATGATTACAGCTGATAGAGAACTTTTAGAAAAATGTGAGGTACTTAAGCAAGAAGGGAAAGAGATCACTGGAAGACAAAAAGAAGAGATAATTAAAAAATTCAAGGAGTTGGAGGAGAAAAAAGCTGAAGGGATAGGTTTCTTAGGGATTTAAAAATCTAGAGCTCTTTATTTTATAAGTATAGCGGCTGTAGTCTAGCCTGGTAGGACAGTACCCTGCCACGGTACAGACCCGGGTTCAAATCCCGGCAGCCGCATTGGAGCTAGAATAGTAGACTGCAGCAAAAAAGATTTTAAATCTTGCTTCCATAAAAGAGGTTATGCCATATCAATTCAACTTCGATCTTTCAAAACTTCCTAGTAAGATACTTAAGAAATTCTACAATTCGATTATGCAAAAAGGACTACATCATAGGAGTAAGGAAATAGCCCTAAAACTCGCTAGGAAGCTTAAACTGGACGAAATCTTAGAAATTCAACTGGAGGATGCAGCTCAATTAATAGTAGATCTAATGGACATAGCCTATCTCAATTCCTATTACAAGAGAAATTTTGCTCAAAGTGATAGGAGGGCACTTCTCCTCCCTCATTGCGCTAGGAAATATATGGACAATAGATGTAAGGCGAAATTTGATGAAAACATTCCTACCTACTATTGCTCCCATTGCTCTGAAGATTGTCTTGTAAATCAAGGCAGTTCACTTGGGGTCAAGTATGGATATGATATATACGTGATTCCTGGAAGCGCATGTGTTAAGAAAATTCTCCAAAGTGGAGCATATAATGGAGTAGTTGGAGTAGCATGTCCTATGGAGATCAAACTTGCTGGAGAAACTCTCAGAAATCTCAATAATGTAGCTGGGCAGGCAGTAATTTTGACTAAGAATGGCTGCAGTAATACTAGCTTCGATCTGAGAGAACTAGAAAGAGTACTGGCATTAAAGTCCGATTAAGTAGTTTAATATGGATTTTCTGGAAGAGACGAATCCTATGGTAGGTCATCTGAGAGGCTAATAGAGGTCTTCTATAGAAAATCTCCTCGGAAGTCTTCCCCGATTTTCAATGAAAATGTAATTGAAAATATCGAACATCAAAGCCTGTTCTTTGCTTAGGAAGTACTTCCTAAATGGATGCGTGCGGAAGTACTTCTCTGGGATGAGCTTCTCGGCAAAGGAAGCTATCCTAGTGTTTATTTTAGCTAAATTAGAGCTTAAAGTGTATTTTTTACGTTGAAGGACAAATTTTAATTCAGTAAACTGGAGGGAGGAAGCCTTTCTCCATATGTATTTACATGTATTTCCCTTGAGCTTCAGATTTTTTGGGATTTCCAATCCCAACCTCACGAACCTTATATCTAAAAATGGGAATAACATCTCTACCCCAATAGATCCCTTATCATGAAATTGGAGATGCATGCTTATTGGCCCATCTCGCAAATATGTATTTAGGAAATTATCGAAACTTATCCGACCACATGAGTTTTTGTAGAACAATTCGTCTAAATATTTCTTCAGCTCTTTTACTTCTTCCTCCGAGGGGTTCAATTTTTGAAGGCGGGTGAGAATTTTCTTCTCAAGTCTCCCAAGATTCTTATAGAAAGGGTATCCAAACAATTCATCTCCTCCTTCGCTCGAGAGAACATATTTTACTCCTTTCCTAGCTATTTCTGAAATTAAATAGGTAGGAGCTCCCCTACGCGGCATCTCAAACGTATATGTGAACTCAGGAAGTCTCTTCAGAAAATCTTCAAAATCGATAATTATCTCTTTATGGATGGTTCCACAATAGGATGAAACTTTTCTTGCCGCTTTTACATCTGGGTGACTTGGATCATCTGAGATAGTAAATGTATAAATTTTGTCAAAAAATCCTCTTGCAAATTTTAGGAGAGTTGTAGAATCCAAACCTCCGGATAACCATAACCCAATTTCTTCCCTCTCAGTTGAGTAATCAGATAGTACTTCCATCAATGTCTTTTGAATCCTATCAATTGCTACTTTTTCACCCATTTGTTTAGAGGAAATGTGTTTCCATGATGAAACGCTAGTGAAATGCAGATATTCACCTTTGAGATAAAATCTGTAGATGGATGAAGGCCTTACTTGGAAAATATTCTTGATAAATGTAGTAGCACTTCTTATATGCCCCAGGCAATTAAGCTGAATGAGGGAATTAGGATTCACTTCAATTTTTAATTCTGGATACTCCAGAAGAGGTTTTATTTCTGAAGCGAACAAAAGTATATTCCCCTTTACAATTGTATAGAAAAGTTGTTTTATTCCTAAACTATCTCTTCCAAGGATTAAATTCTCACCATCCCATGAAGCAAATGAAAAGGTACCTACTTTCTGAAGATCTAACGAATTACTTAGTTTACCCAGAAAATTTTTGGTATAGAAGTATCCGTCTAAGATGTAAATTTTCTCCCCAGATTCAAGAGTCAGAGGTTTATCCTCTGCACTAGCACCTAAGCAAATCCTCCCATCTGCAATTATCTTCCACCTTTTCCCACGATTCCGCATCCTTTTCAACATTTTCCTAACCAAATTCTTATCCTCAGTTCCAAGAACTCCACAAATTGCCGTTAAGCTCATACTTCCCTCCTAAAAAAGAAGCAAGTACATAATGGGATAAAGCCCTCTGAACATTCTAGATCCCTTCCACAAAACCTTCCATGTTTGAATGCATTAGCAAAACACCCTCCTCTACACATCGGCAAATATCTGCATCCCTGACATTTCTTTTGCATCTCTTTACTCCTCTCCTCCCATAGATCCCAAATTTCTGAAGAATCCCAAATATCCCTAAAGGTTTTTTCTCTTATGTTTCCGAGTGGTTCGTAATTAAATAAGAGAGAACAAAAAGTTACATCTCCGGTACATGAAATGTAACATAATTCTCTTCTCCTAAGATTACACCATCCATAATTCTTAAAGTAGAAATTTGCATCTTTCTCTGGCACTACCCATGGTTCGAAGCTAACAAAGCTATATCTCCTTTGAATCTTCTTAACTTCCTCTAGATGCTTAATCCACCTTTGCTTATCAACTTTCAATAAATCCCAAAATCTCTCAGCCCTTCCCATCTTGGAACATTTAAAGAAACACAACAACTTTATTTTCTCCACTTCGATTCCTTCCTTAATCAAACTTTCAATTAAAAATGGTACTTCATCTATATTAAGAGCATTAACTACATACCAAATCTTTACTTCTAAACCAAGTTCTAGAGCTCTCTTAATAAAATTAATAGTATTAAGAAATGCCTGTGGATTTCTTCTGATCTTGGCATTCGTTTTAGAAGTAGCACCATCTAAACTGAAACTCAGTTTAACATCAAACCTGCGAATCCTCTGCATGATTTCCTCATTTAACAAGGAAGCATTAGTTACTATTGAAGTTTGAATTCCCAATGAATTAATTCTCTCTAAAATTTTGAATATATCTCTTCTGAGGAAAGGTTCTCCGCCATCGAGATTTATCTGATTAACCCCATAATTATGAAGCTGTTCTATTACATTCAGAACCTCTTTCGTAGATAGTTCATTTTTTCTCCTCGGGCCGCAATCCAGATAGCAATGGATACAATTGTAGTTACATGCGTTGGTAAGATAAATAAATGCATGTCTTATATTCTTCTTAGTGATTTCAGTCACTTTTTCTCACTTTGACGAACTTCCTAACTTTTGAGGACTTTTTAGCAGCATCGATCACATAGAGAGTCTTTAAACCCTCCCTGAATGGAACGGGAGACTCTTTGTTTTTCAAGATGCTGTTCAAGAAAGCCCTATCTTCCTCTAAGTAGGTGCTCCTGAAGTTCTCATACTCTATTCTTCTCCTTCCATCATTTAAAATAAGCTTTGAAGTGCCAAGAAGTTCAAATGTCAGTTCTTTGGTTAAGAATACACAACCTATATATTGAGTATGCCAGAATGGGATATACTCTGCGAATCCCAAGCTTCGTGTAAAGTGAGCACCACAGCTAGCTACAATACTTCCATAGCTACCATCCTGAAGCTTAAGGATAGCAATAATTGTATCCTCATTAGTGAAATTATTTAACTTATAAAATAATCTCTTCCTCTCGCAGAAAACTTCATTAACTTCTCCGACTACGAAACGAATTAAGTCAAATAGATGGGATGTCTGTTCATTTATCATACCACCAGTAATCCTATAACTTTTCCACCATTTAGGTAATTGGGGTAATGACCCTAGCCAAGAAGCATGGAAAAATCTAAATTTTAATTTCATCTTCCTAGCAAGCTCCTTTACTTTTAATACATTTGAAGCGAATCTAAAGTTGAAACCAATTTGGTTAATTATTCTCTTCCTTTCCACGAGTTTTACTATTTCCTCTGCTCTCTTCACGTTTGTATCTAAAGGTTTCTCTACGAAAATTGCAAAATTTTTATTTGCTACTCTTTGGATTAGCTTCGCATGAGTATTAGGAGGCGTGCAAATATATACAGCATCCAGCTTTTCTTTTAGAAAATCGTTCAGACACGAAAATGCTGTACCCCCTACTTTCAATGCTAAACTTTTGGCTTTGGTATGATCTATATCAAAAAATGCCCTAAGTTCTAAGTTTTCAAATTTAATTAATTCTCTAATGTGAGTGTCTGCTGCTACTCCACACCCAATTATTCCAACTTTTACTTTATCCATCTTCCATCAAGTATGAAATCTGCAATTTTTTCTCCGCTTCTTCTGACGATCTCCCTTTCTCTCTTTGTGGTGAGATACAATGGCCGTTTGAGTGGAAGATCACTGATAATCGAGAGTAGGGTAGGTTGCTTCCCATATTTTAACACGAAATAAGATTCCATATCTACTACATCGAAATTCTTAACATTTGGCACAGAAAAAAACTTACGTTCCAAAAGTATGGAATGCACACATAGGCTACTTACTTCCTTGCTTGAGGGATATTTAATTTCGGATACTTTAGTTATAGCTTTTTTCCCGAAGAGAAAGGAAGTAGTAATACATACTACCTCACCTATTTTCATCCAATTCCTTAGCCCGCCACATAATCCCACGAACAGTAATAAATCACTAATCTCTCTTAAAGGAAGTAACACATCAATTATTGGGGCATGTTGGGGAGTTCTAACCAGCATATATTTTTCGTCTAGAGAGATCCAAGAAGTGAAGAGTCCCTCGTACTTTTTTGTCCTCATTCTCTGCAAAAAAGCTTCGATGAGGAAAGTATGAGGAGAAATTATTGCTAATTTAAAGTTTTTTTTGACGTTTACGTTAAAAAAACTCTTTGCAAGCTTTCTTTCATTCATTTTCGAAAAAGCTCACAAATCGGATCAGGAGAGTAATAGGAACCTGTCCATAGTTTAGTAATTCCTGGGCATCCTAGCCCACACTTATCTCTAAACTCACATTTCGAACATTTTTCTATTTCAGCTCTCCTTTTGATCAATTCCCTAAACTCTTTAAATGGCTGCGAATTTACGATTTCACTGAAACTAAATTTTCTTAAGCCATCTACTAAATACTTTTCATCCTGCTTAGATATCCAAGGGCATGGTCCAACAGCTCCATTGGCTTTGATATAAAAGAATTCAGAGCCCCCACGGCATTCTTCCAGTGGTAGGAATTTTAGAGGAAATCTTCTGAACATTACCTCTATCTGCATTGAAGTTTCGTACTTCTCCTTGAGCTCCCATAGAATTTTTGCAACCGATAAGTATTCTGCTATTGGTACACCAAATCTGAGGTTGACATCATCACTCACAGCCCTTCCAATTGGTTGCAACCACACAAATAAGATGGCTGGAGCCCCAAGATTTATTGCCATTTTTATCATTTCTTCTGTATACTCATAATTATCCTTTGTTATCACGCATCCTATCCTTACATTTATTCCATATTTCAGCAATTTTCTGACCCCCTCACAAGTTTTCTGAAAAGCACCTTTAACCCCTCTTATTTCATCGTGCTTTTCTGGGATGAAGTGATCTATGCTCACTCCTACATAATTTGGAGCAATTTCCCTTATTTCTTCAGCAATTTTCTCATCGAGTGCTAGCCCATTAGTTGCAAAACTTAAGATCTCAAATTTTCTCCTCGCATATTTTAGTATCTCCAGTATTCTTTCTTTAACGAGAGGTTCTCCTCCACTGAAATATACTTCTTTTATTCCCCACTCACTTAGTTCATCTATGATTTCTATTATTTCTTCGAATGAAAGCTCATCTGCCATTCCCTCCCTAGAGGCATTGCTACAGCAATGCCTACAATTGGAATTACACTTATTAGTTATTTCCCAGAGAACTTTCTTCTTTCTTTCTCGGATAGGAAAACAACATGCCCATGTCCTATCCATCTTTTCATAAAAACCACTCTCCCACAACTCCTTCACTCTCCTCAATCTTTCTTCCCATTTAGTGGAAATCCTCTGTGACATCTTTTATTACACACTCCTTTCTCCCCCAAATTTTTATACTCTCAATTAGATAAGGTACGTCTTGGTAGGATAAATTTAAAAATTGAGATGCGAAGATATCTAGCTCTACGGGATTATTGCTGATGAAGAAAAAGCCAAGCTCCCTTTCCCTTCCACCCCATCTTACCTCTTGAGCTTCTACCATAATCTTAGAAGCATCTCCAATTACCAACGAAGGCTTAAAGAAAGTAGAAAGCACAGCTATCGTCCTATTCAGGAGGCTTACATTTTTGTGAAGCAAATTCCTATAATCCCTCTCCACGAAGCCAACATTATTCTTTAGAGAAAAAGTCATCCTACAAACTTTATGTTCTTTAAGTACTGGCAGTGAAATTATTCTATCAAAGGTTGTAGCCAATGTGTAAATTTTCACACTCTCCCCATCGATTGTAATTTGAGATAGTTCCGTATCTAAAAAGTTTGTAAATTTAACCTCGTGCTGGCGAGTTACCTTCACTAGAGGATGTTCCTCAATTTTTATACCCCTCTGAGCTGGAAGATCCCCAACTAGGATTTCTTTACAAATTTTTTTTAGCTTATTTAAAAGGAGGTCGAGAACTCTTGGATCTGTAGTGGTTGGGAACGGTTCCATTGAGACAAGATTGGGTTTGATAAAAACTCTCTTGTTATTGAACTGATCGAGTAAATTAAACTTTTCTAAAACACTTTCTATTTTTTTCACTTTTTCCTCCTGAGTTGTTTTAAAGAAAATTATGAAATCCGTATCCGCTATGGGATTTACTTTCATTGGATATTTCCAACACCCAAAAATTTCTCAAGTAGGTTCTTCCCACCTGGGCAGTAATAGTTTCTATAATCTTTGGCTGACCCTATTATTGCTACCATTCTGTCTTCTAAATCAGGATGTCTTCTACACATTTCATCCATTAGATGTAATATCTGTTCTTTGCTTGCAGGCCTCAGATCTATTTGTTTTGGAGTTCTTTCTACTCCCTCATGGGGCCTATACTGCTTAAGCTCCCAAAAAGCCTTTTTAGGTAAATGACTATACAACCATTCTAAATGATCAATGTCTGTAAAATCAAACATTACTGTCTTAAACTCTACGAAACATGGAAATTTTTCTGCTCGATGAAGTGTCTCGAGTGGGGCGTCAAGACTTATCTTCTTATTGACCCCTGTCAAGTACTCTATGTTTTTTTCATTACCTTTTATATCTAACCCAATAGAATCCACATATTTTGCTAACTCCTCACACACATCAGGAAGAGAACCGTTTACATCTACCTGTGTGAATACGTTCTGGGATTTAGCTATTTTAATTAACTGAATAGTTTCATCAGGATAGAGTGAAGGTTCCCCCCCTGTTATTTTTATTGGCTTCCCAGCGCTGGCTTCTCTTCTTACGAATTCCTCCAGCTCACTGAAATCCATTAATCTTGCATCCGGGAGTACTCCTTTCTCGTCAGCTTTATCTCCTTTCTCGAAGCAAAATTTACACCGAAAATTACATTTCCCAAATAAAACCATTGAATATTTCTTACCTAGGTAAGAAGGCACCCGTACCAAACAAAAATCGGGTCTAGGTTCTTTAGCCCAAACTTTTTTGGTTACCATCTAGTGGTTTCTATTTTCTTTCTCTATAAAAAGTTTTCTAGTTAATTTCCCGAAATCTTTTCGAAAAGCTTGGTTTTTTTTCATAGTTCTTTCTCCAAAACTACGTCAGTTCCCCATGGCCTAGGAATTCTCTCCACTTCCCTATATCCACATTTTGAATAAAAATTTACAGCCCAATATGCTTCTCTTAAAGTTACCACTCTCATCTTCCTCAATCCAAGCTTTTTTGCTTCATTTTGTAAGAATTCCATCATTTTACTCCCAATTCCTCTCCCTTGATATTCTGGATGCACAGAGAACCATCTTATTCGACATACACCCTCTTCTGGCTTCACATAGAAACCTGCTACACCTATTGGAAGACCATTTTCTTCGTAGACTAAAAACTTCATTTTTTCAAAATCTTGAAGTAAATCCTCCAGTGTTAGGATAGGCTGCCTGAAGTATTCTTTAGGAATCACTTGACTGAAACTTTTACGATTACTTTCATTTATTATCTGAAGAATAGAATTTACATCTTCTTTCCTAGCTTCCCTTATCATGATCAGTATGGTAAATTACATGGATTTAAAGATTATTCACATTTCTTAGAAATTTTTTAATTGTTACCAGACGCCGGGGCTGGGATTCGAACCCAGGAGGGCAAAGCCCACACGCTTAGCAGGCGTGCCCCTTAACCGCTTGGGTACCCCGGCTAAAAACTCAGAGAAATCTCCTCTAAATAAAGATATCTATCTCAAGCTTTTTAAATCTAGAAGGGTTTTGGGATTCTATGCAAATTCCAGTGAAGGATATTGAGATAAAACATGATGTGGACGAGTTATTGAGGGAGCTGAAGGCTTCCGGAGGATTTATGGCAAAGGAACTTGGAGAAGCTGTAGATATTTTGGAAGAGATGATAAAGCAAAAGGATTGCTTGAAATTTCTATCTTTTCCAGCATGCATAATAGCTACTGGGTGTAGGGGAATAATAAGAGAACTCGTGAGGAGAAAATTGTTCGATGTGATAATTACCACATGTGGTACTCTTGATCATGATCTAGCTAGAAGTTTCAAGGAGTATTTTCACGGGAGCTTTTTTACTGATGACTCTGAATTGAGGAGGAAGGGAATTTGCAGATTGGGAAACGTCTTCATTCCAAATGAGAGCTATGGAATAATTATTGAGGAAAAGATGAGAGAGTTCATCAAAGGATTAACGGTTGATAAGGAGCTTAGCACCTATGAGCTCTGCTGGAAACTAGGAGAGTTTATAGGAAATGAGGACTCGATCCTTTACTGGTGTTTCAGGAATAGGATACCTATGATAATCCCTGGTCTTACAGATGGGGCTGTAGGATACCATATCTGGGAATTTGGGAAGAAACTTAGAATAGATCAATTTAAGGACGAAGATCTGCTTAGTGAGCTGGTATGGAAAGCTAAGCTTAGCGGAGCCCTCGTAATAGGGGGAGGAATTTCCAAACATCATGTGATCTGGTGGAATCAGTTTAAGGGAGGATTAGACTATGTGGTATATCTTAGTACAGCGGTTGAATGGGATGGTAGCCTGAGTGGAGCTCACTCTAGGGAGGGAATTTCTTGGGGAAAGGTAAAAGAGGGGGCGAAGCAGGCTGTAGTTTACGGGGATGCTACTATTAATCTTCCCATCTTAGTAGCATCTCTCTTCAAGCGAATAAAGATTTAAAAGTAGAGTTATTCTTTATTTTTATGGAGGTTGTCGAGGGGTTAGAGGAAATTCTTGGGCAGGAGATCCATTTTCATCTCCCAAATCTCGTGGCTAAGCTTTACTGTCCATCTTATGGTGGAGAAACTATGCTTTATCTATCGAGGCAAAAGTTCGAAAGGGAGGAGGGAAAAGTGATAGATGTGAAGTATTACTACAATTGCAGTAGGGCTTTGGATTGCAACGACAAGAAATGCATCTTTAGAAGATCCATAGAGTTTTTTGGGAGAGATGAGAGGGAAAATGGGAATAAAATGCTTACACTTGAAGGTTCAAAAAGTTTTTAATCTAAGGACTTACCTATCCATTTATGAAAGCTATTTGGGCTGGGAGTATTTCCTTCTCCCTGATCAACATTCCGGTTAAAGTATATGTAGCTACTGAGAGTACAGGCATAAAATTTAAGAATCTCTGTAGGGAGGGTCATCCTATAGAGCATAAACGCTGGTGCCCGGTTTGCAATAGGGAGATCTCGTGGGATGAAATAAAGAAAGGGTACAAGATAAGCAAAGATCAGTATGTAGTAGTGGAAAGAAGTGATCTTGAAAAGATTAAATTGAAGACCACAAAGACAATAGAAATCAAACAATTTGTGGATCCAGCCCAAATAGATCCCATCTACTTTGAGAAGAGCTACTATTTGGTGCCCCAGGAACTAGGAGCCAAAGCATTTAGCTTATTCGTACAGGCCCTAAGACTTACGAATAAAGTGGCAATAGGTAAGGTAGTCATGCGAAATAAGGAATATCTCGTAGCCTTGAGGCCATACAAGGATGGTTTGCTTATGCACATTCTTCATTATCTTTCTGAAGTAAAGCCTCTGGAGGAGATTCCTGAAATGAAGCAGTTGGTAGTGGTAAGCGAGGAAGAACTGAAGTTAGCTCAAATGCTCATTCAGAAGTTGAGTAGTGAATTCGATATCACTAAGTTTAAAGATGAATTTAGTGAAAAGGTCAAGGAACTTATCAAAGCTAAGGTGGAAGGGAGAGAATTTATTTCCAAGGAGGAGAAGGAAGAGATCGTAACTGAATCATTGGTAGATGCTCTCAAAAGCAGTTTGGAGTTGTTGGAAAAGAAGAAAAAGAAAGTATCTCAGATCAGCTAAATGGAAGGAGATCTTTTCGATCAGAAGATAAAGCCAATGCTAGCATTTTCAGCTAGGCCTTTTGATTCTGAGCAGTATTTATTTGAAATAAAATACGATGGAACTAGAACCATCGTATACATAGATAAAGAGAAGGAAAGAGTTAAGTTCCTCAATAGGAGAGGCCTCTTCTTTGAGAAGAGATATCCAGAAATATTAAAAGAGCTTCCTAATGCCTTCCTAGGAAATAAAGGAATTCTAGATGGAGAAATCGTAGTGCTGGATGGGGAGAAGCCAAACTTTTGGAAATTGCAGGAGAGGGAACACACAAGTGATGAGCTAAGGATAGAACTTCTCTCCAAATTGAGCCCGGCTACCCTCTTCATATTTGATATTCTCTATAAAGATGGAAAATCTCTCCTTGAGTTCCCACTTATCGAGAGGAAGAGAATTTTAGGAGAATGTGTAACTGAAGGAGAAAGGGTGAAGCTTACGAGATTCATAATAGGAGGTGGGATCAAATTTTTTGAAGAAGTGGCAAAGAAAGGTTTCGAGGGAATAATGGCTAAGAAGATAGACAGTCCCTATCTGATTGGAGAGAGATCTAAGTACTGGCTTAAGATAAAGGCTACGAAGACTGTGGACTGTGTGATCTGTGGCTTTACGAGAGGAGAAGGGATTCGGGAGAAATACTTAGGAGCCCTAGTGCTCGGATGTTTGGATGAGGGAAAGCTGAGATATGTTGGGAGAGTAGGAACCGGTTTTAGTGAGAGTGATCTAGCTAAGCTCAAAGAAATGCTCGAACCAATTACAATCGATAAAAACCCATTTGAGATCTTCGAAGAGGAACCAAACATGGCTGAAAAGATGGTCTTCGTTGAGCCAAGATATATATGTGAGGTGAAATGCATGGAAATTACAAAGGACAAGAAATTGAGGGCTCCAGTATTTTTGAGGATTAGGGAGGATAAGACGATCTATGAATGTAGACTTGAGTAAACTTTAAAATTTCAACTCCTCCATAGAGAAATAAGGGCCCGTAGCTTAGCCTGGTGGAGCGACGGTCTTATAAGACCGAGTTCCGCACATCTAAGAGAACCGTAGGTCGTGGGTTCAAATCCCACCGGGCCCATCCAAAGGTTCTCAAGCTTGAGATCTGGCGAAAAAAAGAAGCTTAGCTACTTCCTCCGTAATGAAGTATAGGAAGATTACCAAGAAAAGTAGGGAAATATGTTGTGAGTTTAAAGTAGAAAACTCAAACCAGTTTGCCATTGGTGGAAAAATTACCAATAAGGTAATTATGGAAAAAATCGTCGAAGTGAGGAGTAATATCTTACTTGGTCTACTCTTGAAGAATGGCTTTCTCGTCCTTATGACGAATGTTACTGCAATTTCGGAGAGTGTTGAATATACAAACCAAATTGTCCTCAATAAACTCTCACTTACCTTTAGGAAAAAATTGAATGAGAGGATCAGAACTAAATCAAAAACAGAGCTCACTGCTCCAAAGAGGAGGACGAACTTGCTTATAAATGCTAAGTTCCATTTTTTTGGAGCCCTAAGTTCATCCTCATCTACATTATCAATGGAAATGGCAAGGAGGGGACAGTCACTCAATAAATTTGTTAATAGAATCTGGGCTGGAAGCATCGCTAGGAATCCTAGGAAAGGGGAGACGAGGGCTAAAGTTATCGTATTTCCTATATTTGCCGAAACTGTGTTGAGGATATATTTTGTGGTGTTTGCAAATGTCTTCCTTCCCTCAATGATTCCATTTAATATGTCCTTAAGGCTTTTCCTATTCAACACTATATCCGAAGCCTCCTTAGCCACATCAACTCCGCTGCTCACGGAGATTCCTACATCACTGAACCTGAGTACTGGAGCATCGTTCACCCCATCTCCGAGGAAACCAACTGTGTGACCCCTCTTCTTTAGAGCTTCTACTATCCTAACTTTCTGTTTTGGACTTAGACCAGTGAATAGATTGGCCCTCTCCACTGCCTCTATAAGTTCATCCTCACTCATCGCATCGATTTGAGCTCCAGTAATTACTCCCCTCACCTCAATTCCAGCATCTCTAGCCACTTTCTGACTTACAATCTCATTATCTCCAGTAAGGATCTTTATCTTCACCCCAAGCTTCTCTAGTCTTTTCACAAATTCCCCCACATCCTTCTTGAGCTTATCTGTAAAACAGAGAAAACCCAAGAGGATTAAGTCATGCTCATCGCTCTTCTCATAATTTTGCTTATATGGAATACTTTTGAAGGCTAGAGCAAGTACCCTATATCCCTCGGCTGATTTCTTCTCGAAGAGGGAAATTGCCCTCTCTCTATCTATTTTTTCTATCTTTCCTTCCCACAACATATAAGTGCATGCTGAAATGACGCTCCTAGGCTCACCTTTAGTTACCAACCATAGTTTCCCCTTCTCCTTGATCACAGAACTCATCCTCTTCCTCTCAAAATCGAAAGGAATTTGTTCAATTACTTCAAATTCTCTCATCACCTTTACTTCACTATAATTGTAAATAGCCAGATCCAACGGATTTCCGCTTAACCTCTTTCCAGTCTTTCTCACCGAAATACAGGCTCTTGCCAATTCGAGCACTTCCAAGTTCCTCCTCTCGTTTAGATCAAAGAAATCGACAAGCTGAATTAGATTTTCAGTGATGGTTCCAGTCTTATCAAAACATATTACATCCATATCACCCAGATCTTCTATTGCGGAGAGTCTTTTCACGAAGATGCCAAGTCTACTCATCCTTACTGCCCCCTGAGATAAACAGATAGTGATTATTACCGGCAATGCCTCCGGAGTAACAGCCACTGCGAGAGCTATTGAGAAAAGAAGTACCTCAACTAACTCTCTGAGAATGATAAAGTTTACTAAGAAGATGAAAATTGTTCCTATTAAGATGAGCTTTACTAAGAAATTGCTGAAGTTCTTAATATTCTCCTCGTAACTAGTCTTTGGCTCTTCAGCCTTCAAATACCCAACGATCTCTCCAAACATTGTATCCATTCCTGTGGCCACAACTATTCCCTTCCCACTTCCACTCGCCACTATCGTTCCCATAAATGCCATATTTTTCATTTCCTTGGCTTCCAGCTTCTCAGTTTGAATAGGAGCTACGTTCTTCTCCACTGGAAATGCTTCTCCAGTAATTATGGATTCATCCATCTCCAATTCATTTACCTCAATAAGACGCAGATCTGCTGGAACCCTATCTCCACTCTCTATAACTACTATATCTCCGGGGACTATTTCCCTACTATCTATCTCTATTATTTCATCGTCTCTGATTACCTTTGCAGTGTAAGTGATATATCTACAGAGTTTGCTTAAAGCTTCCTCTGACTTATGCTCTTGAACAAATCCTACCAATGCATTGATGAGTACTATTCCTATTACTGTGATAGCTTCAAGTTCCCCTCCAGTAAGGAATGAGAGAATAGCTACGCAAATGAGTACCATCACAAGAGGATTCCTAAATTGGGAGAGAAGCAAAGAGAGCTTTCCCCTCTCCTTTCTCCTTGGAACATCATTTTCTCCAAATTCTCTAAATCTCCTCTTTGCTTCTTCCTTACTTAGACCTTTAGGAGAAGAATTCAGTTCTTTTATCACTTCCTCTACACTTTTCTTCCAAGCCAACTCCACTTTCATCCTATTCTTAAAACTTGTCTATATATTAAAAAGCTGTGGGAGGAATGGATAGAAAAGTTAAAATAAACGAAATTACTGTGAATTAAAATGCTGAAGAGAAAGAGGTGTGAGAGCTGCGGTAAAGTTATAAAGGATGAGTGGAGCTATTGCCCCTACTGTGGAGCCACGATCGGAGAAAAAATAGGGTTAAAGACAAAGTGGGGGGAGCTAGGGACATTTGGTTTTAGCTTCTTCGAGGAAATCGAGAAAGAAATTGAGAAGGAATTTAGTAGGTTGGATAAGGAGTTCAAGCAGTTAGAGATGGGTCTTCCCTATGTGAGTGGGGGAGGAATTAGTATCAGAATAGAGAGCACAGGGAAGGGTAAGCCAAAAATCTGGGTAAAGACCACAGGAGATTTCAAGAAGTATGAGCCTGAAATCAAGGCTCGACTTGGAGTAAGTGAAGGAGTAAGAGAAATTAGTGAGGAAGAGGAGAAGATGGAGTTGAAGATGCCTCCTGTGACCGAGGAGCCTGAAACTAAGGTGGAAAAGGGAAAGGATTACATGAGGATAGAAATTACATTGCCGGATGTGAAAGATGAGAAGAACATTGAGATCCGTAAGCTGGAGCAGTCTATTGAGATCAAGGCTATAGCTAAGGATAAGGCTTATTTTAAGCTCCTACCGATTCCAAAGGATTTTCAAATTCTCACGAAAGAGTTTAAAAATAATGTGCTCACCCTAGTGCTTGGAAGATAATTTTTTATACTCCTAAATCCTAGCAGCTATGATGAAAACATATGAGGTCTGCATGAATATAGCGCTTATTCTAATCATTACCTTCTTTCTCTCCTCGGTAGCTTTATTGCTTAGATATGGGGTTGAAGGTAAAGTTTCTAAGCCTACTGATCATATTCAAGAACCACCACTACTAAGGGTGCGAAGCTTCGAAGATGCTGAGAAATTTTTCCTCTACTCGGAAAGGATGAAGCGTCTGTGGAATGAATCTAACTGTACTTCTCCATTTACTTCAGACTCCATAATTCTTACCATCCACATAAAAAAGGGAAACTACACATTATCAATAGCATGTAAGAGAGGAAATGCTTACTATAAGTTTGGAGAAAATATCCCTCTCTTTGATGAATGTAATCAGGAGGTGGCTAGCATAATAGATAATGCAATCAGAGTACCCCAACATTATGATTTTCCATTGGATGAACCAGTACCTCCTATCGTCGATGATTACTACGCACTCTATCTTCTCTGCAACTGGGAGGCTGGTGTGGATGCATTTGCAGTAGTGGATTCAGCCACCGGCAAAGTTTACTGGTAAGATCTTCAATCTACCCTTGGAGCTATGATGAAGCTTATCTGCAGTTTATCCACCGCCTTAAAGTCTAACCTTATCGGGAAATCAGTCTTAAATTGAATGATCAGCGTATCTGCTATTTTTGCTGCTTTGATTGCTTTGGAGAGATATTCGATTGAATATTTGGCTCTGCTGCTTTCTGATACATCTAGTGAAATCAGACTTGGAGAATCTCTAGTAAGTTCGGTTCTCACTTCACTGCTATCCCCAGAAGCATAAAGCACAAATTTATCTTTTGTAGCCTCAAAAGTAAGAGAGTCACTTATCATCTCAGCATCTTTAATACTATCCTCCAGAATCTCTGCATCTAGTTCGATCTTGGTGGTAAATTTTCTATCAAATTCAGGTACCTTCGTCTCACTTTCCACAGTTCCTATCAGAGGTATGCTGAAATATCGTTTCACTGTGCCGAGCATTTGAATCATGAGCCTTGATTTGCTCTCATCTAGCTGAAATACGATCTGGTCGCTGGCTTTAGCTCTCTTCAGTACTTTTACTAGCTGTTCTATGTTTACTGTGATTGGAGTTTCCTCCTTTACCTCATACTCGGAGAAGGCTATTGAAAAGAGGTTGAAGATAACCATCGCTACATTCGATGGATCTATAGCCACTAGCTTTACCCCATCCTTCGAAATGTGGAATGTGCCCTCCGAAACTAAGCTGGAAATTGTATCGAAGCTATCCCGGATTATTCCCACTTCATTGGTTACAAGTCTAAACAACGCATTCACCCCCTACCTTTTCAATCCCCAAAATAATATGATCAAACCTATTAATAAAATTATCAGTGGGAGCTCTACATTATAAATCTTAGCTTCAGCAACAGTTTGAAAGTAAGCCCTATACTCTGCTAAGCTTCCCAAAAATTGTGCAGGTAATAGGAGAAAGGCTGCAAATAAGGTAAGGATTAAACCTATAACTGTTAGTTTAAATTTCATATCTCCTCAACACATAGAAATTTTAAATCTTTTTCTCAATTCCAGATATTCTTGGAGAAGCTTCCTGTTCATACCATCCATATGCTGAACTAACTCAGCTATCACCTCAAATCCCTCCTCATGCTTTATTACTGCTCCCATCACCCTTACTAGTTCTCCAACCTTTAACTCTTTCAAAGTGTTTTCATCTTTTATCACTACAGTGGCCCTTGCTTTTGAATCATCTACGATTATCGATGAACTGGTTTCATCTATGTTGACTACAGTACCAAAGAAGCTTACTAAGTTATCTCTATCTGGATCTATTTCTCCTATTTCCTTCTCTATGAAAGCCCTCTTCAGCTTTTCAAGCATATTCTCGCCAAGTATAGTTGCATTTGGTGCAACGATAGAAACGGGTAGGTGGCTCATCTACAGCTCTCGTCTGCTGTACCCAAAAAAAGGCTTCATTATTTCCACACTTCGGACAGATGGCTGTGGTCTTTTCCCCCAGACTTTCAGTGAATTCTATCATTCTTTCCTCCTCCCCAAATTTGCTTCTGATCTTAAGCTCTGAGGTGATATCAAAAGTACTTCCACAGCTTTTACAATAGAAAAACTTCTTCCCGTCTTTTTCCTTCACTACAAGTACTGACCCACATTTTTCGCAAAACATGTGTTTATGTTTCTCTATCCTCCTTAAAAAATTTTTCTAATTTCATGAGGTACCCATCTTCATCTCCATAATAACATCTCACCTTTTCCACTTTCCTAAATCCGCACTTCTCATAGAAAGCTATGGCTCCAACATTACTCTCTCTTACATGAAGCTTTATTTCCCTACAGTTCATCGCTATCAAGTAATCAACTGCCCTCTTCACAAGAGCCCTCCCAATTCCCATCTTCCTATATTTTTGTTTAACAGCTATTGAAACTATCTCACTAGCTTTTGAGGAGGCTATTATATACCCAACTATCTCATCGAAAAGCTTGGCCACAAAGAAGCCATCCGGCTCAAGTGAGGAGTAGATAAGAAAGGTAGCAGCATCATATGGTTTTTTTGGGAAGCAATCCCTCTCCACTTCTAATACTTCATCTAGTTCCTCTGGATTGAATTTCTCTATTCTGAGCCCCTCCATAGTTTTAGTTAACTTTATTAAATTTAAATTATTTCTTCGATTCATGCTCGAGTTAAATTCCTCTGAACTGGATGAAGTACTCAAACAAAAAGGATTGATAGCAATAGATTTCTGGTCCCCAAACTGTATTTTCTGCAGAATGCTTGCCCCAAACTTTGAGATGGTTTCCAAGCAATTCAAAATGGTTAAATTTGCTACATGTAACATTGCAGAATCTCCAGAAGTGGCTGAAAAATATGAGATCCTCGGCGTTCCCACGATTATTTTCTTTAAGGATGGCAGAGAGGTAGCAAGAGTGGTCGGCTACAAAAGTTATGAAGAACTAGCTAAAATCGTGAAGGAACTTATAGAAAAGCCTTAACGTAATTCATTCTTCAATTTTTGAGCCAAAGCTTCTGGTAGTATATTTGGTACACTTTCCCCCGAAAGCTCTAAGAAACCCTCCCAACTCTTCATCCCCTGCTCTAAGGGGGCTCTTGCTACTATCCTAAACTGATTGCAGAACTCATCGGACTTGAAGGAGGCTACATTGATTATGGTAAATTGATTGCTCACATGAGTAAAAAAAAGTTTACTACCAAGCTCTAAGAACTCAGCTACCTTCTGAATTTCTAAATCTTCCATCTCCCCTAAGTTAGAATGATAAGTGGAGGTAATTACCAGCTCACTCTTACCAAATACTGGAGCCCATTCTACAAAGAGATAAGTGCTAGTATTCTCATCTCGCTTTAGTATTAATCCCTTTTCATCAAGCGCCTCAATCCAAGATTTTAATGCTAGCCTTGGACTTACTTCTAACTTCCTCGC
The DNA here is from genome assembly GCA_025920425.1 of Candidatus Haiyanarchaeum thermophilum. Classification (GTDB taxonomy): domain Archaea; phylum Nanobdellota; class Nanobdellia; order JAPDLS01; family Haiyanarchaeaceae; genus Haiyanarchaeum; species Haiyanarchaeum thermophilum. The sequence continues at coordinate 143,890 of JAPDLS010000001.1, read as the reverse complement.
ATTCTCCCTCACTCTGCTCGTGAGTATGCTTTCGTAATTACTACAGATAAACTGGCCATGGAAATGTTCAATTGAGGCTGCTGACTTTGGTCCAAAGTTGAGATGATTGTATACATACTTTTTACCAGAACTCTCGAACACTTTTTTTACTAACAACAATCCATCCCTCCAGTGAGAGGAATTCAGCTCAAGCGGAGAGACTACATGTCTCTTATAATCGTAAACCACTACCCCCATTATTTCATCTATAGGATAAAGGTTAGAGAATACAACACTCTCGTTGAGAAAATAAATAGGGCTCAGATTTTCATGCCGGAACTTGGAGCATTTTTCATTGGGATGACAGAAAAAGCATTCTTCCTCCTTCACCTTAATAGGATAGGCAAAATCTGTCTCTATTTTCCTCTCTTCTCTGGATGGCTCAATTCTGGCCCTGCTCATGAAAATTGGATTCTCTCTGAAAATGATCGTCCTCTCAATCTCCTGTTTATGAATTTCGTCATATACTTTTGTGTTCACCACTTTCTCAAGCTCATTTAATTTAAAGTACATGCTTATTCTAGTCACCCCTTATTTAAAAATTTTGAAAAAACTTAAAAACAATATTTCTAAGTGTGGATCTTATGAGGAGGAACTCTGGAAAACTAGTTGAACTTGAGCTTGGGGAGCTGGAGAACTTACTTATAGTTGGAGATATACATGGGGATTATACTTCCTTTCGAACCATATTAGCAAATTCAAATCTAGGATACCTTATATTTCTTGGAGATTATGCAGACCGGGGAGAAATGGGTTATGAAGTATTGGAAGAATTAATGAAGTTGAGAAGTGCTGAAAACGTTGTATTGTTAAAGGGCAATCATGAAGATTACTCCAGCTCTGGAATTCCGAATTTTTCCCCATGTACATTAATCTCAGAAGTCTATAGAAAATTTGGAGATTGGTACTCCTATTTTCGAAGTAAGCTAAAAACATTCTTGGAGAATCTTTATTTGGCTGCTATCGTGGATGGGAGAATTCTCCTTCTTCATGGAGGAATTAGCTCCAAAATAAGTGGAATAAATGATCTTAGGGTCCCCTCGAGAGAGGTTGAGGAAGATATTCTTTGGAGCGACCCAGATGAGGAAGGAGAGGTACCAAATTGGAGGGGCGCTGGGGTAAAGTTTGGGAAGGACGTAACTGAAAAAGTATTGAAAAAACTGGGTGCAAGTTTAATCATAAGGAGCCATCAACCAAATTTAGCGAGAGATGGCATTTATTTTTCGCATGGAGGAAAGGTAGTTACGATTTCTTCCACAAGAGTGTATGGAGGGATTCCTCATTTCCTCCAGATCCCAAAAGATAGGATCGATGAGATCTGCAGGACTCCAACCAAACTAGTAAAATATGTGAGATTTATTAAGTGATGAAGATTAATTTCATTAGTGGGCCGGTAGCTCAACTGGTAGAGCGTCTCCTTCGCAGAGGGTACTCGGAAGTGGAGAAGGCTCCGGGTTCGAGTCCCGGCCGGTCCATGAAAATTAGGCTTTGGAGAAAATGTTTACATAGGCCTTAGTGCCAAATCCTTCCAATTCTAGGGAAAGGGCGTACTCTGTATCCACTTGCATTTCCCCAGCTTTTCCAGTAAGCTGTCTGAAGATCTCAAATACTTGCGCCCCTCCTGTAGCCCCTAGAGGATTTCCGTCGGCTTTAAGACCGCCATTTGTGTTGAAATATATTTCTCCCGCTTCTGTCTTATAGGGTGCAGGGAACTTGTTTATCCCTTCTAAGCTTTCGAATACAATCTTCCAAGCTTTTCCCCTCTCAACGAAACCTAGATCCTCAAGGGAGAGGAGTTCGAGAAGAGTAGACTGGTCGTATGTTTCAACTATTTTAATTTTGTTTAGCAACCTATCCGGAGTTTCACCTATGAGATTCTTAAGCTGGTGTAAAGCTGTCGCACAAGCTAATTTTACAGCTCTTAACGAATTTCTCTCCTCTCTAGCATGATAGCTCAAATAATCTGTGGCGGAACCTGAAGCCACCAAGTAAATTTTCTCCTCAAAACAGTCAGCTAGTTCGGGACGGGTAGCTATTAAGGCTGTAGCCCCGTCAGAAATGGGGGCGAAGTCATACATTCCAAGTACCCTCCCCTTACTTCTGGCTTTCAGGACATCTTCTAGATTTATCTTTCTCCTAAAGTGGGCGTACTCATTCTTAAGAGCATTTCCATGATTTTTCACTGAGATCCAGCCAAGAGCATGTAAGAATTTATTCCTCTCCTCAGCTGAGAGAGGTTTCATATATTCCTTAGCTAGGAGCTCATGATTTGCCTCTGGAGTAGCTCCTGTATGGAAGCTCCATGGATCCTCAAGGATCATCAGATCATCTCTTATCTTATCTAATCTATCAGTCATCTTCTCCAGTCCTCCTACAAGTACCACATCATACTTTTTTAGCTCTAATGCATTCGCTGCATTTGCTAATGCTCCATTAAAGCTCCTAAATTTCTCCATTGGAATATTAGTTCCAAGCATTTCAGCCAGCATTCCTTCCTCCACTCCAATCTTATTGGTAAGGGGAAGGAAATAATCTGCTAGAAAGCAAGCTTTCAGTTCTTTTTTCTCCACTCCTGCACTCTCCAAAGCCATTAAGCCAGCTTCTTCGATTAGCTCCTCAGGTTGTTTCTCGAAAAGTTCTCCGAACTTAGTTCTTCCCACTCCAACAATAGCTATCATTAATAGTTGAAATAAAGGTCCAAACTTTAAAAATTTATATATCTGCCAATTATCTCATGGAAAAGTATAGGGACAACTTTCCCCTTCCGAAAAGTTACTCCATAGGTGAAAAAGTGAGGAAGATAGTCGGAATCGCAGGAACCATAGGGAGCGGCAAAGATGTAGTAAGCCATTATTTGGCTCAGAAATATGGATACATAGAAATAATAATGGGGGATCTAGTGCGAGATCTGGCTAATGAGCTCAAATTAGAGCCAAGTCGTGAGAATCTTCTTAAACTCCAGAAAAGGTACGTGGAACAATTCGGAAGAGAATATTGGGGAAAAAGGGCTGTGGAAAAAATTCAAAGCATAGCTTCCGAAAAGATAGTGGTGAATGGAATCAGAAGAATCGAAGATATAAAGGTACTTAAGCAGGCTTTCATAAATGACAGGGTAGTGCTCCTGGTAATAGATGCTGATCCTAAGATAAGATTTGAAAGACTTGTTAAACGAGGAAGGGAAGGAGATCCTAAGAACTTCGATCAATTCCTTCTCCAAGAATTGGCTGAGAGGGAAACATTCGACCTAGAGGAGTTGGAGAAGATAGCAGATTATAAAATAGAGAATGATGGATCCTTGGTTGAACTTTATACTAGAGTGGACGAATTCGTGAATAAGTTTGGACTTTTCTAAGTGCTGAAAAAATTTAAATACTTTATGCGGTTTGTGGTTTAAGGAAGGGAAATGATAAGGAAGTGCATAATCCTATTATTGGCGATAAGTTTCTTACTGCTAAACTGTGCTAAAGGACTTGAAGTGGAAGTAATTGATGTGAAAAATAAGATAATGGTGGGAGATACATTTCTCTACAGATTAAGATTTTGGAATAATGAGGATTCGACCATCACTGTTTACTTAACATTACCCACTTCCCCAGAATATGGTGTCCGCTGGAATTATACTACCACTACCTATGCCTTTGCCTTCTCTATCCCTCCCAGAACTGAAGTATACTTGCCACTTGAAATCAGTACCTTTTCCTCCTATAGATACCCAAACAAAGTAAGCTTTAAGATCTATATATCCTATGATTCTAAGCTCTACGGAGCTAAAGTGGCTGCTGGAGAGATCTGGGACGTGAAGATCTTAAACCTAAGTTTTCCTACCTCCATAGATCCTAGAGAAGTTGTATCGCTTAAGATATCCATCTTTTCTAACCTAGAAGAAGACACCACTGAGAAGAAAATAGAAATATATGATAGCTCCGGAAAAATTATACTCGAGAAACATGTCACCTCTCCCATAGCTCCTGCAGCTCTCTATGTATTACAAGAGCTCCTGAAACTTAACGATACTCAGGCACCTGGCGATTATACTCTAGTATTCACCATTTCCTTCCTCAATTCTACTGCTTCTAGTTCCTTAAACTTTAGTGTGCTGGGTTATGAAAAAGTGGTTCCTATTGCTAAAGAGGAAATCACAAGTCTCTTCGGAAGGGAAATCTATTATGCTTGGAAAAATGAAGGAACTCAAAGCTCCACATTCAGATTCGAATTCACTCTCTCTTTCCTAGATAATCTCTTCTTAACAGGGATCACCCCTAACTACGTGAGGAAGGGGGACAAAATAATTTATGAAATCACTCTCCAGCCCGGAGAGGAAAAAGAGATTCGTATCTCGATTTCCTATCTCCCCCTCATCCTAATTCCAGTGGTGATAATAGTAGCTGGGTGGGTATTCCTGCATTTCAGGAGAGGCATTATCCTAGAGAAAAATGTAGTGGAGAAAAGACACGTAGACGATAAAATAGAAGCTAAAATTGTACTGAGGATTAGGAATACTACGTCTAAGAGGTTGAGTGAAGTAGAAATAATAGATGTCATTCCCAAGTTCGTGCATGAAATTGGGGCATTCAGTGCAAAGGCCATCTTAAACAAGGAGAAGAGGACAGTAAGGTGGGAACTCCCTGAGATCTCTGCTGGAGAAGAAGTGATAATCTCTTACAAGGTAAGAAGCAGGCTTCAACTGGTAGGGGAAATATCTATTCCACCCTTCGAATTGAAGTGCAAGGTAGATGGAAAAACCTATTCTTCTGAGTCTAACTATGCTAAAATTGTATTAGGCTGAATATTTCTTCACAACATTTACCACTTCTGGTTCAATTTTTGTTGATAATTCTTGAATGATCTCCTTGTATCTGCTCTCGATCTTCCTGAAGCAATCATCGCACATATTTCCCTTCCAAAATTCTAATGCTGGCCCAAATTTGACTGCGAGATTAAAGCTCACGTTCTTGGTGCATGTCTTGCATAGATCTTTACCACAGATTGGACAAGTGGATATGGCCAATCTCTCCTTGCAAATATCACAGATAGTAACCGTAACTTTTGCCATAATTGCTGTGGTGACAAACTTCTATATTAACTTTTTGGAAAGGTTTTTGATATCGGAATTGAGAGGGAGTCAAATTCGTAGGAAAATGGAGCGTAAGGAGGCTTAGATTTTCTCAAAAAATTGGGGAGATTGAATAAAGCTGCACCTTCATGCAAGGTGGTTATTCCATGATCTAGCTCATGCTTTTGGGTGACTACTATATTTGTTAGTCTCCATCCGAATAAATCCTCATCGTATCTGGCTGCAACCAATCCTTCGATATCAGTTTTTACTGCTACGAGAAAAGATTTTTCGAACTCTGAAAAGTAAAGATTAGCTCCCTCTACTGGATAAGGAATATTTTTCTTTACCTCTTCCTTAAAGAAACTTTCTATCGTCTCCTTACACTTAGGAGGGACTATAGAAGCTTTCGACCTATTTTCCTGATATCTTCGCCTAGCCACCTCTTCAATTAAATGTTCTAAGCCTCCTATTGTTTGTTTTAATTCCTCTGGTGAATTAGCATAAGGAAAAAATATCCTAGCTCTCTTGTAAACCTCATCCTTCTCCTCCAAGGCCTCGATGATTCTGGCTAAGGTCGATGGTTTCAATTCAAAATATAGCCATCCCCCCACTTTATTGGGAAAGCTTTCCACTCTTTTAAACTTTTCAGAAAGACCAAATTTGCAGAAAAGCTTTAAAAGATCTAAGCGGAATATTATAATTGACCTGCGGTAGCGTAGCCCGGTAACGCGTCCGGCTGTAGAGTTGGGAGTAACTGTATTGGTATCGATGACCAAAACTCAGCGGTTACCGGAAGATCGCCGGTTCAAATCCGGCCCGCAGGATTCCAATTTCTTTTGTGGGAAATAATGATGTTGGAGGTTAGAGGATAAAAATTTAAAGTAAGGAGGAGTATTTCCTCTTCGGAGCCCCAGTAGTCTAGTGGCCTAGGATCCGAGCCTGTCGAGCTCGGGACCCGGGTTCAAATCCCGGCTGGGGCGATTGGAATTATAAGTTGAATTTATGGAGAGTTGACTCTTCAGGTCTAAGAATCCACCGTTCCACAAATCTTTCAACGTTCTGAAGGATTATGACTCTAGATTCCTCCTGTTCATCCATGTATTTGAAAAACCGAAGATGCTTTAACATTTTATTTATGCATTTTTTCAACTCAAGTTGAGTAAGCATGTTAGTCTTACTGAGTCTCCGGGTGGAATAGCCCAAATGCATGTAAGACTTCACTTCCACGAAGTTGGGATTTGCTACCTTTATCAATTCACACATCTTCTCAAGCTCTTCCTCATTAGTATTAAGACTTTTAATAAGTGTAACCCTAATCACGCTTCTCACTTCATTTTTTCTCAGGAACTCCAAGCTTTCCCAGAATCTCTCCCATGCATCGGGAAGCAAGGGTCTATTAATCTCTCTAAACTTCTCCATTGAGCCAGCATTTAAAGAGAGATAAAGTTGAGTAGGTAGGGCTCTCTCAGCTTCGAGTCTCTTAAGCATTTGTGGCTCCTGCCCATTGGTAACCAAGAAAACAGATCTCGTATGGGGAAGGGACTTCAAATACTTGATCATCTTTGGAAGCTTGGGATAAAGTGTAGGCTCTCCTATAAGGGAAATAGCAAAGTGGCTGGGAATCATTGCCTCCTTCAAAAGCTCCTTATTTGCCTTCACATTTCCAAAAAACCCTGAGAGTAATCTTCTCCTTTCTCTCATTAAATTCTCAATTATCTCTTGCGGATCATCTACAGCTTCCTCAGGCATATTCAAAATTCTATAGAACTCTGAAAACCTCCAACAATAGATGCATCTATTCTCACAATAGGCAGCTGCTGGAGAGAACTGCATACACCTATGTGTTTCTATTCCAAAGAATTTGCGCTTATAACATACTCCCTCTCCCCTTATCGCCTTCTTATTCCATAGGCATATCTCCACAGCCGAGTGACCGAAGACTCCATAATGTGCCTTCTTTAGCTTTTCCAAGACTCTCCCACTTATCCTTATCTTCTCCATAAATGTTCTATCCTGAGAAACTTTTTTAAACTTCCATCTTTTTAGCTACAACGAGGGTGGGGATGGATAACTTAAGGAAAGTTATATTTCGAGATCTAGTACTAGTAACCTCTATTTTAGTAGTCTTATTTCTCGCCTTCCTCACAGCTAATGTAACTGGGTTAAGCTATGGTTTTAAGGAGCTTTCAGGTGTAAGGGCTATCTTATTATTTTCTATTCTCTGGTTACTACTTGTAGTACTTCTCCTCATTATAGGGCTGAGAAACTTATCTGATAGGATCGTAAGCTAAATTTTTCTTAAAGAAACGCCAGATGAAATAACCTAATGGCCATCTCGTAAGCACTTTTATCATCCCCCACTTCTCCAATCTTCTCGTTGAGGCCATAACAAAAGTATCTGAAGTGTATTTTAGGTACTTACCATGAATTTTGGCATATCTTGCTAATCTCATTCCAAGATCTACATCTTCTCCCAATCTCAACTTTTCATTAAAACCTCCCACTTCGAAGAAAGGCTTCCTCCTGCAAGCGAAGGCGCCAGTGGAAGCGATTGGAAAATTCAGCTTGAAGGAAAGCCTATGGAAGATACCACCAAGCACATGCCATTTGATATGTGGATAGGATGTAGCCATCAGGGCTATTTGGAGTCCTATCAAGTTCTTGTCTCTGAAATGTTTATTGATTGTTGAGAGGAAATTAGGTAAAACATAGACGTCTGCATCCACAAACACTAAGATTTCGCCCCTTGCGGCCCTTGCTCCTAAGTTTCTCCCAGCAGAAACACCTCCCTTCCTATCGATTACTACTTTATCTGCATATTTCCGAGCAATTCTTACAGTATTGTCCGTACTGCATGAGTCTGCAACTATTACCTCATACTTTCCACTGAAATCTTGATTTCTCAAGCATTTCAAGGTAAAACCTATTAATTTTTCTTCATTGAGGGTAGGAATGATCACTGAAATCATTATAAAAAAATCATAACTCACCACATTTAAAATGATTTTCACGAATCTAGCTACCGTAAAATTTAAAAAATATTCTATTATCATACAAAATGCTATGAGTATTTCCCCCTTTAATGATGACAGAATATCTTCTGATCTCGGGCCGTTAGCTCAGCCTGGTAGAAAGCTTACCAAGAGCACTGGGCTTTTATCCCAAGATAAAAGCTCTGAACCTGAGGATGAAGAGACCCAGTGGTCGCGGGTTCGAATCCCGCACGGCCCATGAAGATGATAGAGGAGAGAGATAAAGAAGAATTTGACATCTTTACCCACAGACTCGTACCTAGACATAGGATCATTAGCGAGGAGGAGAAGAGAGAGTTGCTAACCAAATATAATGCCAAACTCGCAGATCTCCCGAGGATTCTAATCACGGATCCTGTCGTACGGAAGCTTGGGGCTAAGCCTGGAGATGTGATAGAAATTACTCGTAGTTCCCCTACCGCTGGAGAAACTAAATATTATAGGGTGGTGATAGTTGAATAAGCACGTCCAAAAAGTATTGTTGGATGCTTACTTCAAAAGTAGAGGCCTGGTTAGTCATAACATTGAATCTTTCAATAAGTTCATGGAGTTTGGAATTCAGAGAGTGGTGGATGAGATAGGGGAAGTAGCTTCTGATATTCTTCCTCCAGGGTGTGAAAGCCTTAAGATAAAATTCGGCAGAGTATATGTGGAGCCTCCCTCAATTATAGAAGCTGATGGGACTAAAAGAGTTATTTATCCAATGGAAGCTAGACTTAGAGATCTCACTTACGAAGCTCCTCTCTTCATGGAAATGACCCTCATCAAAGATGATGTGGAGCTTGAGACCAACAGACACGTGTATATAGGATCTATCCCTATTCTCCTCAAATCCAAGTACTGCCACTTATACGGAAAAAGTAGAGAGGAACTTATCAGCTTAGGAGAGGATCCAGATGATCCTGGAGGGTACTTTATCATCAATGGTACTGAAAGATTAATCGTAACTGTAGAAGATCTGGCCCCGAATAAGCCCTTCGTGGAGAGGAAGGATGGACCATTTCCCTATGTGGCCAAGATATTCTCAGAAGCTAGACAGGCAGTAGTGCATGAGATAGAAAGGAGAAAAGATGGAATTATCTTCGTAAGCTTTGCTAGGGTTCATAGGATACCTTTCCCAATCATAATGAAAGCACTCGGAGTGACGAAGGATAAGGAAATCCTAGAGTTATGTGGAGGGGAAGAATTCTTCAATGAGATCTATCTTAATCTTTACCACACTGCTGATATTAGATCAAGGGAAGATGCTTTGGAATTCATTGGAAGGAAGATAGGAATTACTCAAGAAAAGTCAGTAAAGATCCAGAGAAGTATTGAAATGTTAGATAAGTTCTTTCTTCCACACCTTGGATCTGAGAGGAAGGATAGGATATTCAAGGCATATTATTTGGGAAGGGCCATTAAGAAATTGCTCATGGTAGCTACAAATCGTTTGAGTGAGGATGATAAGGATCACTATGCCAATAAGAGATTGAGGCTATGTGGAGATCTGATGGAATCTCTTTTTAGAGTCGTGTTTAGGGTATTTGTAAGTGATATCAAGTATAGTTTGGAAAGGATCATAAGGAGAGGAAAAATTCCATCGGTTGAAACTGTAGTAAGAGCTCAGCAACTGACTAGTAGGATACGAAGTGCTATGGCAACTGGGGAATGGGTTGGGGAGAGGACTGGGATCTGTCAAGCCCTTAACCGGTTGAATCAATACATTCTCGTCTCCCAATTGAGAAGAGTTGTATCTCTGCTCACGAGTGGAAAGGAAAACTTCGAGGCTAGGGATGTTCATCCCACACATTATGGAAGAATCTGCCCTGCTCATACTCCAGAAGGGATTAACGTAGGACTGAGGAAACACTTAGCTCTAATGTGCGAAGTCTCAACTGAGCCAAGTATCTCTGATGAGAAGTTAGAAAGGATGCTGGAAAAAATCGGATTGAGGCGAATCTCATGACGGATGTATTTCTAAATAATAGGTTGATAGGATTCTGCGAAAATCCGAAAGAATTTGTAGAGAAGATAAGGCAGTTAAGAAGAAGTGGGGAACTGCCTCCTGAGCTCAATGTAGCCTATAATGAAGATGAGGATATAGTAGTGATCTTCACTGAGAAGGGGAGGGCCAGAAGGCCTCTGATCATCGTGGAGAATGGGAAGCCAAAACTAACTTCAGAAATCTTGGAAAAAGTGGAGAAGGGGGAACTAAGCTGGGATGATTTAATTTCGATGGGAATCATCGAATACTTAGATGCTGAAGAGGAAGAGAATTGTTTAGTGGCTATGGACGAAAGCGAGTTAACCAAGAAGCATACTCACCTAGAAATTACTCCTTTAGCTATGTTAGGCATATTAACTTCGCTAATTCCCTTTGTGGAACACAATCAGGCATTCAGAGCCTTGCTTGGACCTAAGTCTTTAGAGCAGGGGCTTGGGCTCTATGTGACCAATTTCCTCATACGAGCTGATACAGATTCTTCATTCTTAATTTATCCTCAAAGGCCAATTGTGAGAACGATGACTCAGGATTATGTAGGATACGATTCCCATCCAATTGGTCAGAATATAGTGGTTGCTGTAATGCAACATTATGGTTATAACATGCAGGATGCAATTGTAGTAAATAAAGGGAGTGTAGAAAGAGGATTCGGGAGATCTGCTTATTATAGGCCATACAAATCTGAGGAGCTCCGCTACCCTGGAGGTCAGGTAGATAAGATAGAAGTGCCATCCAAGGATATAAGGGGATATAAGAGCGAAGAGAGTTATAGATTCCTAGAGAAGGATGGAATTGTTTATCCTGAGGTAGAAGTCAAGGCAGGAGATGTACTCATTGGAAAGACCTCTCCACCCAGATTTCTAGAAGGAGGATTTAGAGTAACCCTTGAAAGAAAGGAAACTTCAGAAGTGGTAAAATTTGCTGAGAAGGGGATAGTGGAAAATGTAATTATTACTGAAAGTGCTGAGGGAAACAAACTAGTAAAGGTGAAAGTGAGGGACGATAGAATTCCTGAACTTGGGGATAAGTTTGCTAGCAGACATGGTCAGAAGGGAGTAATTGGGATGATAGTGCCTCAAGAAGATATGCCATTCACTGCCAGTGGAATTGTGCCCGATATCATCTTCTCACCTCAATCCCTTCCCAGTAGGCTGAGTTTCGGTCATATGCTTGAAATTTTGGCCGGAAAGGTGGGTGCTTTAGAGGGAAGGTACATAGATGGTACTCCTTGGAATGATGAGAACGAATTCGATCTTAGAAAAAGGTTGCTTGAGCTCGGATTTAGGGATAATGGGACGGAGACTATGTATGATGGAATCTCTGGGAAGATGTACAAGGTGAGGATATTCATTGGGAACATGTATTATCTCAAGCTTCGCCACATGGTAGCTGGTAAAATCCAAGCTAGAGCAAGAGGGGCTATGCAACTACTTACAAGACAGCCTACTGAAGGAAGAAGTAAGGAAGGAGGACTGAGGCTAGGTGAAATGGAGAAAGATTGTCTAGTGGCTCATGGAGCTTCACTCCTCCTGAAAGAAAGATTCGATTCAGATAGATGGATAATTCCTGTATGTAAAAACTGCGGCCTTGTAGCAGTGTATAACAAACCTAAGAACAAATATTTCTGCCCGGTTTGTGGAGCTGATGCTCCAATTACTTTAGTAGAGGTAAGCTATGCATTCAAGCTCTTATTGGATGAACTGAAGAGCCTATGTATTTATCCCAAGTTGATCCTCAAACCTAAGGGTGAGTGAAATGGAACAAGAGATTTGTAGAGAGAAAATAGCTGGAATTGAATTTAGAATGCTTTCTCCTGAGATGATCAAGAAGATGGCAGTGGTGAAAATTACTTCTTCTGAACTTTATGATGCTGATGGTTATCCCACTGAAGGGGGCCTTATGGATCCGAGGATGGGTTCCATCGATCCTGCCCTTAGATGTAGGACTTGTGGAGGGAGTATAAATGACTGTCCAGGACATTTTGGATATATAGAACTGGCCTATCCAGTCATCCATGTGGAGTACGTACCTCTCATCTACAATTTCCTCAGATGCACGTGCAGAAAGTGTGGAAGGATATTAATGAGTGACGAAGAGTGTGAAAAGTGGAAGGCAAAGATCCTTAAGGCTGAAAGCAAGATAAGAAGAAAGTATATTGTAGGGCAGATAATAAATAAGCTTAAAAATGTGAAGAAATGTCCTCACTGCCATACTATCCAGGAAAAGATCAAGCTTGAGAAGCCAAGCACTTTCTACGAAGGAAATAAACAACTTACCCCTATAGATGTAAGGGAAAGATTAGAAAAAGTACCTGATCAGGACTGCATTCTCCTAGGCCTTGATCCGAATGTCGGTAGACCTGAATGGGCAGTATTAACCCTCTTGCCAATTCCCCCTCCATCAATGAGACCCACCATCACCTTGGAGACTGGACAAAGGAGTGAGGATGATCTCACACATAAGTTAAGTGACATCATTAGAAATAATGAGAGATTGTATGAAAATTTGAATGCGGGAGCTCCTGAAGTAATCATAGAGGACCTATGGGAACTTCTCCAATATCATGTGACTACATACTTTAACAATACTATAGCCCAAATTCCAGTGGCAAGGCATAGAAGTGGAAGGCCCCTCAAGACCTTAGCCCAAAGGATTAGGGGAAAGGATGGAATCTTCAGGAAGCATCTCGCTGGAAAGAGGGTAAACTTCTGCGCCAGAACCGTGATATCTCCGGATCCATTCATTGGTATAGATGAGGTAGGAGTGCCACTAGAAATAGCAATGGAACTTACCGTTCCTGAGAGAGTGAATGAACTCAATATTGAGCAAATGAAGAAATACATAGAAAATGCTGAAAATTATCCATGCGCCCTTTATGTAGTCACGCCAGATAATAAGAGGAAGAGGGTAACTAAAGAGACAAAGGAACTCATCCTCAAAGAGCTTGCCCCAGGATATATCGTGGAGAGACAATTACAGGATGGGGATATAGTACTCTTCAACAGGCAGCCAAGTCTCCATAAGATAAGCATTATAGCCCATAGGGTGAAAGTACTTCCATATAGAAGCTTTAGAATCAATGTATGTGCTACCATCCCATATAACGCTGACTTTGATGGGGATGAGATGAACCTGCATGTGCCTCAGACTGAGGAAGCTCGAGCTGAAGCTGAAATCCTTATGAGTGTCAGACAACATATTCTTACTCCAAGATATGGTCTTCCTATCATAGGATGTATTCAAGATTATGTACTGGGATGTTACCTGCTCACACAGCCAGATACTCTAGTAGAGGAGGATGAAGCTCAGAAGATATTGTATTTTATGGGAATATATGATATGCCTGAGCCAGATGTGAAGAAGGATGGAAAGAGGTACTATTCTGGAAAGCTTCTGTTCAGCTGTTCCCTCCCCAAGGTTAATTATGAAGATAAGAACTTAAGTTGTAGAAAATGTGAAAAATGCAAGCTTGAAAAGTGTGAATATGGAGCATATGTAAAGATCAGAAATGGGAAGCTAATTTCTGGATGTATAGATGCTAAACTTATAGCCCCAGAGAAGGGATTCCTCATTCAAAAGATCGTAAATGACCTAGGGATGAAGGAAGCATACGATTTTATCCAGAAAGTCTCTATGCTAGGGATATTATTTCTCCAGTATCATGGTTCCTCCATCTATATCAGCGACACAGATCTTCCTCCCGAGGCGATCAAGGAGATCAAGGAAGAAATCAGGAGAGGAGTAGAGAAAGTGGACAGACTCATCGAGATATATAGAAAAGGTGAGCTGGAAGCCTATCCAGGTAAAACTTTGGAGGAGACATTTGAGCTAATGGCGATGATGGAACTCAACAGGACCAGAAATAAAGTAGCTCAGATCGTGGAGAAATACATAAGTTCTCCAAACATTCCAACTCTTCAAATGGCAAGATCTGGAGCCAGGGGGAGTCTCTCAAATCTAGCATCGATGGCTGCTTGCGTGGGACAGCAAAATTTGAGAGGGCTAAGAATAAGAAGAGGATATAAGGAAAGAACTCTGCCTCATTTCGAGAGAGGAGATCTTAGTGCTGCAGCTCGAGGATTCATTACTCATGGGTACAAAGCAGGCCTCACTCCAATCGAATTCTTCTTCCATTCTATAGTTGGAAGAGATTCAGTAATGGATACCAGCTTGAGAACTCCAAGATCGGGTTACTTACAGAGGAGGCTTGTAAATGCTCTCCAAGATCTGAAGGTCTCCTACGACCTAAGCGTGAGAGATAGTGAAAATAAAATAGTCCAATTCATATATGGGGAGGATGGATTAGACCCAACATTTCACAAAATCGTTGAAGGTGTGATAAATGAACTTAGAGCTTCCACCTAAAATTTTGGAAGAGATAAATCGAATTTGTGAGGAGAAAAAACTAGGAAAGGAAGAGAAAGAGAAAATTATAGCCAACGTGAGGAAAGCCTGGGAATCATGTTTGATCACTCCTGGAGTAGCTATAGGAGTAGTAGCTGCCCAATCCATAGGTGAGCCAGGAACTCAACTTACTATGAGAACTAAGCTTACTTCAGGAGTTGGGGAAATTACCATCACCTTGGGCTTACCTAGGCTTATCGAGATCTTAGATGCTAAAAAGGAACCATCTACTCCGACGATGCAGATCTATCTAAAGAAGGAGTATAGGAATGCTGAGGATGCCAAGAGAGTTGCTAAGAAACTCCTAGAGATCACCTGCAAGAATATAGCAGATGAAATCACCATTGATCTAATTGAAAAGAGGATTGAGATCCTCCTCAATTTGAAGAAGATGAAGGCACTAGGAGTTAGGTTTGATGAGGTAAATGCTGCTCTCAGAAATCTTCTTAAAGCCTTTAAGATCAGGAAGAAGGAAAATTGGATTATCCTTACTCCAAAGAGGAGGAGGATAGGGGTTAAGGAGTTATATGATGCTAAGAACTTCGTGGAGAACCTCCACATCAAAGGAATTCATGGAATTAAGCAAGTGCTTCCAATTAAGGAGAGAGATGAATGGATAATTAAAACTAGCGGCTCGAATCTTAAAGATGTTCTCAAGTTGAAGGAGGTAGATCCAACTCGTACGATCACAAACGATATATTTGAAGTGGCTAGAGTACTAGGAATAGAAGCGGCGAGGAATATGATCGTAGAAGAAATAGAGAGAACTCTTTCGGAGCAGGGGGTAGTGGTGGATATTAGGCACATTTTACTAATTGCTGACCTAATGTGTTGGAGCGGTAGGATTAGAGGAGTGACCAGATACGGAATCACTGGAGAAAAAGCAAGTGTGCTTACCAGAGCTAGCTTTGAAATTCCTCTCCACCACTTAGTGGAGGCCTCTATCTTCAATGAGATAGATGAATTCAGGAGCATCATTCCAAATGTTATAGCCAATCAGCCAATTCCAATAGGCACTGGAATACCGAAACTCATATATGGCGTGAGTGAGGATGGAGGAAATAGAGGAGCTAAAGAGAAGTAATAAGGTAATTGGGGCGAGAGAAGTATGGAAGGCTCTCCTCTCAGGTAAGGTACGTAAGATCTATCTATCCAAAAATTGTCCTGAAATGCTGAGAAAGAAATTTGAGGATGTAGCTCAAAGTTTTAAGGTGAAGTTAGTAAACTTCGATGGTTCGAATTATGAGCTAGGGGTAATTTGTGGAAGAAAACATGGGATCAGTGTATTAGGGATCCTCAAAAATGGTGAAGATTAAGCTCAATTCTGAGGTAATGAGGTATATTACATTGCTTGAAACCCTAACCGGAGCTACCATCAAGGACTGCTTGATAGAGGACAACAAACTCATTTTCGTGGTGAATGAAGGAGAAGCAGGCATCGCCATCGGAAAGGATGGAAAAAATGTGAGGAAGGTGAGTGAAATTACTGGAAAAGAGGTGGAGGTTATGGAGTTCTCTCCAGATCCCAAAATCTTCGTACGCAACATCTTCAAGCCCCTCAAGGTGGGAAATGTGCAACTGCATGAGCAGGGAGGGAAGAAGATAATGCGTATCGAAACAGTTAAAAATCATCCCCTCACTGGAAGTAAATTGAGGCGAGCTAAATTGATGCTCCAAAAATATTTTGAGATAGATGATGTGCTCATCTCTTGAAAATGGGAAGAGGTCTCTTCAGTGGGAGAAAAATCAAGGAAGATAGGAAAAAGTTCAAGTTCGCAAAGAAAGGTAAGTGGGTAAGAGCTACTGGGGAATGGATTAAGACCGATCCTTTGGAGGGAGCCCCAATGGGGAGGGGAATAGTCATAGAGAAAGTGGCAATAGAGCCAAGAAAGCCTAATAGCGGGCTCAGGAAATGTGTGAAAGTGCAGCTCGTAAAGAATAATATAGTGATCACTGCCTTTTGCCCAGGCATGGGGGCAATTAAGCATATAGATGAGCATAATGAAGTGGTGGTAGAGAAAATTGGAGGAGCTCAGAGGGGAGCGAGGGGAGATCTTCCTGGAGTTAATTTCAAAGTAGTAAAGGTAAATGGAGTAGCTCTAAAGGAAATTTTGGCTGGGAGGAAGGAAAAGCCATTGAGATGAAGCTCTTCGATAGATGGGAGTGTAATGGAATAAAGGTGAATGATCCTGGATTAGCTCCATACATCAATTTAGATCCAAAACTCCTCCCAAGAAGTCATGGAAGGCTGGCGAAGAAGAGGTTTGGAAAAAGTAAGGTGCATATAGTAGAGAGGCTCATCAACAAATTGTTGGTCTCCGGACATAAAGGGAAAAAGCATTGGAGAACATCAGGAAGGAATGTTGGAAAGTTCTATTTGGGTTACAGAATCGTTAAAAAGGCATTTGAATTAATTGAAAAGAAGACATCAATGAATCCAGTAGAAGTACTTGTGAGAGCGATTGAGAACTCAGCTCCGAGAGAAGAGACCACCACTATAGAATATGGAGGGGTAAGGTATCCAAAAGCTGTTGATTGCTCCCCCCAGAGGAGGATAGATTTAGCTCTACGTTGGATAGCACAAGGAGCATATAATGCTGCTGTGACTTCCAAAAAGAAGATCTCTGAAGCCCTCGCAGATGAATTGATCTTGGCTAGCAAGAACGATCTGAAGAGCTTTTCCGTCTCGAAGAAAATAGAGGTGGAGAGGCAGGCTCTAGCATCTAGGTAAGAAAAACCAAAAAATTTTAAATGCTTTCACCTTTCTTGAAGAGGTGATGTGCTATGGGAACAAAGGAGGAGGAGCTCATTCAAAAGATAAACAGATTGATGAAGGAAAAGGAGAGGATTAGAAACATAGGAACTATCGCGCACGTAGATCATGGAAAGTTCTAAACTTCAAGTTTAGAACCCATCGAGACCACTACGTGCGACTCCCTTTTAGCTGGAGCTGGCATGCTCTCTTGGGAAGTAGCTGGAAAAAAGTTAGCATTGGACTATGTAAAGATCGAGCAAGAGAGGCAGATGACGATTAAGAGTGCGGATGCCAATATTGTTTTTGAGATAGATGGGGAAGAATATTTAATAAACTTAGTAGATACTCCAGGACATGTAGATTTTGGGGGGCATGTAACTAGGGCTGTTAGGATTATAGATGGTGCTCTCCTCGTCATCGATGCTGTGGAAGGAGTAATGCCTCAAACCGAGACGGTGTTGAGGCAATCTCTTAAAGAAGGGGTAAAACCTGTGCTCTTTTTGAATAAAGTAGATAGATTAATCAACGAACTAAAATTACCTCCTGAGAAAATTCAGGAGAGGTTCATCAAGGTAATAATGAATGTCAACGAACTAATAGCTGCCCTCGCCCCCTCCCCATTTAAAGAGAAATGGCAGTTAAGGGTAAATGAAGGTACAGTAGCCTTTGGTTCTGCTCTGGAAAAATGGGCGCTAAGTTATCCTTACATGCAAAAAACTAACCTCTCCTTTAAGGATGTAATCCAGGCGTATAGAGAGGGGAAGATTGAGGAATTTGCGAAGAAAGCTCCTCTCCACAAAATTTTGCTAGAAATGATAATAAAGCATCTACCAAGTCCTGTCGAAGCTCAAAAGTACAGGATTCCAAGGATCTGGAGTGGAGATCTAGATTCAGATGTGGGAAAAGCTCTGCTAGCATGTGACCATAACTTCAAACCAATTTTCTGCGTGTCTAAGATTATCGTCGATCCCCAAGCTGGAGAAATTGCTGTAGGACGTCTCTTCGCTGGGAAGTTGACACGGGGCGAGGAAGTATATCTTAACTCAGCCAAGAGCGTGCAGAAAGTTCAACAGATATTAGTATGGAGAGGTGCTCATCGTTACCCTATCGATGAAGTATATGCTGGAAACATATGTGGATTGATCGGGCTGAAGGGAATAAATGCTGGAGAAACTGTGAGCAGAGAACCTGTAACCCCATTTGAGGAGATCAAGCATATCTTTGAGCCAGTAGTAACTAAGGCCATTGAACCCACAAGACCAGGGGATCTCCCTAAGCTCATCGAAGCCCTCAATGACATTGCAAAAGAAGATCCTACTATCAAGGTAGAGATTAATCCAGAGACAGGAGAAAACCTTGTCTCTGGGCTAGGAGAACTTCACCTAGAAATAGTCGAATATAAAATAAGTGTGGAGCGAGGAATTCCCATAACCAAGTCTAACCCCATAGTGGTATATAGAGAAAGCGTTACCGATAAAAGCCCTGTGGTAGAGGGTAAATCCCCAAATAAACATAACAAGTTCTATATAGTGGTTGAACCTCTGGAAAAAGGGGTTTATGAAGCCATCGTACGGGGAGATATACCTGAAGGAAAAATCAAGCGAAAAACTGAGGAACTTTGGAGCAAATTGGTTGAAGCTGGAATGGATAGGGAAGAAGCTAAAAGGGTAAAGCACATCTATGAAAGAAATATATTCATCGATGAAACTAGAGGAGTAGTGCATATAGGTGAAGTGATGGAAATGTGTTTGACTGCTTTCGAGGATGCTATGAAGAGGGGCCCCCTCGCACATGAAAAGTGTTTCGGAATCAAAGTTAAACTAGTCCATTGTGTACTCCATGAGGATTCAATTCATAGGGGACCTGCTCAGGTAATTCCTGCTGTGAAGAGTGCCATTAGGGATGCTATCCTCCAAGCCAAACCGATCCTAATGGAGCCTATCCAGAGGATCAGGATAGATCTTCCTCCCGAGTACAGTGGGAAAGTAATAAAGATCATCCAGAGTAGAAGGGGACAACTACTAGAGGTAAAAGAGGAAGATGGAAGAGGTATTCTCATCTGCGACCTGCCTGTAGCTGAAATGTTTGGATTCACAGATGAGCTGAGGAGCACTACTGAAGGAAGGGGGGCATGGTTTCTAGTTGACTCTAGATTTGAGAAACTCCCCACTTCCCTAGAAGAAGAAATCATTAAACAGATTAGAAAGAGAAAGGGGATTATTGAGGAGTAATTCTCAATTCCTCGAAGAAGATGGTAATGTTTTTAAATCACTTGGTTTTATAGATATAGGGGATTGAAATGGAGAAGAAGCCACATCTCAACCTCATCTTCGTAGGCCATGTAGATCATGGGAAGTCTACTACTGTAGGAAGGTTATTGTATGAAACAGGGGCTGTAACCGACCAAGACCTGGAGAAATTCAAGAAGGAAATTCAAGCTCTAGGGAAAACTACATTCGAGTGGGCCTTCATCCTCGATGTAAGCAAAGATGAAAGACTCAGGGGGATGACCATCGACTTAGCACATAGGAGATTTGATACCAAGAAGTATTACTTCACCATTATCGATGCACCTGGGCATGTGGACTTCGTGAAGAATATGATCACCGGAGCTTCGCAAGCTGATGCTGCTGTACTAGTAATAGACGCCGTAGATGGAATTCAACCTCAGACTAGGGAACATGCCTATCTCTGCAAGGTACTTGGAGTGAAACAACTAATAGTGGCTATCAGCAAAATGGATGCCGCCAATTACGATGAAAAGAGATTCAATCAAGTCAGGGATGAGGTCCAGAAATTCCTTAAGACGATAGGTTATGATGTAAGCAAGATCCAGATTATTCCTATCTCAGGATTGAAGGGGGATAACTTAGTAAAACCTTCAGAAAATATGAAGTGGTGGAAGGGGCCAACATTGGTTGAGGCTCTCGATAATCTACAGGTGCCTGAGCCACCAATCAACCTACCATTGAGAATGCCTATCCAAGAAGTGTATTCCATCACAGGAGTAGGTACGGTACCAGTAGGAAGAGTGGTAACAGGAAGGTTGAGGGAGAATGATAAAGTGATAATTCAGCCACCAAATCTCATAGCTGAAGTGAAAAGCATTGAAATGCATCACGAGAGGCTGCCTGAAGCTATCCCTGGGGATAATGTAGGAGTAAACCTGCGCGGAGTGACAAAAGAGCAACTGAAGCGGGGAGATGTAATAGGACATCCTGAAGATCCACCAACCGTGGCGAAGGAGTTCACAGCTCAAATGGTAGTCCTATACCATCCGACTATGATTACTGCAGGTTACACACCGGTATTCCATATGCATACGGCCCAGGTAGCATGTAAGATCAAGAAGATATTGAAGAAGATAGATCCTAGGACAGGTGAAACAATTGAGGAAAATCCGGAGTCACTGAAAACTGGAGATGTAGCAGTAATCGTAGTGGAACCTACTAAACCAGTGGTAATAGAGAAAAAGGACAAAATCCCACAGCTCGCGAGCTTTGCTATAAGGGACATGGGTAGAACTATAGGAGCAGGAGTTTGTATTGACGTTGTACCGCTCAAGTAAATGGTATCTAGCCAACTTTTCTTCTTACTTTTTGGCTTATGATCAACGATGGGCACTTTCATTTCCATTACCCAGCTCCGAGATTAGTTCCCGGGTGGAGTATGGATATTAGTTTAGATGAGGACCTAAAACGAGTGGGAGGAATCAGAAAAAGGTATAACATCGATAAGATCGTAGGCATTTTCATTCCTCCAAACTTACCATTAGTTAAGGCTATACTGGAAAAAGCACCATATATTTATCCTGGCATTTATCTCACGCCTAGAGAAAACATAGGAAAATTGAAGAAAATCTCCAAATTTCAGTTCGTTAAGATAGGGGCTGATGATATACATCCCTATATGAAAAAGGTAAACTTGATCGAAGATGCTCTTTCTCAAAACTTCAAAAAAATCCAAATTCATGGTCATTATTTCACTAAGGAGTTCCTAGAGATACTCTCCCGATACATTAGGGAATATGATGCTTTAATCTATGTAGCGCATGGAGTAGATGCTCTCTACAATTATCTTACTGAAATTAATGCTAGACAACTTAGAAGATTGGAAGGAAACCTCCTTTTAGGAACTTCCCCTTCAAACTTCCTCTTTTATATACCAAATGAGAAGGTAGCTAAAGCTATGGAGGATGGACTGGAAAATATGGTAGTATTTGAAAGCGATTTCGGACTTCAGTGTGATGATGATTTTTATCAAGCCTCCATACTAAGTGTAGAAAGAGCTATTGGAGATAATGAGAAAGTCTTTCAAGAAAATATCAGGATCTTCCTAAGGTAATGGATTCACATTACGAAAACTTTTTAACTTTACCTTTTTCCACACATTTATGCCTAGGGCCAGGATAAAACTGAGCAGTACGAATATAGAGAAATTAAATGAGGTATGTGAACAAATTAAAGATATTGTGAAGAAGATAGGGGCAGATATGCGTGGGCCAATTCCTCTACCAACTAAAAGATTGAAGGTCCCTGTAAGAACTTCTCCCTGTGGGCAAGGAAGGGAATTATATGAGACTTGGGAGCTCAGGATCCATAAGAGGACAATAGACCTCAATTTGAATGAGAGAGCTCTTAGACTCATTATGAGGATTCCTGTACCAAAGGATGTTCACATGGAGATAGAGATCACTGATTAATATCTAATTTCAAAATATTTCCCTTCCAAAACTGCTTTCTCAGTATAAATATCGTGATTCACTGAAAATTTTTGAGAAGGAGGTGTAAGGAGTAATTTGTAATCCTCAGGAAATTCTAGGATCCTGAACACTTTTCTTCCCTCCCTATCTATTCGAAACTTAATCTCAAACACTCTGTCTTCCACCCTAAACTTGCCAGAAAATCTCTTCACCTTATCTTGATCTATCGGAGCCATAGTAATAATTTTTTCAAAGGTGTTCGGCCTTATTCCAAGAATAAACTCGTAAAATATTCTTGGAATGAATGAAATGCTCCAAGCTTGGGAGAGAGCCCCTTGTGGAGATAAATTACCATCATACACTTCATCCAAGCTCCCCATGCACCGAGCTCCGTAGTTCTGAAGGAGTAACTCTAGATATTTGAAACCTTTTTCTACCCTTCCATAATTAAACTCAGAGATGATCATAAGGTTAGTGAGCAAGTTCCATACCATTCCTCTGTGGTAAGAATTCGGGGAGAAGTGAGGATCCTGAGTAGAAAAGCTCCTTATGCCTCTCCTCGTAGTAAACTCCTCCCCCTCCAACACATTTAAGATTTGTTCAGCCCTTTGCTTATTTAGTAACTTATAGAAGGTGAGCCAAACTGGATTGGAACTTCTCCCCATTCCTTTCCAAGAGTTTACCAATCTGTCCCAGTAGAATCCTTCATGATAGAACTTTTCAATTTGCATTAGAATTTTCTCTCCAATGCTTCTTAACCATTTTTCCTCAAATAAATCGTAGGCTTCGAGAAAAGCCTTTGCCCATAAAGCTTGGATTTCGATTGGTTTTCCCTCTCTATTTATTGAGTCCATCCAGCTGAGGAGATTTCTACATTCTGCGAGATAATCGTCATCCTCATCCAGCTTAAAGAAACTAAATAAACAATTCTTGATCCTATCCTCATATTCTGCCAAAAACTTCCAGTCATTCGTAAATTTGAGGTAATGAAAAAGGGTGATAAGCCAGAGGGGGGTTGTATCTGCTGAGTGATACAATATCTGGCCATTATGCCTTATCAGAAAAGGAATGGTCCCTTTTCTCTCCATCTTGATATGCTTCTCAAGCGCTTTCCTTATGTTTTGAAATTCTCCGAGGAATAAGAAGTTCTGGATGTTTATACATTCATCTCTTACCCAGAAGTCCAAAAAATATGGAAATCCTGCCACATATCCAAAATTTCCATCATAGCTTTGCTTGAAAATGGATGGAGAGAGTAGAGAGCTTCTTAGAATTTCTTCATAGGTTTGATCTACATCTACTTCCACCTTCCTTTCAAGTTTTTCCCACTTTCCGTCTCTTGAGAATAAAAATTTAATCGAATTCCCCTTCAGTCCAGTTGACAATTCTATTACGAAGCATCTCTGAGGTACCTCATTGAAGAACATCCAATCTCTTACATAATCTCCTGGAAAATGTTCTTTCCAGAAGCCTCTATTGATTCTCAATTTATGGTCACAACCTAACAAGAAATTCACAGTAGAATTATATATCTTAAATCCATTTTCGGTTTCCTGCACCTTCACATCATTAGATGAGAAATCCTCATAGTACTTTCTTAAGTTCACTCCTACCTCACAGAAAACTTCTATTTCACCCTCCGGTTTCTCCAGCCACTTTAGTTCACTTACAATTCCCGATCCGATAGTGGGATAGACCTCTTCCAAGATTACGTGGGATTTATACTTGAATATATGCTTCGCCATATCTGGGAGGTATGTAAAATGCTCCTGTGTATCCTTAGTCAACCAGAAAGTATCATTGCCATGAGTGATCCTATAAGCAAAGTAGTCCAGGAACTTATACGGGGGAAACCAAATTCCAAACCATTTCGAACCGAAAAAAGTATTGGTAAATCTAAGCAAAAAACATTCATTACCAGCAATTAGGTAACATTTCTTATTTTCCCTCAACCTTCCTCAACCCCAGCTCATATGCTTTGAGATAGCTATTTATTTGAGTACTCCAATCACAACTTTCTACTATTTTTCTAGCTTCTTCCTTCAGCAGTTCTAGTTCCTCCCTACTCAAGTTCAATATCTTTAACACATGCTGAGTCATCCACTCAATTACTTCTTCTTCACTCCTATCTACCATAGGAATTACTGCTATGCTCAACTTCTCCCCAAATTTTTCGAGAATATACCTTCCGAATCCTGCCTTATCTGTAGTCATAGCTAAATTTAGCATTGTAGCTGCTTCTACAGGAGTATAACCCCAAGGCTCGTAGCGGGAGGGAAAAATTCCCAGATCAAAGGCGCTGATCACTTTCCAGTACTCCATATGGAGGAGCCCATCTCCTGGCCTGAGATAAGTAGGATAAAATATCACTTTCACCCTATTAAATTGGCTATTTACTAAGCCAAGAGAAGTGAGAAGATTGAGTATTTGGTCATTTGGATAAGTGAGGAGGAAGCAGTTAATTGGAGGATTGGAATTTGATTTTCTTAAGTTTTTATAGAGCTTCACAGCTTCCATCTTCACATCTTGGGGCAAATCTAGGAAAAACTGAGAGAATTTACTTATATCTACTTTCTTCCCATCAGAAAATTCGGCTAGAAATTTGGTAACTTCATTGAAATCTGAGAGGATCTCGGGATCTATCCTATATGACTTAAACAAATCGTACATCCTATCTACTATCAATAGATTAGTACAGATATCTTCATTTGGTCTAGTAATGCTAGTAGGTACGAAGATGAAAGCAAAAATGTCCTTTATAATTTGTTTTTTTCTCAGGAGTTCATCCAACTTGGCTAGGCATTTGATATAGAGGTCTATCCCCTTATCATACATCTCATATCTCCCGGAGAGATAGATAAATAGAGAATCTTTTGGATGAATGGCATAGTAAGGAAGAAATATAGCATAACATAATTTTTCCACCTCTTCTCTAGCACTCCTAGCTATATGCTTGACCTCTCCTACATTTGGTACCCTATTGAAATCTATTCCATTTGGAGTGATGACATCGCTCTTCCTACCGAACATGTATTCAGCCTCTCTGTCTATTACATCGCTCACAGTGGTAAACACATCACAGTGATTTACACAGGCTTTCTCGAGTAGATGCTGGCCCTCTAATTTGAACCTGTATGCTATCTGAACATCTACTGTCTTACCACTTTTAATTCCCTCATTTACTTCTTTGATTAAATCCTCTCCTGCAGCCACTTTCGCCCTCCCTAATGAGGTAGCGTGAGTTGTGAATATGAGGGAGGCTCTTACCTTCTTCTTCCTCAAATAGAGGAGCGCTGCTCCTGAGATCCATTCATGACAGTGAACTATGAATTTAAAACTGGGATAGGAATTAATTATCTTCTCTATCAGTATACCAGCAGCATATGCCCATAATACGTTACGATTGAAGTCCCACCCCATGAAGAGAGAATCTATTCCAAAGTCCTTCCACAACTCATATTTTATTAAGTTAATCTGCTTTTCCCCATTTACTGTTTTCTCTCCAAACTCACTAGGCTCAATCAAGATTACCCTAGCATCCCCTCCAACGATCCACTTCCCATAATAACATTTAATTCCCAAACCCTTCAATTCGGAAAAAATCTTGGCTAGAGTTTCATCAGGAGGTTGTTCTTCAAAGAATTCACCTTTCCCAACATATTGATCATAGAGTCCAACTAGGAGATAGTTTTGTTTGAAAATCTCTACTATTCTGTGAGACTTACTCATAAGCACAGTATAAATTCCACCTATCTTTCTGGCGGTTTCAGAGGATACCTCGATCAAAAAGATATTTTCCCACATATTTTTTATAGGAACTAGATTTGATTAAAATTTTTCTCGAAATTTTTCACTTCCTCAAAGTTACTAAATTGCTGAGCAGGTTTCATAAGATATGTGACTGCTGAGGCAGTGGCAAACTTCAATGCCCTATCAAAACTGAATCCTCTATGCATCGCTAAGATAAATGCTGAATTGAACACATCCCCTGAACCTACTGGATTGAGGGATTTGACTTTAATACTTTTCTGCCTGATCAACTTGTCCTTACTCAGAAGCACTGCTCCTTTTTTGCCTAGATGAATCACTAGGGTGATAGGATACCTTCTGAAGACCTCTCTAACGTTAGGAATTGAAATTTCCTTGAGAAGCAGATGAAGCTCTCTCTGAGTGCAGAAGATGAAATCTATATAACTTAAGCATTTAGAGAGATAGCTTGCTCCAGTTCGAACAGTGGAGAGATTTATAAAAGTATGGGCTCCACTCTGTTTAGCTAGCTTAAGAATCTTCCATAGATCTCTCTTTAATCTCTTCAAATGAAAAACTCCTGAAAGGAGCAAGTTCTTAGTTCTCCTCAAGATGCTGAGATTGAGATCCTCCAAAGCTAAATGTGCGTTGGCCCCGGCATAATTAATGATGCTGCGAAGACCATCTTCAAACGAGATTATTATGCTTTTCGCTGTACTCACTTCTTTCCTTCGCACTTCACACTTCACCCCCCATTTCCCGATTTGTTTCAATAGAAAATCTCCTGCCCAATCCCTACCTACACAACCCAAGAGCACAGTGTTCAAACCTAGCGAAGAAGCTGAACAGGCAGCTATCGCTGCTCCTCCTCCTATTTGGAATCTTATCTCCTCGTGCGTTGAGATCTCTTCCTCCTTCTTGGGAAAGTCTCTGAGGGGATATGAAACTATGTCTAAAGTAATATCTCCTATACACACCAGATCGATGAGTTGCATTACTAATCTTAATTGATAGGAATAACTTTATAAAAATTGAGGAATAAAGTGATATCGATGGATCGGCACGAAATGTTGGAGTTAATCAAGAAGCCTCCTACTGTGGAAATCCTAACTGAGGAAAAATTACTAGAATACTTAGAAAAGAAAGAAAGATTGAGGCACTACATAGGGTTTGAAATTTCTGGAGAAGTACATATAGGCTTGGGGCTCGTAGCTCTTAGGAAAGTGGCAGATTTTCAAGAGGCTGGAATTGAGACCGCCATATTTTTGGCTGATTACCATTCTTGGATCAACAAGAAGTTAAATGGAAATTTGGATGTGATCAAAAAAGTGGCTGGAGGATATTTCCAAGAAGCCCTCAAGATTTCATTAAAATGTATTGGAGGAGACCCTAGCAAGACTAAATTCATCTTAGGCTCTGAATTTTATGGGAAACTTGGCCTCAAGTATCTAGAAAATGTGATTAAGGTAAGTGAGAAAATAAGTTTGGGAAGGGCTATGAGGAGCATAACAATAATGGGAAGAAAAATGGGGGAAAAACTTGACTTTGCCCAGTTGATTTACGTACCGATGCAAGTAGCAGATATCTTCAGCTTAGGGGTAAACTTGGCTCATGGAGGACTTGATCAAAGAAAGGCTCATGTAATTGCTATTGAAGTATGGAAAGAATTTGGATATAAGCCTGTTGCAGTACATCATCATCTTCTAATGGGAATCCATGTAAGCGAGGAGCAAAGAAGGAAAATCTTGGAAGCGAGAAAGAGAGGAGATAGGAAAACATTTGAAGAGAGTATTATAGATATTAAGATGTCCAAGTCTAGACCTCAAAGTGCTATATTTATCCATGATAGTGAGGAGGAGATAAGAAAAAAAATTCGCAGCGCCTTCTGCCCACCTAATGAGATTGAGTTGAATCCTATAGTGGAAATTGCCCAGCATATCATATTTCCATGGTTAAGTAGAAGAGAGGAAGAGTTTCAAGTTAAGAATTTAAAGAAAGGAGGTGTGAAGAAATTCAAAGTGTTTGGAGATTTGGAGAAGGAATACATGGAAGGAAAAATTCATCCAATGGATCTTAAGGATACTGTTGCTAACTACCTCATTCAGATCTTAGAACCGGCCAGAAAATATTTCCTAGAAGGAAATGGGAAGAAATATTTAGAAGAAATGCGGGAGCTTGAGGTTACGAGATAGACTATTACCACTGATTCTTAATCTAGCCTTTCTCACTTGTAACATTACTTCCCACACCGATAGTTATGGAGGAAAACAGGCATATTAAATTAAGTTGAGGACGCCGGGGCTGGGATTCGAACCCAGGAGGGCAAAGCCCACACGCTCTCCAGGCGTGCCCCTTAACCGCTTGGGTACCCCGGCTAGAATGAAGATGAATTTGAAGTTTAAAACATTTAAGATCTATAAAAGAGCGAATGCGGAGATCAGGGGGGCAAAGACAGAGGCAGTAAGGGACATTACAGTGATTAGAGTATTTAAAGATGGTCCAGCTGTATCTTTGAATGGATCTCCTACAGTATCCCCAATTACTGCAGCCTTATGGGCTTCAGAACCCTTCCCTCCAAATTCTCCTGACTCAATCAATTTCTTTGCATTATCCCAAGCTCCTCCTGAATTGGCCATGAAGAGTGCAAAGATAATTCCAGTAACTATGCTTCCAGCGAGGTAGCCTGCCAAGGCTGCCTTTCCTAGGAGGAAACCCACTCCTAAAGTGAACAGAATCGAAATGAGACAGATAGGCATTAGTTCTAACAAAGCTCCTTTAGTGGCTATATCTACACATTTCCCATAATCTGGTTTAGCCTTCCCCTCCACTAATCCTGGAATTTCCCTAAACTGTCTCCTGATCTCAGCTATCATCCTATTTGAATTTTTACCTACAGCCAAGATCAGGAGAGCTGAGAGTAGTGGAGGAACCATAGCTCCGATGAATATTCCTGCTATCACAAGAGGATCAATTAAGCTCAACACCTCTATTTTAACCAGTTCAGAGTAGGCTGAAAATAGTGAAAGTACGGTAAGAGCTGCTGCCCCTATAGCAAACCCTTTAGTTACAGCTTTGGTCGTATTTCCAATCGAATCTAATCTATCACATACTTCTATTACTTTTTTTGGGAGTCTGGATTGTTCAGCAATCCCCTTGGAGTTATCCACAATTGGGCCATATGCATCTCCAGAGACAACCCAGCTTACTATGCTAAGCAATCCTACTGCAGCCATAGAAATCCCATATACTCCGGCAAAATTCCAAGCTAAGATAGTAGCAATGGCAATTCCTATCAAAGATGGCACTATACTCATAATTCCATAGGAAAATCCATATAGGATGTTTAGGGCTGCTCCGCTGGTGGATGAGCTCGCGATTCTCCTGACAGGATTTCTATCGATGGATGTAAAATAATTCGTAGTAATTCCCATTATCGCTCCAACCGTCAATCCGGAGAGCATAGCAAAGTATACATTGAAACTCACATTTAGCAGATAAGTAGCTAGTGAGGAAAAAATGGCGAAGATTACACATGTGAATAAAGTACCTAAATTCATCATGGTCTCAGGATCCTTTCTGATGATGATTGCTACAGCAAGCCAAGAAGCTAGCAGTCCTGCAGCCGCATATAGTAGAGGAAGAACAGTTTCAGCAACTCCAATTGTTGATCCAAGTATCATGGCAGCAATGAGACTGGCGATATAGGAATCTATAAGGTCTGCAGCCATTCCAGCCACATCTCCTACGTTATCTCCAACATTATCTGCGATTACAGCCGGATTTCTAGGATCGTCTTCTGGAATCCCCAGCTCCACCTTGCCTACTAAGTCTGCGCTTATGTCAGCTGTCTTGGTATATATTCCTCCACCAGCCTTGGCGAAAAGTGCGAGTGAACTCGCCCCAAAGCTGAAGCCTAGAATCAACTGTAGGTCTTTGAATAAGTAGTAAAGCAAAGCTATTCCAAATAGGGCCAAACCTACAATTGAAAATCCAGTAATAGAACCACCCAAAAAAGCGATCCTGAAGGCGGGCTTCACACCACGTCTAGCTAAATGAGCTACCCTAACATTTGTCTTAACCGCACTCATCATCCCAAGCAGACTGGCTAAACTGCACAGGAATGCTCCTAAGAGATAGGAGAGTGCTATCCCAATGGAGAAAAAAATTGCTAGAAGGACTGAAAAGATTATTACGAAAATAGAAAGTACTAGGAATTGTCTCTTGAGGTAAGCCATTGCTCCCTCTTCGATGAAAGACGCTATTTTAGCCATTCTTGGAGTTCCTACCGCTTGCTTTTTGATATAGTAATAGAAGTATAGAGGAAGGATGATGGAAAAGATGGAGAGCACCATTATTGCTACTTCCATACCTCTCTAAATTTCATCTTAAAGATATTTAAATCTTTCCAACGCCAGGGCAATAATAAAAAATTTAAAGTAAGGTTCAGAAGATATTTGTTTCTTTTATTATGAGGCGATTAGAATCCTCTCTTAACTCAAGTAGTACTCCTGTGAGCTTGTCGTAGTAAGCTTCTCCCCTTTCCCTCTTTATTCTAATTACTTCCCTTACCTTCCCTAAATACTCTTTAGTTTCCACTGAAACTACCCAGAATGGTGGTCTTGAGATCAAGTAAGATTCAGATAAATTGGCTGGGATGAAAGGTCCTTCACTAGGTGCAAGTGTAGGTTTAAGAGTAATGGTTTGATTACTGCTCTCCCTGAATCCAGTTACTTGGAGCTTAATCTCACTCTGGTTGACTTCCAAAATCCTTACCATAATTTCAAAATCTCCGACCATGTATCTGATGTAATCTCCTGATTTTACTCCGATCGTCAGATTGAATGGCTTAGTCTCGACATCAATTAGTTCTTCAGTTTGATTTGTCTTCCACTTTACTAGGTGAACTAGCTTTCGTAATCTTAAACAAGATTCATAGGCCTCTATCGTTTTGTTCTCTGCTATTCTCCTTTGAAGCTCATCCCTAGTACGATTGAGCTCATCCATGATAGCTGGCCTTCCTGGAATCACTACCCTGCTCCCAATCTCTTCGATCTTTCTAACACTTTCCAAATATTGGTCCATGCATTTATCAATTGTCTCTCTGATCGTCTCTTTAACCATCTCCTTCATCTCTTGGATTTGAACTCTCAGTCGTTCCCTAATTTTCTTCATCTCATTTAGATGATCTTCCACATTTTGAATTACTTGTTGGGGAAGAGGCTTGGCAGAAACTAATGTAGAATTAATTCCCTTAGAAGCTAATGCATCCCAAATTCTCTGTGCCAAATCTGGTTTACCTACTATTTTTATATTTGTATAGTTATAAGTTTGAATCTCTTCTATTAACTGCTCAATCTCTGCCTCACTTGAAATCAATCTTACTGTCCCATTTCCAGGATGATAGGGAGCTTTGACCACATCTGTCCAGTTCCCTACGGCAGCTACTATTAAACTTTTCCCTATCCTTTCTCTAATTCTACTCCTAACTCTCTCTTGAATTTGGCTAAGATTTCCTGTGAATTCTTCCTCGATGTTAAATGCAAGCTCGGCAAGCTTCCTTTTGGCCATTTCCCCTATATCACCTACTATCTTCACTCGGCTTACCCTCAACTGAGCTAGACAGTCTGCTATTGTCCAAGGAAGGGTATCTCTAGGTATGATCAAAAGAGGTACTTTCTCTGCAACTGCTAACTCCTTTGCTATAGCCAATTGCTGAGCCGTGGTTAGGTTCTGCTCAGGAGAATCAAGTTGATCCCAAGTAATTACTACTTTGTTTGATCCTGTAGGCCAGAAGTACTGTGCTACTTCACATGCTGTTCCAAATCGAGTCATCCCCCACAGCCTCACCACTTCAAAGCCATTTTGAACCAGAGTATTCTCTACAGCCTCACTTACTACTGCTGGTCCCCCTATGATATATATTTTGGTTATATTCAATTGTTGGAGTTCACTCAGTACTTCTGGAGGGAGAATGTCTCTGTAAGTAAGAAAAATAGGTATGCTGTCTCTGGCTCCGATCACTCCAGCCACTAAAGTATCTGGGTAAGTAAGAGTGGTGGTAAGAATTGCTTCCTGC
The DNA here is from genome assembly GCA_025920425.1 of Candidatus Haiyanarchaeum thermophilum. GTDB lineage: Archaea > Nanobdellota > Nanobdellia > JAPDLS01 > Haiyanarchaeaceae > Haiyanarchaeum > Haiyanarchaeum thermophilum. Next base: position 112,092 of record JAPDLS010000001.1, on the reverse strand, counting down.
CCAAATGCTACTCCAAGGAATAAGATTAGTAATGGTAAAATTAATCTTCTCATGGTCTCACTTCAGTAAAGTTAAGCTTTTTAACATTTAAAACCTTTTTGATTAGATGAGAGAATTTATCCTTTTCTCAGAACATGGCAGGACAAGTGGAAATTTCAAGAGCCTAATGGAGGCAGGAAGGCTGGACATAGTCTGCCATAGCATCATCGCCGCCTTTTTCATCTCGAACGCGATGCGAATGGATGTAAATCTTCATATCATCCTCAACGGCCCCCCCGATCCTCCAAAACATATTGAGTTCATAAGCCATGAGGAAATGCCGATTTCAAAGAAGGATGTAGGAGATCTCCTCAGATATGTTCTCTGGAAATATAAGAAGGGAAGAAAGGTCTTAGCATTTCCAGGAATCTATATAGAGAAGAAGGGTTTTAAGGAAGTAGTTGAGGAGCATGGTGGAAGAAACATTTATTTGTTGGATGAAAGGGGAAAATTGATAGATGATGTGGAAATTGGGGAAGATCCTGTATTCATCTTGGGAGACCATCTAGGACTCCCGAGGAGGGAGAAGAAAATTGCAAAGCGATTTTGTAAAGATACTATCTCGTTGGGCCCACTACCCTACTTCTCCAGTCAATGCATTACTATAGTTCACAATTTTTTGGATAAAAAATCTATGAGAGGAGAAAGCTCCCGTCACATATATTATCGTTGAGCTCCCTAAAGCCTTCTCTGCAGGAGGCAAAGCTTAGACCATATTCCTCACAGAGCTGCTTAAGCCTACTCATTAGTCTATATCTCAGATCCCTAGGGAGATAATAATAATTGGAGATTCTTTCACCCATCAAGTAGAGCTTCAATAATTTAATGTATCTCTCAGGAAAGTTCAGGCTTAATCTAGCTAGGCTGTCTCCTCTTGCTTTGTAGGTAGAAGAAATCACATGGTCCACTTTTAGCTTTGCTAGAATCTTAACTAATTTCTCAAGCTTTTCCCAATCATCATTGATGAAGGGAATTAGGGGATCTATTCTTACACATACGGGGATATGGTAGAGTTTAAGCAATTTTATAGCATCTATTCTAAGGGAAGGTGATGGAGCATTGGGCTCAAGTATGTGAGCCAGCTTTGAATCCAGGGTAGTGATTGTAACACTCACTACACAATCTTCCTTTAAGAGATCTAGGTCTCTTGTTATCAAATTGCTCTTCGTAACGATTAGTATTTTCCATCCGAATCGCTTGAAAAGCTCCAAGCACTTTCGAGTTAGCTCTAGTTTCTTTTCTATAGGTTGATAAGGGTCTGAGCTATTGGAAATGCTTACCACTTTTCTTCTAGCATGAAAGCGCTGAAGTTCCCTTTCCAATTCGCCTATCAATCCCCTCTTCGGCCTCGGTTTGAATCCATCTCTTATATAAGAAGTAATATAACAATAGATGCATGCATGAGCACATCCTGTATAGATATTAAGTGAGTATTTGAAAGGACAGGTACATAAGGTACTCCTCCATGGATCAAACCTCTGAATCCATACCATTCCAAACTATTTAAAATAATTATTGTGTCTTCGTATATAAAAATGGAGTCTAAGTACATAAAATTTCTGGAACACACAGCAGATGTCGAATTCGAAGCTCTTGGAAACTCTCTCGAGCAGGCCTTTGAGAGGGCAGCTATAGCTATGCAAAGCGTAATGATTGATCTGCATGAAGTAGAGAAGAAGGTGAGGAGGGAAATCGTAGCAGAAGGGGAAGATAATGAAAGTCTTCTGTACGATTTCCTCGAAAAAATTCTGATCATCAATGATTCGGAAAATATATTCTTCTCTGAAGTGAAGGTATCTAAAATATGGAAGGAGGGAAATAAGCTTAAGGTCTCTGCTGTGCTGCTCGGAGAAGAGTTCGATCCAAGGAAACATAGAGGACGCGCTGTAGTTAAAGCTGTGACCTATCATGGCATGAGAGTTGGCAAAAAGGATGGAAAATTCTACGTTCATGTAGTGTTAGATATCTAAAAATTTTAAAAAGGAATTCAATTAGTAGTTTTATGGTTGAGCTCAAGAAAATAAGCGACATAGAGTGGGAAATTCCTAAAGGGAGTATTCCGGGAATGAGAGTACCAGCCCTCATCATAGCTAGTCCTAAGCTTCTGGAGAAAATGAAGCAGGATAGGACTTTGATTCAGGCTGCTGGAGTTGCATGTTTGCCTGGAATCTACAAATACTCCATTACTTTACCTGACGGTCATGAGGGCTATGGCTTTCCCATTGGAGGGGTAGCAGCTATAGATTATGAGGAAGGTTGTATTAGCCCAGGAGGAATAGGGTATGATATCAACTGTGGAGTCCGCCTAGTGAGAAGTAATTTAAGAGAAGAAGATGTCCGCCCTAGGCTTAGGGAATTGCTTGAGATCATCTTTAGGAATATACCATCTGGTGTGGGGAAGGGTGGGAAGATAAGAGTATCTTCCACTGAACTAGATCAAGTGCTCCAGCTCGGAGCTAAGTGGGCTGTGGAGCATGGATTTGGTTGGAAGGAGGATCTCGAGCATCTTGAGGAAAATGGAGGGATGTCTCAAGCAGATCCATCAAAGGTATCTAGCACCGCTAAGAGTAGAGGTTTACCCCAGCTTGGAAGCTTGGGGGCTGGAAATCATTTCCTAGAAGTTCAAAAGGTGGACAAAATCTACAATAGGGAAGTAGCTAAAGTATTTGGAATAGAGGAAGAGGGACAAGTGATGATAATGATCCATACAGGCTCGAGGGGCTTAGGGCATCAAGTATGTTCTGATTACTTGAGAGAGATGGAGAGGAAATATCATGAAGTGATAGCTAAGCTTCCTGACAGAGAGCTGGTTTATGCTCCTTCCAAAAGTGAAATAGCTGAAAATTACTTCGCTGCAATGTGTGCGGCAGCTAATTATGCTTGGTGCAATAGGCAGATGATTTTGCATTGGACAAGGGAAAGCTTCAAACAAGTATTTGAAAAGGAACCGGATGCCTTGGGGTTGCAAGTAGTCTACGATGTGGCACATAACATAGCGAAAATTGAAGATCATGAAGTAAATGGTGAGAAAGTTAAAGTATTCGTGCACAGGAAGGGAGCCACTAGAGCCTTTCCCCCAGGAAGTGAGGATTTGCCTCAAAAATATAGGAGAACCGGTCAACCAGTGCTAATTCCGGGTTGTATGGGCACAGCAAGTTATGTTCTAGTTGGAAATCCTGAGGCAAGGAAAACTTTTTATTCCACTGCTCATGGTGCTGGAAGGGAAATGAGTAGGAATGCTGCAATAAAGAAGTTCAGGGGGAAGGAAATTGCTCAAGAATTGGAAAGGAAGGGAATATTGGTGAGGGCTGCTTCTTGGGAGATCGTGGCAGAAGAGGCCCCAGGGGCATATAAAGATATAGATGAGGTGGCCATTGTAAGTGATAGGGCTGGAATTGGGAAATTGGTGGCTAGGCTAGTACCACTGGGTGTGGTCAAAGGTTAATCCTAAAGTTTTTAAGTTAAATGGATTTACACATTAACTATGGGTCATAAGATTGGAAAGGCACATACCCCTCATAAAGGAAGTCTTCAGTTTTACCCAAGAGTTAGAGCTAGGAGGATCTATCCAAGGATAAGAAACTGGCCAAAGGTTGAGGAGTTGCGCTTCCTCGGATTTGCTGGATATAAAGTGGGAATGGGACATGCCATTATAATAGACAATAGAAAGTTTTCTCCTACTCGAGGAATGGAAATCAGTGTACCCATCACAATTCTAGAGACTCCTCCCATCTTAGTTTGGGGGCTTAGATTCTATAAGAAAAAAACAACTGGCTTAGTATGTGAAACAGAAATCCATGCTGAAATAAGTAAGGAATTAGCTAAGGATCTTAGTAGGAAGGTAAAATTGCCGAAGCAAAATAAGGATGTTGAGAAGATGCTGAAGGATGTGGAAGCTAAGATTGATGAGTATACTGATGTTAGAGCTATCTGTGTCACCATCCCTAGGTTGACCAAGATCAAGAAGAAGCCTGAAATCTTCGAAGTGGCTGTAGGTGGTAAGGACGTGAGAGAAAAGTTCAACTTCTTGAAGAATTTTCTGGGAAAACTCATAAGGGTAAGTGATGTATTCAAGCCTGGGGAACAGGTGGATGTGTTTGCAGTTACGAAAGGGAAAGGTCTCCAAGGCCCTGTGAAGAGATTTGGGATTAAGCTCCTTCACCATAAAGCAAAGAAGGGAAGAAGGAAGCCAGGAACTCTGGGACCTGAGAGACCTGGAAAGGTACTTTTTACAGTACCACTAGCCGGACAACTTGGCTTCTTCAGCAGGTGCGAATACAACAAATGGATCTTGGACATACGGAATGATGGTGGAAGCATCACTCCTGCTGGAGGATTTCCTCATTACGGTATACTAAGAAATGAATATATAGTACTCATGGGCTCTGTACCTGGAGCCAAGAAGAGGCTTGTGAGATTGAGGCTTGCTCTGAGAAGTAATCGAAAATTGCCAAATGTGCCTCCAAAGATAATTTCTGTTGTAACATAAGATGAAGGCGAACATTTATTCATTGCAGTCGGAGAAAATTGGAGAAATGGAACTTCCTCCCCAATTCCAAGAGGAGTATAGGGAAGATTTGATCATGAGAAGCATTCTAGCAATTCTCTCACATTCCAGAATCCCAAAAGGTACGGATATCCATGCAGGTAAGAAGAAAGTAATTTCTCTCTCCAAAAGGAGGAGGAGCTATAAAACTACGTATGGATATGGGATCAGCAGAACTCCAAGGAAGATCATGTGGAGAAGGGGAGAAAGATTCTATTGGGTTGGAGCTTTTGCACCCCAGACTGTTGGAGGAAGGGAAGCTCATCCTCCCAAGGTAGAAAAGAAGATCTATGAAAAAATAAACAAGAGGGAGAGAAGGAAAGCTATAAGGTCAGCTCTTGCAGCCACAGTAATCAAAGATCTGCTAAAGTTAAGACATAAGCACCTTGATAAGGTGAAAGAAATTCCCCTGATCATAGATGATATTGAAAGCATAGCTAAAACTAAAGAATTCGTACAGGTGATGGAAAAATTTGGAGTACTGGATGAGGTGTTGAGGGGAAAGGAGAGGAAGATAAGGCCAGGTAAAGGAAAATTTAGGGGTAGAAAGTATAGGCGCAAGGTTCCCCCACTCATAGTGGTAAGTGAGAAATGTAATCTCATGAAAGCTGCTCGCAATTTAGTAGAAGTAGTACTGGTAAAAGATTTAAATCCCCTCATTCTCTGTCCAGGAGGAATTCCCAGACTTACTATATGGAGTAGGAAAGCTATGGAGAAATTGAAGGAGGAAAAATTATTCATGTAAGATGAAGGCATTGCTTTATCCCCTTATCTCAGAAAAGAGTGTTAAACTCATAGAGCAGGAAAATACTATTACCTTCATAGTAAATGAGAAAGCGAATAAGATAGAGATTAAGCGAGAGTTTGAGAGACAGTTTGGTGTAAAGGTGGATGAAGTAAGGGTATGTACTACAAAGCATGGAGAGAAAAAGGCTTATATTAGGGTCAACAAAGCATTTAAAGCAAGAGAGATTGCCACTAAACTAGGTGTGTTGTAATGCCCAAGAGATTGAGACAGCAGAGGAGAGGGAAAGGAAAAAACGTGTTTAGAGCTCCGGCTAAAGCTGCTAAGGTGAAGATAAGCTACGGAAAGCTAGATATTAACCGATTAACTAAGGGCAAAGTTGTGGATTTAATTCATGATGCCTTGCATTCTGCTCCAATAGCTAAGATCAGGCTTGAGGATGGCAAAGTAATCCACATTCCAGCTGCTCTCGGGATTGGGATAAATGATGAGGTGGAGATTGGAGTGGGGGCCAAACTTAAGCCAGGAAATGTTCTACCTCTCTCTTCGATCCCTGATGGAATGAGTGTATTCAATTTAGAGCTCAAACCTGGGGATGGAGGAAAGCTCGTGAGGGCGAGTGGTACTTCTGCCCAAATTATAAGCCATGAGAAGGACAGGGTAATAGTGCAATTGCCATCTAGGGAGCTCAAGCCATTTAATCCCAGCTGTTTAGCTACTATTGGCGTAGTAGCTGGAGGTGGAAGAACTGAAAAGCCATTTACTAAGGCTGGAGCCAAACACTATGCGATGAAGAGGAGAGGAAAGTATTGGCCTAGAGTAAGAGGAGTTGCTATGGTGCCTGCTGCTCATCCATTTGGAGGGAAGAGAGCTAGGACCGGAAGAAAGTCTAAATCCGTAAGCCGAAGAGCTCCACCCGGAGCTAAGGTTGGATCGATAGCGGCTAGGAGGACTGGTAGGAGGAAGTAGAATGGCAGAGTTCAGATATAGGGGGTACACTTTGGAAGAACTTCAGAAGATGAGTTTGAATGAGTTTGCTAAGCTACTTCCAGCTAGAGAGAGGAGAAGTCTTTTGAGAGGGCTTACAAAGGAACAAAAGAAGCTATTAGAGAAGATAGAGGAATATAGGAGGAAGGGATTAAATAAACCTATCAGAACCCACTGCAGGGATATGATCGTGCTTCCATGCATGGTTGGGGTAACAATCGGAGTACATGCAGGCAAGGAGTATAAATATGTGGAAATCAGGCCAGAAATGATCGGACATAGACTCGGAGAATTTGCTCTTACTAGGAAGAAGGTGGAGCACTCCGCTCCTGGAATAGGAGCTACGAAATCTAGTACGGCAATTGCAGTGAAATGAGGAAGGCTTCTGCAAAAGGTTTGGATTTGCCAATTTCATTCAAAGATTCTGTAAATGTATGTCGATTCATAAGGGGAAAAGAAGTACTTAAGGCAATTAAATTGTTAGACGAAGTAATAGAAAAGAGGAGGGCAATACCTTTCTTCAGATACAAGAGAGACATGCCTCACCGTAGAGGTAAGCTTGGACCTGGAAGATTTCCTGTAAAGGAATGCAAATATATAAAGAAAGTTATAGAGAATGCGGTAGCAAATGCTAAGGCTAAGGGATTAGATGTGCAGAAGCTATATATCTCAAAAATAGAGGCGAATAGGGCTGTATCTAAGGAGAAAGTAAAGTTAGGATTTAAAAAATCTACCCATATCTTAGTGGAAGTTGAGGAGATGATGGAAAAGAAGACAGAGGAAAAAGCGATGGAAAGTGCAGAGGATAAAAGAGGTGAGGAGAAGTGATAGAAAGGAAATTCATAGAAGAGAGTATCAGGGAACTTAAGGTTAAGGAATTCCTCGAGAAGGAATTTATGCATCGCGGTTATTCTCACATTTCCATTCAGAGTACTCCTGTGGGCCATAGAATAATAATCTACACATCCCGTCCAGGGGCAGTAATTGGGAGGGGAGGGGAAAACATAGAGAGAATCACTCAAATTCTCAAGGAGAAGTATAAGCTTGAGAATCCTAAGATAGATGTGCAAGTAATAGAAAATATATTTCTGGATCCCCAGATAGTGGCTCAGAAGGTATGCCTCCAATTGGCTAGATTTGGAGTGCAAAAGTTCAAGGCTGTTGGATATGGAAACCTCCAGAACATCTTGAATGCCGGAGCTATAGGGGCTGAAATAGTGATTAGTGGAAAGGTTCCTGGAAGCAAGGCCGCTTCCTGGAAATTCACTGGAGGATACTTGCCGAAAAGTGGTTATATAGCTGACAACTATGTATTGAAAGCTAAAAAGCAAATTCTTCTTCCTGCAGGCATAATTGGAGTTTCGGTAAAAATCCTTCCTCCAAATGTAGAGCTTCCAGATAACGTAAAGATCAAAAAGGAGATAAAGGTAGAGGAAGTAAAGGAGGAAATGGATTCAGATGGCAATTCTAAGCTTGAAAAAACTTAGAGAAATGAAAAATGAAGAGCTACAGAAAAAGTTAGATGAGCTTAGGTTGGAACTACTCAACATTCGGGGCAAGATAAGAGCCCATATGACTCCTGATAATCCTGGAAAGGTGAGGGAAATTAGAAAAACCATCGCTAGGATACTTACTGTGCTTAGGGAAAGGGGGATTAAGAAGTAAAGATGGAAAACTGTCCAGTCTGTGGATTGCCGAAAGATCTTTGCACCTGTAAACTGATCTCAGCTGAGAAGGAGAGGATAAGGATAAGAACTGAAAAGAAGAGATTTGGAAGAACAGTAACCATAATCGAGGGTGTTGACAAGAAAACAGTGGATGTAAAATCTCTACTCAAATTCCTGAAGACCAAATTAGCATGTGGAGGGACGTTCAAGGACGATGTAATTGAACTCAGAGGAGATCATAGAGCGAAAGTAAAAGAGCTCTTGGTGCAGCAGGGATTCCCAGAAGACATCATCGAAACACTCTAATTCCAGAGATTCAAAAATGCGAAGTCAAATTTAGCTAAGAATAGATGATCTCTGAAAAAGATCTGGTGAGGCATGAATTGATAGGACTAAAGGTAGAAGTAATTAGGGCGAGAAATCGTTATTTAATCGGGATTAGAGGAAAAGTAGTGGATGAAACCAAACACTTATTGAAGATAGAAACAAAGAGAGGGGAGAAAAAAGTTTTAAAAGCTCATGCCATCTTTAAATTCACGCTACCTTCAGGTAAAAAGGTAATAGTGAACGGCCTCACTCTCATAGGGAGGCCCGAGGAAAGGGTTAAAATGAAACCTAGGGTGAGGAGCAGATGGTTAGAAATATAGGAATTCCAAATTTACTTCCACCTCCGAAGGAATGTAATGATAGGAAATGTCCTTGGCATGGAAAGTTAAGCATTCGGGGAAAATTGTTCGAAGGAATAGTAGTAAGTGACAAGAGTAGTAAGACAGTAGTGGTCGAATGGATAAGATATCATTACTTGCCTAAATATGAAAGATATGAAAAGAGAAAAAGCCGGGTAATGGCACATAACCCTGAATGTATCAACGCCAAGATGGGAGATAAAGTAATAATTGGGGAATGTAGGCCTCTGAGTAGGGGGAAAAAGTTTGTGGTACTGCAGGTGGTAGGGCATGGGAACAGGTAGAAAAACTGCTGGTTTAAGACCTCTCAAGGCAAAAATAACCAAAGCTCTACCAGTTGGAGCATATTTAAATGTAGCTGACAACTCTGGAGCGAGATTAGCTCAGATCATCGCTGTAAGGGGTTATCATGGAAAGAGAAGAAGGCTTGCAACTGCAGGCATAGGAGATATAGTGACAGTAGTCATCAAAGAAGGAGAGGAAGGAATGAGACATAAGGTGGTGAAAGCAGTGATCATAAGGCAGAAAAAGGAAATCAGGAGGCCAAATGGTCTGAGAGTCAAATTTGAAGACAACGCCTGTGTGATATTAAAGGATGAGAAGAAGGGGGAGCCTCAGGCCACCATGATAAAGGGTCCTGTAGCTAGGGAGGTTGTGGAAAGGTTCCCGCTCATTGGAAAAATAGCCTTAATGGTGGCATAATGGCTAAGTTCTCACAAAGCTTTGTGAGGAGCAAGCTTCCAAGAAAGCAAAGAAAATACTTGCTCTTTGCTCCTCTTCATATAAGGAGGAAATTGATGAGAGCTAAGGTAAGTGAGGAACTTAGGAAGAAATACAATATCAAACGAATTACAGTAAGGAAGGGAGATAAGGTGAAAGTGATGAGAGGAAAATTCAAAGGGGTGATAGGAACGGTGGAGAAAGTTGATCTCAAGAATTATAGGATCTACATAGATAACGTTTTCCTCACTAAGAAGGATGGATCAAAGGTAAAATATCCAGTTCATCCATCTAAAGTAATGATAGTGGATTTGAATTTGAGTGATAAGAGGAGGATGGGAAAATGAAGAGACATCTTAAGAGACTGAGTGCCCCTAGCACTTGGATCATCGAGAGAAAGACCTATAAGTTCACTGTGAGACCATCGCCAGGAAGACATAAGCTGGAAAGATGTATGCCCCTCCTCCTTATCTTGAGGGATATCCTCAAGCTCGTAAAAAACGCTAGAGAAGGAAAACGGATTCTAAATGCGGGAGAAGTATTGGTCGACTGCGTGCCTAGGAAGGATTATAAATTTCCAGTTGGCTTCATGGATCTTCTAGAAATTCCAAAGCTAAAACTCATCTATAGGATAGGAATAGATAGGAAGAGAAGGATTAAATTAATCGAAATTCCGGAAGGGGAGAGGAATTTGAAGATCTGTAAGATCATTGGAAAGAGAAGATTGAAGGGAAGAAGGCTTCAACTCAATTTGCATGATGGAAGAAACGTGCTCGTAGATTATAATCTCTCTAAACTATATCACACTCAATCCTCTCTCCTGCTCCAGCTTCCTTCTCAGCAAATTGTGAAGTATATTCCACTGGAAGAAGGGAGTTTGGTACTAGTACTGGGAGGTGAGCATTCGGGAAAGTTGGCTAGGGTGGAGGGCATCTCGGGAAAAAGCTTGAACTTAAGAGATGAAGAGGGAAAGAGCTTCACAGCATCAATCGAGAATGTAATAGCAGTAGGTAAGGAAAAACCTGAGGTGAAATGTGTATGAACCCAATGAGGGAAATCAGAGTGGAAAAGCTCGTATTGAACATTGGAGTGGGGGAACCTGGAGAAAAGCTTGAGAAATGCAAAAAGTTGCTCGAGAGGATTACCCAGAAAAGAGCTGTGAAAACTTTAGCGAAGAAGAGGATCCCTGAATTTGGGATAAGGCCGGGACTGGAAATAGGAGTAAAGGTAACTCTAAGGGGAAAGGAAGCTCTCCAGCTCCTCCCGAGATTGCTCAAGGCAGTAGATAATACACTCAAACGTGAGTGGTTTGATAACAATGGAAATATCAACTTTGGAATTCCGGAGTATCTTCACATTCCAGGAGTAGCCTATGATCCATCTTTGGGAGTAGTAGGAGTAAGTGTGGCGATCAAGTTGAGTAGGCCAGGTTTCAGAGTGGAGAGAAGGAAGTACAAAAAGGCTAAGGTAGGGAAAACTCATAGGATTACTAAGGAGGAGGCAATAAATTTCATAGTAAAGCAATTTGGAGTAAAGGTGGTATAATGGTTATGGAAGATTATGAGAAGATACTGAAGCAAATAATTCATAAGAAGGCAAAGGTAGCAAGGTTTCTAAAATATAATAAGCCTAAAGAGAGAAAGTTCGGGAAGGGAAGTAGGAGGTGTATACGATGTGGAAGGAGGCAAGCCCTAATAAGGAGGTATGGATTGAATCTGTGCAGGCAATGCTTCAGGGAAGTAGCTCCTGAGCTCGGATTCAAAAAATATGGACATGAGGTGTGAGCATGAGAATGGATCCATTAGCCGATCTGTTAAATGAAATTAAGATCGCTGATAGGATCGGGAAGAGGGAAGTTGAATTTAAACCTGCATCTAAATTGATTCAGAGCATTCTTACTATAATGAAGGAACATAAATATATAGAGGATTTTGAGGTGATCAATGATGAGAGGGGAGGAGTGGTGAAAGTAAAATTGAGAGGAAGGATCAACAATTGCAATGTAATAAAGCCAAGATACTTCTGCAAGCTTGATGAGTTTGAGAAATATGAAAAGAGGTATTTGCTTTCTAGAGACTTTGGAATTTTGATAGTGTCCACTTCTAAGGGTATAATGACCCATAGGGAGGCTAAGGAGAAGGGGATCGGAGGGGTATTGGTGGCATATGTCTATTGAAAATGTTGAGCTACAAACTTCAAATTCCTGAGGGAGTGGAGGTAAAGTATGAGAATGGGAAAATCGTGGTAGATGGAAAACTTGGAAGGACGGAAAGGGAATTCAAATTGATGAAAGGGATTGAAATTTCAATTGAAGGAAAGGAATTTCGTATCTCCTCTGAAGAGGAGAATAGGAAATATAAGAAGTTGATGAAAACTGTTTTGGCTCATGTAAAGAACATGATCACTGGCGTAACTCAAGGATTTACTTACAAGCTAAAGATCTGTTTCTCCCACTTTCCAATGACTGTCAAAGTGGTAGGAAATGAAGTAATAATAGAAAATTTCATGGGACAAAAGCAGCCGAGGATAGCAAAAATAGTAGGAAACACTTCAGTGCGAGTAATTGGGGATGAAATTATAGTATTTGGTATAGATAAAGAAGCTGCAGGTCAGACTGCCGCAAATATAGAGAAGGCTACCCGAATAAGAGGACTAGATAGGAGGGTCTTCCAAGATGGAATCTATATTATCGAAAAATGTGGAAAGGCTACTTAGGGTGAGGAGAAAGTTAAGGAGGAAAAAGCCAAAGTTCCTGAGGAGAGAATCTCATAGAAGAAAGAGACTTGAGGAAGTGTGGAGAAGGCCTCGAGGTTCTGGAAGTAGGCAGAGATTGAGGAAATGTTACGTATCCCCTATGCCTGAGGTTGGATATAGAAAGCCGAAAGCAGTAAGGGGGCTCCATCCATGCGGACTAGTCGAACGTGTAGTGGAAAATCCGAATGTACTTACCGATCTAGATCCTAAGAAACATATCCTAAAGATTTCAAGCAGGGTAGGAAAGAAGAAGAAAATGGAAATCGTTAAAAGAGCTCTTGAACTTGGATTTAAAATCGCTAACGTAAAGCCTGAACTCTTGAAGGAGGTGAAGACTGGTGAAGAAGCTAAGCCTCCAGAGGAAGATAGCAGCTAGGTTGCTAGGCGTAGGTGAGAATAGGATCTGGCTTGACCCAACTAAGCTGAAAGAGATCAGTGAAGCTGTGACCAGTGAGGATATAAGGAAATTAATAAAGAAGGGCATTATCTCAGCTAGGCCTGTGAAGGGGACATCAAGGGCTAGGGCTAGGGAGAGGCATGAGCAAAGGAAGAAAGGAAGGAGGAGAGGTATTGGAAAGAGAAAGGGAAAAAGGGGAGCTAGAACTGGCAAGAAGGAGAGGTGGGTGAATACTGTAAGGAAGCAGAGAAGATTTCTCAAATTCTTAAAGAAGAAGAGGTTGATAGATAAGAAGTTATTTGAGATAGCATATAGAAAGATCAAGGGGGGAGAATTTAAATCTCTTCATCATCTGAAGCTTTTCCTAGAGAAAGAGCTTGGGGAGAAGAAATGGCGTTAACCGCAAGATACGTGGTAAAGTTCAGAAGGAGGAGGGAAGGAAAAACGAATTATAGGAAAAGGTTGAGACTCTTACTTTCAGGAAGGTTGAGATTTGTAGTTAGGAAATCAAACAGATATATTACCTGTCAGTTCATACAGTATTCTCCAAATGGTGATAAAACTCTCGTATCAGCTCACTCGAAAGAACTGGCAAGATTTGGATATCTTGGACACCCTGGTAATCTTCCAGCAGCCTATCTCACAGGTTTACTCTCTGGGTTGAGGGCTAAGCAGTTGGGCATTACAGATGCAATTCTGGATATTGGAATTTATAGGAGTACAAAGGGTTCTGCCCTCTATGCTTCCCTAAAAGGGGCACTAGATGCTGGCATCCACATCCCCCACTCTCCTGAAATCCTCCCAGATGAGAACAGGATCAGAGGGGAGCATATAGCCAATTATGCTAGGAGCCTCAAGGAGCTCAAAAAGCAAGAATTTAATAAGATATTCTCCGAGTATATTAGAAAGGGATTGGATCCAATAAAACTTCCAGCCCATTTCGAAGAGGTAAAACATAGGATCTTGGAGGAGTTAGGAAATGGAGGAAAGTGAAAGAGGAGAGGAAGAGAAACTGGAGATAGTTAAACCTCCTGAAAAGGAATGGATTCCTAAAACGGAAATAGGGAGACTCGTGAAGGAAGGGAAGATTAGGAACATAGATGAAATCTTGGCAAGAGGGATAAGGATAAAGGAGGTGGAAATAGTAGATACTCTCTTACCCAATCTAGAGTATGATTTTCTCCTCATAGGACAGGCTAAAGGTAAATTTGGAGGGGGAAGGAGGAAGATCTTTAGGGTGACTCAAAGAAAGACAGCTGAGGGAAGTGTCTCAAAGTTCACCTGTGCGGCAGTAGTAGGTAATAGGGACGGATATGTAGGAGTAGGATTGGGAAGTGGTAGAGAATCTGTAATAGCTAGGGAAAAAGCACTAAGAAATGCAAAGCTAAATATAATCAAGGTAAAGAGGGGGTGCGGCTCTTGGGAATGTGGTTGTGGAAGAGAGCACAGTATTCCGTTCAAGACTGAAGGCAAAGTGGGAAGCGTTCGCGTCATCCTAAAGCCAGCTCCGAGAGGGCTTGGACTTTGTATTGGTGAGGAATGCAAACGTATCTTGGAGTTGGCAGGAATCAAGGATGTGTGGAGCCAGACATTTGGAGAAACTAGAACTAGAATTAATCTCATCTTTGCATGTTTCGAGGCCTTAAAGAATCTTTCCCGAATTAAAACTTGAGATGAGACGAATAGCAGTAATCCGGATAAGAGGAAGGGTTGGAGTAAGCCCAGATATTAAAAGGACTCTGGAATTGCTTAACTTGAAAAGAAAATATAACTGTGTAATAGTTAAGGATGTACCATCTATTCTGGGAATGCTGAAGAAGGTAGAAAATTACGTAACTTGGGGAGAAATAGATAGGGAAACTATGGAAGCTCTTCTAAGGAAGAGGGGAAGGATAGGAAAGAAGAGATTAAGTGATGAACTCATGAAAGAGAGAACTGGGAAGAATATCTCGCAAATCGTGGAGGATTTCATGCAATTCAAATGTGAGCTCAGAGATTTCGGAATCAAGGAAGTGTTCAGGCTTGCTCCTCCTAGTGGAGGTTTTGAGAGAAAGGGAATAAAGCAGCCATTTAAGGTGGGAGGAGCCCTAGGCTATAGAGGAGTGAAGATAAATGAATTGTTGAGGAGGATGATATGATCACAAAGAGAAAGGAGAAGAAGAGTAGAAAGAAGAGAGGAAAGGAAAGAAAGCTTGGGGATAAAAGGAGGGGTGGAGGAAGCAGAGGAGGGAGGGGAAGGGCTGGAGTAGGAAAGAGGGGTAAGCATAAGAAGTTCTCTTATTTGGGGGAACTTGGAAAGAGGGGATTCAAATCTCTTAAAGTAAAGAGGAATGGGGAAGTAGAAATTACTTTAACCGAGGTTACTAAACTGATAGAGGAGAAGGTGAAAGAAGGCTGTGGAGAGGAAATCATGCTCGATTTAGATAGCATGGGTTATACAAAGCTTATAGGGGGAAAATTTGAACCATTTGGGAGAAAAGTAAAGCTTAAGATCAGAAAATGCTCAAGAGGAGCTCTGGAAAAGGTCAAGGCACTTGGAGGGGAGATCATTGGATGTAATAAGTAGGATAGCCTCACTGGTCCCGGAAATAGATGGGCCCAAGGTAAGATTGAGTTTGAACGAGAAGTTGAAATGGACTTTAATAGTGCTCTTCCTCTTCTATTTACTCTCCATGACTCCATTGTACGGGCTTCATCCCGAGCAAGTGGCTCGATTTGAAGCTCTAGCTGTATTGCTGGCTGCAAGCTTTGGTTCCATCCTGAGTTTGGGAATAGGACCGATAGTTACTGGCAGCATCTTCCTCCAACTTCTGGTAGGAGCAGATGTAATTAAGGTGGACTTAAAAAGTAAGGAAGGAAGGAAGAGGTACCAAGAATTTCAAACAGTATTTACAGTGTTCTTTATCCTCTTTGAGAATTCTATTTATGTGTTAAGTGGAGCTCTCATGCCAGCCCAACCTACTCTCTGGAACCAATTTCTCCTCATCTCTCAGTTGGTCGTCGGTGGATTTCTCCTCATGTTTCTAGATGAAGTAGCCAGCAAGTGGGGGATAGGGTCTGGAATTTCTCTATTTATCGTGGCAGGAGTAGCTAGGGAAATCTTCGTCTCGGCCTTTTCTCCAATAACTACTCAATCAGGACCAATAGGAATAATTCCAAATATTATCTATTCATTCCTTTCATCATCTCCCCAAGCAGCAGATGTGTTTACATTCGGAATTGTGGCTTTGTGTGCTACTCTCCTCATTTTCTTCCTTTCCACATATTTCCAGAGTGTAAGGGTAGAAATTCCGCTAAGCTTTGGGAGGGTTGGTGGATTCTCGATCAAATGGCCACTTAACCTACTCTATACAAGTAACATCCCTGTGATCCTCGTAGCTTCTCTCATAGCAAGTCTTGAAGTGTGGGGAGTAATGCTATACCATGCAAATCTCCCGATCCTGGGAACTTATGAAGTGGTGGAAATTGGGGGGCAGAGGAGGGAAGTCCCTGCTAGTGGCTTAGTGAAATATCTCAATGTTCCTCACCTCACAGAGATGTTAACAAATCCCAAATGGGATCATCTTATCTCAATTCTTGTCTACGGATCTCTCATGATGATAGGGTCTATGTTCTTCTCTTACCTCTGGGTGGAAATTGGAGGGCAAGATCCAAGCAGCATAGCTGACCAGATAATTTCGAGTGGGTTGCTCATTCCAGGATTTAGGAGTTCTAAGCCAATTATAGAACAAATACTTTCTAAGTACATCTACTCTCTAGCCATTTTGGGAGGTTTCGTAGTAGGACTCTTAGCTACAATAGCCGATGTCCTAGGAGCCCTTTCTAGGGGAACAGGAATACTGCTTTCGGTGATGATCATTTATTCCCTCTACGAGCAGATCACGAGGATGCATCTAGAGGAAATCCATCCGTCAATCAGGAAATTCTTGGCTGGTTGAAATGGAAGAATTATTTATCGTGGCTTTAGCCCTAATCTCTGCCTCCCTAAATATTGTAGTATATCAGTATCTGCTGGGGAGGGATAGGGTATTGATGGAGATAAGGAGAGAGTTAAATACAATGCAGAAGAAGATACTAGAAGGAAGTGTCGAGCTAAGTGAGTTAAATAACAAGATGATTGCACTGAGCAAGGAATTCACAAAAAGATTGGTAGGAAAAAGTATATTGGCATCTTTCCCTTCCATCTTGATTGTTATAATTGGGCTCTCCTTTTTCAATCTAGCTAAGCATGTCTTCCTCTTCGTTTTGATTTCCCTCCTCTTCTCGATTCTCCTGAAAGTGGTGTTGAGGAGGACGAAATTTATTAAAGATTTTGGGTTTTAGATATTCTTTATGAGATCTATAATTATTTCAGGCTTAGCTTGCGTAGGCAAGACATCACTAGCTAAGGGTTTGGCAAAAAAGTTTGGAATCAATTATTATGGAGGGGGAGAAATCTTGAGAAAATTTGCCAAAGAGATGGGTTTTGAACATACAGAAGATATAGATTTCTGGGATTCTGAGGAAGGTTTGAAATTTCTAAAGGAGAGGGAGAGAAAGTTAGAAATAGATAGAAAAGTGGATGAAGAGCTCAAAAAGCTTATAGAAAAGGAATTTTGTGTAGTAACGAGCTGGACCCTTCCTTGGCTTACTAATGATGAATTTATCAAGATCTGGTTAAAGGTTTCTGAAAATGAAAGAGCTAGGAGGATGAGCTTAAGGGACAAAATAGATATAGAAGTAGCTAAAAAGATAATTCAGGAAAGGGACGAGAAGAATAAGGAATTATATTTCAAGTTGTATGGGATTAAACTTGGAGAGGATCTCTCCCCTTTCCATTTAGTAATAGATACTACTTATCTCTCATTAGCTGATGTTGAAGCTGTTGTTGAAGAATATGTGAAGAGGTGGAAGAGATGATCGAAGTAGGAAGAGTATGTAGAAAAGAAAAAGGGCATGAGAAAGGCAAATATTGCGTGATACTGGAAGTCATAGACGATAATTTTGTGCTAGTAGATGGGCAAGTGAAAAGAAGGAGATGCAACATAGCTCATTTAACTCCTTTACCAACCAAGGTGGAAGTAAAGAAGGAGATGAGTAAAGAAGAAATTCTGAAAAAGCTGACTGAGGCAGGAGTACTCAAACCATAATGGGATTGCTTCCATTTGAGAAAGTCAAGAGAGAGGTAATTGAAAAGCGTGAGGAAGAATCGAATCCTTCTTTTGGGAAGCCTCCTGAAGAAAGAAACCTTACAGAAATGTTGAAGTTTGGATTCGTGAATATAGATAAGCCGAGTGGTCAAAGTTCACATAATGTATCATATTTTGTGAAGAGGATCCTTAATTTAGATAAAACAGGACATCCTGGAATTTTAGATTTGAAGGTCACTGGAGTATTACCAGTAGCCTTGCAAAATTCTACGAAATTGATCAAACCATTACTGCTTGCTGGAAAGGAATATGTATGTCTCATGCATCTTCATTCTCAAGTCCCATTTGAGAAGTTGAGGGAAGCCATCCTAGGTTTTGTTGGCAAGATCAAGCAGATTCCTCCTGTAAGGGCCAAAGCAAAAAGAGTGGAGAGGGAAAGGGAGATCTACTATATCAATATCTTAGAAGTGGAGAGGAAAGATGTACTTTTAGAAATCGGATGTGAATCAGGCACCTATATTCGAAAATTATGCCATGACATAGGTGTAAAATTGGGAGTGGGAGCACATATGGTACAGCTGAGAAGGACTAAGGTTGGAGCATTCAATGAGAATACAAAGCTTATTACACTTCATAAATTAGCTGCGGCTTACCTTTCTTTCAAGGAAAGTGGAAATGAGAAAGAAATTGCTGAGTTAATTCTCCCATGCGAATTCTCAGTAGCCCACTTACCAAAAGTTTATGTGAGTGATACGAGTGTGGGGGCACTCACTTATGGAGCTCCCCTCATGGTTCCTGGAGTTGTCAAGTTTGAGTCAGGCTGGGAGATCAATGATATATTGGCTATTATGACCTTGAAGGGAGAATTAGTAGCCATAGCTAGAGCTCAGATGGATTGGGAAAGCTTGATCGAGGCTAAGAAAGGAATTGTGGCAAAACTGGAAAGGGTAATAATGCCAAGAGATATTTATCCTAGGGTTTGGAAAAAGAGGAAGTAGGTTTAAAAATTCACAGGATTTTTTTCTCATAAGCCGGGGTACCCAAGCGGTTAAGGGGCACGCCTTGAGAGCGTGTGGGCTTTGCCCTCCTGGGTTCGAATCCCAGCCCCGGCGTCATCGAATTGTGACTTGCTTGCAAAAACTGAGGATCAGAATAGTGTAAGACACTCACGCTTTATGTATTGCCCTAAAAATTACCTTATTCCACTAATCTTTGAGCCTTCTTAAGTTCCAAAATGGTCGGAAACCTGAGGAGTTGTTCTCCCTCTATTAGTCCTACTGCTTTAAGCGAGTCTACCTCAATCTCTTTCAAAATTGGAGAGAGGAGCTCACTTCGCGGGATTAAATTAATATCTGTCCCATAAGCAAAGTAACTCATAGCTGGCATAACTATCAATTTCTTTCCCATCACCTCACCATACAGAAAGCACTTTACCTTTTCCTTACCCCCAATCTCATCGAACAAAACGATACTTGGATGTTCATGCCCGATTATAAGACAATTGAACTTCCTCTTCCAATCAATTGGTTTATGCCCATGAAGGAAGTAAAAACCCCTCAGATTCAATTCATCATATAACTCTGCTCCATATCTCTTAGTCACATAAATTATAAAGTTATCATGATTCCCCTTTATCACTATAACTCTCTTAAATCTCTCTTTAGCAAAGGTGAGAAAATCGCCTACCTCTTTAAACTCATGGTAGGTAGTCTCACTAAATTCATGCTTGAGGTCTCCGTTTATCAATAAATTTTCAGCTTCAACTTCCTGAAGAACTTTTCCAATAATCTCTATGAGCTTGGTAAACTGTACCTTTGGCAAGAAAACTCCCTGTTCACTCATAATGCCTTCAAATCCCAGATGGAGATCTGAGATCACTAAAAGATCTAATGGCTCTATATAGAGAGCTGGGAAGCTGTTTATTATCCTCATTCCAGGGAAGAGCTCCATATACACTTAGATGTTTTTTATTTATAAAGAAATTAACTTTCTTTATGGGAATCTCTGAGGAGAAGATGAAGATTAGAATCTATATATGGAGATTGCTGGAGAAGAAAGGGGTAGCCAGATTTCCCCTACCACTTGATGGAAGAATTCCAAACTTCAAAGGTTCTGAGATCGTGGCTCAAAAAGTAAGAGAACTTATGGAATGGAGAAAAGCAGATGTAATCTTTTGCACTCCTGATTTCGCTCAAAGTAAAATAAGGGAATTAGCCCTAATGGATGGAAAAAAGGTAGTGATGGCTTCTCCAAGATTGCAGAGAGGTTATATTCTCATCGAACCAGATGAAGTGAGAGGTAAGGAAGCCTTTGCTTCTACAATCAAAGGAGCTTTTAAATATGGAAAACCTCTCAGCAAGCCAATTAAGGTAGATTTGATCATTGTAGGAAGTGTAGCAGTTGATCCAAAAAGCTTCTATAGGTTGGGAAAAGGGGGAGGTTATGGAGATGTGGAGATCAATGAACTTAGGGAGATCTCTGGGGCTGTGCCTGTAATAACTACTGTCCATGATCTTCAGCTCGTAGAGAATTTGCCTCATGAGAGTCATAACACTAAGGTTGATATAATAGTAACTCCTACTAAAATTCTGAGACGAAATGAAGCTCGATAGGAAATGCTCTCTGATCGTGGTAGATCTTCAGAATGATTTTATAACTGGAAGTCTAGCAGTACCTGGAGCACTCAAGATCATCGAAAGGGTGAATAAATATATAACCAAATTCGAGAAAGCTGGAGCCAAGATCTTCTTCACTAGAGATTGGCATCCAATCACCCATTCCTCATTCAGAGAGAATGGAGGAATTTGGCCCACTCACTGTGTTCAAGGCAGCTACGGAGCTGAATTCCATCCGAGCTTGAAGATTCCCCAACATGCGAGAATAATAGCCAAGGGTACCGACCCAAGAAAAGAAGCCTATTCTGGATTTGATGGTACCCAATTGGAGCAGGAATTGAGGGCATTTGGAATTACTCGAGTATTCATTTGCGGGGTGGCTACCGAATATTGTGTGAGAGCCACAGTTCTCGACTCCTTAGCTAGGGGATTTGAAACCTACCTTCTCGAGGATGCAATTGCTGCAGTCAATTTGAAGCCAGATGATGAGAGAAGAGCTGTCATTGAAATGATCCAGAAGGGAGCTAAGCTCCTGCACTTAGAAGAGCTTGAGGATTAACGGCCCTCATCCTCTTCTGAACCTCTTCGTAAAGCTCAAGCAATCTCTCCTTTCTCTCCTTCATGAAGATCACGTCTGCCTCTCCAAGTACGATGAGATTATGGGCAAAGGGTGATGGTACTTCAGTACGGATAAATTTCCATTTGATCCTCTTCCTCATTAACCACTCCACTACCTTGAGCATATTTTCCAAATCCATTACATCTTCTAAGATTTCTCTGTAGGTTTCCTTAATCAATGGGAAATTTCTATCTATTTCCTCACATACTCTAAGTAGAGTTTGGGCATTAAGCTGCTGTTTGCTTACACTGATTTTATACCCTCTGTAGTTTCTCAATACCAAATAGCTCCGAGACGCCACATGCCTAAATCTCCTCTTCATTAATTCTAACCTCCTTATATTCTGTTTGAGCAGCTCCACGAGATCACTACTAAAAATTTCCTTGAAGGCTTCATCTAGCGAATATTTCTTTCCTTCCGGAAGAATGAGGGCAAAACCGTTATCGCTCACCACGAGACCTACATTTGATTTTATCTGCTTCCCTATGATAATTCCAAAAACTCGAGAAAGGGCATCATTTACTCTTCTCCCAAACAGAAAGTGAAATACTAGGAATCTCCTCCCGTGAAGATCTGTAGTCTCCTCTATAAGTACTTCCTTATCGTTGGGTATTTCCCCACAATAACTATATTGCTCAAGCATGTAGTTTAACAAAGAACTCATAGAATTTTCATCCATCGGAAGTTCTCTTATTATCTTCTTTACCCTTTCCAAGTTATTCTCTCTCAATGCTTTAAGGATTCTCCTTCTGAATTCTCCTATCTTTAAGGCTAAATCGAAACTCAGGGGTAGAAGCTCAGAAAACCATGCAGGGATAGTAGGATACATGCCCTCAGCCTTTCTCACAAAACATCTTAATCCTCTAGCATACCTAAACTCATATGTCCTACCACCTAGTACGAAGATGTCTCCTGGTCTTAATCTCTCCAGGAATTCCTCCTCAAGATCTCCAATGTATTTTCCTGAATTCACATCATACACATCTATCGAAACTTCGTCTGGAATTGTACCTATATTCAGGAAGTAAATTACTCTTGTAAGTTTTCCCCTCCTCCCGAAACTCATTGTATCTTCGAAAAACCTAAGCTTTCCGTATACATTCCTATCTTCAAGGCTTACATATTCTCCAGAAAGGTAGCGCAACACTGAAAGGAAATCCTCAAAACTTAAATCCCGGTAACAATGGCTTCTCCTCACTAAGTTAAATGCTTCCTTAACCTTCCATCTCTTGGTGAGGCTCATCCCAACTAAGTGCTGAGCCAGTACATCTAAGCAATTCCTTGGAACCTTGAATCTATCGAGCATTCTCCTCTGAGCACAGTAGAGCATCACTCCACATTCGAGGAGATCGTCTCTATCCATTGCTATGATTCTCCCCTTAGCTATATCATGGAGTTTATGACCACTTCTCCCTATCCTCTGAACGGCTCTAGTGACTGATTTGGGAGACCCCAGCTGTACTACTAGGTCTATATACCCTACATCTATTCCAAGTTCCAGCGAAGTGGAACTCACGATAGCCTTAAGTTCTCCTCTCTTCATCCTTTCTTCCACATCCCACCTAAGCTCTCTAGAAAGGGAACCGTGATGGGCTCCAATTAACTCTCCATGTCTGTCCTTAAACTTCTGCTTGAGATGATATACTACTCTCTCCGTACCACTCCTAGTATTGGTAAATACTAAAGTTGTCCTATGCTGGGAAATAAGTTGGGCTAACATTTCATACATTAACTCATTCATTCTCTCGGCAGAAGTATGAACTATGTCTTTGGTGGGGCAAAGTACTTGAAGATCATATGGTTTGAACCAAGAAACATCCACTATTTTACAATTCCTCAACCTTCCCCTTCCATCATAGCCAACTAGGAATTTAGCAGCCTCTTCCAATGGATGGAGGGTAGCTCCCAAGCCAATCCTCTGAAACTCTTTACCCACGATCTCCCTCAATCTCTCTATGCTCAAACTCAAATGTACTCCCCGCTTGCTGCTGGCCAATTCATGGATCTCGTCTATTACAACCCATTTCACTGTTTTGAGTTTCTTCACAAATTTTGGAGAATTTAGGATGATCGCTAGGGATTCGGGAGTGGTAATGAGAATGTGTGGTGGCTTAGTGAGCTGTCTCTGCTTTTCATAAGGTAATATGTCTCCAGTTCTGATCGCTATCCTCACTTCTGGAAGTTCCTTTCCTAATCTTTTTCCAATCTCCCGGATTTCTTTTAGAGGTATTAGCAAATTGCGGTAGATATCATTATCCAGAGCTCTCAGAGGAGAAACATAAATGCAGTAAACCGAATCCTTTAACTTCCCAATCTCTCCAAGCTTGAAGAGCTCACTCAAGATCACTGTGAAGGCGCTAAGGGTTTTACCTGAGCCTGTAGGAGCTGTGATAAGTACATTATACCCTCTTGAGATCAGTTTAAATGAATAGCGCTGGGGAGGAGTTAGATCTTTAAATGTCCTGAGGAACCACTCTCTTACATAATCTTCTAAACATAACAAGTTCTCCTGCTTACTAAATGGTTTCTTCACAAATTCGATCCCCATTTTTATCTCATTCCAAAAGTATCCCTCAAAAACCTTATACCCCTAGTCTCCAAAATTGCTAAAATATTAACCTCTTTTGAAATTTTCTTTACTTCAGTTAAGCATTTCCCTAACAGGATCCAGTCTGTCTCAAAGATCATAATGCTCCTCCCTTCCTCCTCCCTGCCCCTATGAAAGGCTCTTACGTTGTGAATAAGATAGGCAAATGAGGCTAAACCAGACTTAAGCAAGCGCTCTATCATCTCATTTCCTTTATCTTCTCTCACGGCGAGAAAGACTGTAACTTCCATACCTTTTTCAATATTTATGCAGTAAAAAATTTTTGGTAAAGTTTTAAATTTAGAAGTTTCCTCTTCAATTTATGCCTAGGAAAATAAAGAAGTCTCCTCTTGCCGCAGCAATCTTCAATTTTTTCGTGTGGGGATTGGGCTACCTCTACCTAGGAAGGAGAATCGCATTTGGAGCTATACTGGTACTGGCTGAGTTGCTCTCCTACTTCCTAGCACCATTCCTCTCTCTAAGTGAGGAATTCATAAGACTGCTTACTTGGAGCATCCCTGTCTGGTTATTGATGAGCATTGCATTTGCGTACGATGCCTATCAGGAAGCTCTCTGAAGTTTGAAACTACCATAAACTCTCTCAGAAGTCATTTACCTTTATGACTCAGTTTCAGGAAAAAATTTAAATTGATATTCTAATTAGAGTTTGATGCAGATGGAGAAGAAAATTATAAGGATGTTTGGAACTGACCTAGATGGTAGTCTCAGAGTAGATAGGGCTCTCATGAAAATAAAGGGAATAAGTTTTTCCTTTGCCCAAGCGGTGAGGAGAGCCTTGAACATTCCTTTCAATAAGAAATTACAAGAACTTAGTGAGGAAGAACTCAAGCAAATAGAGGAGTGTATAAGGGATCCTAGCAAATTTGGGATTCCTTCTTACCTCTATAACAGGAGAAAAGATCTAGAAACAGGTAGGGATCTTCATCTCGTCTCAAGTGAGCTAGAAATGAGGAAGAAACTAGATATAGAGTTCCTCAAGAGCATTAAATGTTATCGTGGAATTAGGCACATGTATGGATTCAAACTCCGTGGACAGAGGACTAGAAGTAGGGGAGCTCATTTCTATGGTAGGATCGGACCAGTGGTTGGAGTGTCAAAGAAAGAAAAGAAGAAGGGTGGAAGCTAATGGGAGATCCTAAAAGGATTAGGAAAAAATATGAGAGACCAAAACACCTTTGGCAGAGAGCTAGATTGGAAGAGGATACCCTGCTAAAGAAGGAATATGGGTGTAAAAATATGACCGAGGTATGGAAGGTTAAGGCTAAGCTTAGGAGGTTTAGGAAGCAGGCGAGAAAGTTGATAGGAGCAATGGGAGAGCAAGCAGAGAAGGAAAAAGAGCAACTTATCGCCAAACTCCAAAGATTGGGTTTGCTCACTCCTGAGAAAAATAGCCTAGATGATGTGCTTGCCCTAACTGTAAGAGATCTAATGGAAAGGAGATTGCAGACTTTGGTATTCAGAAAGGGATTGGCCAGGAGCATAAAGGAAGCTAGACAGCTAATTACCCATGGCCACATCGCCATTGGAGATAAGAAGATTTTTTCACCAAACTACTTGGTACTAAAGGAGGAGGAGGATAAGATTCGTAAAATATGAACGAGAAAAAGTATCGTTGGGGGATTGCGCACATATATGCTTCCCACAATAATACTATTATCACGATTACAGACATCACTGGAAGAGAAGTAATAGCTAGAGCCAGTGGAGGACAAGTGGTAAAGGCTGATCGTCTGGAGAGTTCCCCTGCTGCAGCGATAATGTTAGCTAAAAAAGCTGCTGAGATCGCCTTGATGAAAGGAATAAATGCGGTACATATAAAGGTGAGGGCTCCTGGAGGTCATCAGGGGCCAAAGATCCCCGGACCTGGAGCCCAACCAGCTATTAGGGCATTAGCTAGAGCAGGATTGAAAATCGGAAGGATTGAGGATGTGACTCCAATCCCTCATGGGGGATGTAGGAGGAAAGGTGGAAGAAGAGGGAGGAGAATGTGAAATTTACAAAAATCAAGGAGGAGGGGAACGAAAGCCTATTTTTAGTAGAAGGTGTAACCCCTGCATTCATTAACTCGCTGAGAAGAGCTTGTATGAGTGAAGTGCCTGTGATGGCTATAGAC
>JAPDLS010000001.1:68542-86369 GCA_025920425.1 Candidatus Haiyanarchaeum thermophilum | reverse complement strand
TGAAATAGAAATCATTGAGAATAAGAGTGCTATGTATGATGAGATCCTTGCCCATAGATTAGGATTGATCCCACTTAATACAGACCTCGATTATAATCTCAAGGAAAGGTGTAAATGTGGAGGAAAGGGATGTAGCAGATGTGAAGTAAGATTGAAACTAGATGTGGAAGGGCCACGCATAGTTTATGCTAAGGATCTAAAATCAGACGATCCAAAGATCACTCCAGTATATCCAGAAATTCCCATCGTGGAGTTACTTGAAGGACAAAAAGTGGATCTAGTAGCTATCGCAAGACTTGGTTTCGGAAAGGAGCATGTAAAGTTTTCCCCCTGTCTGGCTATTCACAGGAACTTTCCCTCAATAAAAATCGATGTTAAGAAATGCAATGGATGCAATGCCTGCATAAATGTTTGTCCCAAACATATACTAGTAGAGCGTGACAAAAAGGTAGCGATAGACACTGAAAAACTGATGGAATGCGATCTCTGTCTAGCTTGCGTGGATGCTTGCAAGGAAAATGCGATCGAAGTGTATGGGGAAGAAGATAAATATCTCCTTTATATAGAAAGCTGGGGGCAGTTAAGTGTCGGTCAAATCCTCAAGAGCGCTATTCAAAACTTAGTGAAGAAATTGAGAGAATTCAAAAGGGCCGCAAAGCTTTAGTTAATTTTTTATATTTAGCAATTTCTCTAACGTTAAGCGGGGGTACCCAAGCGGTCAAAGGGGCAGGACTTAAGCTCCAGCTTAAGTGTAGAATCAAGATGATAGGAAATCCTGTGGCTTAGTGCCTTCCTGGGTTCGAATCCCAGCCCCCGCATTCTAAGTGGTGAGCTTTCAATCGAATAAAGAATGAAGCCCCGGACGGGTTTCGAACCCGTGACCTCCACATTACCAGTGTGGCGCTCTACCAGCTGAGCTACCGGGGCTAGATTTGATAAGAAAGTCGTGTTTTAAATTTTTGCTCAGGTTTTAGGGTAAAATAATTGTGGCTATGCACTTCTCTCCAAGTAGTGCCTTCCTAATTCTTCCCTTAACCAATCCATTCACAATTAGAGCCTCTATCCCAGCTCTGGCTGCTTCCTGAAATTCCCTCACTTTTTGAGGCATTTCTCCAGTCACATCTGCTCTTCTAGGAAACTTGCTAATTTTTACCTCATCTCTAGCTCTTACGATAGGAATAAACTTAGCAGAGGGGTTTAACTTTGGATCTGCTGAATATAATCCATCTTCATCGGTAGCAGCTATTATCCTCTTAGCCTTTAGCTTTATTGCCAATCTTGCAAGGCACTTATCTGCTGAAAGAACCTCAAACTTGCTTAGACTTCCCCTTTTATCCTTGCAGGGAATAATGTCTCCGTGAAAAATAGGTATCCTCCTTTTATCTATTTCTCCCCTCACCCACCTCTCAAGTTTTTCAGTGTGGAGCCTATTGTTCTCGTAGTAACAGGCATAAACTGGGGAAAATCTTTCCTTATAGATCACAGGAAGACCTGTCCTCTTTAGAACTTCCGTAACGAGTGCCGCGTAGTATGAAACTGATCGATGGATCATCATAACATTACTTATTTTTTCCTTATGCTTCACTAGATAATGGCCAAACGGTCCTGCGCCAAGGCCTAAAAAGAGGTTAACTCTAGAGAGTGTAGGTAAGATCTCCTCTGCCCCTATTCTCCTGATGTTCTCCACCTTAATGTAATTGAATGCTCTCTCCTTAATTTCCCTGAAGCACAATGGGAAATCTCTAGCATTCTTCTCCGTTGCTATGGAGCCTCCTATCTTTAAACCTACGATTGGTTTGAAATCATCCATCCTATTCAACTCTCTTCAATTCCTACATAAATAGTTGATGTTTTTGTAAAACAGTGCTCAGAGATTCTGCGGTATTAGTTACGATTTCAAAGATAATTAAATTGAAGAAGTATCGAAATTTTGACTACAAAGCTACATGCCTGAAAGCATGCATGTTTTTATTATTCCTACTTTCTTAGCCAAATCCTTAAGCATGTGATTAGCATCACTAGGAAATATTTTTGACTCTTTGGATTTATCCAACCATAGCTTTCAGGATTTGATTTTGAAAGAATATGAATTTAGCCAATTTATCAAATCCTTACTGTAATCCAAAATTCTAGCTCTTCTTCATCCAGTTTTTCCTGAAACTAAAATGTAGCAACTGTACTGATCAAAGCTTGTATCTTTTATCCGCATGCTTAGAAATTCCCGTTTCTTGATTTGCCATTAATTAAACTTTTTTGAGTTTTAAATTTGCTCAATTGCTTTTCTTAATAGTTGTCTTAATCCACTCAACTTCTTCAGATATTTTCATCAAGCTTTCCAAAACCAGTCATGAAAATGCGGAGGGAGGGAAATTTTTAAAAAATTTCGCTATTGGAAAAAAGGTTCGATGCCCCGCCCGGGATTTGAACCCGGGTCCCAGGCTTTCTCCTCCACATTTAGCTTCAGAGCTTTCGTTCTGGGAACGAAAGGCCTGGATCCTTGACCGGGCTAGACTAGCGGGGCTATGAATGTTAAAATTTCTCAAATCTTTTTTAAAATTTACCTAACTCTACTTCCTTCCCTTATTTCCCTTTCCGGAGCTACCAACACTACATTTCCTTCAGCATCCTCAGCTGCTAAGATCATGCACTGGGATTCTATGCCCATCATCACTTTTTTCTGTAGGTTCACTACAAATACATATTTCCTCCCTATTAACTGATCGGGTGTATAATTGGGTCTTATTCCCGCTACTGACTGTCTCTTTTCATCTCCGAAATCCACTATCAGCTTGAGCAATTTCTTTGAATTTGGTACCTCTGTAGCTTCTATTATTTTCCCTACTTTCATCTCTACCTTCTGAAACTCATCAAATGAAATCTCCGCCATCCTTCTTAATTGAAAATAGGTATATTAAAAAGTTGGCTTTTTCTTGGCAGCTATGTCTGGAGTACGCCCGGGAAGGGATTCGAACCCTTGACCACACGGTTAACAGCCGTGCGCTCTACCACTGAGCTACCCGGGCTTTATTTGGGTATGTACTCTAAATTTAAAAAATTAATCTAGGAATTCCTTGTTCTTGATCTTAGTGGGAAGATAAACATCGCTTACATAACGCAAACCCTTAGAAGCCAAGGCCTCTAGCTCAGCTTTTACTTTCCTCTCGATCATGAGCTTAATTTCCTTCTGCCACTCTGGAGATTGGAACCATTTATATTTGAGAAGTTCTTGTGCTCTCTTTATATCGAGCTCGTTTGCCTTAATGGTGAAATTCTGGAGGCCATATTTATCTATGTCTGATATAGTTAGGCCTATGAACTTAGCTGTGTGAGTTCCCAGTCTATCACTTATGTGAGCTAGACTCATAGACCCATATTTGATCACAGAGTAGATATAGAAACCATAGCTATCTGCATCTACGAATACGTAAATTGGTAGGCCAAATTCATAGGCTAATCTTTGAATCAATCTCCTACAACCCCTTGCAGGTTGACCCACAGTGCTTATCAATATACACTTGTGTTTTTGCCAGAACTTATCCTCATGCAACCTCTCAAATGCTCCCACTTTCTCCACCACTAGAACAAATTCCGCATTTATGTTCTTGAACTCTATATCTTCTACATTGCTTGGAATGAACCATCCCCCAGAACCTAGCTTGGAGCAGTCTATAGTGTCTCCCCTGTCTTTGATTATTACATCTCCAACTAATCTTCCCCTCGCATCCGCATTCAGATGAAGCTGCTCCCTCAGCAGATCGAGGGTAACTTCTAAATCTACAATAATTGGATCACTTTCATCTTGCGTATCGAATGTATTTTCCTTACTCCCTGGAAGGGTCCTCTTCAGGCTATAAAATGTCTCCCTGAGACTTGCATGGATTCCCTCCTTCAAGAGTTGATGACAGAATGCGGCTACGAGGAAGGTTTGCATAAACTTCTTAGCATGGGCTACATTTAGGAAATACCTCTTAGATACTTTATCTCCTAAGATTATCCTCCGATTTTTCTCGTCATAGATTACATTTGTGATCCCTCTTATTGGGATCAGGATATAGGGATTCTCCCCTCTCTCAGCTTTCCTTATCACGTCTTCAGCTAACTCATTTAATTTCTTGATTACTTCACCTTTCATTTTTCTTCAGGAGCCCCTCAAATTTTTTATATATTTCTTCCCTATCCCTCTGGGTTATCGAAGCTAAAGCACCTACAACCTCTGGCAAGTATCTCTCAAAGATACTAAGCCTCAACTTCCTCTCATAGATCCTACGCTTTCCACTTATGTATGTACTTACCTTTCTAGCACATTCTTGAAGGGCTAATTTTATCTCCTTAAGTATTTCAGGGTAATTGGCTATCGCAGTCTTTCCCTCACTAGTATATGGAATCCACACACTAGCTACATGAACCAATATTATGAGGTTCATCGGCATCCCATTTGGAGCCCTCTGAAGCTTGTAACTACTCCAGTTGATCTGCTGGACTGCCTTTGTGATTGCACAGGCACTAGCATCGAAGAGCAATGGAATTTTATTGGCAAATCTTAGAATTGTAGTTTCTCCAAAGCTTTCATCATATGCCATAGCTACCTCCACTAGGAAAGGTATTCCTCGATATACGCTGGGCTCCCTACTTACTGCGGCACAGAATTCTGGCTTAAACATTTCCTTGAGACTTTTTTCCAGTTCAGCAGCCCCAATTGGTGAGAGACAATCTGTAGGTGGCCTCTGCAGCTTAGCCCTCTGCATCGCCTTCAGCAAATTTTCTATATCATTCCTCGTGAGCTCATCCAGCTTTTTTCTAGTAAGTCCAGCTGCTGTGATGATCTGTTTGGCACTTTCCTTTCCTACCCTGCAGAACTCGGTGGTGAGGAAACCTATCAAAGTTCTGGCCTTAGTATTTTTCAGCATTCTCATGAGAATCCCAAGTTCCACTCCGTATGGGTGGGGCTTTATTGTCTTCGGTTCTGGAGGAAGATCCTTACTCCTTCTCTCGAAGACATGCTTCTTTCCATACGGGTCCTTGAAAATTATTTCCACATGAGGATTGGCTAAACTGGTATAACGTAGATAATTAAGCACAGAGAATTTTCCACTTTTAATATACATACCTTCTATCTCAAATTCAACCCTTGTCCCATGTTCTTGCTTAAAACCTCCATCTATTCCCTCATTCACTATTTTTGGTTCATT
This sequence comes from Candidatus Haiyanarchaeum thermophilum, assembly GCA_025920425.1. GTDB lineage: Archaea > Nanobdellota > Nanobdellia > JAPDLS01 > Haiyanarchaeaceae > Haiyanarchaeum > Haiyanarchaeum thermophilum. The sequence goes on along the minus strand of JAPDLS010000001.1, from coordinate 81,180 downwards.
CTTAGAGACATCTATCATCACTTCCATAAAGTAAGCAGGAGATTCCTTAGATATTCTCGATGTTACTCTAGTGGGTTTACCTGTAGTAAGTTGGGCATAAAGTACTACGCTGTGGATTCCTATTCCCTGCTGTCCCCTACTTTGTCTGTATGCATGAAACCTAGAGCCATAGAGGAACTTTCCAAAGATCTTGGGAATATGCTCTTTAAGAATCCCATGCCCATTGTCTTCTACCATTATCTTATATTTATTAGTTCTGAGCCTTACCTTAAGCTCCTTACCGTCTACCAGTACCTTGGGTCTCTCTTCGATTATGATCCTCATCTTACTTTCATCGCTCTCAAGTACAATTTCCCTCTCTCCTTTTTTCTTCACCCCATATTTTTTTCCAGCATAAATGGCTACGAAGTTTTTACCTGCCCGAATCAGCTCTCCCACGATGCGATCATTTTCATACAGATCATAGATACTCTCCACTTTTTTGATCTCCACTAAAATTCTAGGTGGGATAATTGGCTGTTTTTTCTTCAATCTCCTATAGTTCATCTCCTCCACGGCATCTATACTATTTTCCACTGCTTCCTTTACACATGTAAGCACAGCCTTCATACGGGAATCAAAACCCAGTAAGTGCCTATTCTTCTCAAAGAATTCTGCTACACTAATCTCTTTATACTCCTTTGCTACTTCCTCAGCAATCTCTGGCATGCCAACTCCCTCTCTTTCAAACTCTTTCTCTGACTCTCGAGCATCCTAAAGATCGTCGAATGTTTAGAACCGTTCAACAGCTTCTCTATCGCCTTCGACGCAAGCTCCACATTATATGCATTTCCTATTACTGAAATCGTTTTACCATAGATAGAAAGCTTCACATTGCATAACTTCTCTATTTTCTCCTTCACCTTTCCTTCACTTCCTATCAATCTTCCCCTTAATCTTATGAGCTTCTTCTTGGATCTCGCCCACTCCTTAATATCTATAATATTCAAGGTAAAGTTCTCATCTTTCAACCATAGGGCTATCTCTGGAGAAAAACCTCTCCCGATTGCGGTAACCACATTTTTTGCTATCCAGCCATCTATTGAATCCTCACTTCTAATCGTAACTTCATTTCCCTTGACTCGTATCTTCACATCCAGTTCCTTCTCCATCCTTTCCTTCATCTTTCCCCCCTTCCCTATGAGCACTCCTACTCTCTCGCGAGGGATTCTCACTTTATATTCATAGAGCTCAGATTTCATCTCCAATCTTCTTAAATAAATTTTTCTTTTTCAACCAGAGGACTTCAGTAGGAGTATATTTATGGACTATATCCCCCCTTTCATCACCTTGAGCCTCCCATGGTTTTACTATCACCACATCTCCAACTTTCACCCAGATCTTCCTAGTAAGATGACCTGGAACTCTGCACAATCTGATCTTATCATCGTCACATTTTACATACATCCTACATGCCCCTACGGTTTGTTTAACTACTCCAAATACTTCTCCATCTTCAGGCAACCTCAACTTCTCCTTCTCCACAAAGTTTTATTAAATTGGGAGCAAATTTATTAATTTATTTGTGTTATTTACTCCTTGAAAGCTATGAATTGAGCATGTAATACCTTCCCTACCCTGATCACATTCTCCTCATTCACCAGCCTCTCCCTTATCGCCAACTTTACTACCTCATCTCCGACTAGATTAGCAATCGTCGCCTTCTTCAACTCCTTGACTACCCTTTCAGCATCCACTAACTCTCCACCATAAAATCGTGGATTGACTGAAAGCCTAAATTTATTGTCTTCAAACTGTTTTCCGAGCAACCATTCATCACACACTGCTACCAAATATTCTTTCACCCCATTATACATCACTTCATGAACCTTCAAGTAGAATTTTCCAGCCATCTTACTTGAGCTTTCTTACAGGGTATTTTGCTCCACAGGCCAAGCATTGCAGGAACTGTATCCTCTCCTCCCTTATCAGCTTGCTATCGGGACTCTTGCACTCTTTACATCTCACGAATTCCTCGATATACTTGTTTATTTTTTGAGAAATAATCTCCTCAGTGAATCTACCAACAAAGATAACTCTATTTCCCTCCATTTTTCCAAATGTAGCCAATTCTTTAAGCAAAAACTTCAATAGGTGCTCTGGATCTCTATTCAGATAATCAGCGATCTGCTTGAGGTTGCTCAAAATCGTTCTGTTGCCCTGGATCATGCTCTCAGCTCTAGGAGGCTCGAACCTTCCCCTGTTCTCCTTCCTTACTATCTTACTATATGCCCTTTCCAACCATTCAGCATACTCCATCTAAAGCACCTTATATCGCTTTGGTTTTGGTTCATAGATTTCTCCTCTTATCAACAGTTCTTTTATAATAGTTTCGCACTCCTCAGGTTTTATTCCAACTTTTCTAGCTATAACCCCTACTTCAGCCCCAGTACCATCATCCAATTCCTTGATCGCCCTTATTACTTTAAGATTTAAATCCCCAATTATCTCTTCCTCTACTTGCACTTTTCCTCCCTCTCTCAATTTTCCCAGCCAGAGTAATTGAAGCTTCCTTAGTAGCTCCCAATTGGGGTCTTTTACCCTGATCAATATTTCTGGTACCAAATAAATTTCAGAATTCTTAAATCTTACCCTCCCTATCACATCAACTATGTCCCCAATTTTCCACTTTTCTATTTGTTTAGCCTCATCTCCAAAGATCTTGACCCTAATTTGGGCTGTACCATCATCTATGGTCAAAAACGCATATTCAGAGGTTTGGCTTCTATACACTTTCACCACTGTGCCCATCACCCTTGCTTTCTTCACCTTAATTCCTTTTACTTCGATACATCTCTCTACATCATCTATCCTAGCCCCAACTATCTCATTTATCCAGAATTTATATGCGGAAGTGTAAGCCATTTTACTTTGGCAATCTCTTGATGAATCCTGGCTTGGGTTCGAAGATCTCTCCTTCTCGCTTCATCTTATTTAATATTTCCTCAGTTCTCTCCTCCTCTATCCCGAATTTCTTAGCCTCTTCTATTACCTCGCTTACAGATATCATTTCTCCATACTTCGCTTCCAAATTATTCAAGATATTTTTAATAGTGATAATCCTACTCCTCTGCACTGCACTGATTCCTGTCACTATCCTGTCTATATCTATCTCCCCTGTCTCAGGTTCTAGACCTACTTGCCTTAGACAAAAAGTGAGGAGCCTTATAGCTCTCTGAGCGTCTTCCCTCGTAACCTTATCACTTAACCTCACCCTCGCGCTGGCTTCAGCCAACCTTATTAAAGCTTCAAGTTGCCGAGGAGAGATAGGGATAGGCCTCACCTCTTCTCCAGAGGTAGCATGTTTGCTTCTTAGAGTGATGTAAAAATTCTTCAACTCTTCATTAGCTTCTTCCGTAAGCTTTGGCTTGCAGTTTTGTTTGCTATATGCAATGTACTTCCTCATCAACTCCGGGGATATGGCTGGCTTCTTCTCGCTCGGATCTTTGGCTACTGCAAGCATATGTTCTGCTATTATCTCATCCTTGCCTTTTTCAGGAATATCTCTGATAGTAAAGATAAGGTCGAATCTATTAATTAAGGTGGGAGGAAGATCTATTTGCTCTGCAATGGGCAAATATGGATCAAATCTTCCTAGCTTGGGATTAGCTGCAGCCAATACGCTTGTCTGGGCAGTTAATGTGGCTTGAACATTTGCCTTTGAAATACTTACTGTCTGCTGTTCTAGGGCCTCATGCATCGCTTCCCTGTCCTCCTTCCCCATCTTGTCTATCTCATCTATTACACAAATTCCTCTATTAGTCAATACTAGGGCTCCTGCTTCTAAGCTCCATCCTCTGAGGAATTCATCTCTAACCACTGCGGCAGTAAGTCCTGCTGCGGATGTTCCCTTACCAGTCACATATCTTGCCTTAGGGGCTAGAGCAGCTACATATCTCAAGAGTAGACTCTTTGCTACTCCAGGATCTCCGACTAAAAGGATATGGATATCTCCCCTTCGAGTAGTTCCGTCTGGGAGCTCTTTCCTCACACCTCCAAATAACTGAAGCAATATCGCCTCTTTTATCTCTGTATATCCTACTATTGTAGGAGCTATAGAATTTATGAACTTCTCATAGATATCTGGCTGAGATGAAAGTCTCTTAATTTCTTCCACATCGGAAGGAGAAATCTCTATTTCCTCAAACTCTTGTTGAATGGGTTCCAAGTTGTTTGCCTCTATTATTAAATCATACCTTATGCTCCCAGTTTTCTTCATTACAATGGGGACTTCCATTACAATTCCTATTACTCTCACCTTATTTCCTGGACAGGCCTTCTTCACAATGTCTGGATCCACTAGATCTCTGTAAAGTAGGACAGAAATCCTCTTAGCTTGCTCTCCACCTTCCAGCATCTCAGGACTCTCCTCTATTACTACTCGCTGAGCATCTACCAACTTTTGGAATTTCAAAATAAATCTTCTCCCCCCACAATTTGGACATATTTGGGGTTCTCTCCTCATCAATCTCTCCTCAAGCTTCACGTCTATCAGCTTTCCGCAACTGCTACACTCATATATTGCTTCAGAAGCTATTGGCCTAACTTCACTCGTCTGCCTTACTATTCCCTCTATGAAGATGAGTTTATTGATATGCTTGCTCCTTAGATCCTTGATTTTAACAAAGCTTGTCTCCGGCAAATTGAAAAATCTTATCTCAAACTCATCACTTGGTAGATCTAAAGAGGCCAAGCTCTTCTTGAAATTTTCTATTACTTTCTTTGGTTCCTCCAGAAGCATATCTGCTATCTCTGGAAAGTATAAATCAAGCTTCTTGAAATCAATCTTAATGCACTTCTCCCCCTTTTCTATAGCCCTAGAAATAGATTCATAGCTATAGGAAGATAGGAATTCTACGCATTTCTCCACTACTTCAACCTCTTCTTCCATACTCTCACTTAGCCTTCTTAATGTTCCTTATTAGAGTTTCCACTGCTTTCCTTATCTCCATCTCATTCCTAGCTCCTGTGCATACGATTTTACCTGCACTGAAGAGGAGAAATGTAATGTTTGAATTGGGTAAATGATATACTAAGCCAGGAAATTGCTCAGGCTCGTATTCTGCATTTTCCAGTTTGAAGGCTAGGGAGTTAAGATTGAGTTTCATATTGAGATTCCCAGAGGCTACGATATTCTGAATCTTTATCTCAGGTTTCTTTCTGAACTTTATTTTGAGTTTCTTCAGTTCATTCATCACACCTCTTACACCTTCCTTCACTTCCCTTTCATTTGTGGCTCCTGTGCATACAATTCTTCCTGAGGAGAAGATCAAGGAAGTAATCCTCATTTTCCTGAGCCTAAGTACTAAGCCGGGGAATTGCTCTGGGTTGTACTCAGTATTTGGTAAGCTGGAAGCTACCTTCTCCAGCGGTATCTCAGTGTGGAGATTAGCAGAAGCTACTACGTTCTCTATTTTTATTTTATACTTCTTCAATTTAGATCCCCCACCTTAATTATCTTTAATCTGGAAAATTATAAAATCTTTTCCTAGATCTTCTTCACTTCAAAACTTAGCTCAAACTCATATGCTTTAAGCCTATGTAGTAATTTTTGAGTGGAAAATGTAAGCCTACAATTTGTCCTCCTCTTTATAAATTCTTCATTTTGCTTGAGGAAAAGCTCCACCTCCTCATTTGAATTTACTGCTAGAGAAACTTGCTCCCCTTTCTCCAGACCCATTTTTTTCCTCTCTTCTTGTACAGCCCTCACCAATTCCCTAAGGAGACCAAGTAACTTAAGCTCTCTATCGACTTCCACATTTAGGATGAGTAGATCCCTAGATATACTAGTAAACACATATTGTTTAGGAAGCTCATAACCGAAGAGGAAGTCCTCCTCCCCTAGCTTGATTACATTTCCATCACTCAGCTTTACATTTATTCCTCCTAATGTGTTAAGTTCTTTCAATAGATCCTCTTGGCTCCTTCCTATTATATTTCCTATCAGCTGAGTTACAACTGCTGGAGGAAATTTCTTAGAAAGTTGTTCTGCATGCGGGAAAATCTTATTTCTCAATCTGAACTTCCTCTCAAATTCTCTCCTCGTAAAGCATTTTATCTCCAAGATATTTAAGGCCTTTTTCAAGAATACCTTATTCTTCTCCACGATCCTCCTTAACCCAAGATTATCAGCTACTATCAACATTTCTTTAAGAGGTTGTCTCATCTTCAACTTAGAAAGATCCCTTAACTGCTTTCCCTTCTCCAAAACTTGGAAGAGGACAGTAAGTTCCTCCTTAAACTTCTGACTTAAGAAACTTCTCTTCACTTTAGGCCATTTCTCCAGGTGGATGGAAGGACCCAGTTCCGCCACTTCCTTGAGGTCCTGATAAATCTTTTCGCAAATGATAGGTGTAATTGGAGCTAAGGCCTTAAGTGCTGTTAGATAGACATGGAAAAGTACATTCAACGGCACTTTAGCTGAGATACTCTCATACATTTCCTCCCGGATTAAGTGAATATATCCTCTACTTAGCTTCTCCACCAGAAAATCGATTATTAGCTTCGTAGCCCTAGTTACATCAAATTTGAGGTAAAGCTCCTCCACCTGCTGTAGCATGCTATAAAGCTCGTAAAGGATCCATCTCTCACCTATTCCTAATCCTGTAATCTTAAGCTCTGGATCAAGCCTCATTCCAAAAAATTTGGCTTGCTTGAGTATGAAGAGGTGAGTATTCCAAATTATATTTAATTGCTTGACAGCCTCTTCCAACTCCTTCCATACAAGTTTTACATCTTCTCCCGGACTGCTATTAAGCATGTAGTAGAGTCTCAAACCATCCCTTCCATACTTAGGAAGTACTTGAGATGGGGTCACATAGTTACCAAGGGATCTATGCATTTCTCTTCCCTTCTCATCTGTAATGAAACCATGCATGTACACATTCTTGTATGGGGCCTTACCTGTAAGAAGCATAGAAACGCAGAATAATACATTGAACCACCCTCTAATTTGATCCTTTCCCTCCACGATGAAATCAAATGGAAAATACTGAAAGAATTGTTTAGAATTCCTGAGATAGTCCAAGCTTGCGAATGGTGCTGACCCTGAGTCCAGCCACACATCGGCCACATCCCTTATCCTCTTCATCTCTCCCCCACATTTACACCTGAATGTTATTTGGTCTACTTCTCCAGCATGTAAATCCTTAACTTTAACTTGAGCTAATCTCTCAAGTTCAGCCTTGCTACCCACAACTTTTATCTCCCCACATTTATTGCAGATGAAGATGGGAAGTGGAATTCCCCAAAATCTTTGCCTAGAAATGCACCAATCTTCAAGTTGAGCTACCCAATTGTTAAACCATTGTTTGCCCCAAGCAGGAATCCAGTTCACGGCTTCATTTTCCTTCAAGATTTGATCTCTAAATCTTGCCACAGCCAAGAACCATTGCCTTGTTGCCCTGAAAATTACAGCCCGTTTGCATCTAAAACAATGGGGATATTCATGGATAACCTTTTCCTCCCCAACTAACAGCCCCTTCCTTCCCAAGATTTCAATGATTTCCCTTTCCACATCTCCTTTTACGAATTTTCCATTGAACTCTCCTGCCTCTTCAGTGAAATTCCCATCTTCGTCCACTGGGGAGAATGCTGGAAGTCCATATTTCTTACCTACTTCGAAATCTTCTGGTCCACATCCAGGAGCGCAATGAACTAAGCCAGTACCTTCATTTACGTCCACGTATTCTTCGCTGAGAATTACCTTATGAGCCCCATATTTCTCTTCAAGCCAGCGATGGCTCTGCACTTCCTCTTCAAAAGGGAATTCATAGCTAGTATTCTCGAGTTCACTTCCAAGAAATGTGTCAATTATCTCATAATTTATTCCAAACTTCTGGAGTAGACGTTCTCCACCACTCCTCGCCATCACCCAAATTTCATCTCCTACTCTAAATCTACAGTACTCTCCACTTGGGTTAGCCATTACAGCTAAATTTGATACCAAGGTCCAAGGAGTAGTTGTCCAAATTACCAGAAATTCATTCTCTTTCCCCTTCAACTTGAACTTCACATATATTGACAAGTCCTCCAATTTCTTATATTCTAATTCATGTTTCGCTAAAGCAGTGGCACATCTATAACACCATGGCAGTACTTTATCCCCTTGATAGAGCATACCCTTTTCATATGCCACTTTTATAATATGCCACACATTTTCGATGTATTCATTGCTTGCAGTCATATAGGGTTTCTTCCAGTCCATCCAAACTCCCAACGTCTGAAAATCCTCATTCATTTTATACATATTTGAGAAGGAAAAGCGTTTACATTCTTCTACGAACTCCTTTATTCCAAATTTGAGTATCTCCCTCTTATTTTTTATCCCCATCTTCTTTTCCACATTTACCTCTATTGGCAATCCATGCATGTCATAGCCGGGAGTATCTAATACCCTATACCCCATCATCCTACGACTTCTGAGCACTATATCCTTCAATACTTTATTGAAAACTGTTCCCAGATGTACCTCACCAGAGGTAAATGGAGGACCATCCAGAAATCTAAAGAGCTTTCTTCCCTTCTTCCTCGCCCTTTCATAGATCTTACTCTCTTCCCAGAACTTCAGTATTTCCTCCTCATACTTGAGGAACTCCATGCTTTTTTATTAAATTTCTAGCTTTTTTAAAAAGTTTCGCAATTGGCAAAGTTTAAAAAAGATGGGAGGCTATAACCTTTGAGCCTCAAAGGCTGGGGATCAAAATCAGAATAGCACCTGTCAAAGTAGGAGAGGAACATACAGTAAAGATCATCAGCGTCGGAAAACGCGGAGATGGAGTAGCAAAGATCGAGAACTTCGTAATTTTTGTGCCACATACGAAGAAGGGAGATGAAGTCCGAGTGAAGATCACCAAAGTGTTGGGAGACTTTGCATTTGCGGAGAAAGTTTAGGTTTTTCCCTTTCTTTTTTCTTCATCTGGAATAAGTTTATAAACGATCCTAAACTTTCCTATTTTTATGGAGATTGAAATCTGGACCGAAAAATATAGGCCTAAGGATTTCGATGAAGTAGTTGGGCAAGATGAGATAGTAGCCAGATTAAAGGAGATGACCAAATCAAAGAATATCCCCCACCTTCTCTTCGCTGGTCCTCCAGGTACAGGTAAGACCACATTGGCTTTGATCATAGCTAAGAAGTTATTCAAGGATAGATGGAAAGAAAACTTACTTGAGCTTAATGCAAGTGATGAGCGTGGAATAGATACTATTAGAACTAAGGTGAAGGACTTCGCTAGGACGAAACCAATTGGAGAGGTACCATTCAAAATAATCCTACTAGATGAAGCTGATGCCCTAACTAGGGATGCTCAGCAAGCTTTAAGGAGAACTATGGAAAATTTTACATCCACCGCGAGATTTATCCTCTCCTGTAATTACTCAAGCAAGATAATTGAACCTATTCAAAGTCGATGTGCCATTTTTAGATTTAAACCACTAAGCAAGGAGGCAATCAAGAAATACTTGGCCCGCATTGCTGAGGCCGAGAAACTGAAGCTCAGCGATGAAGCATTGGAAGCTCTCTACGAAGTCAGTGAAGGGGATGCTAGGAAAGCTGTAAATACTCTACAAGCCTGCGCCTCTCTCTCAAGTAAGATCAATGAGGATATCGTGTATGAAGTAGCTGGGTATGCTAAACCCAAGGAAATTATGGAGGTGCTAAAGCTGAGTCTTGATGGAAAGTTTGAGGAGGCTAAGAAAAATATGATTTCCACAATGATCAAATATGGGATCTCTGGAATAGATGCAATTAAGATGATTCAGAGAAATGTAATGAACTTAAATCTACCAGATGAAATCAAGATCAAACTCCTAGAAACCATAGGAGAATATGAGTTCAGGATAGTAGAGGGAGCAGATGAGTTCTTGCAGATTGAGGCCCTTCTAGCTCAGTTTTATCTCATCGGTAGATCCTTGAAAAGATGAGCTTTGCAATCAAGCATGCTCCCAAGAGCCTTAGGGAATTTGGAGATCAGGAAACTGCGGTAAAAAAGGCTGTAGACTTCATCAAGAACTTCAAGAGGATGAAGAGAAAAGCCCTTCTCTTCTATGGTCCTCCAGGTACAGGTAAAACCTGTCTAGCTAAAATCCTCGCCAGAGAATTTGGACTTGAACTGGTGGAACTGAATGCAAGTGATAAGAGGGATGCTGCTCAGATCAGGAGAATACTCGGAAATGCTATCCTTCAAAGAAGCCTAAGTCACAGGGGAAAATTGATCCTCATAGATGAAGTAGATGGTATTCATGGAATTGAGGATAGGGGAGGAGTTGGTGAAATCATCAAACTAATCCAGGAGACACCATATCCCATAATCCTCACAGCAAATAATCCGTATGATCCAAAATTGAGGAGTTTGAGAGAATATGTAGAACTAGTTGAATTCAAAAAGATAGGAAAAAGGGATCTCAGGAAAATTCTCCTCAGGATCTGTAGGCTTGAAAATATCGAAATAGATGAAAAAGCACTTGACTTAATAATAGAGTTTGCAAATGGGGATGCTAGAAGTGCTATCAATGATCTTGAGCTAGCATCCTTTGGGAGGAAGTTAATCAAAGAGGAAGATCTCCTGCTAAACTACAGAGATAGGGAGAAAAATATTTTTGAGGCGTTGGGTATGATCTTCAAGGGAAAAGGGATTAGAAGGGCGCTGCTCGCTCTAGAAAACTTGGATAGGGAGATCAGTGAAGTAATCCTGTGGATTGCTGAAAATATACCTAGGGAATATGAGAAACCTGAAGAGATAGCTCTGGCTTACGATTATCTGTCAAAGGCTGATCTCTTTCTAGCAAGGGCTGTAAGAACTCAGTATTATAGACTTGAAGTCTACGCAAATATTCTGGTTACTGCGGGAGTAAATCTGGCTAAGAAGGAAGAATATAAAAAGTTCACAGCTTACAGAAGTCCTGAAAAAATTGCAAGAATGTGGGAAACTACTCAATTCAGAAGAACGTTGAGATCTATAAGTGATAAGATCTCAGAAAAGTGTCACACATCGAGTGAAAATTCTTATAAATACTACGGATTCATGCTCAAGTTCATCTTCAAGCACAATAAAAAGTGGGGAAATGCGATAGCAAGTTATCTCGGTTTGAATGATGAGGAAATTAAGTTCCTCTCCTACTAGTCTATGATTAAGATCTGTCCCCTCTTCACGAATTTGATAGAGAGCTTAGGAAGCATTTGGGAATATTTCACCTTACCAATTTCTCTAGCAATCTGAGATAACTGGTCCCTATTTTGAAGTATGATGAAGATGAACTCTCCCCCCTCTCTAATTTTTAACTGAATGAAGCTTTCCCCAAACATGATTGATTCACCACTAGAAACAATTGAGAATATATCTGTAATTATGCCTATAAGTGAGCGATAATCTCCTTTACCCGCAAATATTCTATCACGCTCAAAGGCAAGTTCCAGGAAGCTCAGATTTTTTGGTATATCTTCCATTTTTCTAAGGAAAACAAAAATATCTGGAGTACCATCTGTAGCTAACTGCCATAGAGTACTTACATATGGAAATTTGGTCAAGTTGTATGGAAATAGAATTTTAATCCTAATTGCTGGGGAATTCCGATATACTTGCAGCAGATAAGTTACATTTCCAGCACTCAAATTTAAGATTTTCCTTAGACTTCCATCGTAAAGCAGACCCATATTTGAAAAATTGATAAACTGTTGTACATTTTCCCCGCTTTCCAAGTCTCTAACAACAGTGCTCACTTTTTCTGGAGAATTGCTGAACCACTCACCTGAAAGAAGTTTTATCTCCTCACTGAGATTAACTGAAACTCCTGTGAGAGTACTCCCAAATTCTCCAAAAGGAATAGCATCAGCATTTTCATTTCCATAGTATAGGTAGTAAACTCTTCTCGAATTTGGAAGGAGGGAAGTGTTGAAAACTAAGGTAAAATTAATGCAAAAACCTCCAACATATGTCTCGTCTATTACTTTAATTGGAATTTCGACCTCCTCAAAACTTTGGGGAGGATTAGTCTCCTCATATGAGACCTCTATATTCACTCCTCCCAAATAGCTCCCTGTGAGCCCCTTTCTCTTCCTTGGGATCTGAGCATCATCGCTTCCATAATACACATAATATGATCTGCTTGAGTTTGCAGGGAGACTCAAGGAGATGGTAAGTACAAGGTGAGAGGAGTTACAGCTTACGAGATCATACTCCATTAAATTCAAAGAATCATCGTAGAGATATACATCTCTACAATCGTTTTTGGCCTTACCCGAATGTTGGACTGTGATGTTAATGAGACCACTCTTGCTCATTCCATCAACCTCTTTCACCCTAATTTCCCTTCTAAATCTCCAGAGAGGTGGAGGAGTGGTAACCCTCACCTCCTGAGAACAGTTCCTAACTTCTCCTAAGCCCACTTCTATTCCTCTTATTTCAACAGCTCCATTTTTTAGGTTATTTGAGATTTCTTGGAGAGAAATTTCTCTCTTAATCCTCCAAGCCCTATCAAACCATGATGTATGCAAATTTCGGAAGAGGTTATAGTTCTTCCACGAAGCCCTGTAGAATTCATTTATTATTGTAAGATTTGGGAAAGTTGGAAATTTTGTACCAAATTCTCTAGAGGGACAT
>JAPDLS010000001.1:0-68443 GCA_025920425.1 Candidatus Haiyanarchaeum thermophilum | reverse complement strand
CCACTTTGGCAATCATCCCACGTGTTATAGTATACGTAAATCTTACCCGAGTTCGGAATCCTTTCAACATCTAAATAAAATTCTGGGTTCCCAAAATCAAACCAATGCTCCAGATCGTTACCAATCGCGCTGGAAGTATTGGTAAAAGTTATATTATAGTATTTGAATAACTGAACATTGCTGAAAGTGCAGTTGTAGTCCAAATAATAAAAGCTTCCCCCCTCAATATTCTCTACATCCATGAAAATTGAAGTCCCATATACTTCTTTCAGCAGTTTCTTGTTCTCATCCAAAATTCTCATATTGCATACTGCTGTACCAGATGCTGGAGCAATTCTTATGGAAAAACTTCTTTTATTTTCTGGAACGTGAAATCCAAAGTTTCCGCTAGTTGTCCTTACTGAGAGGAGCAATCTTTCTCCAGCCACCACTAGTTTTGGAAGAGTAGAATCAATAGTATAATAAATCAGACCTACTACTGGAGGGACCTGTCCTAAAAAACTCATAGTCACATTGACTTTGTAAATCCCCCTCCTTCCCTGGATGAGATAAGTATCATTGTGGTTTGTCTGAAAACATTCCTCAGTTGCATTTGGATAGGTAACACAAATCCTAATGAAGAATTGTAGCATTTGACTTTCGTCATGGATATTGATAGTTAAATTGAAATCCTTTCCCTCCAAATTTAGGAGGTAAAATTCATTTCCCCTCACAAAATACTCCTCAAAACCGGCAGGTCCATAAACCTCTTGCCATAGGTCAAATTCTATAGGATTGCCTATATGGTCTGTTACCTTTATCGAATCCAAATTAACTGTCCCATTTAATTTGACCTTGATCCTCTCTGGAAGGTAACTTTTCCAAACTACTTGAACTATCTGCCTGTTTAGAAAAGTAGGGTCTGCCCAGTCCGATTGGAATGAAAATCTCTCATAATTAGATTTGAGGGAAAAGTTGGTGTGGATAGAATATCCCTTACCCCGCAAAATTAGAAACCTGTCATTGACTACTTGATCCACAAAATCCGAGAGGCTTTCGATTTTATTTAGTCTCACGAGCGGGGGATTATCCCAAAGTTCACTGAATTCAAGCGTCTGAGTAAAATTTCTAAGATGAGGATAGAAAAGGATCTTAAATGCTTTTACCTCACCTAAGAAAATTTCATCCCTGATTGCTCTTATCTGAATAAACTTCTCTGTAGTGCTATTTATTCCTATAACTTGAGATACTGGAGAAAGTATTTTTGCCCCCATTCCAAATTCCTGCGGTGGGACTGAGAAAAGATCGAGCCACTTTATCTCTCCTAGAGGAATGGGTGAACTCTGCATGGAATTGGAGGAAGAGTCTATATAGTTGGGAAGCACACTTGAATTAACAGTGAAAATGTATTCATATGTAGCTATTATCTGGTTGCTGAAATTACCTACTTCCTCTATGAGAAAGAAATTGGGGTAATAGTAATGGGTCTGAATAAAGCTTTCCCCATCGATGGTAGCCCCTGTGGAACTTTTATGGCTACAATTAATCTCCAACACTCCTAAAAAGGGTCCATTTGCCAGGATCCGGAAAGTAGCGTCATTACAATTCTCTTGAAGATATTCTACTTGATTAAATATAAGTTTACTCTGGAAGCTTAAACCGCTTGCATTGTAAATAGAATTTAAATTGAAATCTTTGATGAAGAGTTTGGTAATGATTCCTCCCCTATCCTTGGAAATGTGGAGTATATAAGATACTGTCTCAACAACAAACTCATCAATTTTCTCAGAAATTTTGACTAAGCTTGGATAAGATGCTTTCCTCACTCTTGGTTCTTGACCTTCTTCATTGAAGTATAGGTAATAGTCTTTCTCTCCTACTGACCTCTGATCAAGAAATACTATTCTCACTCTCCCCCTACTTACTTGAAATGCTTGGGATGGAACCTCAAACCCCTCCTTGTCAGCAAGCCTCATCGAGTCTACATCAAATTCTTTTGGGATCTCAACTTCTGGGGAAAAGGTCCAAATCTTAGCCTCATATCTGTCTAGGAGTGTGAATGAGGCTCTGTTTTGAAATTTGAAATCTAGCCACTCCTTAAGGAGGATCTGTTCAATTTCCTCGATGCTGTACTTCAAATTGAGTACATCTCTCGATACCAGTTCTGTGCTCGTAAGGCTCCTCACCTTAATTTCCTCAGCAATTAGAGTATAGCCAAAGATCATGAGAATAGCAATTACAATTACTACCATAGAAGCTACGAAAAACTGGGCTCTCTTATCTCCTCGATCCATATAACTTGATGGCTACAATCCCTCTTTCAAATCCTATACTTTCCATACACATATAAGCTTTACCCCTGATCGGCCTTGAAATGATAAATTCTCCTCCATCCTTCAGTTCATTCTCTAGTAAATTTACTGCCAAGTTTGATCCTGTAAATTCAATGTAGGGAAAACTCCTCACTTCTGCACCTCCTACTTTAAACTTTAGATACAGAATTTTCCTCTCAAATGGCATGACCCTCGGTACTTTTATTATGAGATCGTAGGTAGATGTTCTCTCAGCAGTCCCTATTAATTTTGTCACCGTAGCTTGGCTCTCAGCTAACTCATAATAAAATTCTGGGAATATCTTTGAAATGCTATTATTATTGGAGTAGTATACATATGCTTTGAAGCTTCCCTTACCAAGCTTTTTAAGGTTGACTGTAAGATTTACTATGGCTGATGTACCCCCAGCTTGAGAAATAAAATCTCTCACTTCTACCCTCATCTTTTCTCCGCCCAAATAAAATTGGATAGACCTATTATTTATCTCCCCATTTCCAAATGTTGTGAGGAAAAGGTTATCGAGAGTCAAATTGAGTTCCTCCCACTCTTCAGATGTCTGGATGGTAATTGGAATCCTAAACCAATTATCCCCTACCCACAATTGAAAATCTCCAAATTCCGAATCTCCTACCCTTATTGAATTCTTATTTATTCCCCTAGGAAAATGGTAAGTGAAAGCTGCTAGCTCGTCTTCTAAGGTAATATTTGTGGGATTGATGATCATCACATTATAGAGAGTATACTCAAGCTCCAGTTGAAGATTCGCCACTTCAGCCAATTTGGAAAACATGAAGTCCAGTTGGGAGAAACCATAGTTTCTGTATACCTCTTTCATTGCCTGAGTTTGTGAAACTGTCTTTAAATAGCTGCAGAGCGTTTGAATAAAAATTAAATCCTCTCTAGACTGTTGTTGCATTATAGGTACTATCATCTGGAAGAATATGAATAAGAGCACAATCATACTAATTGTTACCTCCACCATCTTAACGAATCCTCTCATATGTACCACAACCTTACATTCAACTCAATTGGGAAGCTCAGGTTATCTTCGTGGAGCATAGAGTAATGTCTGAGCAAATAGTATCGTTCATATATTCCACCCCTATAGCCGAGATGATAATAATATCTTAATTTTCCCACGATGAAATTCAAATCCTCAAAGTTGCTACTGAATTGAGCGATTTTAACTAAGAATGAGGTGTTAGTGAGGCAGATTATCCTGATTATTTTCTTCAGATTCCTCCTAGCAAGTAAGTTTACTTCCACAAGGTTGGCCCCATAAATTTTAATCCCTTCCCTTATTTGGTCTACTCCATCCTCAAAGTTCTCTAAACTTACAGCAAATTCTATGTGGGACGGAATTTCTAGGGAAAAATTGGTCCAAAATTCCTGATCATTAGTAGAGAGTTCCACCACAATTTCATATCCTTTCCTATGAAGATAGAGATACTTACCGAAGAGCTCAAGATCCTCATCTTGGTATGGCATCTCAAATCCCAAGAGCTTGAATTCCACTTCCAATCGAGTATTTGGAAATGCTACTGTGAGGAGCTCGTTGATTTGCTGGATGGTAAGCTCAGTTTTCAAATACTTGGAGCTAAAGATGAGTATTTCCTTTTCTCTACTTTCCGATAAAAGAAAGTTGGAAATAGTTGGAAGTGTGGAATTGAAGATCTGGAGCATTACTGTAAGGAATAAAAAAAATACGAATGAACTGAGTATTAGATCCACATCTACTATTTGGCCCCTACGCAACTTCCACACCTATTCTTTCATCGATTTGTATACTTTCTCCCAGCCCAGTAGTATAACTTCCACTTACTCCAATAGTGAGATTGCCTCTAATCGTAGGAATTTTGAACTTCCCCTTAAACTTACCCTCTGAGTCGGTAACCACAGTTATGGTTTTACTCCACTCAGGATGTTCTAGAGACAAATTGAGTAGTACTCCTTTGATGGGAGATACATCTACTAGGAGTTGACAAGTAATTTCTACCTCCTGTCCACTACTAATTATGCCTGTAGGCAATTCACATTTTACTTCCACACTTCTTGGCATGATGAAAAGGGCATAAGCTATTAATGAAACTATCAAGAGAAATATAGAATATTTCATTCCCATCAGAGCTTTTCCTTCCTTCGTCTTTCCAATGATTATTCCATTTACAAGGGCTGAAACTATAAGGGTTATGAGGAATAGTGTCTTGAAATGGTCTACTGCTTCTGCAGGATTAATCACCGCTATTGGCAGTAGAGCTGTTTGAGCACCTTTCAGAGAGTAAAAAGAGCTCAGCAATGGTAAGAATAATTTATATACCATCACCAAGATCACTATGAAAACGAATTGAATGATAATCAGAGTAAGCACTTGCTGGGAAATGATTGAGCTTCTCTCACTTTCTATCCTCTTAATTATGGTCATATTCTCGATAGTGGACTCGATTACAGCGGCTATGTCTCCACCACTCCTAGAGCACTCAAGCAATACAGTAGCTCCCCTGAGGAGAAATGGACTATCTTTCACTCCTTCTGCGAAACTTTTTATCACCTTCGGAAATGGTACATCCCAACTCAACTGTGTTGCCATTTTTCTCACTTCAGGAGTAAGCGGACCGTAATCTATGTTAGCGCAATGCATAATGGCTTTAGGCAGTGTCATTCCAGCCTTTACTCCGCTTAAGATATCTCTAAGGAAGTCTGGGAATCTTTCCTCCATCCCCCTGATCTTTTTTGATGTAAGATAGGTATAGAAGAAACTAGGTAGAATGGCTATCACGCTAGAAATGGTGATGAGAATAATGAGTTTGGAGAGAGAAATCCCGAAAATGAAGAGTGAAATGATGAAGAAAATTATGGATATAAGGATAGAGAGGGCCGAGATCTCTCTTTTACCGAGTGTAACTTTCATCTTACATCTCCATAGGGGAAATAGCTCTCACAACACTTATATATATGACTGCTCCTAGCGGGAGTCCAAAGATTATGAGGAGATATTGGATTATCTTGATGAACTCGAAGCTTCCTCCAATAAGGCCCAAAATAGTGGTTAGAACAATTGCGAAAACAATTCCCACGATAACGAGAGTGATGTACATCTGGAGAATCATCGCCATGGTCCTATTGAATTCATCTAGTTTCCTTCTGTATTCAGTTATCGAGGCCCTAGCCTTTTCACTTAAATAAATCTTTAGGTCTGCTCCAGCTGAAACTGTAGCCTGCATTCCGAAGAGTATTTCCTGAAATGTTTCTGATGGTACCTCTGGAATGACTCTGGAAATAGCGCTCACTATATCTAAACCGAAAACCTTAACATTTGAGACGATTTTTGAGGAGATCCTAGAAATTTCTCCGAATTCCTTGAGTTCTGAAAGAGCCTCGAAGATAAAAATCGGATATGCTCCACTGGCAGCAATTGTAGTCATATAATTTAAGGCAAATGGCATGAGATTATCGATTTTTGCTCTTCTGCTGTTGGTGACGAGGATCGGATACATATAAGTGAAAATTCCTGTGACTGCAGCTGCTATCGTTGGGAAAATAATAGTCAGAAGAATTGTAATTGCTATATTTGAAGTTATGAGGAAAGAAAGGATGAAAATTGGAATGGCAGTACCTATGAAGACTAAAAGAGCGTTCATGAATAGTATGGAGAGATACTCCTCCAATGTATACTTGAGATCAGCTTTTTTTAGATATACGCCTAATTCCTTAGCTATTGACACATATCTCTTGGTTAAATTCCTAAAATTCCTAAAGGCAAACTCAGCATAGGTTATCATTAACTTCCCTCTATCATCATCCTCTCCACCTCATCGGGATTCAGGTAGTAAAGGCTTATGATCTTAGAGAACTCTCTATAATCATTAATCCCTTTTTCCCTTACCCATCTGATCACCTTTACCCTCCTCCTCAACTCGGCCTTTAAGCTCTCTATGCTGTAACCCATCTTCTCCCTTATCTTATCAAGAATTATGCTCTTGAAGAAGATAAATCTATCCTGCTCTGCATCCCACCTCATCACCACATTCCTTATCAGCTCCTTACGTTTGAAGTCGTAACCAACTATTTCGTCTATTTCCCCCACTCTCCTCACATATCTTCCTTCCCTTCTCACATTGGTAAGAAATACTATTACATCTAAACTCTCCAAGATGGATAGAGGAAGATCTATTGGCTTCGTGGTCAACCTTTCTATTACTGCCTCCATTGAATCTGCGTGAATTGTGCCCAAGCATGCATGTCCAGTAGCCATTGCCTGGAACATCACATACGCCTCTTTTCCCCTCACCTCTCCCACTATTAGATAATCAGGCCTCTGTCTTATAGCACTTCTCAGCAGGTCGAACATAGTTACTTCCCCATATCTCCCCATCTCTATTACAGTTCTGGCTACTTGAGGTACCCAGTTTGGATGAGGTAATCTCAGCTCAGGCGTATCTTCGATGGACACTATTTTGGCTTCAGGCCTTATCAGAAGGGAAAGACAGTTTAAGAAAGTGGTTTTCCCTGAGGCAGTGGGGCCTGCTACAAGGATGCTAAGCCCATTCTCTATTAAAAGCCACAGGTATGCGAAGATCTCAGCATTAGCTGTGCCGAAGTTTATCAAATCAACAGGAATCAATGGTCTCTCAGTGAACTTTCTTATAGTAAAGTTGCTTCCCCTCCTAGCTATATCGCTCCCTAACGTAGCTTGTACCCTAGATCCATCCGGAAGGGAGCCGTCTAGGAGAGGTTCAGCTACAGTCAAATTCTTTCCACACTTCTGAGCAAGTTTCAGCACGAAATTGTCCAATTCTTCTCTATCCGCATATACTACATTTGTCCTTATCTCTCCAAACAACGGATTTCTATGGTAAACGAAGATTGGCATTCCTACTCCATTGCAAGAGATATCTTCTATATTTGGATCGTGCATGAGTGGCTCTATCCTCTCCAATCCTAAGAAATCTCTGTAAACATAGTATCTGAATTTTAGGAGTTGTTCCTCAGTAAGCTTCAAACCCAGCTCACCGATGATCTTCTCCATCTTATTCATCAAGTAAGTATAAGCAGCACTTGTCTCAGCTTTGGTAAGGTCTATATCTAGCTTTTTCCTTAGCAATTCCTTGACTTCACCAAAGATCTTTGTCTCCACTGGAGTTAACTCAGGCTCGATCACGTAATATACTATAGATCTGCTCTCAGGATCCCATCTAATGTTTGCAAAAGCCATTAGAACTTCCCTATCTCCCATTTTAATGCTGATAAGGGGATGGATCTCATTTATTGACTCGAGTTTTTCCAGAATCCTGACCGAA
Source organism: Candidatus Haiyanarchaeum thermophilum (assembly GCA_025920425.1). GTDB lineage: Archaea > Nanobdellota > Nanobdellia > JAPDLS01 > Haiyanarchaeaceae > Haiyanarchaeum > Haiyanarchaeum thermophilum. Next base: position 60,834 of record JAPDLS010000001.1, on the reverse strand, counting down.
ATCGCTTCCTCCCCTTTTACCTCTTTTTCTATATCGCTTATATCCACAGGTTCATACTTTTCCTTTATTTCCCTCAATTTGGTAGATTCCTCCCTCTCTTCCTTCTTCTCCTTCTCCTTTGGGTATTTGGGAAGAATTAAGGGCAGGGATGGAAGCTGAAGTTGAGGGAGGAGCGTTATTGGAGGAGTTGGCAACCCCTCAAATTTTTCAATGGTCAACCTACGGCTGGCCTCAGCTAGTTTCTTACCCAGTCTGGTTATAAATCTCCTCGGCATTTCAACCAAACCATGCTTTTATATTTATTACAGTGTGTGTGGCATTTATAATTTCTTCTCCCTTCCTCAAGATCAATTTGTGAATTCCTGGTGAGCCAGCCATGCATGGGTATTGACAACTCAAATTGAGATTGTGATATCTATGATATTCATCTTTCAGGGATCTGAGGATCAACTTCATTTCTATCGAATCTCCATAATTCTTTCCAATAAGTACACCATACTTATCTACTCCATACGTTCCTACAATCTCTTGCTCTGGAGCACTCGGATTATAGGGTAGTTCAAAGTAACCTCCAAGAGGCACCCAAACACTTGGAATAAGCTGGCTGCCTACCCTTATCTTGAAAAGAAGAATACTCTTCCCAATTCTCCCATCATAATAAATTGAAACTGAATCTCCAGAATCTAAAGAAATTTCTATCTCATCACTTCCTACAATTGGTATCCTCTCAATCCTTTCTCTGATCTCAACCATTTTATTAAGGCTTACTGAATACTTGCTCTGATCAGCACTTTTTTGAAGAATAGGAAGTCCCCAGAGATAGGCTACAATTACAAAAGATATGGCCATGGCAAAGATGAGTAGAGTGCTAACAATCACAGAAATTCCTCTATTCATTGAATAAAGGAATAAATGGCAGAATAAAAAACTTATGCAGCCGCTCTACAACTTGCGGAAATTGTAGACCCTTGGGGAGAACTTACTGTGATGGAAAGTTCATCACCCGCGCTAATTGAGCAACTTACTTGGATTGGGCCTTCTACTGCTCCTGGGTTAAGAGGATTAGCTGCAGCATAGTTATATGTACAAATTGGACCTTCCCAATTACCTGTAGTGGGATTTAGTCTGCTAATTGATACTGACCAAGTACCTGCAGGAATAGCTCTGCTACCGACATTTCTCACAGAAACCGTTATTTCTTCTGAGCCAGCAGGTGGAGTAGCATCACATGTATAGGAGGCTATTGAAATTGGCTCAGGTGCAACCCTAGTAGTCGGTAGAATCCCTGGGAGGAATCCTGACATCCACATCCAAACAGCAGCTACGGCAGCAATAGCGATAACCACTAGCAAAACTAAAGTAATTACATCAATTATCCCTCTCTTATTCATATCACCACCTTCAAACTTAGAAAAAATGCCAATTATTTAAAACTTTCCTTCTAAGCTCTAACTATCCTCTCTATTAATCCTCGGGTATATGTTCTCTTAAGATATGTAGTAAGCTCTCTAATGGTCTCCATCATCTCCTTGTTCTGCTCTTGAATTTTCTTCAGCTCATCTACAACCGGAGCCAAATTTACTACACTGCTTTCGCTCTCTATCTCAGTAGCCTGTCGTAGCAGGTTTACCATCTCATCTAAATCCTTTAGAACCTCCGCATGTTTAACTAAGAGTTCTGTAATCTTGGTCTGGAGAGTTAAATTGATGGTAATTAACTTATCTATCTGCTCGCTCAACTTCTCCACATCTTTCTTAAATTCATCGAGAGGGAGGGTAGATATCTTACTTCTCCTTATCTCTTCTAACTCCTTCTGAATTTTCTTGATGGGAGAAATAGGTACAAGCTCGTACTCCACACCCTCTTCCATTAAAGAGGGAAGTAGCTAAGAGTATAAAAAATTTTTGAATGAAATAAAGAAGTTTATCGTCTCTTCTTTTCCATTAATTGGTTCTTGATTCTCTCTAGCTGTAGAGCTACGTAGATAAGGAACATGGTAGCGACCCACAGCATTATTGAAGATATCGCCTCAAACCCCACTGCAGATCCTGGAAGCTCTATTGAAGTAGTGAAGGCATAGGGATAGATGAAGAGACCTCCAAAGAAGAATACGATGAGAATCGCTAGTAGCAACACCTCGGTTAAGGAAAGAGGTCTTACTTCCATAACCCCACCTACTTTTCCTAAAAATTATGGGATTTTAAGCTTTTTGTTTTTTAACTAGAAAAACGCAATGGTCTCTCTCAAATGGTTCCAGCCTTTTATAATCTACTATCTCAAAATTTTGCCTCCTTAGCTCCTCCTCAACCTTCTTGAAGATCTTAGATGGTTGCTCTACCACATCTATACTCCTAGCCTTCACCGCAAGCATCCCGAAACTATTTTGCCTGAGGAAGTATTCACAATTTCTGATGAAGATTTCCACTTGATTCCTTTGAGCTATGTCTTGAAAAACGAAATCCACTTCCTTAATAAGATCTCCATATTCCTCGATCTTGGAGGCATCTGCCAAGATGGGAAGCATATTTTCCCTAGGAGCACATCTTAAGATTAACTCCCTCAAAACTCTGTCGGAAATCTCAACACAATATACTACCCCATCCTTCCCCACGATATCGCTACAATAACTAGCTGTTTGCCCAGCTGCTGCCCCCAGATATAGAACTCTACTTCCCTTTTGGATTGGAAGAACCTTGAGGCCATTTAAGATGGCTGCAGCTATCTTACTACGATTGGGAATCCACTCTCTATACTCTACATCACCTATGGTGAAAAGCCTCTCATCTGAGAACCTGAATCCTTTCACCAAATTCTTAGTAGCTAGAATCTTGCCCCCATTTTTTAGGAAAAACACATTCGCATTTACCTTACTTTTTTCCACCCTCATCTTTTATCCTCTTTATTCTCTCTTGAAGCTCCTTCAGTATGATTTCACTTCTATCCTCCTTTCCGTACACATCTACCTTAGTTGCTATTGCTATCTTCGAAGCTAAAGTACGAGCGATCTTTCCCCTATCTTTGAGGGGAGCTCCCTTAACCAGTGGATGAGCGAGAATGTAACCATGTTTCGGAGGCTTAGCTCCTTTCCTCAAATGCCTAAATAGGGCTTTTTCAGCCCCTAAAAGTTGAATTGTGCTTGCGGGAAGTCTTGCCAAGGCTTCAAGGCTACCAGCAGCAGCTACAAGCTTTGCTCCGATCAAGGGAGTAGCTACTTTGCTCAGATTTGGAGCAATTCTATTCATTTTAGCCTCAAGATGGGCAGTTATCTCATTTTTTAGGTTTATAAGATCTACTGCTCTTTTGGCATAGACTTTAATGATCCTCAGATCTTCCTCTCCAAATTCAGAGCCCATGCTTTCCAAGCTCAGTTTTAGCTGTGTAGCAACGAATTCGCGGCGCGGATCTATAGCTACAAGTCTCACTATTTTCTCATAATCTCCAGCAGCATGAATGGCCTCGGGAAAGAAATTTCCATAGAGCTCTACTATTCTTTCCAGAAAGATATTTATCACTTTATTAAGTTCGTCTAAGCCGTTTATGAGATTTATTATAATCTTATCCTCAAATGGCATAGCCTTCATCTTAAGCTTGCACAGCTCTACGAAGAACTGTCGTCTAAACCTCCTGAATTCCTGCTTCCCCTTGAAGATTCCTAGCTCATCTAGCAATTGTATTTCTTCTTTCCAGAAACTCTTCTTCACCTCTTTAATTTGAATCCCCCTCTTAGCCAGTTCATCTAACAATTCTTTTAATTTGACCTCATAATTGAGGTAGAACTCTGCTGCTTGCATAGGGGAAAATAGAATCTTCTCTATTACCTTTCCTCCCTTGAATACAAGAACTCCAAACATATAGACTCTTGCTTCCACAATTAAACTGCTATCTGAAAACTTTTAAAGCTTTAGATTGGTTAAAGCTAAGAATGAGGGTGGAGATCCTGAAGGAAAGTAAGGAGGAAATTGAGATCAAATTGGATGAAAACCACACTTTATGCAACTTGCTCACAGACGAGATCAGAAAAGACAAGAGCGTGATAGCCTGTGCTTATAAGATCGAACATCCTCTCAAGAAGGAGTTTAAGATCTTCGTAAAAACGAATGGAAAAGATGTAAGGAAAGTGATTAGGGAAAGTATAGAGAGGTTGGAGAAACAATTTATGGAACTTTACAAGCAACTGAAGAAGTAAAGATGGATGTGAAGAAGGAAATTAGAGTTTTGGGGATAGATGATGCTCCTTTTATTAAGGGTAAAAGTAAGGAGGTACTTGTGATAGGGGTGGTCTTCAGAGGTGGTGAGTTCCTAGATGGAGTACTCAGCACCTATATAGAATGTGACGGGAACGATGCCACTCAGAAGATAATCGAAATGGTGAATCGGAGTACACATCGTCTCCAGCTCCGCGTGATGATGACAGATGGAATAGCATTTGGAGGATTCAATTTGATAGATATTCAAGAAATCTTTGAGCAAACAAAAATTCCTGTAATAGTAGTAATGAGATATTATCCTGATGTGGAAAGGATGAAACATGCTCTCATGAAATTCTCAGATTTCCAAGAAAGGGTAGATAAGCTCCTGAAGGCTGGAGAAATCCATGAGTTCCAAGTGAAGCAAGGGAAGATCTATTACCAATTTCATGGCACAACTCGGCAAATGGTGGAGAGAGTCCTTCAGACCACATTGAAGAGAGGATTGGTACCAGAGCCATTGAGGGTAGCTCATTTAATTACAACAGGCATAGTCTTTGGGGAGAGCAGGGGAAGAGCATGAAATGGAGAGAAAATCTCAGGAAGCTCTGGAAGCTCATATTCCTAGAGGAATCTTGGAAAGGATACTTGGCCTTCCTACTCTTCCTCTTGATCCTCTTTTACTTCCTATTTAATTTCCTCCTTCCACATGCATTTCAGATAGTGGATATAGTAGCCATAGTTTCGGAAAGTATGGAGCATAAGAATGTAGATGATACCTTTTACAAATTCTTCTTGCAGAGAAATTTCACACTCGAAGAGATCAGGAAATTTGATTTCAGTGACGGAATTAATAGGGGGGATGTAGTTCTAGTAAAAAAGATAAGGCCTGAGGAACTGAAGGTGGGAGATGTCATTGTCTTTAACTCTCCGAATGGTAAGATCATTCATAGGGTAATAAGCATAGAAAATGGAAGTGTAACTACTAAAGGAGATGCAAATCCTTCTCCCTTAGGCTTTGAGCAACATATAAGTGCCCAGCAAATTATAGGGAAAGCGTATCTCCGAATCCCATACTTAGGATATCCGAGAATCCTTCTCCTCATGCTTCTAGGGGTCTAGGATGAGAGAGCCAAGGAATATTGAGGAATGTGTATACTTTGCTAGGAAACAATTGTTCAACGATTCGAATGAAGCAAAGGGCTCAATCATGGCTTGGGTGTTAAAGGGAGAGGAAGACAGAATTTACCTCAAATATACCTGTCCCTTCTGCAATTACAGAGGAGAGCTTTCTCTGCCAAATATATGGAAAAGGAAAAGAATGGAAGGAAAATATAGAGAAGTAGTAGAATTTACTTGCGAGGCCTGTGGACGTGAATGTATGTTGGTGAAGGAAGTACCTAAGAGGAAAAGATACTCCAGATCCCTTTGAGTGCTAGGAATGCTAACAGGATAGAGGCAACTTCTCTGAGACTTCCAAAGGATATGGAAATCCACGCAATAACTGCCGTAATTAAGTCTAATGCACCTAATACTAGGATTAAAGAAGGTCTCATTTCCTTGTAGGAATACTACAAAGATAAAAAACTGTCGGGGCCGGGATTTGAACCCGGGACCTCCAGGTCTCCCAGAGGCTCATGAGCCTGGCATTCTACCGCTAAACTACCCCGACTATTAAGAATTAAATTTGGCCTTCTTTTAAAAATTTAGATGCACTAATTGCTGCTATTGCTCCTTGGGCGCATGCTACTACCAACTGCTGTGCAATTCCAGTTACATCTCCGGCAGCAAATAAGCCTGTTATATTCGTCCTCATTCTCTCGTCCACCTTAATAAAATTGTTTTCGTCCAGCTGAACATTTAGTTTACTCAGAAACCCTATATTTGGAACTTGGCCTATGGCTATGAAAAGTCCATCCAACTTCAGTTTCTCATCCTCCCCACTTTCCACGTTTCTAATCTTGATCCCACTGAGAAATTTCTCCCCATACAGCTCTACAATTAGGTAGGGCACTTTAAATTCTACATTTCTAAATCGTCGTAATCTTTCCACCAGTACTTCCTCAGCTCTAAACTCCTTTCTCCTATGAATCAAATATACTTTTGAGCAAAGTTCAGCGAGTAATAGAGCATAATGGAAAGCTGAATTTCCCCCTCCCACCACCGCCACGGTTTTTCCCTTGAAGAGAGGAGCATCGCATGTAGCACAGTAGCTAATCCCTTTCCCAACGAATTTCTCCTCTCCACTTATCCCAAGCTCTTTGTGTGTAACTCCACTTGCTATTATCACACTTTTTCCCTCAAACATCTTACCACTTGAGGTAAACACAAGAAAGACCTCTTCCTCCTTTCTCACCTCAACTACTTTATCAATTACTATCTCTACAGGCAAATTTTTCACTTGCTTCTCAAGTCTGCTTGCCAGCTCGAATCCTGAAATAGATTCGAAGCCAGGATAATTCTCTATAGTGGTAGCTAATAGGAGAAGGCCTCCTATTGCTTTCTCCTCTATGAGTAGCGTCTTTAGGTTCCTCCTAGCACTATAAATTGCTGCAGTACAACCAGCTGCCCCTCCTCCAATGATTATTGTATCATAGCTCATCTTGAAGCTAGGATTCTCTCCTTAGCTATAGTTATAGCAACTTCCCTTGGATTTATCTTCTCCTCCTCACTTCTCTGCAACACTATTTCTGTATATTTTGAAATTCTTTTCTCTATTTCCTTAAATGCTAATTCCACCTTACTTCCATACTTATGCTCCACCCAAGAACTTATTACACCTCCAGCATTGGCCACAAAATCTGGGACAATTTTTACTCCCCTCTTAAATAACTCATCTTCCACTTCATATTTGATTGGGATATTTGATCCCTCCACTATTAGCCTAGCTTTAATCAAGTTGAAGTTTCTTTCGTTGATGGTCTCGCTGGCTGCTGCCGGAATGAAAACTTCTGCCTCTACCTTAATGATATCTCCTGGTAAAAGCACTTCCCCACCTTTATACTCAATTACCTTCCCTCCCCTTTCCTTAATCTGAATAAGCTCCGGAATATTGAGTCCATCCTTTCTATATATTGTCCCGCTGGTATCAGAGACTGCTACGATCTTAAATCCAGCCTCGCTAAGAAACTTAGCTGCACTTCTCCCAACGTTTCCGAAACCCTCTATACTAATTGTTATCTCGTGACCATAATTGAAGAACTCCAAAGCCTTTACTACTGCCTTAAACACTCCAAAACCTGCTACTCCAAGTTCGTGAGGAATTCCGTTTAATTCCAAAGGTTTACCAGTGCACGCTCTGGGAGAACCATTTCCTTCAATGAACCATTTCATCTCCAGAGCTCCAGTATTCATGTCAGGAGCTCCAATATATTTAGTAGGAGCTATCCCTCTTAACAGCTTCCCAAAATTTCTAAATACCTTTTCCCTAAACTCCTTAGGATGGCTCTTTGGGTCGAAGACTATTCCCATCTTAGCTCCTCCGAATGGGAGTTCATGGAGAGCGCATTTCCAAGTCATGATCCTAGCTAGTTTCGAAATCTCTTCAAGAGTTACATTGGGAGTGGCCCTAATTCCTCCCTTCCCAGGCCCGAATACAGTATTGTCTATACAGAGGAAGGCAATAGTTTTAGTCTCCCTATCGTAGAATTGGGCTGTGAGCTCTGGCCCTATATCATCTACTTGGCTCTTCATAATTCCTCTGCGATCTGCTTAAGACGTTCTATCCTCTTATATGTAAGGGGATGTGTGGAAAAAAGCTCAAGCAATCCGTATCTCTTTTCTTTCTCCATCTCATATCTCAGACTCTCATTACTGAAAGGATCGGAAATGTAGAATGCTCTGAGGGCTGAATGTACTTGAGTCTTTCTATACTTCGGTAAGTTATAAGATATCTTAGCTAGGGCTGAGGCTAAGCCTTTAGGATTCTTGGTTATGTAGGCGGAAAATCCATCTGCAAAGTACTCTCTACTCCTCGAGATCCAAAGCACAATCAGTTGACCTACAAATCTTGCTAGTAGTGCAAATAAGAAAATTAAAACACCTAGTCCACCCCTCCTTTCATCTCTTGGAGTTAGAGCTAAAGCAAGATAGTATAGGAGGATTGGTAAAGTGCTAGCTATACACATTACTACCATATCCCTGTTTCTTATATGGCCTAGCTCGTGAGCTATCACTGTTTTTACTTCTTCCCTATCCAAAAGTTCAAGCAGTCCTGTGTGGATTGCCACATTCCCTGAGTTTTTACTCCTACCAAATGCAAAGGCATTTGGGGTGGGATCATCAACTAGATATAGCTTAGGCTTCTTCATACCCTCTCTCTCACAGATCTCCTCGACGATCTGGTGAATCCATAGGTGTTCCCTCTTGTCAAGCTCCCTCATTCTATATAGAGATCTTATGATTACCGGAGAAAGCCACCACTCAATGAGTAGCATAGAGAGGGAGAGGATGAGGGCAAGCGAGAGAGCACTTAGACCACTTGCTCCTGAAAGCCAGATAAGTAGGGAAAAAATACCTGCAACTATTCCGAATACTAAAGCGAGTGTGAAAGTGGCTATCAGTTTTAACCTAAATAATCCCTTCATCTTATAAGGATAAAAGCTCATTTTTTAAAAAACTTATGAAGTTTCTCTGCTCAATACCAATCTTTAAAAATTTATGTTTTAATATCCCAAACTTTAAAAAACACCAAACTCTTAAGTTTAGCATGAAAATCTCTGAATTGAGAAAAGGAGCGAAGAATGTAGATGTGCGTGGAGTGATAATTGAAATCTCTGAACCTAGGGAAGTTAACACAATCTATGGGAAGAAACTAGTAGCAAATGCCACTCTTGAGGATGAAAGTGGTAGGATAAAGCTCAGCCTTTGGGAGAAACAAATTCAACAAGTGAGGGTTGGGGATATTGTGGAGATCAAAAATGGATATCTTACGGAGTTCAGGGATGAACTCCAATTAAATGTGGGGAAATATGGTAAGATCCTTGTTGTGAGAAAAGAATAGGGAGATGGAGCTTATCTTGGGAACTCTTTCTCAGAAGCTTCGCGAAATTTGGGGAAGGGAAGTTAGGTTGGAGCTCACCAAGAGAGCTGAGTTTGGAGATCTCTTCACTACGATAGCTTTTCAAATAGCTAAAGAAGAGGGGAGAAGTGCTAAAGAAGTGGCAGATGAATTGATCAAAAAAATCGATCTGAAAGAACTCGAATTCGTTGAGAAGGTGGAAAATGCAAACGGTTATATTAACTTCTTTTTGAAGAAAAGTAGGTTTGTAGAGTCTGTCTTGAAGGAAGTGCTCGAGAAGGGAGAAGCATATGGAAGTCTTGGAAAATGTGGAAAAATAGTAGTGGAACATACTTCAGCCAACCCTGTGCACCCAATCCATATAGGTACGCTGAGATGTGCTGTAATTGGGGATACTCTCGCAAGGGTCTTAGCTAAGGCTGGCTATGAAGTTGAAGTGCAGAATTACATAAATGATCTTGGAAGACAGGTTGCTATTCTTCTACTCGGCCTAGAGAGGTACAAAGAGAAGTTTAGTGGAAAAAAATTTGACCATTATCTCGGAAGTATTTACATCAAAGCTAATGCCGAAGTGGAGCAAAACCCCCTGTTAGAGGAAAGGGTGCGGGAAATCTTATTTGAGCTTGAGAGCCTTACAGGTAAGTATCATGAGATGAAGGAAAAGGTAATCCCAAGATGTGTTAAAGCTATGCTTCAAACTCTATGGAAGTTCAATATTTTCTTTGATCTCCTCGTTTTTGAAAGGGATCTGGTTAAGAGAAGCATACTTAGAAAAACCATAGAAAGAATGCTCTTGAGCAATAAAGTATTTGAAGTGATGGAAGGGGAAGATAAAGGATGCTTAGCTATCGATATGAGCGATTGTCAAGCACTTGTTGGAGATACTCTCAAAAAATACAAGATCATAAGGAGGAGTGATGGTACCATTACCTATGAAGGGAAAGACATCGCATACCAATTTTGGAAATTTGGTATTATCACAGGACTATGCTTCTCCCCATTTGCTAGGCAACCAAACAAGAAGCTCTTGCTTGCTTCTGACTCAGGGAAGATTGAAGGGGAGAGAGAGGTGGATAGGGTAATAAATGTAGTTGGCTTTGAGCAGAAATATTCCCAACTTGTAGTCTTCAATGCCCTTCGCATTTTGGGATTTGAGAGAGAATTCAGAAATTCTGTTCATCTTCCCTTCGAATGGGTATGCTTCGAAAAGGAAGGAGAGGTTGGGAAGATCTCTGGAAGGAAAAGCCATCTACTCGAATACTCTGCCGACTTCCTGTTAGAGAAAGTATATGAGGCTGCCAAGCAGGAAGTGTTGAAGAAAAATCCAAATGCTAATGAAAAAGTGGTGGACCAAGTAGCTAAGAAAATTGCAGTTGGAGCCATTAGATTCTACTTGTTGAAATTTGATTTGGATAAGAGGATCATATTTGAAATAGCTAAGGCTCTAAGTTTTGAGGGAGAAAGCGGGGTTTATTTACAGTATGCTACCTTAAGAGCTAAAAAAATCTTAGAAAAGTTAAAGTTTAGGCCCAAGCATTTCGATGCCAGTGTGCTGAAGGAGGAAGAGGAATTACAGCTGATTAAGAAAATCGCAGAATATCCTCTGGTCATCGAAGAGATTTCGAACAATTATCAAGTAAACCTTCTCGCTTCATATGCTTTAGAATTAGCAAAGAAATTCAATGAGTTTTACAGTAAGTGCCAAGTGATTAAAGCTGTAGGGGAACTTAAAAAAGCTAGAGCAAGTCTTGTGGCAGCCTCATACCTGGTACTACGTGATTGTCTCAAGTTGATGGGGATAGAAGTACCAAAACTCATGTGATTACAGAAGTCGTGGCTCCGAATTCTTTCCACTTCCTCGGTTCTTTTCGCATTTCCTCTATTTAGAGAAACTTATCTTGGCTTATTAGGGGTGTTAGCATCCTCGGAATCATAGTAATTAAAGTTTGAAGATTTATCCAACCATACTTCATGAAAGAGCAACTAAACCTACTTGGTCAAAATAGGGAAGTGGGCCCGGTGGGATTTGAACCCACGTCCTCCGGCTCCGCAAGCCGGCGTCCTTTCCAACTAGACCACGGGCCCAAGTAAATAGAAGTAATTGAGCTTAAAGAATTTCACTACGTAAGTAAGTGTACATTTCCTACCGTGACTTTTTCCAATCCAGCTTCCTTAGCTGCCTGTAGGCACTCTAAAGCAAATTTTTTCGAAGTAAATCCTAGATCAGCTAGCATGTAACATGGGTAGAATGCAAGTAAATTATAAGGAATACTTTTATCCAATTCTGCAATGAAGTGGATTATCCTCTTCACTTCTTCTAAATCTATATAGTGTGGCACTAAGAGGGTACTAGCTCTCAGAAATGGAACCTCTTTCCTCTCCCTGTGAAATTCTACAAGCCTTTCAAAGTTACGGTAGGCTACTGTGTTATCTATTCCTGAGAGAGCAATATTCAACTTTGATCCAGGAGCGCATTTGAGATCGAACTTAATTCCTCCTCCACTTTCAAGGGAAAGCTCCGCTATTCTCTTGAGCCAATGCCAAGCAAAATTACCATTGGTCTCCAAACAAATCCTAAGTATCCTGTTCCCCTTCCTTTCACTCAAAAGTCTTGATACTTGATATACAAATGGAGCTTGAGTTTCAGGAGAACCCCCAAACCAGCATACACATGTAAACTCATCGTCTCGAAGGATCCAATCTACTAGTTCCTCAGTGCTCATCCTTGGTTCCTTCTTCATACTCATCTGATGCCAATCTGTATTTTGGCAGTATAGGCAGTGATAAGAACAGCTTCCTAAAAAGAGGCTAGCATTCGCAAATCCTATCTCTGGCCCATTTCTTACAGCGTACTTAGGATATCCAGCCCCAGTTCCCCCAGCACATACGAAGCTTGCTGTACAATTTGTCACATGATAATCTTTGTAACCAAAAACTAGCCCAACATCTTCGGTTCCAACTTCTCTAATTATCCTCCCTCCCTCATTGCGAGAGAGACCACAATAACCAACTTCCCCATCTCCTATTATGCATTCATTTCCACAGATACCGCATTTAATTCCTTTGCCTTTTGGAGGGAATGTGGGGAGGTCTAGCTCACCTCTCGCCTTAGTTTGTGCCTCCTCTATGAATTTAAAGGCCTCATCAAAACAGTTCCTAATACACTCTGAACACACTTTCAATTCTTTTGCTGCCAATCTCTCAGCACAGAGCTTACATTCAATCATAGATGTTCTAAGTCAGCCAGTCTTATTAATTGTTTAGAAAGATTTATCTTTTTGAGGAGATAATTGTGAAATGTGGCGAGGCTCTCTAGGAACTGGATGAGGAAGGTAATATTCAGAGCGTACAGGGCTGCAGGAATCACTAGATTCAGCAATGAAGCTATCGACTTACTATGTGAAGAAGTAGAAAAAATCGCGAGAAAGATCTTGAAAGAAGCATCAATGGTGGCAGCTCATGCTAAGAGGAAAATCGTGAGAAAGGAAGATCTAATGCTGGTGAAGGTAAGATAGATTTGGCAAAAAATTTTTTAAATCGGAAGTAATAGAGTTTGAATTATGGGGGTTAAGGACAAGGGGCTTTCATATTTGTTGATCAGAAAAAAGCCTGTTATGCTCCTCATCCAGCTGGCTCGTTCTCAAAAGATGATGTATACAAGCGTTCTGGCTAAAGAAATTAATTGTACTTACTCTCACACAGTAAAAATGCTTGCTGAGTTGAGGAAAAAGAAGATCGTTAACTTCGAGAGGAAAGGAAGATTGAAATTTGTGAAGCTTACTCGTAAAGGCAAGGAGTTAGCCGAAGCGCTAGAGAGACTGATGAGTATAATTAACAAAATAGATTTCTAATTGGAAAAGCTTTTATATGCAAATCTTTGAGAATGGTGTATGAAGGTAACCATTTCCTTGATCAAGGCTGATATTGGTAGTTTCTGTGGACATCATGTAGTGCATCCTCAGCAAATCCAACTGGCAAATGAAATCTTGAAAGAAGCTAAGGAGTCTGGGAAACTCATCGATTTCTTCGTTTTCAATTGTGGTGATGACCTTGAGCTTCTAATGACCCATAATTATGGAGAAAACTCCTCTCAGATCCATGGGCTTGCTTGGGAAATATTCAAACAAGTGACGGAGAAAGTATCAAAAAAACTCAAATTGTATGCTTCTGGTCAAGATCTGTTGAAGGAGGCATTTTCGGGCAATGTAAAGGGAATGGGTCCAGGAGTAGCTGAGATGGAAATCGAGGAGAGACCAAGTGAGCCCTTCATAGTATTTGCAGCTGATAAAACTTCTCCAGGAGGAGCTTGGAATCTTCCGTTGTATCGAATCTTTGCAGATCCGATGAATACGGCAGGACTTGTGATCTCACCACAACTGTGTAATGGATTTACCTTCAGGGTAATGGATGTAGTAGCTGGAAAGTATATCGATCTGAGATGTCCTCAGGAACTTCATGAACTAGTTGCTCTTATAGGTGCGCATCATCACTATGCTATAGAAAGAGTATTCAGTAATTTTGATGGAAGCATTGCAGCTGTAGCCTCAACTACTCGGTTGAGTCTAATTGCTGGAAAATATGTGGGAAAGGATGATCCAGTACTCATAGTCAGAGCTCAGCATCAATTTCCTGCTGTGGGGGAAATATTGGCTCCTTTCGCCATTCCATACATCGCTCCTGGAGCTATGAGGGGAAGCCATTACTTCCCAGTATTTCCGTGTAGCCTAGAAGATGCTAGATGCTCTTACTGGGATGGGCCTCCCAGAATAGTGGCTCTTGGCTTTCAGCTTTGCAATGGTGAGCTCCTAGGATTAAATGGGAAAATGCCTGCAGATCTCTTCGCTGACAAAGCCTTCGATGAGGCAAGGAGAAGATCTCTAGAGATTGCTACGTATTTGAGGACTGTAATGGGAGAATTTGAACCAGCTAGGCTACAGGAAAGCGAACTAGAATATACTACTTTACCCCAGGTCCTCGAAAAGCTTAAGGATCGCTGGATTTCCCTCTAGCCTCTTACTTTTCCAACCACTTCGCTGAACCCTGGATCGGTCCCTTTGAGTAGAGCTAGGTAATAAGTTATCCATTGGATAGGAATAGCATAGAGAGGAGGAGTCAATAAATTGCCTAGTGTGGATTCAACTACTACGTCTACAAATTTGAATGGATCGATCTCGAGATATTTCTCCTCCTCTCCAAACTTCATCCAATAAGTATAAATCTCCATAAGAAGCTTACTCATGTGCTCAGACACAAATCCCTCTTTTGGTTTTATGAGAATAAGGAACTTCTTTGTCAAATTCACTCTATCCAGAGTAGCTATGAGATTGTGATGGAATTCCTCAGTCTCTAAGGCCATACAGTCTTGCTTTGAACCTTCCATGAAATTTATCATGGCTTTTCTAGCAATTCCATACCTAGGCCCATCCCCAAGGATGTAGAAACTTTCTTGTTTGAAGTTCGAAAGTTTGAGAGCCATTTCCCTACTCCAGTCTATGAGCTCTACCGAAGTGGAAAGCCTATGGGTAAGCTTAGGTAATTGTTCTGTCTGAAATTTGATATAGCTACTCACATCGTAAAATCCCTCTTCCTGAATAGCCGAAAGTAAAATAAGGTTGAGAATGAAGAGGGTGGTGTGAAAAGTTCCTGTTGCTGGTAATGGCTTCTCCGGATAATATTTAGTATAAGTTCTTACCAAGATTCCATTTGGATATGTGGAAACATCGAAAAGAGTACCACGTTCCACTTCTCTCATATTCGTAATGCCTATGCATACAGCCCCTCTATCCATTGCCATCTTCATCGCCAAGAGAGTATCCTTAGTTCTCCCTGATTGGGAAAGCAAAAATACACATGTCCTATCATCTAAGAAATTTGGATACTCAGCTAATATTTTGGAGTGTATAACGATCATTGGCTTTCTAGAAAAACTTCTCCAGAGATATTGGGCTATGAGGGGGATGGCATACTTATCTCCGGCTCCACATATTACGATCTTTTCTACGAAGTTCAGAGTCCTTGCCACATCAGTTACGGTATCTCTATTCTTCTGAAGAGTAAGCTCTAAGTCCTCCCCTTGGGCTAATAAGTACTTCTTTGTGTTCAAAGTATCGTGGATCTCCTCAAGCTCCTCCCAGTTTACCATTTACCTCGGAACCCCCTCCGGGCTCCAGCCTCTCATTCTATAGTACAATTTGAGTTCTTTAATAAATGCTGCTTTGCTTAATCTTTTTCCATTTACTTTCTCCTTGAATAGCCTCTCAGGGAGCATATCATCCTGCATTGTGAGTCCTTCTCTCACATTATACTTTCTGGCAAGTGTGATTATATTTGAAGCTAATTCAAGCAATTTCTCAGGTGTTGTATTCCATCCTAGAATGACTCTGCTCAACTGAGCGAGATAATGCTCATCTATAAAACCCCGCATGAACTTGCAGACCCCAAACGAATCATAGAGTACATACTGATTCTCTTTGAGGATCAGAGCTTTTATTCTCTCTTGGGTCTTCAGATTTGGGAACTTTGCATCTATTTCATAGCCTCCAGAGCGAAGATGACATGCCCCTCTTCTAGAAATAGCATACCCTAATCCCATAGCCTTCATATGCCTAGCTTCATAGCCAGCTGGTTCAAGTCCCTTTACATGCACCGCAAGCTGCTCTGCTCCAAACTTCTCTGCAGCATATTTGATCCCTCTCGCGAAGATTTCTCCCACTCCCTTACGGTATGCTATCAACTCAAGGAATTCTTCTATAGCTTCTACATCCCCGTAACTCAAATTGAATCCTAATTGCTGCTCACTGAGCCTTCCCCTCTCAAAGAGGTCTATCGCAAATGCAGTAATTGCTCCAGCAGAGATCGCATCTAAGCCTAGGAGATCACAGCGGAGATGCAGTCTAGCTATCTCCTCCAAGTCATCTATTAGGCAGTTTGTTCCAAATGAATATATGGTCTCATACTCAGGCCCTTCAACGAAGTCGCCATTTACCTTCAACAATTTTCTACAGGCTACAAAGCATCCGAGGCATGCCAGCTCTTTTTTTACTAAGGACCTCATAGCCTCACCTGAGATCTTCTCAGCAAATTCCACGTAGCTGCTATGCCAATTTCGTGCAGGAAGGCTCCTCATTTCATTTATTCCCTTTACTCCTCCTGGAGTTCCGTAGAGCCTATACTTTTCAGTTTTTTCCGAGAATTCCTCTTCCCAGATATGCTCCAACTCCTTCCACAAAGCTGATGGATCATTAACCTTTATTCCCTTGCTTCCCCTGACTACGATCGCTTTCACGTTTTTAGAGCCAAGTACTGCCCCAAGCCCAGTCCTTCCAGCGTGTCTCCCGAAATCATTTTCTATAGATGCAAAGCCCACACAGTTTTCTCCTGCAGGCCCAATACATAGAATTTCTGCTCTGGGATGTAATTCCATCAAGGTCTCAATAGTAGTGAGGGTATCTTTACCCCATAGCTCCCTCGCAGACCTTATAGATACTTCATCATCTTCTATGAAAATGTAGCATGGATCTCTTGCCTTATTCAAAATTACAATTCCATCATACCCAGCATACTTAAGCTCGGGAGCGAACATTCCCTTGGCGAAGGCTTCTCCCAAAAATTGGGTCTGTGGGGACTTGGCGAAGACACCATATAAAGAAGCTGGAATTGGTAGTCCTGCAAATGTACCACACATCAAAATGAATGGATTTTTGGAACTTAATGGGTGAATATTTGGCTCGGAAATATCGTAAAGAATCTTTACTCCAAATCCCTCTCCACCGATGTATTGCTTGCAAAGCCTCTCATCCAATGGTATTGGCTTTATTACTTTATTTCCAAGATCGATCTTCAAGATCTTCCCAGCATAGCTCATCTTTTACCACCAAGTACCTTCTCAGTTACCTCCACATTTCCCTCAAATATTTTTATAGCCCCTCTCTTACAATTTTTCACGCAATTCAGGCAGAGTATGCATACTACTGGTTTTTTCAATTTGGGATGAATGAAAATAGCATCATATTTGCATACCTCTACACACTTACCGCATCCATCGCAGAGCTCATAATCAATAACTATCCTTCCTCCCCTTTTCATGATTGCCCCTTTAGGACAGGATTTGATACAAGAACTTTGTCTACAAAGTTCCTTTTCATGTTGTTGGCATACATGCCAAGAAAAAGTATTGTATCCTTTCCTTAACACCTTAATTCGAGCTAGGCTTGGAATAAAATCTTTCTCATTGAAGAAAGAGCAGAGGAGCATACAATTTTTGCAATCCACACACTTAGTGAGGTCTACTTCTATATGCATGAGTGGAGAGAAACTCTAAAAATTTATAACTTTTGTGTAGAGGAATGCTACTCAGAGTTTCCAAAGCTGAATTCAATGGACCATTTAGCTTAAGAGCTTGTATGGAAAGTGAGCAGTGTCCTGTAGACCTATGGAGCCCACATGGAAATAAATACTGTAGTTTCGTGAAGAGAGGGGGAAAAATAATTCATGTCGCCCTTTGGGAAGATGAGGATAATCTATTCATTGAAGCTGACACTGATGTAGTGGATGAAATTCTGTATCTTTTCTGGGCAGAATATGATCTTGAGAGTTTTTACTCTGAATTCACTAAAGATCCTTACATTCGAAGAATCATCGCAGCCGCTAAGGGTTTAAGGGTGATGAGGAATCTCGATTGGAAATGGGGAATTATCGAGGCACTCTGTACCCAGAATACATCTGTGAAGCGAGTAAGAAGGATGGAATCCTGTCTAAGGAGGAATTTTGGGGATGGATATACTTTTAATCTAGAGAAAATCGTGAAAGCCCCTATTTCCGCCTTGCAGAAGAAGTGTGGACTTGGATATAGGGCTAAATATGTGAAGGAAATAAGTAAAGCCATATTAAATGGGGAATTGGACCCTGAAAGGATAGGAGAAATGCGTACTGAGGAGGCTAGGGAGTTCCTGCTCAAGTTCAGTGGAATAGGTCCTAAAGTGGCAGATATCATTCTGCTCTACACTTTTGGAAGGCCAGAAACATTTCCTATGGATATTTGGCTTAGACGTGCTCTGATAAGAGAGTATTTCAATGGAAAGGAGAAATCCCCACTAAAGCTCAGAAAATTTGCGCTCACATATTTCGGAGAACATGCAGGCATAGCTCATCTCTACATGTTCTACTATGAGAGAAAGATAAGGAAAATGGACCGGGTGGGACTCGAACCCACGGCCTCCTCCTTGCAAGGGAGGCGTCATACCCCTAGACCACCGGCCCTTATTCCTTAATATGGTTGTTAGCTTCTTAAAAAACTAACTTCGGGCTTAAGTTTTTAAATTCGGAACTTCTCGCTCAACTTATGAGAGAATTTCAGAATGAGAGGGAAGCTCTAGAAGCGGTCTGTTCTAAGTTAAATCTCAGATTGGAGGAGCTTCTCCAGCGAGAGCCGAAGATAATATATTATGAGTTCCCAATTTGCAAGCCACTCTGGGTTTATGAGGTAAAAAAGAATCTCAAAGTAGGAGTAAGTTTTACTAGACACCATAGGCGTAAGAATCTTTATGGAGCTTATATAATCAAAGGAGAAAAAGTGGAGAGAATATGAATCTTGGGAGAGCTGGGATGGAGTGTGGTGAAAAGATAGGAAGCTATCTCGGAAGGATAGTGATTAACTCCATAGATAAACCTTGCAGGAAGGATGGGGCTACACTTGAAAATTTCCTGAGAAGGAGATATATGAACCCTGAGCTTGAGCTCTGTACTGG
The DNA here is from genome assembly GCA_025920425.1 of Candidatus Haiyanarchaeum thermophilum. Classification (GTDB taxonomy): domain Archaea; phylum Nanobdellota; class Nanobdellia; order JAPDLS01; family Haiyanarchaeaceae; genus Haiyanarchaeum; species Haiyanarchaeum thermophilum. The sequence goes on along the minus strand of JAPDLS010000001.1, from coordinate 41,881 downwards.
CTGTGAACTTTCATATAAATTCTTGGCTACTCCCACTTTGGCTCTGGCTGAAAGAATGTTAAAAGTGGATAGGGATTGGATCTCCTCCATGTTAAAAGGAAGATATGGAGAATCTTGGCTTAAGGGTATAGCCTCCATAGCGAGAGGAGTAAAGGAGTTTGGGATTCGTGAACCATTCACTCCAGCTTCTCCTCTCCTCGTAGTGTGGAATTTGACCTACAAATGTAACTTGCGCTGTAAGCATTGTTACGAAGATGCTGGCAAGGAGAGAGTTGAAATGGGAGAGAGTGAGGCTAGAGAGGCTCTAGAGAAGTTAATAGATGCTAACGTCTCAGCCATTGCCTTCTCTGGAGGAGAACCTCTGGTGAGAAAGGATTTCTTCGAGCTAGCTAAAAGAGCTAAAAAGGCTGGACTTTATGTAAGTGTGGCTTCAAACGGTACACTCATAGATGAGAAAATGGCTCGCAAATTGAGGGAGGTTGCGGATTATGTGGAGATAAGCATAGATGGACTATCGGAAAAACACGATACATTCCGGGGGATTCCTGGAGCCTTTGAGCGGGCTCTGAATGGTGTGAAGCATTGCTTGAATGAAGGGATTGATGTATGCATTGCGACTACGGCTTGGAGGGGAAACTTAGAAGATATTCTGAAGGTAGCTCAGATGGCTAATGATCTGGGAGCTAGGTTCATCCACTTCAATTACATTCCTGTGGGAAGAGGGAGGAAGGAATTAGACATCTCTCCAAAGGAGAGGGAAGATCTGTTGGAAGAGCTAGCTCGCAGAAACTTGGAAAATTATGTGAAGCTAGGAAGGGGAGATCTGATTCTTTCTACTGCTCCTCAGTTTGGGAGGAAAACTAAAGAAGTCGCTCAACTTCAAGGAATTGATTACTTAGTATCCACTCATTATGGAGGGATCAATCTTCCTATTGAAAAACTCAGAAGCATAGAATCTACTGCTAACTTCATAGGAGGTTGTGGGGCTGGGAGACTCTATTTGGCCATGGAACCAAATGGAGACCTACTTCCCTGCACTTTTTTTCCAAGAGAAGTCAAGCTTGGTAATATTTTAGAGGATGATCTGCTAGAAGTGTGGAAGAAGGATCAAATATTGGAAGAGTTGAGGGACAGGAAAAAATTGTGGTATTTTAGGAAGGAGAATAGAAAAGTGGGATGTGGAGCCTGTGAGGATAAATTGATCTGTGGAGGCTGCAGAGCTAGAGCTCTAGCCTATTTTGGTAATTATCTAGCTCCAGACCCTGGATGTGTAAGGAATGCGGAGCTTATCTCCTAGGATTTTCTTCTGTGAGGAGTGGGACCACCTTACGGGGTTTTCTAGTTAGAGGGGATTCTCCCCAGCATATAATTGGGCTCTTAGAGGGATGTCTGCAGCTAATAACTGAAACATCATTCTCGAATTCTGCACCTCCCCAATATCCAATATCTCCCCTTCTTCCTTCCCTTTTCACCTCATCCTCTCTTGGAATTATGGAAAAGCTGGAAAAGAAGCCTGGCCTCTTGCTTATTTTCACGTCCTTCTCTATCCAATCTCCAATATAGAGGAAAAGGTCATTTTCATCGCAGAGAGCTATGAAACCTGGAGCTTTAGGAGATCCAGGGGTAGTTTCATAAGTTATGCCTTTTCCCTTAAGCATCCCCAAACTAATACTTCGAAATTTGGAAGCCCTAAACAAATCAAACTTCTCCTCCGTCTTTATTGAGTCTTTCTCCTTTATCTCTGGGAACTGACGATAGACAAGTTCATTCGTAAAAGCCTCTAGATCACTTAATACATTCTCCCTATACTCTGGAAAGGTAATCGAGCACGTGAGATGCTCTTCCAGTGAAGGTAATTTAAGTTTTAAGCCGTGCAGTGGATTGAGTTTCTCAAGGAGAATGAGTTGTTCAGGGAAGTTTAAGCCTTTTACATAAGCTTTTTCATCTGTAGCCAATGGGTGAGGCTCATCTAGCCTCAATGGAGTAGGATATACATAAATGCTCTGTCCTTTAAATTGGACCTCTTTGAACTTACCTGGATCTATTTCAGCTCTTCTAGCAATTTCCTCCAACAATTGCTTCCTGGGATATTTCCCTTCCATCTTCAATTTTTATCATTACTCAAAAGAAGTTACTTTTTTTAAAGTTTACGTTTCACCCTCAAATCCCCGCAAAAACTCGAAGATACACTTTCCCAAATTCCTATAACCTCCCTCCAATATGAAGAAGGTAGGCAAATTCAATTCCCTTATTATTTTTCCAATCTTCCTGAAGCAACCCTCACTCAAGCTTAAGCCTCCAAGATCTCCTCTCAACGTATCGAAGCCTGCGGAAACTCCTACAATTTCCACTCCGCTCAAATCTATCCCTTTGAGTGCTTTCTCCAATGTACTCAAATATTCTTCGTCACCTGTTCCCCAAGGTAGAGGAAAGTTGTAGCAATTACCTTCACTCTTCAATCCAGTTCCAGGGTAGATGCCTTTTGTATGCAATGAAATATAGATAACATTTGGATCTCCTTGAAAGATCTCTTGGGTACCATTTCCATGATGGGCATCTATATCTAGGATTAGCACTTTCTTCCCAAGCTTCCTAGTAGCAATAGCTATATTGTTGAAATAGCAAAAACCAAGAGTTGGAGCTCCTAAAGCTAATCCATTTCTCCCAGCATGATGTCCAGGAGGACGCATGAGAGAGAAGCAATTTTGCTTAGCTGCTATGATAGCTGCTCCTGCCGAGAGTAAAGCATATTTGTATATGTTGGGGTAGGCAGGGGTATCAGGATCGTAAAACTCTTCCCTCCTAATGATCTCCACATATTCTTTGGAGTGCACCAGCAACAATTCTGATTCCTCAGCTTCCCTAGGCTCAATGAAGGAATAGTAAGGCTTTAGAAATTCATAGGCCTGCCTCAACCTTTCAGGATTCTCAGGATGAGAGGGAAATCCATATTCCAGACATCTTGGGGAGAAGATGAGCTTCATAATAATTCTTTAAGTATATTCCATTTAAAATTACGGCGAAAACTTTATAAAGATTTTACTAATATCAATTTAAGTGATTAAAATGAGAGCGTAAAACGAGATTCTTCGATGAGTTTGCTATAATTCCATTGCTCACTTGAGATGCGCTTCATAATCGCAAGATTATGAAGTAAGAATGAAGATCATAAGAATTGGTTGAATGAAAGGTGAGTTCAACCAATTCATGATCTAATGAAGGAGCATGATGTAGGCCAAAGAAGCCGGTGGGTGGATAGCTAGGCTTCCGGAGCTGAGGAAGGGCGCGGCTAACTGCGAAATGCCTCGGGGAGGCGTATGCAGCCTGCGATCCGAGGATACCCGAATGGGACTTCCTGCTACCCGTAATGGGGTAGCACTCCTAACGGAGGAGGAACGCGCCGAACTGAAACATCTTAGTAGGCGCAGGAAAAGAGACCAATAGGCATTCCCCGAGTACCGGAGAGGGAAAGGGGAGGAGGGCAAAGCGAACTTGCTATCGCAAGATAGCAAGGATGTGTTGGCTAGGTCTATCCCCAAAGCTGAGCCGAAGTCCCCTGGAATGGGGCGCCAAAGAGGGTGAAAGCCCCGTAGGCGAAGGCTGCGGGGATAATGCTAGCCAAAGAGTACCAGGCCTTGGAACTGGTCTGGGAAGATGCCTCGCAATGAGAGGCAACCCTAAATACTCCGGAAGACCGATAGCGAACTAAGTAGCGTGAGCGAAAGCTGAAAAGCACCCCGAGAGGGGGGTGAAAAGAGCTTGAAACCCACCGGTTACGGTAGGCCATGGCATGAAAGGGCCATCGCCGAAGGAAAGCTCCGCGAGGAGCGAGTACGAGGCGATGGAGCCGGTGTCATGGCGTCCTTTGTGGATAAAGGGCCGGGGAGTTTGCACGTGTGGCAAGGCTAAGCCCAAGCAAGGGCGGAGCCGTAGCGAAAGCGAAGACCCGCAGTCCTCTCTTCATGAGGACGAGGGGTCGCCTCTTAACTGGGGTAAGTCACACGTGCAAGACCCGAAACCGGGCGATCTAGCCCTGGGCAGGGCGAAGCCACCTTTAAAGGTGGTGGAGGCCCGAAGGGGTGTTGGGGTAAAATCCACTCCTCTGACCTGGGGCTAGGGGTAAAAAGCCAATCGTGCCCGGCGATAGCTGGTTCCCTCCGAATCTGGCTACAGTCAGGCCTCGCCGGAGCTGGTTGAGGGGGTAGAGTTACTGATCTAGTTAGGAGGCACCGAAAGGTGTCCCAACTAGGTCAAACTCCGAATCCCTCAACAGCTGAGAAGGCGGGAGTCGGGGGCTCGGGTTAAGCTCGAGCTCCGAGACCGGAACAACGGAGACCTGGGTTAAGGCCCCTAAATGCTGGCTAAGTGAGAAACCTGGTCGCAGAGCTTAGACAGCCGGGAGGTAGGCTTAGAAGCAGCCATCCTCTAAGCAACGCGTAACAGCGGACCGGCCGAGCTCTGCGGCGGGGAAAATGGACGGGACTAAGCCAGCTGCCGAGACCCAGGCGCTCAACCTTTTGGTTGAGCGGGTAGGAGGGCGCTCCACTTGGGCAGAAGCCTCTCCGTGAGGAGGGGTGGACCGAGTGGAGTTGAGAATCCCGGCGGTAGTAGCAGCATAGCCAGGTGAGAATCCTGGTGGCCGGAAGGTTCAGGGTTCCTCAGCACTGCCGATCAGCTGAGGGTTAGCCGGTCCTAACCAAGCCCCTAACTGGGAGCTTGGGAAGGGAAACCCGTTAATATTCGGGTGCCACCCAGTAGCAGCTGCAAAGCGGCCAAGCTCCTTGCTTCTGGCTAGGCTGAGTGCAACTCTCGTTGCACCTAACTCCAGAAGCCTAGGGAGTCTCGTAATGAGGAGAACTAGGCGAATGGAGGAATGGCCCTCTTTGAGGGTTCAGCCGATGCCAGGAGCCCATGAAAAGGAGCTTGGAAATGCGACCTGGGTGACCGTACCTAGAACCGGCACAGGTAACCTGGCTGAGAAGGCTAAGGCCTGAGGGGGGTAATGGGGCTAAAGGAAATCGGCAAATTGGTCCCGTAACTTCGGGAGAAGGGATGCCAGCAGTAGTATCTTAACGATGCTACTGCTGGTCGCAGTGACAAGGAGGGGGGGACTGTTTAACAAAAACATAGCGGACTGCTACTCCGAAAGGATTAGTACAGTCCGCGACGCCTGCCCAGCGCAGGTACCTGAAGCCTGGGTTCAACCAGGTCAAGGGCCTGCTAGCGGCGGGGGTAACTCTGACCCTCTTAAGCAAGCGCAATGCCTTGCCGTTTAATTGACGGCTTTGCGAACGGCGTAACCACTCCCTCACTGTCTCTAGCCCCAACCCCGTGAACACACCCTCCTGGTGCAAAGGCCAGGGACCCCCTGTGGGTCACTGAGTCCCCAGGAACTTTACTGCAGCCTGCTGTTGCATTCTGGGCTTCGGGATAGAGAGTAGGCAGGAGGGATGAAATACCCTCGCTAGGGGGTACGGATCCGAAAGTGGAACACTGCCTCTCGAAGCTTAGAATGCTAACCTGAGCTCTGCGCTCAGGGACAGCAGTTGGTGGGCAGTTTGGCTGGGGCGGTACGCCGGCGAAAAGGCATCGCCGGTTTCCAAAGGTCGGCTCACCCGCTATAGAAGTGCGGGGTGGAGTATAAGGGCAAAAGCCGGCCTGACTATGCCTCCAACAGCGGGAGGCGTAGACACGAAAGTGGGGCCTAGTGAACCTGGGTGCGCCTCTCATTGAGGCCCCCATTTATAGGAAAAGCTACCCTGGGCGTAATTGAGTCGTCGCGGGTGAGAGCTTGGATCGACCCCGCGGCTTGCTACATCGATGTCGGCTCCTCCTATCCTGGCCGTACATTAGCGGCCAAGGGTACGGGTGCTCACCGGTTAAAAGGGGTCGTGAGCTGGGTTCAGTTCGTCGTGAGACAGGACGGTTGCGAACTACAGGGGGTGCGCTCTGCCTGAGTGGAAGACACACCTAGTACGAAAGGAACGGTGTGTCGGCGCCTCTGGTCTACGGGCTATCCGAGAGGGTAAGCCCGGCAGCCACGCGCCAAGGGATAAGAGCTGAATGCATCTAAGCTCGAAGCCCGCCGCGAAAATAGGCAGAGTTTGAGGGCGGCCCTAGAAGAGGGCGTTAATGGGGCAGGGGTGTAAGCACCAAGGCCAAAAGCCGAGGTGTTCAGCCCGCTGCTCCCAATAGCCCGAAGGCCTACATCATGCTCCTTCATCACATTTTTTATGCTTAAATACGTGTGCCCGAGCAGGAACTTCCGGTGCCCTTGGGGCACTGAGGAAGCCCATCCACCGTCTAAACTGCACTCCGTAAGGAGCACCCGAAATGGGTGGGAATGGCACAGAAACGGCACCTCCAGACAGGAGCTATGATTTCTCAAAGATTGAGCTGGGAAAGTTTGGAGGTTGAAACGGCCTACCTGCAGGGTGCAAGCCTATGGGGCGCTAAGACGAATGTTCCTCTACAGAAGATGGGCTATTGCTCGGGCACACCAAAAAATTAAAAGAATAATTTTTCAGCTACCTTCTCCTTGGAATACTTGGCTTACTGTATTTCTCTGAGAAGTAGTAGATAACTGCTCCTATTATTCCGAAGACGATGCAGAGAAAGGCCCAGATCAGCTTGTAACCTACATCTCCTTTAGAATGGGAAATATCGACTAGGGCCCAAATAATAGCTATGACGTTAATAATCGCTAGAATCCCCACGACAGCAATTAGCTCTGGGCTGAGATAGTAAGAGGCCCATTCTGTGCTTGGCATCCACCAGATCTGTAGACTATCCATTTTTATCCCTCAAAAGAGTAGGAAGATTATGTTTTTAATTCTATCGAAAATAGAAACATTATTAAATTAAGCTTTTAATTCCCCTATTCATGGCAAAGGAGGACGAAAAAGTAGCTCTACCTGCAAGCTACGGAGGGATCGTGAGGTATTTTGAGGAGTTTGAAGGAAGAATAAAGTTAAAGCCCCAGCACGTCATCCTGCTTGCAATCGCTGTGATCTTCCTAGTACTTTTCCTATTCCTCTTAAATCCCCTCGGCCTCAGAATCTAAAATTTTATATTCTAACATCTAAACTTAGCATCATATGATCAAATTAGGGCCAGCAGGAAAGCCTCTTGGCTTCGAAGGGCCATTCTTAGAATGTTTGGAATTTCTAAAGGAGCTCAGGTTGAATGCAGTGGAGGTTCAATTCGTGAGGAATATCTGGATGAAGCCGGAGCAAGCGATTAACTTTGGAAAGCTGGCGAGGAAGTTAAAAATAGCTTTAAGCGTTCATGCCCCCTACTTCATTAATCTCTGCTCCCAAGATCATGAAGTATTAGAAGCATCTAAGCAGAGGATCATAGAGAGTTGTAGGCTAGCTGAACTCATGGGAGCAAGCCATGTAGTATTTCATCCAGGTTTTTATGGAAAGTTAACCAGGCAGGAGGCATATGATGTAGTTAAGAGGGCATTGAAGGAAATCTCAAAACAGATAGGAAAAGTATTGATCGCTCCTGAGGTGATGGGAAATGCTACTAAATTTGGAGATGAGGATGAGCTAATACGGTTAAGTAAGGAGGTAGATAAAGTGACTGTAACTTTAGATTTCGCTCACATTCATGCAAGGTATAATGGGAAGCTTAGGGAAAAGAAGGATTATCTTGACCTCTTCGCAAAATTTGAGAAGGAATTAGGGAGAGAGTATATTCGGAATTTCCATTCCCACTTCACCTGCGTGAAATTCGATAGAAAGGGGGAAAAGGCCCATCTTCCCCTCAGTGCGAAACAGCCAAATTTTGAAGAACTGGCTAAAGCTTTAATAGAGTATGGGATAAACAATTGTACCATCATCTCAGAATCCCCTCTGCTAGAGAAAGATGCTCTGGAGATGCTCAAGATCCTAGAGGGTTATGGATACAAGTTTTAGATCATCAAGTTCTTAAGAGCCTCCACACATTCTGGATTAGCCAAAGTGGTTATATCTCCTATTTCCTTCTCTCCTCTCACTATCTTCTTCAGAATTCTTCGCATTATCTTCCCAGATCTCGTCTTGGGAAGATCATTTACATAGATTATCCTAGCTGGTCTAGCGATGGGACTCAGCCTTCTGTTGACCAGTTCCATCAATTGTTGAGAAAGACTATCGCTTCCTACTACATTTGGCTTAAGAACAACGAAGGCTACAGGTACCTCACCTCTCACTGGATCAGGAAGTCCAACTACTGCTGACTCAATTACATCTTCATGCAAATTTATCACATCTTCTATCTCTGCATTCGCTATTCTATATCCTGACACCTTCAGCACATCATCCTCCCTACCAGTAAGTCTCACTGAGAACTCATCAAACCTGAGAGCTCCATCTCCTGTGTAATACATGTTTGGAAATTTGCTCCAGTATTCTTCGATATAACGCTGGGGATTTCCCCAAATATTTCTAAGCATCCCTGGAGGGAAAGGAGGTAGTAGGACTAAGGAGCCATGCTCTCCAATATTCACTTCTCTACCATTCTCATCTACTACTGCATATCTTATACCAGGAAAGCCCCTCCCAGCTACAGTCGGGATAAATGGGCCTATCCCTGGAAGAGAATTTATGAGAGCTCCTCCTGTCTCTGTCTGCCACCAAGTATCTATAATAGGGCATCTTCCTCCTCCTACCACGTTAAAAAACCAGAGCCAAGTATCTCTATCTATTGGTTCTCCCACACTCCCTAGAATTCTCAGGCTGCTCAAGTCATGTGCCCTAGCATGTTCCTCACCATATTTGATGAGCAATCTGATGAATGTTGGGGCTGTGTAAAAAATCGTTATTCCATATTCCTCTATGATTTGGGCCCATCTATCCTGTTGGGGATAATCTGGAACTCCTTCGCAGATGAAGAGAGTAGCTCCATTCAATAGGGGACCATAACATGCATAAGTATGACCAGTGATCCAGCCTATGTCTGCTGTGCACCACATCACATCATCCTCATGTAAATTGAAGCTCCACTTGGCAGTCCAATAGGCTTGAGTGAGATACCCTCCAGTGGTATGACAAGCCCCCTTAGGTACCCCTGTGGTACCAGAGGTGTAAAGTATAAATAGTGGGTCCTCAGCATCCATCCACTCCGGCTCGCAGTAGCTTGAGCCCTTCAAAAGTTCTTGGAACCAATAATCTCTCCCATCTACCCAATTGATTTCATTTCCTATCCTCTTTACCACTATCACTTTCTCCACACTTGTATCTTTTATCCCTTCATCAGCCTGAGCCTTCAGATTTATCACCTTCCCCCTCCTCAAGTAACCATCTGCAGTGATCAGCAATTTGGCCTGAGCGTCTAATACTCTCTTTCTCAATGCTTCAGGACTGAAGGCTGAGAATACAACTGAATGAATTGCCCCAATCCTAGCGCAAGCCAAAATAGCTACATGTACCTCTGGAATCATTGGCAAATAAATTGATACCCTGTCTCCTTTCTTAATTCCGAGCTCCTTCAGAGAATTTGCAAACCTATTGACCATCTGATATAGCTGCTTATAAGTAAAACTTCTCTTCAATCCATCTTCAGATTCCCAAATGATTGCCAATTTTTGGGATCTCTGACTTAGATGCCTATCCAAGCAGTTGTAAGATGCATTGAGCTTCCCACCTATGAACCACTTGAAATAAGGGAACTCCTCCTCATAACTGCGCTCGAATTCCTTAAACCAAGAGATTCCCTCTCTCGCCAATTGGCTCCAGAAAGATACTGGGTCTCGGGCAGCTATCTCATAAATGTTAGCATCATTTACCCAGGCAATCCTCTTAAGCTCCTCACTTGGCCAGAAGATCCCATCTTTCTCCACTACAAATTTTTCCATCTCTAAAGTGAAGTCCTCACAACCTTTTATAATTTACTTTCCACGAACTCCCTGATCTCTTTATGAACCTCTTGGATTGGATGGGCAGCATCTACCACTTTAGCTATATCCTTATTTTCTTGGAAGATCTTCCTAAAAGCAATCCTTACCTTTTCCAAGAATTGCCTCCGTTCAGATAGAGCTAAAGAAAATCTCGTTTCTTTGATCCTGTTGATTGCGATCTTAGCTGGAAGATCTAAGATGATCAAAATCTCTGGTCTCCTGAACTTTGAGTTCAGCTGCTTAAGAAAATTTCTATCAATTCCGCTAGCTTCTCCATAAGCAATTGTGGAAAAATAATATCTATCCATGATTACATCAAATCCTTTTTTTAATGCAGGAGTTATTTCAAAAGCTAAATGGTTAGCTCTATCAGCAGCGAATAGCAGCTGCAGGGCTAGTGGATCCACTTTCCATTCATTGCGAAGAGCAGATTTAATTAAACCTCCAAGCAAAGTTACAGTCGGCTCCTTAGTCAATATTACTTTATGTCCCTTCTTCCTCAAGTATTCCTCAAGAAGTTGGGATTGGGTTGAAAGCCCAGCTCCATCAATTCCCTCAATTGCTATAAGCTTAGCCATGAGGTGATAGGTAATTCATTTGTTTATATAGCTTTCTGACGAAAATTTTTTTAACATCACGCTCAGATTAATCTCGTGGAGATCACATGTTTAGAACATGTGAAGGGAATCTGGGATCTACTGGAAAATAAGAGAAGTGAGTTCAGCCTAAATATCCTCAAGGGACTTGAGATTGGGAAATATGCTGAGAGACTGGGAATAGAGTTGGATGGAAACATAATCCAGATTAAGTGTAAGAATAGTTCTCCTGAATCTCTCTTCAAACTTCTCCTCAACTTCTACAAGATTAATTCCTACGAACTTACTCTCTCCCTCTTCAGTAAGGGAAGAAGGGAAATCGTAAAGAGAGTATCTGTAGATGTGGATCCAATCATGCTCAAGCATGAATTGATCTTAGAGGGTGAGGAGTTAAGGGCCCAAAAGATCTCCACTGCATATTTTGATATAAATTCAGAGAAAGATTTGATAAATATCTCAGTGAAGAGGAAAGAGGATGTTCGGAGGATCTTCTTGGAGCTGGCAAAGGAATTCTTCCCTTTCCTCAGAGTGCCTACTTTCACCACAAGCATAAAGGCAGATATAATAATCGAAATAGTAAACAAATTTGGGGATGTGAGGGAAGGCAATATCAAGGTGGCATTCAAGCTCAACAATTCTCCATTTGGGGTGAAGGTAGGTAATTTTTCCATCTAAAAATATATAAACTTCCTCCAGATCTTTCATGATGTGATAGAAGTTAAGATCTCAGGACTGGCTGGTCAGGGATGTGTCACCCTAGCTTCTTTGATTGCAAAAGCTGCCTTCCTAGATGGTAAATATGCTCAAGCATTTCCATTCTTCGGAGCGGAGAGAAGAGGAATGCCTGTTGAAGCCTATTGCAGAATAGATGAGGAAGAGATCTTGTTAAGGATGCCTATCGAAAATCCAGATTATGTGCTCGTCTTAGATGAAGATTTGGTAGATGAGAAGCTCATTGGTCCTCTAGATAAGCGCTGCCTTATTATCGTAAATGGCAGAAAGGCTCCAGAAAATCTTGGTCTAAGTGGCTTCAGAAGCATTGTAGTAGATTTATATTCCATTGCCCAAGAGGTATTTAGAGCTCCAATTGTTAATACTGCGATGTTAGGAGCGTTTGCGGCTGCTAGTAATGCTATTAAATTTCAATCGGCATGCTCAGTATTGAGAGAGGCATTTCCAGGAGAGCTTGCTGAGAAAAATGAACTAGCTTGTATGAGAGCTTATGAGCTAGTTAGAAAAAATCTCTTGATCGGAAAATACTTCCTCTAAAATGGAATTCCCTGTAGCTAGGGAGGAACCAAAGGTAAGGAAGAAGAAAGGAAGTAAGAAGCCTTATATAGAGCAAGGAAGATGCCAGAAATGTGGATTATGTTGGACTATGTGCCCTGAGGGGGCGATCTATCAAACTGCGAGTGGAAGTTATGATATCGATTATAGATTCTGTTCAGGCTGTTTGATTTGCACAACAGTATGTGCATTCAAGGCAATAGGCTCGAGTGAAGTGAAATGAAAGTAAAATTTGGTGAAGTGAACTTACTCAATGGAAATGAAGCCGCTGCAGCAGCTGTAGTGCTTGCTCGCCCCAAGGTAATTGCTGTATATCCAATCACTCCTCAAACAGCGTGTGTGGAGGAGCTCTGCAATTTCAAGGCAAATGGAATGCTGGATGCTGAGATCGTTCATGCTGAGAGCGAACATTCAGCGATTTCGGCATGTATTGGAGCCGCATGCATGGGAGTTAGAACTTTTACTGCAACTTCTTCCCAGGGCCTAGCATTGATGCATGAAGTTCTATTCATAGCAAGTGGAATGAGATTACCAATCGTTATGGGAGTAGCAAACAGGGCTCTCTCTGCTCCCATAAATATTTGGAATGATTTAAGTGATAGCATAGCTCAAAGTCATAGTAGCTGGATCCAACTTTACTGCGCTTCCAATCAAGAGATCTTCGATACCATAATCCAAGCGTATAGGATCAGTGAGGAGCCGGAAGTGTTACTCCCAACCATGGTATGCTATGACGGATTCATCCTTTCCCATCTCTATGAGAGATTGCACCTCCTCACTCAAGAGGAAGTGAACTCCTATCTTCCTGAGTTTAAATTGCCGTTTGCTGTAGAGTTGGGGAAGAGAATGGTTCTAGGCCCACTGGTTGGCCCAGAACATTATATGGAATTCAAGAAGTCACAGAGGGATGCCATGCAAAGAGCAAAGCGGGAAATCAGAAAAGCTAACAAGGAATTCTTCGAGAGATTTGGAAGATGTTATGGAGATGGTTTGCTGGAGAGCTATAATCTGGAGGGAAGTAATAAAGTAGTAATTACCATAGGATCTCTTGCATTCAACTTCAGATATTATGTAAAGAAAGAAGGAGGAAAGGTGGGGGTGATAAGAATAAGGAGTTTCAGACCATTTCCCGCTGAAGAATTGAGAGAAGCTGTGGAGGGGGTTGAGAAAATAGCTGTAGTTGACAGGGCATATGAATTTGGGTTGGGAGGAGCTCTCTATCACGAAGTGAGGAGCTCCCTCTTTGGCCTTGAGAAGAAGATCAACAATTTCATCCTAGGATTAGGTGGGAAAAAAGTGAGAATTGATGATCTAAAGTTCATAATCAAGCATTGTGGAGAATCTAAAAACTACTGGATAAATGTTCACGGAGAAAATGTGAGCGAAGATGGCTGAGATCCTAGAGAAAGCACCTCTCACTTGCAGTGGATGTGGCCTCGCAATAGCCACTAGAATTATCTGCAGGAATTTCAGGAAGCCAAGCATATTGGTACTCTCAACTGGATGTCTGGAAGTAACTACTACCCTCTACCCCTACTCTTATTTCAATTGCCCAGTACTGCATGTAGCTTTTGAAAATGCTGCTGCAGTAGCCTCTGGAGTCTTTAGAGCACTTAAGACACAGGGAAGGGAAAAGGAGGTAGATGTAATAGTACTAGCTGGAGATGGAGCTACATTTGATATAGGCTTTCAAGCCCTCAGCGGAATGGTGGAGAGGGGAGAGGAGGTGTGTTACATTTGCCTAGATAATGAGGCTTACATGAATACTGGAATCCAGAGAAGTGGAGCCACTCCTCTGTTTGCAAGTACTACCACTACTCCTACTGGAAGGATGAGTATGGGAAAGCTTGAGAGGAAGAAAAAGATCTCTCTCATCCTAGGAATGCATCCCATCGCATATTTGGCCACAGCTAGCATCGCATATCACAGGGATCTCATAAAGAAATTGGAAAAGGCTCTAGCAAAGAAACCATCTTTCCTCCATATACTAACTCCATGCCCCACTGGTTGGAGATTTGACCCACAGCATACTGTAACCCTCTCCAAGCTTGCGGTGGAGACGAATTATTTTCCCTTGTTTGAAATAGAGGATAATAAATTGAAATTGAACTATAAGTTCGAGAAAAGAAACCCCATTTCAGACTTCCTCAAACTTCAGGGGAGATTCTCCCATCTGAAAGAGGAAGAAATCCAGAAAATTCAAGAGATGGTAGATGAAGATTACATACAATTAGTACAACTCGAAGAAGCTGGGGAAGTCTTCTGAAGAATTTTAGATTAAACCTTCGTAAATGCTTTCATTCTCACTCTTGATCAATTGGATCAGTTCTGGAGGCTTAATTCTCCTCAGCTCAGAGCTACCTTTCCTCCTGAGACATACTTCTCCTCTACTCTCTTCTTCCTTTCCAACTACTACAATATATGGGATTTTATTTAGCTCTGCCTCCCTCACCCTATACTCCAATGTTTTCTCCACCAAGAGCGAGCTCCTTATTCCATTCTTAATCAGTTCTTGATGAAGTTTGGATGCATATCCTAAATTTTTCTCGGAAACTGGAAGCATTGCCACTTGAATTGGTGCGAGAAAGATAGGCAAATCTCCTTTAGTATGCTCGAGCAGAACTCCTACAAACCTTTCTATCGCACCAATTAGGGTTCTATGGATCATTACCACCCTCCTCTCCTTTTGCTCCTCATCTATGTAAGTGAGATCAAATTTTTCAGGAAGGTTGAAATCTAACTGAATTGTTGAGCACTGCCATTTTCTCCCAAGTGCATCCAGCAGTTTGACATCTATTTTCGGCCCATAAAAAGCTGCTTCCCCCATAGCTTCCCTATACTTCACTTTCCTCACATCCAATGCTCTCCTAAGGGCCTCTTCAGCAGTCTTCCACTTATCAGGGGAACCCATAAATTTCTCAGGATGCTCGGGGTCTGAGATGGATAGATCTATATCGAATTCCCTGAATCCAAACTTGGAAAGTACTTTAGTTGCTAAATCGAGGATCGAACCTACCTCCTCCCCTATTTGATCCTCTCTACAGAAAATATGGGCATCATCTTGAGTAAATCCCCTAACTCTCGTAAGCCCGTGAAGTACTCCAGATCTCTCGAACCTGTAAACTGTACCTAGCTCAAAATATCTAATCGGCAATTCCCTATAGCTTCTCCTCTTTGATTTGAAGATTAGAATGTGAAATGGGCAATTCATTGGTTTCACACAGAATCTCTGTCCATCAAGCTCGAAATGAAACATATTCTCTTTGTAGTACTTGAGATGTCCAGACTTTTCCCAAAGGGAATCCATTGCGAGATGGGGAGTAACCACGAGCTGGTAACCATGAGCTAAATGCACTTTTTTGAGAAACTGTTCGAGCAGCTCTCTAAGAATTGCTCCCTTAGGGTACCAAAGCACCAAACCGCTCCCCACCTCAGGAATTCCTACCTCGAATAACTCAAACCTTTTTCCTAATTCCCTATGATCTCTCTCAAGAGATTCTTGGTATATTCTCATAAATTCCTCCATTTCTTTTGGTGTTGGGAAAGAAATTCCATAGATCCTCTGGAGGCTTGGATTTCCCTCTATTCCCTTCCAGAAGCAAGCTGAGGAATATAATAACTTAACAGTTCCCACCATACCTGTTCTAGGGAGATGCGGACCTGTGCAAAGATCAACGAATTCACCTTGCCTATAAATTGAGAGCACTTTTTCAGGAATCTCTCGAATGAGTTCGGTCTTATACTTTTCTCCCTTGAAGAGTTTGAGAGCCTCTTCCTTAGTTATCTCCTCCCTACGTATTTCTAAATCCTCCTTTAAGATCTTTAACATTTCAGCTTCAATTCTATCTAGATCCTCTCTAGAAAAGGGCCTGTCTATATCAAACTCATAAAAGAAACCCTTTTCGGTAGCATGGCCTATGGCTAATTGGGTTTGAGGGAACAGACGTTTCACTGCTTGAGCTAAGATATGAGCACTTGTATGCCAAAATACATCCTTAGCCTCTTCTGCCTCAAAACTGAGGAGCTCTATCTCTTTAAACTCTTTCTTTATCTCACTCTTCAGATCAACCAACCTCTTTCCATCAACCTTAGCTACCAGATCCTTGGGAGAAGCGTAGTTTATTATTTGTTCCCCAACCTTAGCATCGATGACCTTGCCATCACTTCTCCTTAGCTTCACCATCTAAAGCTCTGAAGCCCAAGCCATTAATAATATTTTCGGAGAACGGGCAAAAAGCTTTAAACTTTGAGTGATTTTTAATCCCACAATGTGAGAACATGAAGAAAACTCTTGAAAATCTTGCTGTGGCATTTGTAGGTGAGAGCCAAGCCAGAAACCGCTACACTTTCTACTCCAAAATTGCAAAGAAGGAGGGCTTCGAACAAATAGCTGAAGTTTTCCTCATCACAGCTGAGAATGAAAGAGAGCATGCAAGTTGGCTCTTCAAGTTATTAAATGAATTGAAGAAGAAGTGCAAGCAAGGGATGAGTGAAGTAAAAGTGGAGACAAGCGTTCCACTTGCCTTGGGAAACACTGCTGAGAATCTAAAAGCTGCAATTGCAGGGGAAAACTATGAGTATACGAAGATGTATCCAGAGTTCGCCGAAATTGCTGAACAAGAAGGTCTTAAAGAAATTGCCCAACGATTGAGGGCGATTGCTGTAGCTGAGAAGCATCATGAGGAGAGGTTCAAAAAGATTCTGAAAGAGATAGAACAGGGGACTGTCTTCAAGAAAGATAAAGAAACTTGGTGGGTGTGCAGAGAATGTGGTTATATGCACTTCGGAAAGGAACCTCCAGAGAAATGTCCATCATGTGATCATGAAAGAAGCTTCTATCAGATCAAGTGTGAGGAATATTAAGACTTATTGCCCGAGCAATTATTTAGGAAAATTTTAAATAGGTCGAATTAGAACTATCAAAAAAACTGAGTGAAATATGGGCCCGTCGCCTAGCCAGGATAGGGCACCAGCCTCCTAAGCTATGAAGACCTGATAGCGGGTCGATCAGTGAGAGAACTGACCTGTTCTGAGCAGTGAGAGCTGGTCTTTCGGGGGTTCAAATCCCTCCGGGCCCGTAACCAATAGAAAATTTGCCATCTTCTCCCAAAGTTTATAGAGGAAGGATTGAACAAAATTTAAAAGAAAGATTAGGTGATTACGTGGGGATCCTTCTCCTCCTCAGGATTATTAAAGTAACTACTGCAATTACTAATAGAGCTGCAGTAACTATAGCCCAAGCATACTGAAGATACCAAGGTGCTCCTGAGATTAGTTCCCTCTCATAGAATTCTGGAGAAACTACATCTATAGTTAAATCTAATCCCAATTCCAATGCTGGAATTACTGCTCCGGTACCCAAGAAGCATTCTCCCTTCGCCTTGAAGTGGAAAGTATGGCGCTCTCCTATTTTCGCATCAGTTGGCACCTCAATAGTAAAGGTAACAGTCTTAGCTGGAATGTAAAGATCTGCAGTAGGATGTTTCACATAGTTAACTCCATACGGAATTACCTCTGGCTTATATTGCACTGGGGGAAGGGGATCTAATGCTAAATTTTCTAAGATCGTCACTATTCCAGCAGGTAGCTCATAACTCACATTCCTAGCTTGAGGTTCTATTGTAACCTTCCACCCCACATCACTTGTGTAGTTGATCAAGATATGCGTCTTCCTGTCACTGTACATATTGTACAAATTCCAAGTTACCACTACCTTTTGTCCTGGAATAGCTGAAGCTCTGGCGGAAAGAGGGGTAGCTCCAAACCCGCAGCTTTGGGCATATATCGGCTGGGTTCTAATGAAAATCGTAAGGATGGCTAGGATTCCTAAAGTTAAGTACTTCTTTCTCATCATGCTTTCTTCACCCTCACCATTAAATTACCAACATAGGTACCTGCAACTTGGCCTGCTGGTACACTTATCCTATGCCACACACTTTGGTTCACTGGAGTTCCTCCTGGAGGGGGCAAATTGG
Organism: Candidatus Haiyanarchaeum thermophilum; assembly: GCA_025920425.1. Classification (GTDB taxonomy): domain Archaea; phylum Nanobdellota; class Nanobdellia; order JAPDLS01; family Haiyanarchaeaceae; genus Haiyanarchaeum; species Haiyanarchaeum thermophilum. The sequence continues at coordinate 24,140 of JAPDLS010000001.1, read as the reverse complement.
TGTAGGCATCTTTCTCCACATTTAACTCATATTGAGTCCATTGAGTTGTAGTCGTGTTGAACTCTAAGTTAGAAATGCTAAAGGTATAGCTTCCGCTCACGAAATTTGATGTTCCTTCCAAGGTTATATTGTATGGAACATTTGTCTCTCCTCCGATTTGGATCTGCATTGGATTATTAATAGCAAGCTGTCCTGAGGTGCCTGGATTTAGATCACCAAATTGGATTGGTACGTTAAAGAGCGTGGCAGAAATGTATTCTAGTACCGTAACTGTTGCTTCTGCAACACTGCTCCACTGGGTTAGGCCCGTAATCCTTACAATCCCTGCTGTGAATGGTTCTCTGAATATGGCGAAAGTCAAAGCGAGTAGGAAGACAAATAGGGAAAAATAGATCTCTTTTCCTCCCTTCATATTACATCACTTTATGAAATTGCTCCCCTTATTTAAAAATTTTTCACATAAGTTTCTTTCTCACTAAAAACACTATGAAGAATATCCCACAAAGAGGAAATAGAAGCCACAGATAGTTGAGATAACTCATCCAGTAATGTTCCTCCCTTGCGAACTTCGAAAGCTCATTTAGGATATTTCCAAGCTCCAGCGAAATACTTTCTACATATGCTTTGGAAACAGTAAGATTAGCATCTAGCGTGCTGCGTGCTACATCTAATTTGACAGAAAATTCTGAAAGCATTAGGGAAATCACCTTTATCCGTTCTCCCTCCTCTTCCTTTAAAGTAAGGGTCAGATCAGCTACTTTACTCTTGAGATCCTCTATTAAGCTCTTCAGCTCCTTTATCTCTTGAGCTATTTCCTCCTTATCCAGTGTATTTCCCCTGTATATTTTTACAGAGAATGCCCTTTCTCCCTTATCTGAAATGATTGTAGTATCTAGAGAAACTGAAAGATTTTGAGTCCCCTTTATCCTCAATAAGAATGGACCAGAGTCTCCACTCTTGATCAATGGATAAATAGAGGGATAGACTTCAAGCATGGGACCAATCACTCTTACTCTCCTCATATCTTCATAAGGGCTGACATAAATTACTAATATAGATGTATAGTTCTCCACCACCTTGACCGCATCTCTGCCGTGAATAGAAAATGTGAATTCGGTCTTACATTCCTCAGAAGGAATCGAAGAAATATCTGCCTTTATCTCATCTATTACCCCCTCATGTTCTACATATATGTATTCGGAGTAATTTCCCTCTGAGAAGTTAAATCTAACTCGTATCTCTTGTGTGGAAGAAGCAGCCAAGGTAAAATTTGGTAGTTCTACTTTTATATTTGGAGAGGAAGTATTTATCTTCACAGGAATTGAATAAGGAGCGCCATTGATCAACTGAAGTGAAGTAACGCCCACTTCCCCACTGCAGAACTTCACCACAATTTTCCTAGGAATGATGGTGAGCTTTATCTTTTCCATCTCAACTAACTTGAAGGTCACTATCTGCTCTACTTTGTTTAGGAGTAGGTTTTTCTCGGCTCCATAGTAGCCGGCGCTCTCCACCCTTATCTTATATTCCCCGTAGGGTAGATAATTGGAAAGGTATACTCCTCCGCTTGCGAGCCCGCTCTCCACGAGCTGATCTCCAGCATAAATTAGGACAGAAAAATCCTTAATTACTCCTCTTTCTGACAAGCACTCCACCTTAAACCTTCCTCCATGTTCAATAACCTTTACACTTAGGCCTATTTCATTTACCTGCCCTCCCTTTGAGGTTATTAAAAGTTTTCCTCTATACTCTCCTGCACTTACATTTGGTACATTGAGCTCTACTGAAATATCTTGGGTTGTGTTAGGAAGGAGGGTAAAATTTATGGGAGAAAATTTCACCCAACTGCTCAAATCTCCAACAACTGCAATGGAGAGTTCCACCTTATCATCTCCTCCATAGGCGATAACTGAGAATTTCGAATAGGTAGAGGAGTTTGGAATGGATATGAACTCAATTACTCTCTTATTCACACTTATCACTGACTCGGCCGCTAGAGCTGGGGAGAAGATCAAGGAAAGTAAGAGTAGGAAGGAGGGTAGTAAATACTTCCTCATCTTTCCCTTTTTCTCCTTCTCCATATGAGTAGTAGGAGTAGAAGTAGGATTATTAAAATTACGAGCAAAATTAGAATGAACCAGATTTCTAGCCCTATCCTAGGAGGGGGTATTGCCCTTACTCTATCTATCACTGATATTAGATCACTTATATCCCTTGTGGCTTCATCAATCCATCCCTTAGCCTCAAATAGCCTCCCAAATTTGAGTGAGAGCTCAGCATTGGCAAGCTTTTGATCAACTGCTGAAAGAAAAGAGAAGGCTCCAGTAACACTAAAACCCTGCTCTCCCAGACTAGTTAGCTCCCTTTCTAGCACCCTCAGAATTTGTCTCAAAGCCTCTATCTCCCCCCTTAGAACCTCAGGATCCACTGGTGAAATTTTGATCTCATAATTGATTTGCCTATAAGTTTCAATTTCCCTAGACACTATCTTAAGTGTTAAATTGCCTACCCCTTCCTCCTGAGGCAAAATCCTCATGATAAAAATTTTAGAGTCTCCCATTGGACAAAGTAGATAGGCAGAGGGGTAAATTTCCACTAGTAAGCCTTCTCCATAAGCTTCAAGGGTGAGATTGTGTAAGTCCACCTCACCTACATTCTTCACCTTAACGAAGATTAGTCTAGATACTCCTCTCGTAAGCTCCAGAGTTCTAGGATACTCCACATCTACTGCTGGAAACTTAACGATGGGGGGTGGAGGGGGTGGAGGTGGAGTTATTATGATAGGTACAGTAACGTTCGGGAGGGTGGGAGGAATTGTTGGAGGCACAGTGGGGGGTGGAGGGGGTGGAGAAACTTGTACTTGAATAATTGCACTCGCAGTACTTCTAAACCCATATGCCTTAATCTCTCCCAAGTAGATTCCCTCTTTGAAAAATGGCCCAACAGTAACTGTAATTTCTCTAAAACCCCCAGGCTCTAGAAATTCAAGATAAGTAGGTTGTACCTTAATCCATTTCTGATTCGGTAGGATATCTATCCATCTCTCCTTCCCATTCCCCCAGTTCTCTAGTCTGAGAGTTATCGTCTTAGTTTGATTGAGATCCATTACCAAGAATACATAATTTGGGGAAAATGCGAGAAAAGGGGTTCCCCCTAGCACTATTTGGACAAAAGTGGTATAGTTCACTAGCCTTTTTCCAGTGGCCTTAGAAGAGTATCCTTCCTTTCCTACAACTATGGCATAGTAGGTCTCTAGGGGATAAAAGTGTGTCCTGTAAAAGCCATGCTCGTCAGTAATTCCTGTTTCTATGAGTTCAAGTCCCCGATAAATACTGATAGAAGCATTAGGCAAGGGTTTGTAGGCTTCATCTGTTACTTGAATTAAAAATCTCCCTACATCAGTGGAAACTGTAAGATTGATTGGAAGGAGAGAAGTATAATTCGTCTCCTCTACTTTTCCTAAAATGTAGCCACTGTAGTTTCCAACTTCTACTCCCCAAGTATCCAAGTGGAATGTGAAGTTTCTCTCCTCTAGTACATCTAGGAGGAAGTAATGTGGATATACATATGAGAAGTTTAGGAAGCTCTCCTCTAGAGTTAAAATGAGATGGATGGGTAGATTGCCTCTCTCAGCCCTAGCAGTAATGATAAACCCATCTACTTCATTAGGAGGCATGAAAATTATCAACTTGCTAGGAGAAAATGAAAACTCTGAATAACTTGGGCTTACATTAGCAATTACTGGAGCAAGTTGGGAAGGAGAAGTTCCGTAGGCGCTAGTAGGAATGAAAATGGCAAATATCAAGAGAAGAAGTATGGAAAGCTCACGCCCTGGGGGCTGAGGTTTTGGTGGTTGCATTAAGCATTAATAGGCTTAGTTTATATTAAGTTTGTTTCACTTGAGCTTAATTTCTATAACTAGCTTCCCCATCATCCTTAGAATGAGTATGATCACTATAGCGCAAAGTACTCCTAACAATAGGGAAAATAGGAGGGCATTTTGAACGATGAAATCCCAAATGCTAAAACCTCCTTCCCTCCTTATTTCATAGAATTCCCCACTTAATACAGGCTTTACTTGGAAGGTAAATTCCCTCACTTGGCTTGTAAATACGTTTCCTACTTGGGGAGAAAGACATCTTCCCGTAGCAGTGAGCTTGATTTCATAGGTTTTACCTATTTCCACATTCTGTGGTACCTTTATCCTAACTAACACTACCTTAGCAGGAATACAGGCCCCAGGAGTTACCGTATCTCTAATTAGCTCATATCCTGCAAGGGTGCCTTCACAGTTTGGAGTTTTAGGAGTGAGAGGAACGTCTATATTTTCTAGTACGGTAATGCTTCCTAGAGGTGTCTCATATATCACATCTCTGGCAGGTGGCTCTATCTCAACTCCCCATCCTGGAGGAGCATCAGTTAGAGTTAGGAGTACGTGAGTGGTTAGGGTATCGTAAAGGTTATAGAAATAAAGCTTGGCTTCCACAGTACTCCCTGGGAGGGCTGCAAATCCCTTCACTGGTTGCATTGTACCAAGACCACAAGACTGGGCAAATGCTATGCTTCTAATTAATGAAATTCCAATTATAAATAGCAAGAGAACAAGTTTACCCCTCATATTTCATCTACCCTCCAGTACACTGTAGTATTCCAGTTCCCAGCCCTTGTACCAGGAGGGACGAAAAGGCTGAACCACATAGGAATGGTATAATTGTGCTCCCCACAGGGGCATGTGGTATTATACACGATATCTTTGTTAGCTAGGGTTTTAGTAGGAGTTGATGGAACATCAGTATTAAACTTTCCCCATACATAGTGATGCCATAGATCTCCAGGAAGGGTAAAGTTTAGGTCAGTGGTATTGAAAGTTAGATTTCCTATATCAAACCTCTCTGAAAGCACCTCTGAACATGCAGTACCCTCCTTGCAGAATGAGGGATCTCCCCAGAACGAGATGTTTGTGTTAACATTTGTCTCCCACCACATGAGTAAAGTAGTAGGCCATCCATTTCCATCTGTTCCATTGCTAGCATTATACCAATAACCTGGAACTATGCCCTCAAATGTAAAGTTGATTGGAGTTCTATTTAGGCTAGTGTAAATATATGTGTTCACTGTAAGAATGGCTTGGGCCTGTTGTTGGGAAACTGCCTGAAAACCTGTAACGATCGGAGATCTTGAAATCATTCCGTAGGAAATCATGGTTATGCAGAAAAAAGAGATGATCCCTACCAAGAGATCAAGTGGGATCTCCAAGGTTTTAGTCATTAATTGAGAAGTGGTAAATATTTATTTTTATATTTTTTGATTTTCTCAGTAAAGCTTCCCTGTTTGTGGACGATGGTTTATTTCTAACTGGTGATTACTCCCTTCTCGAAAAAATATAAGAATTTGTCCAGCACCTCAAACATTATGAGGTGGGGGAGAATCTTATTTTTGGGTATTGGATTCCTTTTTATCATTTCTATAGCTGAAGCCCAATATGTTACTGGTACCGTAGAAATTAATCTTCACAATTTGACAGTTTATCAAGCCGAGTTCTTACATTTCGAGATAGTACTAAATAAAACTGTTGGAATTGGGGCTATCGCCTATGTGGACTTCTGGGTTGAGTCGGAAACGGCAGAGATTTGGGGAGCTGATAGTTTTTCCACTTATCTAGCTGAGGCTCCGAGCACATTAAGGATACCAAAGAATATCTATATCTTTTCCTCCCAACCTCCAGGCAAATATTTTCTCAAAGTGAGAGTGAAATTCACTAATTATAGCTCTCCCATCACCACTTCTCAATCATTTTACGTGATGAAAAGCCCACTCGAATTCAAAGGAGCTAATATCACCATAACCTCATGGCCAAAAGAAATCAATGGGGAACGGAGCTGGTCCAATCTCTTAACTGTTAGTGTTAAAAATCTGGGGGAGGAAGTACTCCATAATGTTAGTCTTCTCGTCTATGGGATAAGCAGTGAGTGGTTGATTATCTCTCCAGTAAAATATGATGTACTCAAACCCGGGGAGGAGTTAGTGTTCTCTATGAGGATTACGATTCCTCCTAACGCTGAGACTAGGCAATATAACCTAAGTATCCATGCTGTCACAGCTGAAGGGGTAAGTGACAGAAAGGAAAGCCTCCTCCAAGTATTTGCCTCGAGGAGGGAACTTATAGAAAGTGATCTGAAGAAGCTTGAAGCTAGGCTAAATGAATTAAAGCTCAAACTGCAACAGGCCATATTTGAGGGAAAAAATACTACACAATTTTCTGCTCTCATTCAGAGGGCAGAGACCCAAATTAATTTTGCAAAGGAATATTTAAATGTCGAGAAGTATAATGAAGCTCTAGTTTCCCTATCAGCAGCCAAGGACTTCCTAGATGAGGCAGAGATTCTTTATCCCAATCTACAGTTTTTACCAGGTGTAATAAAAGAATCCTACATGAATTTCTTCCTCCTTCTCTCTGCGATAATTATACCATCGGTCCTCATCTTTCTTTACCATAAGTGGTCAGAGAGGAGATTGTTACGGGTGCTCAGCTATTATGGGAGCGAACTGTTAGAGGCAATGGAAAAGACTAGGCCTGGAGCCAAGTTAATCCCAAAAAGTGTGAGTAGGGAAGAGATAGAAGCTCTGAAGGGAAAGCTGGAGGGGGAGAAGGAAGGGATCCTCAGGAGAAAGCTGGAAAGGCTCAGACAACTTGTGAGGATAGTGGAGAAGGAATATGCTGTGGGAAATATCTCAAAGGAGGCATATGAAGAGGTACGTAATAAATGCATGCAGAAGATAGAGGAAATCAAGAAGGAACTGGGTGAGGGAAGTGGGTAGGGTAATTGGTATACTCTCAGGTAAAGGAGGTGTAGGTAAGAGTACTCTAACAGCAAATCTGGCAATCCAACTAGCTAGACTGGGAAAAGAAGTAATCGCAATCGACTGCAATCTTACCACTTCTCATCTTGGGCTCCTATTTGGATTTTACGATTATCCAGTAACTTTGAATCAGGTATTGAGGGGAGATTATGAAATCGAAGATGCTATCTATGAACATAAGAGTGGTGTGAAGATTATCCCAGGCTCCCTTTCCCCAAGAGATCTTTATGGAGTAGACCTTCTCGATTTGAGATTAAAGTTAAGCAGCCTCGTGGGTAAGAATGATTTCGTCCTATTAGATGGTGCTCCTGGACTCGGAAGGGAGGCAATTTCAGCCATTCTCTGCTCCCAAGAGGTCATGCTCGTAGCCATTCCTACTTTGAGCAGTGTACTTGACGTTTTGAGAGTGAAAGCAGTAGTAGGTTCCTACAATATCCCTATTTTGGGAGTGGTAGTAAATATGTATGAGAAGAGATATAAAGTTAGACCAGAGGAAATAGGGGTAAGCGTCAATTTACCTATATTGGCTACTATCCCCTATGATAAGGAGTTAATCGAAAGCAATGTTTTCAAAATACCTGTTTCCATCCTAAATCCTAAGGCTCGATCTTCTAGGGAATTTGAGAAATTGGCAAAAAAACTCGTGGGAATGGAAGAAAAAGTTGGGATTTTTCAGAAAATTAAAAGCCTCTTCGTCGCTTCAAGTTGAATTCTCCTAATCTCATTCGGGATGAAAGTTTTATAAGTTATTATAAATAATCCCTCTATTGAGGAAGGAGTGGAAGCTGCAACATGGAAAAGCTGGGACTTAAATCTAACTTCTCAGGCAAGCCGGAATTCGTAAGAGAAAGTTCTAGTAGATCCAATTTAAAATCGCAAGTAAAAGTACTCCTAATCCTCTTCCTACTCTCCTCAATCATTCCCACATCTATCCTACTTTCAAACTCCTCCAATCTCACAGGGTTCCACAGCTCTCTCCTACAATTATCCAACCACTCAAATCAGGTTGGAGTAGAAGTAGATAAATTGCATCTTACATTTGGAGAGGAATTAACTATCATTGGTTTCTCAAGCATGGGCAATGCATCCATAATCATTCTTTCTCCTACAAACTCTACTGTATTTTCATTTATTCAAGAAACCCCAGGAGGCTTCACTACAAAAGTGAAAGCTGATTGGAATGAAAGTGGCGAATATGAGGTGATAGTAAGTAGTGGAAACCTTAGCAATTCTACCTCCTTCTATTATTCAGTCAATTTAACTTCCTCAGAACTCCCAGCCTCTCAGTCAGCTGAGATAGAATTATCTGAGTTCTCTTCTGTCATTCAGGCTGGCAAAAAGTTGAAATTTCAGCTAAGTACTAAATCTTCCCCAAATATTAAAGTGAAGGCCTTCTTACAAGACCCTGAGGAAAGGCTACTGGAGATTCTCCCCCAGCGATATGGGGAAAAGTATCATTTGGAATTCGATTTTGGAAGAAGTATTAGGCCAGGAATTTATAAGCTTAAGATTAGAGCACTTGGTCCAAATGAAGAGGTCTTAGGAGAGGTGGAGGAAAATCTTAGTGTAGGCATAATCACTGTAAACACAAGGAAAAATATCTATAAGCCAGGGGAAGTGGCAGAAATTCTGATAGGTGTGTTAGATTCAAAAGGTGCTGTAGTTGGAGATGCGAATATTACTTTGACCATAGTTTCTCCTTCCGGAGAGAAAGCCATTCTGACCACACCTGAGAGCGTAAAGAGAAAATCAGACGGTACATTCTTCGCCTACTATTTAGTGGAAGAAGTAGGGAAATACTTCGTGAATGCTATTGCCATAACTGATGAGATGATAGCTGAATATAATACAAGCTTTGAGGCAAGAGAATTTGTTGAATTTGAAATAAGTAGAGATATTCCGCTCCTTCCTGAAGCAGGAGAGGAAGTGACTGCAAAATTGGAAATCAACTCCTATGTGGAGGATGAAACTTTCACTGTTACCGAAGTTCTTCCACCAGATTTCATAGTTCTTGATGCTGGCGGGGGAATAATTCGGAGAACTCAGGAAAATTTGACCATAACTTGGAATTTAACCAGTAAGGCTGTAAATTTGAGCTACACTTTTCAGACACCGATGTTCGTTCCTAGAATTTACCATTTGGGTGAAATCCTAATAAACTCTGGTAATCTAACCTTTTGGGAGGGGAGATACTATAGCATTATAGTAGCTGACGCTTTCTGGATGATGTACACTTGGTATTTCTACTATAACGACACTTCTATCAGTTATATCCCAATTGATCCCATGGTCCTCTGCGCCGGCCACAATTATACAATTCATTACACTGCTCTAGAAACTGCTGCTGATGAAGATCCCGACACCCTTACCCTATACTTACAAGTTATGCCAGAGGGGGATGGTAGCTATACTACTATCCCCAATACTGGCTACTACAAAGGCTTTGGTCTTTGGGGAGGGGATGTTAATGCAAGGAATATTGGAGGAGAAGTTGGAGGTAATGCTAGTATCACTACTTGTGCGTTGAATACAGACGATAGATGCTACTGGGATAAATGGAAATTGAGCTTGAGTCCTGAAGCTTCAGGGATAGCTAAGTTGAGAATGTACATAGCTCAGGCACCAGCAGCAGGTTATAAAGGAACCCATATTCATGTAGTAAGGGTTATTAATTGTTCTAATATCGACTTAGCTAGAGATATAAAAGTATTTACTCATGAAAAAGACAAGGCAGTTGCTGGATCATTACTTACTGTAGTAGTACCACTGGCTAATTATAATTTAACCACAGCGCTCACAGCAAATTTGACTTTGGAGATATTTGATGAGTTGGGCAATAAATATGATTGGTTCATAATAGAGGGACCCTCGCAGAACGTTTTTATTGGTGCTTCCCAGAACCCAGGTGAATGGCAGACAAACATAACTAAGTGGCATATTATAGTACCGGACCAAGTAGATGCTGCCCGCACCTATATAGCAAAGGTGTCAATTCATAACTCAAATGGAGACACGAAAATTTACGAGAAGAAATTTACATTCTATGGAATTGAATCGCAACCTTTACCTATAGTACTCTACAGGGCAATGCCAATAATGATTGGAGTTGAGGATGCTGCTCCTCCAGCTGGGAGCGAATTTCCTGTTGCTATAACTGTATGTAATTATGGAGATTTTAACGTAACTGTAAATGTCTCAGTACTGATGACGTTGCATTCTGCTGTATACCAGACTACTCCTCCTGCCAATCTTAATGGAAGTCAAACTAGCTGGTGGGATGTTGCCCTACCCACTGGAAAATGTCAAAAATTACAGGTGATTTACCGAGGTAGTAATGATGCAGGCGTGGAGACTGTTACCACTTTAGTCACATGGCTAGATCCTGGAAGTGGTAAGGTTATATCCCTCGAGGAAAGTGTAGATGTTCCTACAGTACCAAGAGCTGATGCAGAAGCTGGCACAGCACATCCTTATTTAAATGTAACGAACATCTTGCCTGACTCCTCTATTGGAGTGGCATTAACCATTAAAAATCATGACAATAATGTGTCTAGAAATGCTGATTGGCAAGCTTATTTTCCTCCAGGCTTCAACGTTTCAAACTTCAATATTACACTGGCTCCAGGTTATCCTTTCGGCTCTCTAGATGAGGGTTACATAGTAAGAAGATCTGTATGGCATGCAGGAGGATGGACAGTAACACTAGCTGCTGAGGGGAGTGTAACCTACTCATTTACTCTCTCCTCAGGAAATGTTTCTTATAAAGACTTCGTTCCTGGAGGTAAACCAATAGCACTCACTTTTTTAGGGTATGGTAGCTACACTAAAACCTATCATTATCACACAGATAAGCTTGCAATCGAATTGCTTGGGCCCTGGCTGAAGACAATAAGATATTACAATATAACTCAAGCAGATGAACAGAGAGGTTTTCCAACTACATTTGGTTGTGGAAACTTTACAGCAAAGTTAGAGGTTTTCAATAAAGGTAATTTACCTGCGAGTAATTTTAACATAACTGAGAATAAGTTCAATGTCTCTGTAACTCATCCTGGAGATCTTCAATTCAGTAATTTCCAGCCCCAGCCAAGCTATTACGATAATCAATTGGTCTCTTGGAGTGGAGTAAACTTTGATGTTACTGGAAAAGCCTCTTCCCAGAATTTTTCCTATCTTATTTCAGTCCCATACCAAACTAATGGAACGTTTACTTTCTTTGCTAGACATTTGAATGGGACCTTCATTTTTTATGATCGAAATTATACCATCTTTGTTGCTTGTGGAGCAAGCTTAGTGGTGAGTGCGCCTCTCATCTCTCCTCCTTCTCCTCTAGTTGGCCAGTCCTTCAATGTAAGTTCAATCTTAAGTAATTTTGGACCAGGCACGGCCTCTGATGTGATTGCAATAATCAACTACACAGGTCCAGGAAGCTTGCAGCTCAGGAATGCTAGCGGAATGAATAGTGACATAAATTATCTGGGAAATATTCCACTCGAGGGAAGCGCTGAAGCTAAATGGGAGGTAATAGCTAACGTAGCAGGTACCTATACTATTTGTATTAGAGCTAATGCTACTGAGAATTCTACAGAAGTAATTAACTGCACCGAAGTCCTTGTCTCACTCCCCCCAGCCGTAATAGAGATGGAAAATGTTACCATAGTTTCTCACGAGACTGGTACCTCAACAGGAAGTTGGGGATTCAATTTCACTTTCAATATAAGTGTGAGGGTGAGCAATAGTGAGAGTGATGTTTATGTCTGTTCGTGGTTTAGCAAGACTGGTAGTGGCCCTTGGAAGCCTGTAGGAGAGTGCCAAGTTTACCCTGCTCCAGGCCAAAGCATAGGAGAATGGCTGAACTTTTCCTTCGAATTTGACCCAAGCTGTGAGGACATAAGTCCTATCGTCTTCGTGAAGTTCAATGCCACGAATAATGCAGGTACTACAAATTCCACTACTGCTACCTTTACCATAACTAAAGATACCATCTTCTTCGAAGAAGTAATTGGAAATGATACTGAAACTAGGAGAGGTAGAACTACTACTTTACTAGGAGTGAGAGTAAGGGATGCTAACGGTACCTTCATTCATAATTTACCTGTCACCTTCTTCGTAACGATAGATGGAAATATCTACGATACTGGCACCACCAACCTTACAGATGCTTCCGGTTTTGCCTACTACTCCTTTCAAGCAGGCTGTGTTCCAAAGTATGGCGTGGGCTATCAAAGATGGAAAGCTGTAGTCTCTGGAAGTGAATGCTATTACGATGTATCTACTGAAGGCCAATATTACTTGACTCTCCTCGTCACAGGTGATATTCTTCTAGATTTTCAAAGACCAGATGGACTCACCAACTATACTCAGGAAGATGACATATTCTTCCTAGGAGCTACTACTGATGATTGCGGGGATCCTCTTACAGCAACAGTTGCCTTCTTCGCCAACCATACAACTACTAGCTTTGAATGCACTCCAGTCTCGAGGGTAGGAGCAAATGCCTATACATGTGAATGGTCAACCAGCATTTTCACTCCAATGGGATGGTATAATTCAACTATGAGAGCCATTGCTCCTTATTACTATGAGAATAGCACTTCTAAAATTGGAGTTCCTGGACTATTTTACTTACACCCCCGCTTGAAGCTTGAAAATCCTGCTGCCTTTCCTACTGTGGAAGGATGGGGATATCCAAACTGGAATTTCTCAGTAATAGCCACTTCTGGAGATGTTGAAAACTCTTGGAATGTCAGCCTCTATATGCATACTGCATGGCCTCCAGTATTTAAGTGTGAGTCTCCCACATGTGTAAACCAAACTCCAACGGAATGCTTTAACTGCATTCAGGAGCTCAAATATTGGCTTAGGAATTTCACAGCCAGTGAGCAGGGGGTGTGGTATTATCAGTTCAAGATGGATGGAAGGGCTGAAACTTCTCAGGTCCTCTCAGTAGTTGTGGAAAAAGATGATGTGAACATGAGTTATGTAGCAGGAAACAATACAGTGGTAATTAAGGATGTTCAGCCTCAATGGCTAATAGTAAGAATTTACGATTTGGATAGAGGCACTTATAATGTAACTAATCCCTCAGCACGTGTGACTTTCAAGCTCTACAATCCCAATTATCCAGAAGGCTTCAAAGTAATAGGTGAGAACTACACCAATGAGGAGGGTTATGCTAGCTTCTATTTCAACATAACCAATTGTGAGGGATGGTACGAAGGTGACCAACTATGGGCTGCTGAGATACTTCCAACTGAACCAAATTATAAGCCAGTAGTCTCTGAGAATTATACTATAACTATTCAATTGCTTGGATGCCAGCCTCAGGTAGAAATATATAAGATCTATGCTCCAAAGGAAACATTTCAGTATAGGAACTTTACCATAAATGCTACTCTAACCAGTTGGGTTGGAAATGCTCAGGATGTAAATGCTACCATCATCCTTCCAGAAGGTTGGTATGTAGATGAGGTAACTAAATCCTTAGGAATAATAGCTGTGGGTGAATACAAGCCGGTATGGTGGCATATTACTCCTACTACATATGGAGAAATTAATGTAACGATAGTTGTCAATTCAAGTAATGCTGGAAGTGATGTGGCCTCCTCCGATAACTTTACTGTGTATAAATTAAAGCAACCTTCTCCTCCCCTCGAGCAGTTGCCCTTCATAATAAATGAAAATGAGGAAAAGGTATTGAACTGGGAATGTGAAGCTGGAGATTATAGAATAGCAAACTTAACTCTCACTATAGGTAACGTAACAGCTTCACCCTATGAAATTGTACTCCGAGTATGGAGCTACAATGGGACTAACTGGCTAGATATCCTCCACAGCCTCAAGATCAATCTCACAGGAGAACAAAATCTCTCCATCCTAATGCTTCAAAATCAGCTAAATGCAGATGAAAATGGGAGATGTAAGGTAAGAATAGCTAATGTAGGCGATAATGGATTTAACTTGAGCTGGGCTGAACTGCAAGCTTACTATACTGAAGCTATCAAAATTCAAGATATCTTAGTTAAAGTAAATGAGGCAATTCTCTCTGGATTAGAGGGCAGTGAGGAGGAATTTAATGTAAGTGTGAGGATAGCCAACTCCTATGAAGCTCCCTGCTCAGGGACTTTGTGGCTAAATATCACCAATACTAGCGGGGCTATCTTCTATTCTTCATCCCAACCCATAAGCTTGGCTGGGGACTCTATTGCTTTCTTTAATTTCACAGGGATAAGTACTATAGGCTGGGAATATGGCTTTTATGTTCTCAAGACTTATGTGGAATGTGGCCCATCATCTTCTGAGAGGACTGAGACTTTACTCCTCCAAGATGTAGTGGTTGAAAGCTCAGGTAGCAGATGGATGTGCAATTCCACCACTGAACCATATTATGTAATAGTCTATCATCCATTCAATGAGAGCATACAATACAATATTTCTCTCATCGTACCAACTGGGTGGAGCTATACTCCCTCTTATCAGCTGATAGAAGCTTCCACTCCTGGGAAATATCTGGTAAGATTTGACCTCACTTCTAGTAATGCTCAAAGCGAGACTGTAGCCATAAATGCTACTGTGCAATACATGTATCCACTAGGGGTGACGAAGTCCAAAAATGCTTCATTCACAATAGAGGAAGGGAGCTCCCTTCCAATCCTAGAGGTGATTAGGGAGACCCCAAGCGTAGTAGCCAGTAATTTGGTCTTCAAATCTAGGCTCGTGATCCACAATAAAGGATGCGGAACTACTAATGGGAGTACTCTAGTAAAGGAGTTTGTGCCAATAGGGTGGACTCCAGCTAATCCAATGATCCTAGGAAATATCTCAGGTTCTTCTTCAGTAGATCTTGAGGAGAACATCATAACTTGGGAACTTGGAAAAATTGCACCTAATCAATATGCTATCCTAGTATATCAGATCAAATCTCCTCCAGGCCTTGCTCAAGCTGGAGGAGTTAAATATGAGGTAAATTTTGATAATAAGCTCCTAGAGGAAAGTGAAAATCATACCATTTCCACCTTTAACTACACTAACGAGAGTCATCTACAGTTCGATCTGGAAGTCATTCAGCAGGAAGATTATCCCTGGCCTGAGCCTAGGAGCGCTCAGCTCAATAAAGAGTATAACTACGGCCTCCACATAACTAATATAGGAGATACTTTGGCGTCAGGCTGGAATATAAGCATGTTCATACCTCCAGGGTGTGAGGTAGTTCAGGTATATGAAAATGGGGTATGGAATCAAACATCTAGAAAGATAATCTGGTCACTTTCTGACTTACAGGCCAAAAATAGCACCTATCTTCACTTCACCCTGAACTGCTCTGTGCTTGGAGCCCACATTCTAACAGTGCAAGGAATCAAGGATACTACGAATTATACCACATTTATTGAGGACGTGCAGCTTTACTGTTCTGGAAATAATTCCTCCAGACTAGTTGAATATGCCTTCAGCAAACCGGAGAACGCACGCTACGAACGGCTCAAGGAGGTTGATTTCTTCTTGAGATATGATTGGTATGGTCAAAATGTAACTATTGGTCAGGCTTCCCTTAGCTTTACCGATGATGAAAATCGCAGCAGTTTAGCATGGCAGAATTATGGCTTAGGAGCCGAGAGCAACGAGGGCTGGAGCAACTATACAATCTATGAAGAGGAGTGTTGGAGATACAGAAAAGCTAACAGGAGTTTATTACTGCAAGTTTACGTAGATGCCACATATGGATCTAATGGGAATATTAGCTTGGAAAAGCTTGCATACACTTGGCAAACTGGTAAGGTATTCATAGAACAACAGCCCCTATTCATCAAAACCAAGATCTATACTTATTCTCCACTCCTCACGAATGCCACGCTCTGGATAAATGGAGTAAGAGCGCCTCCAGGTTCCACAGCTGGATGGGGAGAGAAGTTTAACTTCAGTGTCTTGGTGAGGGACAGATTCGGAAGAGATGTAATAGTATATGCTTGGCATAGGCCTGTAGGAGCTGCGGAGTACCAGTTGATCGGAAGCAAGATATGTAGCTCTTGTGCTGACTGGAGTGAGGTGGACTTTAGTTATGACTATCAACCAACTGACATTGGAAGTTGGGAGTTTAAGTTCAATGCTAGTAATGAGGATGGAACTTCTGAGCTCCTTGGCTATGTCTACAATGTGGAGAGGGACGATGTAGAAGTCACTTTATTAGCTCCACTTCCTAATGAAATAGTAAATAGGAGCAAGCCCTTCAACTTTACCCTCTCGATCTACGATTTGGATAATGAGAGCTGGGCCAGCCTCTTAGTATTTGGTCAGAACTATGTAGAGATCTCAAAGTATGGAAGTGCTGAAACCTTCCAAAGGTTCTATCCAGATCCTGCGATAGATGAAAATGGTCTAGCGAAGATAGAAATGAGAAATACCTCAGATAGATGGTGTCAGAGCCATTTCTACCTTGGGCCGAATTACTGGAGAGGAGGTGTGTTAGAGGCTACTTATTATAAAGGAGCTTCCACCTCTTCAGTTTCATTCCTCTTATATGGAGATCTCTTTCCCACTATCATCTTACCAAATGGTTCTACCAATTACACTCATGGTATGGAAGTTGCTCTAGAAGGTACTGTAAGAGATGATTGCGGAAATACTATTACTGATGCCACACCCATATTCCAGCTTCAACATTCAGATTATGTGATAGAGGTCCCTGCAAGCTATAACGCATTGAGGGGAAGTTATTACACTACTTTCATTATACCCACGACAGCTCCGCTTGGTTGGTATAATGTTACCATGAAGGTAAACAAAACATATTATTGGGAAAGTTCGGTGAAGCTTGAAAATGCCTTTTTCCTAGCAAGTATCCCAAGACTGGAGCAACCGTCGGTGCAGCCAGTGGAAGGAAGTTGGGAACTCAGACCTTTCAACTTCTCAGTTTATGTGAGTGGGGAGGATAATGAGACAATTACTGCTTATCTCTGGCTCAGGTACGGAAGTGGGGATTGGATACTGGAAAATAGTACTGAGTGTAGTTTCTGCAGTAATTACCTCTTCCTTACTTGGAAGAATTTCACCTGTTCTGATATCGGATCTTGGTCAGCTAAATTCAATGCTACTTCAGTAACTGGATTCTCCAATCAAACTTCTCTAATCTCATTCAACGTAACTAAATCTCCAATTTCTATCCTCCACCTTTCAGGTAATGGCTCAGTAGTTAACAGAAGTGATAGTCAACCTAATTCTACTGTAAAATTGTCTGTCCAGATATTTGATCTGGTAACTGGAGAATATATCACCGCTATCCCTACTTCTAATGTAGGATTCTGGATTCAAAGAAGTGGGGATACATGGGTAGAGGAGTTCGAAAGCATAGAGGATACTTCCTACTCCTTAAACTTCAACCCCAATTGCAACTATGAGGTTGGAGTGAGGAGATGGAAGGTAAATTCAAGTGATCCATGCTATGCTACTAATACTACTCCAGAATTGGAAGTTACCATTCGTGGAGATCTTCAGGGCTTAATAGCCAGTCCTAGTGGAGATGCTAATTATACTGCCGGCACATCTATTTTACTTTCAGGCTTCGTATATGACGAATGCTCCAACCCAATAGCTAATGCTAGTGTTAGATTCAAACTCCAACATGAAGATGACATTTATTATTGTCCCGAGTCAGGATTTACCACCAATTCTTCGGGAAACCTATATATTTGTAATTGGGACTCTACCGGAAAGAGAGGGGGATGGTACAATGTTTCTCTGGAAGTGATGAAGGAATTCTACAATTCAAACTTTACCACGATGGAGAATGCTTTCTTCCTCATCACTCCAGTAGAACTCTCCAATCCGAGTGTAAGCTATCCTGGAGATGGGAGTTGGGGAGAGCCACATAACTTTAGCGTAGTAGTAAATCATTATGCTCCAGTATATGTATGCCTCCTAGAAAGGACTCCTACCTCGGATTGGAATGTAACTTCTTGCACCTATGTGGAGAATCCAACCAATACCTTGGTTACATTCATTAGAGAATATTCTTGTGAAGATTATCAAGCTAGTAGCTTCAGATATTTCGCATTTAATGCTTCTCAACCAGGAGTGCCAGAAACCTACTCAAACACTTCCTCTCTCTTCCATCTCCTTGCTAAGGACGATGTCCTCTTCTTCCACATTCTAGGCAATGGGGGTTCAGTAAATAGAAGTGGTTCGAATTCGATTTCCTTCCTCCTCTATCTCCATGATGCAGATAGAAATGCTCCAGCCTATACGTTGCTAGGAGCAGCTGTAAAGCCTGAAGTGTGGTTAAGCGTCCATAATGGAAGCACCTTCCTCATCTATGGGAGTAATATCCCAAACAGCTCAGGATATGTGAACTTCTCCTTTGATCCCACTTGTAATTATGAAGTGGGAGAAAGAAACTGGTACACCTATATTTCTGCTGATGCTTGCTACAAAGATACTTCCTCCCCAATATACAATGTAACGATCATAGGAGATCTCAAACCTGTCGTCACATTCCCGGATGGGGTAATTTATTACAGGGAACTGGAGCTTTACATCCCAATTTATGGAAACTTGATCGATGAATGTGAATCCACTTATATCACTGGAGCTACAATATCTTTCAACCTCACGAGTCTAGGATTTGGAGATACTTTCACCTGTTCCCCTGTAGAAGATCTCGGAAATGGCACATATAATTGTACTTTCAATGCAACCACTGCTCCAGAAGGTTGGTATAATGTAACGATGATTGGGGAAAATGTGGAATATTACAATAGGGGGGAAGGAAAGAAAGGGTATTCTTTCTTCATATACCAAGTATGGCAGCCCCCAATCTTAGAGGGAGAGAGGGTGATTTTTGAGGAGGATGGTGGATGGGGAGAGAAATTCACCTTTAAGGTAAATGTGAGCGATCCAAATGCAAATACAGTTAATGTAAGTCTTTGGTTGAGTCCTGATAATTTAACTTGGAGTTATGTTTCATCTCAATTATGCTACGATTGCGGAAGGGTCACTGAGCTTGCCTTCGAGTACAGGGGCTTTACGTGCAACGATATAGGTACTTATTATTTCAAATTCAATGCAAGTGATGAGTATAACTCTACGGATAGAGGAGGAATTGCTTTCTCTATCTCGCAAGCTGACGCAGAGATTAGGTATGTGGAATTCTCTTCAGGAAATGACTCATGGGTAAATAGAAGTGAGGCTGTCCTATTGAGGGTAAGAATCTATGATTTAGATGCTGATAGATATGTGGGAGAAGGAGTCCTAGGTAGGATCTGGGTCACTACTGATGGAGCAAACTTTGATGAGGGCTTGAGCAATCTCACCGATTCTGAAGGCTATCTTTCCATCTACTTCTCCCCAAACTGTAGCTATTCTGTGAACACCCAGCTTTGGAAGGCTGGAGTAACTGGAGATGTATGTTATAAAGATGTTAATTCCTCAACAAACTTCACTTTGAACATAAAGGGATGGGCAAGAAATTCGCTTCTAGCTCCCAATGGAGACGTTTTCTGGTCAAATGAAAATGTCACAATTAGAGGACTCGTACAGGATGAATGTGGTGAAAACATAAGCGAAGTAGACGTTTCATTTGAGGTAGCCCATGATTCCTTCCTCTCAATTTGTGAGCCAGTAGGAAGTGAATCTCCCGGAGTATTCAATTGTACTTGGAATATATCCAATAACCCATCAGGCTGGTATTGGATAAGAATGAATTCTTCGGGCCTCCTCTACAACTTCGAAAGCAAGGTATTTTCTCAAGCCTTCTTCCATGAGGTTCCCCCAATCCTCGCAGAAGCTCTTGTAACCCCTTCTTCAAGCTATTGGAGTACTTCATTTGTCTTTAAAGTTAATGTAACGGACGATGACGATCACGTAACCGTATATCTCTGGCATAGAAGGAAAGATACCTCAAGTTGGACTTTAATAGATTCTGGAAGTTGCGACGATTGTATTCATACCACTCTTAGTTTCAGCCGTGTGTATGGGCCCTCAGAAATAGGAGAATGGGAGTGGTTCTTCAATGCTACTGATAGCTTTGGAGGAGTCTCCCAAACACCTATTCAATCTCTCACCGTGACGAAGATGCCTGTAGTAATAGAATATGTGAGTGGAAATCAGAGTAGTGTGAGTAGGGTAGGAAACAATGCCACGCTTCTCTCTTTAAGGGTAAGAGATGTATATGGAAATCCGCTCAGTGGGTTAACTGGAGGATTTTGGATCACTGTAGATGGTGTTACTGAGGGGCCAAGGATCCCTGCTACTACATCTTATGGCTACTTAAATCTCTCCTTTAATCCTGACTGTGCTTATCAAGTAGGTTGGCAAACGTGGAAAGGTGGAGTGGATGAATCTCCCTATTACTATGGCGCTAACTCTACCGATCTCCTAACATTGCTTATCAACTCGAGCTTGGTAGCAAATGTACTCTCACCTCAGCATGCCTATTACTGGAGAGATCAAGTTATTGAGATTCTAGGGAATGTAAGTGATGATTGTAGTAACATAACTGGAGCCACGGTAAGGTTTAGAGTAATACAGGGAGCAGCCTCATATACGCCCTATCCAGACCCGGCTATTGATCTGTTAAATGGTACATACACAACAAGCTGGGACTCAACCGGATTCTCCCTAGGATGGTACAATATTAGTATGAATGTATCAAAACCATATTATGAGAGTACATACTTCCTCCTAGAGGATGCTTTCTTCCTAGGGGCTAAACCTGAACTCCAAAATCCTAGAGTTAACCCAAGTAGGGAAGGTTGGGGAAGGAATTTCACCTTCACTGTGAGCTTCAGAGATGTGGAAGGCGATACCAATAACCTGAGCCTGTTGGTTGCTAATTCTCCTGGAGGACCATGGAAATATGTAACATCTACGATCATCTCAAGCACTACTTGGAGCGATGTGAGTTTCAACCACACCTTTGAATGTAATGATTACCTGTCTGGCTCAGTATATTTCAAGTTCATTGCAACAGATGAACATGGCTTCTCCACCGAAAGCTCTGTGGGCAGCCTCACTCTAGAAAAGGATGATATTACAATTGAGGTGATCGCAGGTGCAGGAGCTCAGGCTAGGAGGGAAGGTACTGTATTTACTCCATTTACTGTGAGGGTCTATGATGTTGATAGAGCTTCTTATGTAGGAGAAGGAGTAAGCCTTTACTTCTTCTTCACCTACGATGGTTCTAACTTCGATGGAGGCCACTACAGCTTCACGAATGCTTCAGGTTTCTCCACATACTACTTTGACCCAGATTGCAATTATGGAGTAGGAACTCAATTCTGGAAAGTAAGTGTCTCTGGAAATGCTTGCTATAAGGATGTTGAGTCAACTATATGGAGCCTCTTAGTGATAGGGCAGCTCAAGAATAACTTAGAATCTCCTCCACAAGGAAGCACTTTCAATGTAACTCAGAACATCATAGTCCGCTTCAACATTTCTACAGATTGCATAGATGAAGGTCTCATCCCAGATGCTTCTTCCTATTCAGTTACCTTAATTCACAACTCCTCTTCTCAACAATATGAATGTTCACCAGTCTACAATGAAGGTACTGGATGGTACAATTGTACTTGGAGCTCAATAGGAAAGCCTGAAGGCAACTACACTGTTTGGCTCAGAAGTAGTAGAGGCTATTATGATGATAACTCCACCTTCTATCTCAACTGGTTCTGGCTAGAAAATAGAGCGCCAATAGCAGAAAATGAAACTATTTGGATTTTCAACCATACTGAAGGAGAGTGGAGAAATCTAAGCAATCAAATAGTGGGATGGAGTAGAGTATTCAATTATACTATAGAAGTACGTGATGAAGAAGGAGACGATATAAATTGCACTCTCTGGATAAGTAAGGATGGGGGAAACACATGGATGAAGGCTGGAAGTTCTTACATTCTTGGAACTCCTGGCTATCCAACCATTGGCAGATGTGAAGTAATCTATGCTGGATTCACTTGCTCTGATATGGGAGAAAGTAATTACTTCATGTGGGAGATAGATGATGGTGTTCAGAGCTTCAATACAACTCCAATTAGATCCCCAAGTCTCCAGAGAAGTAATGTAACTATTGAGTTCGTTTCACCTCCAGATCTTACCCCTGTGATTAGGAATTTTGAACAGGCAAACCTCGTTGTAAGGGTATTCGATGAAGAGAACTGGAGCTATCCTATGGGTGTTATGACTACTTTCTGGATCAGAAATAGGACTGGAGAGCTAAATGGTTTCTACAATCTCACCAATGCCTCAGGTTTCTCGAGCTTCAGTTGGATTCCGGGGTGCCAATACTCAGTTGGCACATTGGAATGGGTTGCTGGAGTTGCTGATAACTGCTACTTAAATGTAAACCTCACCTCTCCCCACACTCTAAACCTCCTAGGAAATATTACCATCTACTTCCTCACATCTTCCTCAAGAGTGCTGCTAAGAGGGGATAATCTCACAATTAAATTCAATCTTACAAGCGATTGTACAGAAGAGGTGTTGAACGAGAGTACACTCTCGGTCCAGATGCTTCACAAGTTATCTAACACTTACTTCCCCTGCTATCCTCTGTATGATGAGGGGGATGGAACATATAATTGCACATGGAATACAAGCTCTCTCTTCGCTGGATGGTATGACGTCGAA
Source organism: Candidatus Haiyanarchaeum thermophilum (assembly GCA_025920425.1). Taxonomy (GTDB): domain Archaea; phylum Nanobdellota; class Nanobdellia; order JAPDLS01; family Haiyanarchaeaceae; genus Haiyanarchaeum; species Haiyanarchaeum thermophilum. The sequence goes on along the minus strand of JAPDLS010000001.1, from coordinate 1,667 downwards.
GTTAATGCTAGTAGGTCGAATTATCTCAATGCATCAGCCATTCAACCCGATTCATTCTTCATCGAAACAGCACCTATTCTCTCAAATATCTCAGTCTCCCCAGAAGCTGCTGGATATAGTGCAAGAAGGTACTTCAATGTAACAGTAGTAGATGAAGACAACGATACCGTAACAGTGTACCTCTGGATAAAGAAAGAAGGAGAATCTTGGAGTGCTCCAGTAGATTCAAAGATAGTAAGTGGAACTGCTGAAGGAAAGGTAGTCAATTTTTCCTACGACTTCTCATGCGGAGATGTAGGAAACTGGAACTTCAAGTTCACAGCTGAAGATGATCCAAACTATCCTTTGCTGGGAGGAAATAAATATTCAGTTGAGAGCGAAGTGGGAAACTTCTTTGTTGGGAAAAACCCAGTTGTAATAGCCCATCTCAGTGGAAATAACTCTTCTATCAATAGGGTCTCTGGAAGTGAGAATTTTGCCGTTCAGGTATTGGATGGTGAGCTTTTCCAACCAATTGTCGGAGCTATAGTATATCTCTACCTCACCACTGATGGAAGTACCTTTAACCAGGTTGGATTCAGATTCACTAATACTTCAGGCATGGTATCTTTCCCCATAGATCCTGACTGCACTTACCAAGTCGGGCCACAATACTGGTTTGTTAACGTTTCAGAAAGCACATGCAATTATGGGGGTACATCTCAGACTTATACATTCTATGTAATCTCTAACTTAAGTGCTACTATTATAGCTCCTCAATCTACTCCATTCAGAAAAGGTGAGGAAAATGTAACTTTGATCGGAAGGGTAATGGATGATTGTGGGGTTGTTGAAAATGCTGTGGTGAGGTTTCTAGCTGTAGGTGGCTCTACTAAGAGTTGTACCTCTACTCTTTATGCAGGAAATGGATATTATAACTGTACTATCTCGGCTTCGGATACTGCAGGTATGGCCTATGGCTGGTACAATCTTACTATGAATGCAAGCAAGCCCTGGTATCACAACATTTCCTACTTCCTAGCGAACTCTTTCTTCCTTGCTTCAGTCCCTCTCCTCAGCAGTGAGACAGTAAGTCCACTCATCGATGGATGGGGGGTAGAGTATACTCTATCAGTAAGTGTAACAGATCTCGATGAAAATAGGGTAAACACCTCAGCTTGGCTGAGTAGAAATTCTGAAGGGCCATGGAGTTATATAGGAAGCGGAGAGTGTATCGGATGCCAGTACACTCCAATTTCCTTTAGGAAAAATTTCACATGTGCTGACCAAGGCACGTGGTACTTTAAGTTCAATGCAACGGACGAATTTGGATATTCAGCCACTTCCCTAATAAGGAACTTTACAGTGGAAAAGGATGATACCCAGACTCTCTTCATAGATTACTCTCCTCTTGAAATAGGTAGGGAAGGACAAAACTCAGTTCACATCTTAATGAGAATTAAAGATTATGATAGAAGCAGAAGGTTTGGAGAAGATATCTTTGTGGAAAGTGGAGTCTCAGGAAGCCTTTGGGTTACTTATGATGGTGCAAACTATACTGAGGGAATTGTTAACTTCACGAATGCTTCAGGATATCTAGTATATTATTTTGATCCGGATTGTAGCTTTGGAGTTGGACAACAATATTGGATAGGAGGAGTATGGAATGATAGTTGTTATAAGGATTC